>CAZNQA010000052.1:0-24912 GCA_964575105.1 uncultured Stakelama sp.
CGATCATCTGGCGCATCCAGGCGGGCTCGCCGCACAGGTCGACATAGGCGGTGCCGGTCTCGGCGCAGGCGGCGACAAGGTCGCTGCCGTAAAGCTGGTACGGGCCGACCGTGGTAAGCACCACCTGCGTACGATTGCACAACGCGCGGAGCGCTGCGGGGTCGTCGGCATTGGCGGTGATCAGGGGCATGTCGGCGGCTGCACCGATCGCGTCGCGGACCTGCTCGAGCTTGGTCAACGAGCGGCCCGCCATCGCCCAGCGCGGCGCTCCGGTTCCAAGCAGATATTCGGCGACGAGACGTCCGGTAAAGCCGGTAGCCCCGAAGACGATGATGTCGAAGTCGCGCGCCATGAGACCCTCCGTTGAGCGATCCGGTGATGATCCCGGATGGTCGGAGTGTGCGACAGCGACGGACCCGGGACAAGCCCGGGTTCGGCGTCAGGCCGCCTCGTTGAACTGCAGGCTGGCGAGCCGGGCGTAGAGGCCGTTCTCCCCGATCAGCGAGCCGTGCGAGCCTTGTTCGACGATCTGTCCGTCGCGCATTACAATGATGCGTTTGGCAGCGCGGACCGTCGCAAGGCGGTGCGCGATGACCAGCGTGGTGCGGTCGGTCATCAGCCGTTCGAGTGCTTCCTGCACCAGTCGTTCGCTCTCGGCGTCGAGCGCGCTGGTCGCCTCGTCGAGCAGCAGGATCGGCGCGTTGCGGAGCAGGGCGCGCGCGATCGCGACGCGCTGGCGTTGCCCCCCTGAAAGCCGCGCGCCGCTCTCGCCGAGAAACGTATCAAGTCCGTCGGGCAACTTTCGCAGGAATTCGGCAGCGTTGGCGGCCTCGGCGGCGGCCCATAGCTCGTCGTCATGTGCATCCCATCGGCCGTAGCGGAGATTGTCACGCGCGGTGGCACCGAAGATCACGGTTTCCTGCGGCACCATCGCAATCCGCGTACGGATCTCGGCGGGGTCGGCATCGCGCAGATCGACCCCGTCGATCCGCACCGACCCCGCATCGGGATCGTAGAAACGCTGGATCATCTGGAACAGGGTGGTCTTGCCAGCCCCCGACGGACCGACGATCGCCACCGTCTCGCCACTCGCGATATCGAGCGAGAAATCATGAAGCGCGGCAACGTCCTGGCGGGTCGGGTAGCGGAATTCGACATGATCGAAGGTCAGCGTGCCGCGCGGCGGGACGGGGAGCGTCGCGGGTGCAGCGGGCGCGCGGATCTCGGGTTGCTCGTCGAGCAGTTCGGCCAGCCGTTCTGCCGCGCCCGAGGCGCGGAGCAGGTCGCCGTATACCTCGGTCAAGGCGCCGAACGCACCCGTCACCAGCCCGGCGGTAAAGATGAACGCAGTCAACGCGCCGCCGGTCAGGCGCCCGGCGGATACGTCCGACAGGGTCGACCACATCAGCAGCGTGACCGCGCCGAACAGCAGCCCGATTACCAGCGCGGTCATGATCGCGCGGATCCGGATGCGGCGCTTGGCGGCAATGAAACTGCGATCGACCGCGCCGGCGAACCGTTCGGCCTCGCGTTGCTCCTGCCCGAATGCCTGGACGATCTTCATCGCCGCGAACGTCTCGACCGCCATCGCGCCGATATCGGCGATGCGATCCTGGCTCGAGCGCGAGTAGCTCTGGACCCGCCGCCCGAGCAGCACGATCGGCAGAACCACGATGGGAATCCCGATGATCAGCATCCCCGCCAGCTTCGGCGCGAGCGCGAACAGCGAGATGATACCGCCGATCCCGGTCAGCACATTGCGCAGCGCAACCGAAACCGTGGTGCCGACCGCGCTCTCGATCTGTGCGGTGTCCGAGGTGAGCCGCGAGGCAACTTCGGACGGGCGGTTCTCCTCGAACCAGCGCGGCGCGAGCCGCAGCAGGTTTGCTTGCACCGCGGTGCGGATATCCGCGACGGTCCGTTCGCCGAGCCACGAGACGAAGTAGAAACGCACTGCGGTGGCGATCGCGAGCACCGCGACCAGCGCGAACAGGCCGTAGAAGACCTGATTGATATGATCGGGGTTGCCGCCGTGGCTGAATCCCTGGTCGATCACCGACTTGAAGGTCCACGGGATGTACAGCGTCGTCGCCGACGTCGTCACCAGGGCAAGCAGCGCAATCGCGATCTGCGCCGGATATCGCGACCCGAAATGCCAGATCATCAGCAGGTTGCTGAGCTTGCGACGACTCTCCCGCGGCATGTCCTTGGACGGTGTGTCTGACGTCGGAGCGGCTTGCACGGGGTTTGCCATGCGCCTCGCCTAGCAGGGACAGCGGGGCGTCTCAATCGGCGTGCATCATAATCGTCGTCTGTGCGTATTGATATGATGCAGATGCGTCGCCCGTTTGCCGCATCGCCGTATTAAGATGGATAGAATCGTAAGTACGGTATGCTAGAAGGCCCGTCATGCTCTACAATGCTTATGAAATTCAGAAATCGATGCTCGCCGGCGCGAGTGCAATGGCCGACTTCAGCGCAGGCTGGCTCAGCAACCCCGCCAATCCGTTCGCCTATTTCGGTGGCGGTGCGGTGATGGGCTCGGCGCTCGAGGTGTTCGCGCATGCCGCCGCCCCGCGTGGGAAGCCGGCGTTCGGCCTTGCTTCGACCGAAGTCGACGGAAAGACCGTTGCGGTCACGGAAGAGATCGTTGCGCGCAAGCCGTTCGGTCAGCTCAAGCACTTCGTTCGCGAAGGCGTGGAGACCGGCCCCAAACTGTTGATCGTCGCGCCGATGTCGGGCCATTACGCCACGCTGCTGCGCGGAACGGTCGAGCGGATGTTGCCCGTGGCGGATGTCTACATCACCGACTGGCGCGATGCTAAGCAGGTGCCGCTGTCTGACGGCAAGTTCGATCTCGACGACTACATCGATTATCTGATCGAATTTCTCGAGGCGATCGGGCCGGGCGCGCATATGCTCGCGGTCTGCCAGCCATCGGTGCCGTGCTACGCCGCCGCCTGCGTGATGAGCGCGGACAAGCATCCGTGCCGCCCCAAGACGCTGACGATGATGGGCGGCCCGGTCGACACGCGCGAAGCGCCGACCTCGGTCAACACACTCGCCACCGAACGCCCGCACAGCTGGTTCAGCCAGAACGTCATCGCGACGATCCCCGCGTCGCATCCGGGGGCTGGCCGCAAGGTCTATCCCGGCTTCCTGCAACTCGCGGGCTTCATGTCGATGAACCTCGGCAGCCACATGATGTCGCATTACGAGATGTTCAAACATCTGATCGACGGCGAGGATCTCGAGGCGGACGCGACCAAGCGGTTCTATGAGGAATATCGCTCGGTCTGCGATATGACCGCGGAATTCTATCTGCAGACGATCGACGTGGTGTTCCAGGATCATTCGCTTCCCAAGGGTACGATGACGCACCGTGGGCGCGTGGTCGATCCGGGGGCGATCACCGATATCGCAATCCTCGCGATCGAAGGCGAGAAGGACGATATTTCTGGGCTTGGCCAGACGCGCGCGGCTCTGACGATCGCGACGAATCTGCCGGATGAGAAGAAGCGCTATTATATGGCCGAGGGTGCTGGCCATTACGGGATCTTCAACGGCTCGAAGTGGCGCACGAAGGTCGCGCCGGTCGTCGAGGAATGGATGAAAGCGCACGGCTGAGGCCGGGTTGGCGATCGGCACTCCCAGGGTCGCGACGCGCTGACCTTGTTTCAGGGTCCACTGTGGTTCGAGCCCGGACCCTGCTTGTTGCGCGCTGGATGCTGAAACTAGTTTAGCATGATGGTGGGGGGTACGAGGCTGCGCCCCGGTAGCCCGCCTTAGCCCGAGAGCGTTTCAAGAGACGACTGTGCAACGAACCCGGTCCGCCCTTCGTGCATGCGGGATCCCGGCACGAGGCCGAGATCCCGCAACAATCAATTACGGAGCTTACGCCGCGGTCGTGCTGACCTTGGCGTGGCTGCTGCTCTCGTCCGCGGTGATCGTGCCGCCGAACAGCATTTTGACCCGACCCGTCAGCGAAATATCGGTTTCCCACAATTCAGCGCTGTCGATGTCCATCCGCAGCAACGCGAGATTGGGGTCTTCCTTGCCCTCGGGGAACCACGCCTCGACCTGTTTGCTCCAAAGCTTGTCGATCATCGCGCGGTCATTGTCCTGACGGATGGTGCCCGCCATGCACGCGAAATAGTCATGCCCCTTGGACACGAACTGCGCCATCACCTTGCCGCCGTCTGCCAAGCGGTTGTCCTTGCCGGTGAAGAAGAACAAAGTGTCGACCAGATCCTTGTCGAGCTGCGCCATCAGCGGCTCGCTGTGCGACGATCCGTCGGCCTTGCCCACCATGAGGTAGGGGCTGTCGGCCATCTTCTTCCACAAGGTCTCTTTGATTTCCTGAGTGTCGGCCATGCGTGTCTCTCCTTGAGGATGGTTCGGGAAGGAAACGACGGGACGCTGGGTTGGTTGCCCTGGATTTTTCGCAGTGTCATGGACAAGAAGTGGGCGCGTGGCGCGAAGACGATCGATCACCGTTATGCGAACATGACGTGAATGGGAAGGGCCATTTCCATTCGAATTTGCGGATATTTAAAGTCTCCATTAGTCATTCCATCGGCGGCAATCCGGCCGCTAAGATGAGAGGTAGACCTATGACGGTCGCCGATCTGTGCCTGCTTCTGGGCGTGCTCTTCGCCTTCACGACCTTGGTCCTGAAGATCATCGAGATGGCACGCAAAGACTAGGGTGCACGGGCGGGGCTTGGTCTAGCAACCGAGCCCCAAACGCATTGAGCCCCGGCCGCTAGCACGACCGGGGCTCGTTATGAGAGGCGCCTATGACTTCGCCTATTTCTAGATAGACGAAATGGGCCTCGAGTTCAATTACAGGACCTCGAACAAACCAGCGGCACCCTGGCCGCCGCCGATGCACATGGTGACGACGACATACTTCGCGCCGCGCCGCTTGCCCTCGATCAGCGCATGGCCGGTCGCGCGTGCGCCGGTCATGCCGTAGGGATGGCCGATCGAGATCGCGCCGCCCGAGACGTTGAGAAGCTCATCCGGAATGCCGAGCTTGTCGCGGCAGTACAGCACCTGGACTGCGAACGCCTCGTTGAGCTCCCACAGGCCGATGTCGTCCATCTTGAGGTTGAACCGCTCGAGCAGCTTGGGGATCGCGAAGACCGGGCCGATGCCCATCTCGTCGGGCTCGGTGCCCGCGACCGCCATGCCGACATAGCGGCCGAGCGGGGTGAGGCCGCGCTTCGAGGCGAGCGACTCTTCCATCAGCACCGAGGCGGACGAGCCGTCCGAAAGCTGGCTGGCGTTGCCCGCGGTCACGTTCATCCCCGGGCCCATGACGGGCTGGAGCGACTGGAGACCCTCGAGCGTCGTCTCGGGGCGGTTGCCTTCGTCCTTGGAGAGCGTGACCTCCTTGTGCGTGACTTCCTTGGTTTCCTTGTTGGTCACCGCCATCGTCGCGGTGACGGGGACGATCTCCTGGTCGTAATAGCCCGCTGCCTGCGCGGCGGCGGTACGCTGCTGCGACTTGAGCGCATATTCGTCGCACGCTTCGCGGCTGATGTTATAGCGCTTGGCGACGACTTCGGCGGTGCCGAGCATCGCCATGTACACGTCCTTGTGCATCGCGATCAGCTCGGGATCGGGCGCGAAGCGCATCTGCGGAGTCTGGACGAGGCTGATGCTCTCGACGCCGCCGCCGATCGTCACGTCCATATTGTCGGTGATGATCTGCTTGGCGGCGGTGGCGATCGCCATCAGCCCGCTAGCGCACTGGCGGTCGACCGACATGCCCGGCACGGTGACGGGGAGCCCGGCGCGGAGCAGCGAGGTGCGCGCGATATTGCCCGCCTGGTGGCCCTGCTGGAGCGCGCAGCCGAACACGACGTCGTCGACCATGCCGCCGTCGATCCCGGCACGCTCGACGGCGGCCTTGATCGCGTGGCTGGCGAGGGTGGGGGCGGGGGTGTTGTTGAAGGCGCCGCGATAGGCGCGGCCGATCGGGGTGCGGGCGGTGGAAACGATGACGGCTGAACGCATCGGGCTTCTCCTTCTATAAGCCCCTCCCCTTCAGGGGAGGGGGTGGGGTGGGGACGTGGGATGGAGAGCAGCCGGTGTGTTCGCGGCACGGCCCCACCCCAACCCCTCCCCTGAAGGGGAGGGGCTTTGTAGGCTCACACGAAGATCTGCGACATCCATTCGGCGATCATCGCGGGCTTTTCCTCGCCTTCGATTTCGACCGTGAATTCATTGGTCTGCTGCCACTGACCGGGGCGTTTTTCGGTCAGTTCGAGCAGCTTGAACCGACCGCGTACGCGCTTGCCGGACTTGACCGGCTGGAGGAAGCGGACTTTGTTACCACCGTAATTGATCCCCATCTTGACGCCCTCGATCTGGACCGCGTCGATGATCTTGGAGGACAGCAATGGCATCAGCGACAGGGTGAGAAAACCGTGCGCGATCGTGCCGCCGAACGGGGTCATCGCGGCCATTTGCGGATTGACGTGGATGAACTGGTGATCGCCGGTCGCATCTGCGAACTTGTCGATCATGTCCTGGCTGACCTCGACCCAGTCGGAGACCTGCTCGTTGCCGATCCTGCTTGCCAGTTCCTGGATAGTGATCGTCGTGGTCACGGCATTCCCCTGCAAAGTGCGTGTATCGCTGGCTGTGTCGGGAGATGGCACCAGCGCCTGCCGCGCGCAAGCCTGGCAAAACCCAATTCCGGAACGGAGCGGCTGCCGTAGCGTTAACAGACAGGATAGCGGTGGCGAATCATGCCACGCTGCCGAACCGCGTTTTCTAAACGGAGGGTCGTGTGATTCGTTCTGGCGCTGAAAAATGGCGGGTCGATGGAAATATGACGCCGAACTTACGCCGTTTTGCCACGGAACATAGTCAATAGGAATGAAACCCTTCTTAAGGCGGATGCAACACAATCCGATATTCGGCAAAGGTCCTCCTACATTATACCAAGATCTTTTGGGTCCCGGGGGACAGTCTCGTGATGCGAGTAGCAATGAAACAGCGGCCGACCGATCGAAGCGAAATGTACGTCCTGAGCGATCCGCGACGCGGGGACCGGCCTGGAATGTCGGCGGTATTGCTCGACGATATCGCCCATGTCGCGGTTCGGGCGCTTGGCGTCGATGTCGCGGTGATCGTGATCGACAACGGCATACCCGCCTGGACTTCGGGCAAGACCGGGATCGCGCGTGCGGCAGGCGAAACCGATGTGGTGGCAACGGAGCGGTCGAGCGCGGTCGACCTTGCCAACCCGGTCGTTGCGGACGCCGCGGGCTTTGCCTTCTACGCCGCCACGCCGGTCCGCGACGTGTCCGGTCTGCGGATCGGGACGCTGGCGATACTGGCGCGCGAGCCTCGCGCGGTTTCCGAAGAAGACCTTGTAACGTTCCGCAAGATCGCGACGATCATCGAGCAGAGCCGGTAAGGGCATCCCCCGGATGCAATCAGGAATCGGCGATCGAGGCGACGCCCTTGCGGGTCAGGATCGCATCGCGCGCGGTAGGTTCATCCCCGGTACCGATCAGGAAGAACTCGACCGACAGCAGACCCTCGTCGATCAAGGTCTGGATGATGCGGACGAACGTCTTGCCTTCGGGCGTGAATTCATGACCGAGCCTGGCAGGCGAGAGGTTGACGGGGTTCGGCCAGTTCTTCCGGAGATAGGCAAGGGTGGCGTGGTTGAGACGCACTTCCATACTATCCTGATAGTCGTGCACCCACCGTACTGACACTGCGACCGCCCCCAATAAAACCCGCGTCTCGTTCAAGATCCCTTCCGACAGGCGCCCCGGGATAAATCATGCACTTACAGTATACAGGGGAATTATAGGTCAAAAACGGTGATAACGCCAGTACCGTTACGCCCATTTTGGCGTGTACGTCGAAAACGGTATACGACATGGGGTAAATACAGTATAATCACCGACGGCGTAACCATAGTCCTCAATGCTGTCCGCCGTCTTCATCTACTGCGGATTTGCTTGATTCTGCACCGGTTCCACGCCGATTCTCGATCGTTTCGGACTGTTTTTCGTCGGTTCGCTCCGGTTTTACGTTAATTGTCGTCTGGGTCGGGTACGCCAGCTCGATTCCGGCGTCGTTGAGCCGGCGGACGATCGCGAGCCCCACGAAATGCCGCGCATCGTAGAATTCCTGGAAGGCCGCGCTCGGGGAATCGAACTCGACGTCGAAGTCGTAGCTGCTCACGCCGAACGTCATGAAGCCGGCCCGGACAAACTTCATACCCCGGGCTTCGATCACGTCCTTGAGCATCGATGGCAGCGCTTCCATCGTATCGACCGGGGTCGACTGGACGAGCCCGAGCGTGAAGACGACGCGGCGATATTCCCGCGACGTATTGTTGATGATCTCCTTCTCGAGCAGCTGCTTGTTCGCGACGATCCGTTCCTCGCCGGTCACGCCGCGAATCCGGGTCGATTTGAGCCCGATCGCCTCGACCGTGCCCGAGGAGGAATCGTAGCTGATCGCGTCGCCGCGCCGGAACGGGCGATCGAAGATAATTGCGAGCGCGGCGAACAAATCGGCGAAGATGCCCTGTGCCGCAAGACCGATCGCGATACCGCTGACGCCGAGACCGGCGACCAGCCCGGTGACGTTGACCCCGAGATTGTCGAGCACGACGATCAGCGCGATTGCGAACACCGCGAAACTGACGAGCAGCCGGATGATCCCCATCGCGCTGCCGATCGCCTCGCCCGAATAATGCTCGCTGCGGGTGCGATGCTCGATCGCGCCGAGGATCAGCTCGCGCGCCCAGATTGCCGCCTGGAAGACCGAGGAGATCGTGAACAGGAAATTGACCACCCGAGTCACGTCAGCGGGGGGATTGGCGAAGCCGATCACCAGTTTGGCCGCGAGCAGGACCATGAAGACATTGCCGGTCCGCGCGATCGTTCGGCCGAACACGATTCCCCAGCCGTGCAGCTGCCGGTCGCGCTCGCACAGGCCGCGTCCGATCCGGCGGGCGAAATGGAGCGCGATGACGATTGCCGCGCCAATGCCGAACGAGACCAGCAACTGGAGCCAGTAATCGCCGATCCAGTCGAACGTCGTCTTCGCAAGCCCGTGGACCTGGCTGTTGACGTCGCGGACGCGGATCGGCGGGAGGATCGCCGCGGACTTGTTGCTCATGTCGGTACCTTTATGCCGCCCCGACCAGCATCGGGGCGTCGCCGCCGGCCGTTGCGCGTTCGAGGAAGGCGATCAACCCGCGCTCGGCGCGCGAGAGATGCTGGGTGGAGCGCGGAAGCCGCAGTCCGTCCCGGAACGCGCCCTGTCCGTCCTTGGCCAATGCGAGAAGGGCGGGGTGGACGTAGGATTTGCGCGCGATCGCGGGTGTGTTGCCAAGCGCCTCGGTGACGGGCTCGAGCATCGTCTTGAGGCTGATGTCATGCTTTGCGTGCGCCAGCGCCTCGAACGCCAGGACGCTCGCGCTCCAGGTGCGGAAATGCTTGGCGGTGAAATCGCCGCCCATCGCCGCGCGGATATAGGCGTTGACGTCGGAGGAGGAGACCGGATGGCATTCGCCGTCCGCGTCGACCCAGCGGAACAGATGCTGCCCGGGAAGATCCTGACACCGTTTGACGAAGCGGCTGAGCGACCCGTCGGTGATCGTCAGCATCCGCATCTTGCCGGACTTGGCCTTGAACTGGAGCTTGAGCGACTGCCCCGACACCGCCGCATGCCGCTTGCGCAGCGTGGTGGCGCCGAAGCTCTTGTTCGCCTTTACATAGCCCTCGTTGCCGATGCGGACCTTGCCGAGATCGAGCAGCCGGACGACCGCGGCGACCGCGATGTCCTTGTCGAGCCCGCGCCGCGCCAAATCCTTTGCGACCCGCGCGCGCAGCCTGGGGAGGGCGTGGCCGAAAGGTGCGCAGAGATCGTATTTCGCGGCGTCCTGCGTCTCGCGGAAGCCAAGGTGATAGCGATATTGCTTGCGGCCTTTCTCGTCCCAGCCGACCGCCTGGATATGCCCTTCAGGCGAGGGGCAGAACCATGCGTCGCGATAGGCGGGGGGCAGGCCGATCGCGTTCAGCCGGTCGATCTCGTCGCGGTCGGTGACACGTGCGCCGTCGGCGTCGAAATACCCCCAGCCGCCGCGCATCTTCCTGCGGGTGATGCCGGGTTCGCTGTCGTCGTGATAGGTGATCGTGGGGATCTGCTGCGCCATCGCTTTTGTGAATGCACGGGCTGGCGCATCGTTCCGGAACAGGCGCTGGCGCTCGCGGGTTGACCAGCGCGAGCCAACGCAGGTTCGATCCCCGCTACATCCAAAACGCACCGGAGACCCATCATGGCCGAGCTTTCGCAGGCGCACGTTCTCATCATCGCGACCGACGGTTTCGAGCAGGCCGAATTGTTCGAGCCGCGCAAGGCGTTGCTCGATGCGGGCATCAAGGTGACGCTCGCCTCGATCAAGACCGATCCGATCCAGGGGATGGTAGGCGACGAGAAGGGCGACACCATTACCCCGGACACGACGCTCGACGAGATCGATACCGAGGACTTCAACGCGCTGTTGCTGCCGGGTGGCGTCGGCAACCCGGACAAGCTGCGGATGAATGATCGCGCGGTCGAGATCGTTGAGGAATTCGCCGACGACGGCAAGCTGATCGCCGCGATCTGCCACGCGCCGTGGCTGCTGATCGAGGCGGACGTGGTGGACGGCCGCCGCATGACGAGCTGGCCGTCGCTGCGGGTCGATCTCGCAAACGCCGGTGCCGACGTGGTCGACGAGGAAGTCGTGCGCGACGGGTCGTTCATCACCAGCCGCAAGCCCGACGATATTCCGGCGTTCAACCGCGCGCTTCTCGAAGCGCTGCAGGAAGACGTCGACGATCAGGAAGGTGAAAGCGACGACACCGACGACGCGTGACGGGCGGGACCGGCGCGCCAGCACAGGGCGAGCCGGTTCATCCGGGTCGGTAAGGCGCACCCGACCGGCCGGTAGCACCGCCGGAGGACGGACGTGCGTTTGGCGAAAAAAAGCGTAACCGGGCGATCAGCATTGCGCTTTACGCTTCTATTTACCAGAAACTTACCGCTCCGCTGGCAAGGTCTACCGCATGGCCGTCCTCTTCGATTCCCACCGCCTGATCGTTCCGGTAGCGCCGCTCGTCGGAGTGGTGGTGGGGGCCGTAACCGCCGCCATCCTGGCGACGGTGCCGACCGTCGCGATCGAAACTGCGGTACAGAACAGCGGTCTCACCACGATCGTCCCCGCCGCGACGGCGCCGTTCGGCGGTACCGCCCGGTCGGTGCTGGTGCTGCTCGGGGGTGGGGCGCTTGGTATGATCGGCTGGTTGGCGAGCTTCCTTGTGCTTGGCCATCGCCGTGTCGGGATCGGTGCGAGGCGTGCCACGATGAACGGCAGGACGTCGCCGGACGAGGTGGCCCCGACGCTCCGTCGTGCCGATGCGCATCCCGATGCGCCGTCGCGCCGGCTTTTGCGGGCGGATCGCGACCTCGGCACGCGGTTCCTCGACATCCCGGTGCCTTCGGAGCGGCATCTCGATGCGCAGGTGCTGCTTTCCGGGCCGGAAGTCGCGGTGCGGCGGCCTGAACCGGCTGGACCGCTCGCCGAACGCGCGTTGCCGAAGGACCTGGACCAGCCGCTTGCCGCCTATGCGGACGGCGCGTTGCCGGGGCCGTCTTTACCGACCTTCTTCCCGACCGGGCGGCCCAGGACCATCGCGCCGACCCCGACGCGGGCGGATCCGTCCGAGACGATCCACGCGTTGCTCGACCGGCTCGAGCAGGTGGCGCAGCGCCCGCCAGTCGAGCGGGTCGCCGTGCCGCCGCAGGACCGGCTCGAGGATACGCTCGCTGCGCTTCGCGCAATGGCGCAACGCGCGCACTAGCGCGGGCGAAACGCAGAAACCCTCCCGTTTTCTCGAGCCCGGTCGAAGATCCGGGGATGCCCGGCGGTTATGTCTCGACCGTCAGGACCTCCACGCCGAGTTCGGCCTGATCGGCGGTACGCGTGATCGTCGTCACGACGACATCCGCGACGAGATGCCCGCGCATCTGCAGATCGACCTCGTCGAGTTCGCCGATCCACGCGTCGAGACCCGTCCCCGTGATCGTCAGCGCAATCCGGTGTTGCGCGCCGACGAAGGTCGCGCTCGCCCAGCGGCGGGAGACGACGGCGTGCCATGTCAGCGTAATCCCGCAGCGAGCGGCGTGACGGTCGAGCGCGCGGCGCAGCAGCGTTGCCGCATCGGGGCCGCGGCTCATCGGGGCATCTCGTCTTGCGCGGCGAGGAACGCCTCGATTCGCTGGACCATCTGCACGCCGGGTTCGCGACCCCGGCGCAAATCGTGCACCAGCCGCGGGTCGCGGACCGCTAGCCGCCCGAATCGGGTCGGCGGCATCGCCGTCGCGCGCAGGTAGCGGTCGATTTTGTGCAGTACCGACATGGTGGCCCTTTCGTTTGAGTCGCTGTATGTTCCCGATGTGTTCCGTCATTTCCAACTTGTCTAGGAAATTTCCTATGGTAGTTTCGTGAGCATGCCCGAGACCGATCCCAGAGCCAGACTGGCAGCGCTGATCGAGGCGCATGGGGTCGGCTATGCCGCGCTGTCGCGGATGCTCCGGCGGAACGACGCGTATCTGCAGCAATATATCCGCCGCGGGACGCCGAAGGTTCTGGCCGAGCGCGACCGTGCGTTGCTCGCCGCTTACTTCCGGGTCGACCAGAGCGAACTGGGGGGCGCGGTTTCGGAACCGATGGCGGCGATCCGCCGGCTCGCGGTCGAAGCGTCAGCCGGCCCGGGGGCGATGAGCGATGGCGACGAGACCCGCGACGGCGCGCGCGCGATGCTGCTCGATCCACGGTTACTTGCCGATCTGCGGCTGAGTCCGGCGAATGCGAGCATGCTGACCGCGCGGGGCGATTCGATGCTGCCGACGATTTCGGACGGCGACACGCTGGTCGTCGACGAGCGCGACCGGCGGATCATGGCGCGGGCGAACATCTTCGTGTTGCGACACGAGGGGGTGTTGCTGGTCAAGCGGCTCGCGTTGCGGGACGGCGGCGTGGCCATCGCGAGCGACAATCCCGCCTATGCCGAGATCCTGGCGACGACGGTGGATGTCATCGGGCGGGTGGTGTGGCTGTCGCGTGCGCTACGGTAAGGGTTTCAGTGGTGGTTTGAAGGGGTTGGCATTCCGTCCGAGACCAACGGGGGGTGTACCGTATCCCTAGCGGCGGCGATCCAGCAGCCAGATCGCGAGCGACATCGCGACCCCCGCGGACAACCCGACCAGAAACCCGCGTGTCGGCCCGAACGGCGTGAACAGGCCGACTGCCGCACCGACGATCGACCCGAGCGCGATCAGCGATCCGCCGGCGAGAGGCGAGCGGGGTGGGGGGGAGGAAGCCATCCTTTCGCTCTGCCATGTCGTGCCGGCCAGCGCCAGCGTCCCGATCCGGGAGCGACGGGGCAGCCGAGACGCGGGGTGCGGAAAAATGCGGGCGACTGGCTCGTGACGCGATCGCAAGGACTTGCTACTCGGCTGCGCGACCGAACATCGTTGCCGCGCGTGGAGCCAGAATGCCGCATCTTCCCTATCTTGCCGACCGCGCCGAGCTGACCGACGCAACCGACCTGATCACCATGTTCGGGAGCGAAGCGCGGACCGAGGCCGCAGCGCGGGCGGACCGCAGTCGCGATCTTGGCAACCACCTTCATTTCTGCCGCTGGCGCCAGATCGAGCGGTTGATCGCGTGGCTGTCGTTCGACCGCGCGATCGGCACGGTTCACTAAAGTCCTGCGGCAACCCCCTGTCGCTTCGTAAAGAGCCGGGCTAGGACGGCGGCATGTCGTTGCCGGTCGGGCGGCGGGGCCAGTTGCTTGCCGCCGTCGGGGTCTTTGTCGTGGGGTGTCCGTGCGCGGTCGCACAGGTGCGCTCGGTGTCCGAGCCCGCCACCGCCGGGTCGATCCCCGAACCACAGCTCGATCCGCAATCGCCGCTCGCGCCCTTGCCGGGGCTCGGGGTGGACTGGCCCGACCTCGCCAAGGCGCCCGTCGAACCGGCAGCGGTTGCGGACCCCGCGACGATCGCGGGCGAGACGCGCTACACCTACCGCGTCGACGGGATCGACGATGTCGGCGGCGCGCTGCTGCGCGAACGCTTCGACCAGCTCTCCACGCTCAACGCCAATCGCGGCCAGCCGGCCAATGGCGCGCAGCTCGACCGCCGCGCGCGCGAGGATGCGACGCTGCTGACCTCGCTGCTCAAGGCCGATGGCTATTATGACGCGCGCGTCGCAATGCGGGTCGAACCCAATGCCCCGCATCCGATCGTCATCCTCGATGCCGAGCCGGGGACGCTCTACACTTTCAGCGGCGTGACGCTCGCGGGGGTCGATGCCGCGGGCGACAAGCAGACCTTGCTGCGCGAGGCGTTCGGGGTGCGTGGCGGCGATCCGGTCAATTCGGATTCGGTCGTCGCCGGGCAGACCGCGCTGACGACGACGATCACCGACAAGGGCTTTCCCTTCGCGGTGGTCGGCGATCCCGAAATCGTGGTCGATCGCGCCGCCAAAAGCGCGACGCTCGATCTCGCGATCGTGCCGGGTGCGGAGCGCCGGTTCGGGCAGGTGGTGATGACATCGGGCGAGCGGATCTTCGATGCGCGCCACGTCCAGGACATTGCGCGCTTTACCCCCGGGCAGCCTTATACGGCAGCGGCGCTGGTCGACCTGCGGCGCGCGCTGATCCAGACCGGGCTGGTCTCGACCGTGCGGGTCGAGCCGGTCGACGGCAAGGCGCCCGGCACGGTCGACATCGCGGTCGGGATCGACCGTGCGCCGCCGCGCACCATTGCGGGTGAGATCGGCTATGGCACCGGCGAAGGCGCGCGTTCCGAGGTGAGCTGGACGCATCGCAACCTGTTCCCGCCCGAAGGCGGGCTGACGGTGCGCGGCGTGCTCGGAACGCAGGAGCAGCTTGCGAGCGTGATCTTCCGCCGCAACAATTTCCACGGGCGCGACCGGATCCTGACCGCGTCGATCACTGCCTCGAACCTTACCCGCAACGCCTATCAGGCGCGTACCTTTGGGCTGGCGGCGAGCCTCGAGCGGCAGACCAACATCTTCTTCCAGAAGAAATGGACCTGGTCGCTGGGGGGCGAACTGCTCGCATCGGACGAACGCGACGTGATCGTTTCGACAGGCGCGCCGCGGCGGAGGACCTATTTCATCGGCGCGTTGCCGACGACGCTCAGCTACGACGGGTCGGACGACCTGCTCAACCCGTCGCGCGGGTTCCGGCTGAGCGGGCGGTTCTCGCCCGAACTGTCGCTCGAGGGCACGGTCTTCGGCTATTCGCGGGTCCAGCTCGATGCGAGCACCTATCGTTCGGTCGCGAAGGGGACGGTGCTTGCCGGGCGAGTCCGGCTGGGGACGATCTTCGGCGCGCCGCGCGACGCGGTGGCGCCGTCGCGGCGCTTCTATGCGGGCGGGGGTGCCTCGGTGCGCGGTTATGGCTATCAGGACATCGGGCCGCGCGACCCCAATAACGACCCGATCGGCGGGCGCAGCCTTGCCGAATTCTCGCTCGAGGCGCGGGTCAAGACGTTCGGCAATTTCGGGATCGTCCCGTTCTTCGACGGTGGCAACATCTACACCGGCGTGCTCCCGGACTTTACCGGCATGCGCTACGGCGCGGGGATCGGGGTGCGCTATTATACCAACTTCGGCCCGATCCGGATCGATGTCGGGACGCCGGTCAACCCGGTGAAGGGCGATCCGCGTGTCGCGGTCTATGTCTCGCTGGGGCAGGCGTTTTGAGCGACGATGTGCCAGTCGGGACGCCGGACGTCGTGGCCCCGCGGCGGCGTTGGGGGCGGATCGTGCTCGGCGCGATCGTTGCGGTGCTGCTGCTCGCGGTGGCGCTGGTCGGCATGCTCGATACCGCGATCGGGCACCGGTTCCTGACCGACCGGATCGCCGCGCTGCGCCCGTCGAACGGGTTGCGCTACAGTATCGGGCGGATCGAGGGGTCGATCTACGGTCAGGCGAGGCTGGTCGACGTGCGCGTTCGCGACAGGCGCGGGCTGGTGTTCGCCGCCCCGCGCGCCGAGCTCGACTGGGCACCGCTGCGGTGGGTTCACAACCGGCTCGACATCACCCGGCTGCATGTCGCGCAGGCGCGGCTCGAGCGGTTGCCCGACCTGATCAAGTCGACGCGCAGGCAGCCGATCCTGCCGGCGTTCGATATCCGGATCGGGTCGCTTTCGATCGACCGGCTGACGCTCGCGAAACCCTTCACCGGGGTCGAGCGGGTCGGGCGGCTTGCCGGGCGGGCGGATATCCGGAACGGTCGGGCGCTGATCGATCTGGATGCGGTGGTCGCGGGGAGCGACACCCTGCGGCTCAAGCTCGACGCCGCGCCCGACCGCAATCGCTTCGACGTGGATACGCACGCGCGCGGCACCGCCGACGGATTGCTGGCGACGCTCGCAGGGTTCAAGCGCACCGTCGCGCTCGATATTGCTGGACGCGGGAGCTGGGCGAAGTGGGACGGCAGCGCGGTCGCGGACATCGGGACGGTGCGGCTGGTCGATCTGACGCTCGGCAACCGGGCGGGTTCCTATACGCTTGGCGGCGTGCTCGATCCTGCGCCGCTCGCGCATGGCAAGCTGCAGCGGCTGACGACGCCGCGGGTCCGGGTGCAGGGGAACGCCACCCTTGCCGACCGGCAGTTGAAGGGCACGCTGTCGCTGCGCTCGGGGTCGCTCAACGTAACCGGCGACGGCACGCTCGATCTCGCCGCCAACGCGTTCCGGGGCGTGCGGCTGCATGCGGTGCTGTTCAAGCCCTCGGCGCTGTTCCCCAACATGACCGGGCGCGCGATCGAATTGCGGATGCTGCTCGACGGCGCGTTCGCGACCGCGCGGTTCGACTACCGGCTCGCGGCGAAGCGGTTCGCGTTCGACGACACCGGGTTCGAGGATGCGTTCGCCGCCGGTAGCGGGCGGCTGTCGCGTGCGCCGGTGCTCGTCCCGATCAAATTCGTCGCGGCGCGCGTCACCGGGGTCGGCGATGTCGCGGGCGGGATCCTGCGCAACCTGACGCTGCAGGGCGTGCTCCGCGTGACTGCGACGACCGTGACCGGGGACGATTTGCGGGTGACCTCGGACAAGCTCAACGGTCGGTTCAACCTGCTGCTCGACCTGCGCAACGGGCGGTATGACATCGGGGTCAATGGCGGGCTGTCGCGCTATCTGATCCCGGGGCTGGGGCTGGTCGATGTCCAGACCGTGCTCAAGGTCGTGCCGGGCGCGGACGGCCACGGGACCCGCGTGATCGGTCAGGGGACCGCGCAGATGGTGCGGCTCGACAACGCCTTCTTCCGCTCCTTCGCGGGCGGGTTGCCCAGGATCGTCACCGGGCTCGAGCGCACCACCGACGGGGTGCTCCACCTCAACAATCTGGTGATGACCGGGCCGCAGATCCGGATCACCGGCAACGGCATAAGGCGGCGCGACGGAACGTTCCACTTCGAGGGGACGGGAACGCAGCAGACCTATGGCCCGCTGACGCTCAAGCTCGACGGGAAGATCGACCGCCCGACGCTCGACCTCGTGTTCAAGCGGCCCAACGAGACGATGGGGCTGAGCGACGTGGTCGCGCATCTCGACCCGACCGACGCGGGTTTCGCCTTCACCGCGCGCGGTGGATCGCGGCTCGGGCCGTTCACCGGCAATGGCGCGATCCTGCTGCCCAAGGGCGGCGGCGGGACGATCGCGATCGCGGACCTTGCGGTGAGCGGGACGCATGCGTCGGGGCCGCTCGCGATCGTCGATGGCGGGTTCAACGGTAAGTTGACGGTGGCGGGGGGCGGGCTTTCGGGCGTGCTGCTGTTCGCGCCGGTCGGGGACAATCAGCGGATCGAGGCGCATCTCGACGCGCGCGGCGCGACGCTGGCGAACGGGGTGAGCGTGCGGCGCGCGCATCTCGACGCGGTCACGCTGCTCGATCCGGCGGGGACGTCGATCGAGGCGACCCTCAACGCGGGCGGGTTGCGGCGGGGCGCGCTGGTGATCGGGCGGTTCGGCGCGCGCGCGTCGTTGCGCGGGGGCACGGGGACGATCACCGCGTCGATTGCGGGGTCGCGCGGGCGCGCGTTCGATATCCAGTCGGTAACGCAAGTCTCGCCCGACCGTTATGTCGTGTCGCTGCAGGGGACGCTCGACCGGCGGCCGCTCAAGCTGGTGACGCCGGCGGTGTTCACGCGCGACGGGACGGGCGCGGACGGCGGGTGGCGGCTTGCGCCGACCGAGCTGACGTTCGCGGGAGGCGATGCACAACTGTCGGGGCGGTTTACCCCCGGAGGCAACGCAATCGACGCCAAGGTCGCGCATATGCCGCTTGCGATCCTCGACATCGGCTATCCCGGTCTGGGGCTAGGCGGGAGTGCGTCCGGGAGCCTGTCCTATGCGCAAGGCCGGACTGCGCCGCCGACCGGGCGGATCGACATGACCGTGCGCGGGCTGACGCGATCGGGGCTGGTGCTGACCTCGCGCCCGGTCGACGTCGGGATCGCGGGGATCCTCTCCGCCGACCGGATCGCGGCGCGCGCGGTTGCCGCGACCGGGGGCAAGACCGTCGGGCGCGCGCAGATGCTGCTCAACCTCCCTGCGGGTCCGGACCTGGCGACGCGGGTGCAGGAGGCGGGCGTGTTCGCGCAGCTTCGCTACAATGGCGCGGCCGATACCTTGTGGCGTCTTACCGGGATCGAGCTGTTCGACCTGACCGGCCCGGTCGCGATCGGCGCGGATGTCGGCGGGCGGGTGAGCAACCCGCAGATCAAGGGGATCGTCCAGGCACGCGGCGCGCGGATCGAGAGCACCACCACCGGGACCGTGCTGACCAACGTCGTCGCGAACGGCCAGTTCGGCGGATCGCGGCTGACGATCGACAGCTTTACCGCGGAAGCGGGCAAGGGCGGGCGCGTGACCGGCAAGGGGAGTTTCGCGTTCGGCGCGAACAGCGGGTTCGATCTCGCGGTGCAGGCGGATCATGCGGTGATGATCGCGCGCGACGATATCGGCGCGACCGTGACCGGGCCGTTGCGCTTCCTGTCCGACAAGCAGGGCGGGACGATCTCGGGCGAGCTCCGGCTCGACAAGAGCCGCTACCGGCTCGGGCAGGCGACCGCGGCGAGCGCGGTGCCGCAGCTCAACATTCGCGAGATCAACCTGCCCGGCGGCGGCACCGAGGACGACGACACTCCGCGCACCCCGTGGCGGCTCGCGATCCATGCGCGCGCGCCCAATCAGGTGATCGTCTCGGGGCTGGGGCTGCGGAGCGAATGGTCGGCGGACCTCAAGATCGGCGGTGCGCCCGACAATCCGGCGATTTCGGGCCGCGCGGACCTGGTTCGTGGCAATTACGACTTTGCCGGGCGGACGTTTGCGCTCGAACGCGGGAAGATTTTGTTCACCGGCGACGTCCCCGCCAACCCCGCGCTCGACATCGCGGCGAATGCGAGCACCACCGGGCTCAATGCGACGATCAACGTGACCGGGCAGGCGCTCAAGCCCGAGATCGCCTTTTCGAGCGTGCCCGCGCTGCCGCAGGACGAATTGCTGTCACGGCTGCTGTTCGGCACCTCGATCACCAACCTGTCCGCGCCCGAGGCGCTCCAGCTCGCGTCGGCAGTAGCGGCGTTGCAGAACGGCAAGGGCGGGCTCGACCCGATCAACGCGGTGCGCCGCGTGGCGGGGCTCGACCGGCTGCGCATCGTCTCCGCCGACCCGCAGACCGGGCAGCGGACCTCGGTGGCGGCGGGCAAGTACATCACGCGGCGTTTTTATGCCGAGATCGTGACCGACGGCGCGGGCTATTCGGCGACCCAGGTCGAGTTCCAGGTGACGCGCTGGCTGTCGGTGCTGTCGTCGATTTCGACGCTCGGGCGTCAGAGCGCGAACTTGCGGGTCTCGCGGGATTATTGAAGGGCAGGGGCTGGTCCGGGGCGGTGGAATTCTCGGGAAACGGAGGTTGCGGGAATATCGGTGGGGGTCGGGGGATGTTCGCATCTTCTCCGTCATTCCCGCGCAGGCGGGAATCCATCAGCACCGGTCCCGTCCAGTCCTGCGCCGCCAGCCAGTATGGATTCCCGCCTTCGCGGGGATGACGACAGAGGGGAATGTGATCCTTTGAAGGAACGGCAGTTACGCAACGTGCTGAACGGCAAGATTTTGTGGAGAGCGGACGTTTTGGTACGCGTGGTGTCTTCAGTGAGCGCTGGGCAAGACGCGCTGTAAGCGCCAGAGGTACCCGAAAGCGGCGATTTTTAGCGAAGCGGTCACGCACAGCGCCGTTTTTGGAGCAGGCCAACAATCCCAAGACCAATGAGGGCCCCGGGCAGCACAGCCACATAGGCAGGCGCGTGTTCGACATGCATAGCCAGAATTACCGCCGGAACCGCCGCAGAACAAAGAATGCTAAGCCGGTGCATATGGAACGCCCCCAAAGGAGATTGATGATCTCGCGTATCATCGCGGTCGTCAAGGGATTCAGAATGTCCGACTTTGGCCGCTAGCCGACCGGCTGTTCCAAAAGATAGCTGTCGCCCGCTATCCCGGTATGACTCAATCGGCGCCCAGTCGGATTGGTCGCGGTTCATGCGAGAACACTTCCTGTCGCAACGAGACAGCCTCCATGCACTCGCGAAAGACAGCAATCGCGTCATTCTTTCTGGCGACCGCGTCGGGGTCTTTCGCTGCGATGTGCTCGAACAGGGCAAAGGCGACGGCGGCGTCTCCGGCAGCAGCGGCTTGCAGGCGCATATCGGGATCGAGCATGTCCAACCTTGTCGTTGTGTATGGCACACGGTGACTTGGCGACGCGGAATGCGCAAGCCGATCGATAGCGGGGCACGTCTTGGCCGCGCCGATGGGGATGATCGTCCGCTGATTGGCGAGACGTGACCGCGTGGTCACCGGCATCGTTTGCGAACGAAAAGGGGATGCGACATGCGCCGCCGACTTTGCGGTCAGCGGCGCATGCAGGGTCAGGCGAGGCCGATCCTGTCAGGCCGCGCTGACTGCCTTCTCGATGTCGGCGACCGAATGGCCGGTGAGGTCCTTCGAGACTTCGCCGACGAGCTTGGCGCTCAGCGTCTTGTGATAATGCTTGCGCAGTTCGCCGAGGGTGCGCGGGGCGGCGATGATCACCAGTTCGTCGACCGATCCGCCCATCAGCTTCTTGTTCAGGATTTCCGCCGTGCCCGCGGCGAAGGCATCCTCGTCCTGCTGGCTGTCCGACGGATTGGCCGAGCTGCTCTGATGGCGTCCGCCCGAGCCCATGTTGTCGGTCGACACGGCACCGGTCGGCTGCTCGGTCAGCTTCAGCGACCCTGCATCGCCGGTATTCTTGAACAGCTTCAGATGCTCCCCGTCGACAACGGCGACGAGCGCGCCCTTCTTCAGATCTACCATGATGTTTTCCAATGACGTTGCGGTGTTGCGTATAACCGGGGGGTCAACTCCCGTGCTGGCGGAACGGTTCATTCGGCCGCGCGTGGCTTCGCACGCCGGCCGTCGCGAGAAGCATATGCCGTTGTCTTGCCTGGCACTGGAGTCCTGCCGTCGTCAGCCCGGCATCCCCACCACCGTCTTCACCTCCATGAAATCGGTCAGCCCGAACTTGCCGTTCTCGCGGCCATTCCCCGATTGCTTGTAGCCGCCGAACGGCGCGTTGCCGTCGGGACTCCACGAGTTGATCGTGACCAGCCCGGCGCGTAGCCGTGGCGCGACCTTCGCGGCGGCGGCGGGGTCGCCCGAGATCGTCGCGGACAGGCCGAACGGCGTGCCGTTGGCGATCCTCACCGCCTCGTCTTCGGTCTCGTAGCGCGTGATCGTCGCGACGGGGCCGAACACTTCTTCCTGCGCGATCCGCATGTCCGGCGTCACGTCGGCGAACAGCGTCGGCTTGATGAAATAGCCCGCGTTGCGCCCGTCGGGACGCCCGGTGCCGCCGGTGACGAGCGTTGCGCCTTCGTCGATCGCGGACTGGATCAGCCCCTGGATCTTGTCGAACTGCGCCTTGTTGACGACCGGGCCGATATGCGCGCCCATCTGCGCAGGGTCGCCGACTTCGGTGCCCTCCATCATCGCCTTGACGATCGCGGTGGCCTCCTCGACCTGGCTTGCGTGGACGAGCAGACGGGTCGGCGCGATGCAGCTTTGGCCTGAATTGGCGAGCACGCCCTGGACGGTCGGCGGGAGGACCGCGCCAAGATCCGCGCCCTCGAGCACGAGGTTCGCGGCCTTGCCGCCGAGTTCCTGATGGACTCGCTTGACCGTCGCGGCGGCCGCCTGCGCGACCGCGATGCCGGCGCGGGTCGAGCCGGTGAAGCTCACCATGTCGACGTCCTTGTGGCTCGACAGCGCGGAACCGACGCCTGCGCCGTCGCCGTTGACGAGGTTGAACACGCCCTTGGGCACGCCCGCCGCATGCATGATTTCGGCGAGGATGACGGCGCAGCCGGGGGATTCCTCGCTGGGCTTGAGGATCATCGTGTCGCCCGCCGCGAGCGCGGGGGCGACCTTGGCGGTGATCTGGTTGAGTGGCCAGTTCCACGGCGTGATCATCGCGACGACGCCGAGCGGTTCGTGCACCACGGTCGAGCGGCCGAGCTTCTCCTCGAACTGGAAGGCGTTGAGCGCCTTGAGCGTCGAGAGGAAATGCCCGAGCCCGGCGGGGACCTGCGCCGCCATCGCGAAACCGATCGGTGCGCCCATCTCGCTACTCACCGCCTGCGCGAGATCGGGGATGCGCTTCTTATACTCCTCGATAATCCGTTCGAGCAGCGCGGCGCGCTCGGCGACCGTCGTCTGCGAGAAGCTCTCGAACGCGGTGCGTGCGGCGGCGACAGCGGCGTCGACGTCGGCGGGGGTGCCGAGCGTGATCTCGGTGCACGGCTGCTCGGTCGCGGGATCGATTACGTCGTGACGCGCGCCGCCCTGGCTGGCGACCCAGGCGCCGTCGATATACTGTTCGAGATAGCTCTTCATCCTCAGCCTCCGCATTTTTTGAATTCGGGGTATGCGCCCCCATATCTGCCGTGCGTCAACCAGCGTTGCAACCTGAAACCCGTTCGATAGGGTGCGCCGCGCGACCATAAGAAGGATTGCAAATGACACGTACCGCACGGATCGAGTGCACGGGTGGCCCGGAAGTGATCGAGTGGGTGGATGTCGATCTGCCCGCGCCCGGCCCGGGTGAGATCCGGATGCGCAATACGGTGGTCGGGCTCAACTTCATCGACATCTATTTCCGCAGCGGGGTCTATCCCGCAAACCTGCCGTGCGGGCTCGGGTCCGAGGCGGCGGGGGTGGTCGAGGCGGTCGGCGACGGCGTGACCGGGTTTGCGGTCGGCGACCGGGTCGGGACGTTCGGGCCGACGCCCGGGGCGTATGCGGAGGCGCGCAACCTGCCCGCCGCGACGGTGTTCAAGCTGCCCGACGATATCGACGACCGGACCGCGGCGGCGGTGTTGCTGAAAGGGTGCACGACCGAATTCCTTGTCGAACGCTGCGCGAAGGTCGCGGCGGGGCAGACCGTGCTCGTCCATGCGGCGGCGGGCGGGGTCGGGCATCTGCTGGTCGGCTGGTTGAAGGCTGTGGGGGCGACGGTCATCGGGACGGTCGGCTCGCCGGAGAAGGCGGAGCAGGCGCGCGCTGCGGGGGCGGATCATGTCATCCTCCACAAGCAGGAAGACGTCGTCGCGCGGGTGCGCGAGATTACCGACGGGGCGCTGGTGCCGATCGTGCTCGACGGGGTCGGGATGGCGACGTGGGACATTTCGCTCGCCTGCACCGCGCGGCGCGGGCTGATCGTCAGCTATGGCAATGCCGGGGGGAAGGTGACCGGGGTCGATCTCGGGACGCTGTCGACACGCGGGTCGCTGTTCGTGACGCGGCCGACTTTGTTCAGTTATTATGTCACGCCCGAGGAACGACAAGCGGGGATCGAGCGGGTGTTCACCATGCTGCGCTCGGGCGCGATCACGCCCGCGATCGGGCAGACGTTTGCGCTGGAAGACGTCGCGGACGCGCATCGTGCGCTGGCGAAGGGGGAGACCTCGTGCGCGACTCTGCTGCTGGTGTAGCGGCGGGGAAGGGGCGGTTCTGGCTGTTTGGGAACGGCATTCCGGCGGCGACGTTTTCCCGCTATCCCGCAAGGGACATGGTTAGGCGTTTAGCGCGAGGTGAACATGAAGAAACTTCTGGCAGCCGCGATTGCGGCAGGCGTGGCGTTGACCGCGATCGGCCCGGCTGAGGCCGCGGGTGGATGCGGGCGTGGTTTCCATCCGGGGCCGCGCGGGATCTGTCGTCCGAACGGGCCCCCGGTCTACGCGCATCGTGGTCCGCCGCGGGTTGGGTACTATCACCGCGGGCGCGGGTATTGGGATGGCCGTGGGTATCGGCAGCATCGGTACCGGTATAACGGCGGTTGGCGGTATCGCTGAGGCTTTCTGCTGCTAAAGCCCCTCCCCCTCGAGGGAAGGGTTGGGGGTGAGGAAGTCCAGCATTGCGCAGCTCTCTGCGAGGCACTCCCCCACCCCAACCCCTCCCCTGAAGGGGAGGCGCTAAGTTTAGCAGTTGCGGCGGCGGTTGCTCGAATTGTCATTGGTTTGGCAGAGGGTTTTGGCGGCGTTGACGGGTGTGGCGGTCCTTCTTCCGCTTAAGCCCCTCTCCTTCAGGGGTGGGGATAGCGGGCGCATCCGGGCTTTGCCCCCGCCGCATTTCCCGCTATCCGCGCGGGCATGATCAAACGCGCACTTCCCGTCACCCGCGAGGCCGATTTTTCCGCCTGGTACCAGTCCGTCATCACCGAGGCCGACCTCGCCGAGGAATCCGGCGT
>CAZNQA010000053.1:0-21883 GCA_964575105.1 uncultured Stakelama sp.
TGGCGGAAGAGGTGGGATTCGAACCCACGGTGAGCTTGCACCCACGACGGTTTTCAAGACCGTTGCCTTAAACCACTCGGCCACTCTTCCGTTCGCCCCCGCTTAGCCAGCGTCTGGCGATTTGTGCAAGAGGCACGGGCTTTGGGGCTTCATGCGGAAAGCGTGCTGTGCCAAGGTCGCCGGCATGCGGGGTAACAGTAAAATTTGGGCGCGGATCGCCGGCGGTGTCGCCGCAGTTCTTGCCTGTGTATCGATGGGCGGGTCCGCAAATGCGCAGGACGACGCCGGATTTCAGACGTATCTGACAACGCTTCGGGCGCAGGCGGAAACGCGCGGAGTCAGCCGGGCAACGCTCGATGCGGTGCTCCCGACGCTGACGCTCAACCAGCGCGTGATCGAGCTGGATCGGCAGCAGCCCGGCGGGACCTCGATCGCGCCGATCCCGAACTTCGCACCGTATCAGGCACAGCATGTCGGCGCGGCGATCATCTCGCGTGGGCAGGCCGCCTACAATTCCGAACGTGGCCGGTTGCAGCGGATCGAACAGCAGACCGGCGTACCCGAATCGATCATGGTCGCGATCTGGGGGCATGAAACGAGCTACGGTCGGGTGATGGGCGGGTTCGATCTGCCGCGCGCACTGGCGACGCTTGCGTATGAAGGGCGGCGGCGTGACCTTTTCGCGGACGAATTCATCGCGACGTTGCAGATGATGGATCGCGGCGTTCCACGCGCCCAGCTTGTCGGAAGCTGGGCAGGGGCAACGGGCGGGCCGCAGTTCCTCCCGTCGGTCTATCTCCGGCTCGCCCGCGATGGCGATGGCGACGGGCGCGCCGATATCTGGACGAGCAGTGCGGATACCCTTGCGTCGATCGGCAATTATTTCAACAATGCCGGCTGGCGGCCGGGCGAGCCCTGGGGGCTTGCTGTCGCGGTTCCAATGGCGTTCGATCGCAGCCAGTTGTCGACGCGACTGGTCTCGCCGCGCTGCCCGCGGGTGTTCCAGCGGCACAGTGCGTGGAAGACGATGGCCGAATGGCGTGCGCTCGGGCTCGTCCCGCAAGCGCGCGGCTGGCCCGGTGATCGCGTGCTCGCGACGTTGATCGAACCCGATGGACCGGGGCAGACCGCCTATCTGCTGACCGGTAATTATCGCGTGATCCTCGATTACAATTGCTCCAACTTCTACGCCTTGTCGGTGGGCTTGCTCGCCGACGCCGTGGAGCGGTGACACGCTGGGCGGACGGGTTTTGCCGGGTGGCGGGCTGTACCGCGTCCGGCTTGGCCTCTATGCGGATGCGGTATTCGCCAAGCGCGCGCGTGACGGCATCGCCCGGGCTGGCTATGCCGATGCGCGCATTCTGAATCCAAACTAGAAGAACGAGAGCCAACATCATGTCATCCCGCCGGAACTGGACCGCCGCCACCGCCATCATCGCGATCGCCGCGACGACGCCCGCGATCGCCAAGCCCGATTTCCAGACGCCGGCCCCGGTCGCCTATCTGCAGGACCTGTCGTCGGGCGCGATCCTCTACTCGAAGGACGCCGACCGCCGCATGCCGCCTGCGTCGCTCGCGAAGATGATGACGGTCTATGTGGCGTTCGAGATGATCAAGTCAGGCGAATTGAAGCTCGACCAGACCTTCCAGGTCCAGCCCGAGACGTGGCGCAAGTGGCACAGCCAAGGCTCGACGATGTTCCTTTCGTCAGGCGAGAATGTCAGCGTCGAGAACCTCCTGAAGGGCATCGTCACGCTGTCGGGCAACGATGCCTGCGTCGTGCTCGCCGAAGGGATTTCGGGCACCGAGGAGACTTTTACCGAGCGGATGAACCGCGCTGCCGCCAAGCTCGGCCTCACCAACAGCCACTTCGGCACGTCGAACGGCTGGCCCGATGGCGGCGTGACCTATGTTACCGCGCGCGATCTCAGCAAGCTCGCCGCCGCGACGATCCAGCACCACCCGCAGCTCTACAAGCGCTTCTACTCGCTCCCGAGCTTCACCTGGGGCAAGACTCTGGGCGGGGCCAAGCCGATCGATCAGGCGAACCGGGACCCGTTGCTCGGCCGTGTCCAGGGCGCCGACGGGCTCAAGACCGGGCACACCGAGGAAGCGGGCTATGGCTTTACCGGCTCGGCCGAGCAGAACGGGCGTCGCCTCGTGATGGTGATGGCCGGGTTCGGCAGCTCGGGGCAGCGCGCCGACGAGTCGGTCAAGTTCATGAACTGGGGCTTCCGCGCATGGCAGGCCAAGCCGATCGTCGCCAAGGGCAAGCAGGTCGAGACCGCCGAAGTCCAGATGGGCAGCGCGCGCACCGTCGGGCTGGTTGCGCCGACCAATCTGACCGCGACGCTTCCCGCCGGGGTCGCCGCCGACATGACGCTCAAGGTCGTCTACCAGGGGCCGATCAAGGCGCCGATCAAGGCAGGGCAGCATATCGCCGACCTGATCGTCTCGACCCCGGACATGCCGCAGCAGCGCCTGCCGCTGGTCGCGGCGACCGACGTTGCCGAGGCGGGCTTCTTCGGACGCGCCTGGGCGGGGCTGATGAGCTTCTTCGGCGGCTGATGCGGTGGCGGTGACCGGACGGTTCCTGTCGCTCGAGGGCGGGGAGGGGGCGGGGAAGTCGACGCAGGCGCGCCTCCTCGTCGCTGCGCTCGCCGAGCGCGGGATCGACGCGCTCGTTACGCGAGAACCCGGCGGGAGCGAGGGCGCGGAGGCGATCCGCAGCCTTTTGATGGAAGGCGCGGTGACGCGGTGGAGCGCGCACAGCGAGGCGTTGCTGTTCGCGGCCGCCCGCGCGGACCATGTCGAGAAGACGATTCGTCCCGCGATCGGCGCGGGGCGCTGGGTGATCTGCGACCGCTATCTCGATAGTAGCCGTGCATATCAGGGACTTGCGGGCGGGATCGATGACGCCGCGATCCTGGCTTTGCATGGTTTCGGGACGCGTGGGTTGTTGCCGGATCGCACCTTCGTGCTCGAACTGACGCCGGAAAAGGGCCGCGAGCGCGCGGCCGTTCGGGACGGCGCGGCGGCGGATCGGTTCGCGGCACGCGGGGCTGCGTTTCACGCCGACGTCGCCACGGCGTTCCGGCGATTTGCGGAGAACGAGCCCGACCGCTTCCGGATGATCGATGCCAGCGCCGATATTGCGACGGTTTCCGCCGAGATCCTGGCCGATCTCGCCGATTTTCTACCATGACGCTGCCGATCGGGAATGATTCGGCGCATGCTGCATTCGCCGCCGCGCTCAGGAGCGGCGCGCTGCATCACGCGTGGTTGTTCGCTGGCCCCGAAGGGATCGGCAAGGCGAGTTTCGCGCGCGCGGCGGCGGTCAGGATGCTGGCGGAGGGCGCGGGGGCGGACTTGCCGCCGGGGCTCGACGTCCCAGAGAACGACCGGACCCGCACGCTGATCGCCGCCGGGTCGCACCCCGATTACCGCGAGCTGACTCGCCAGCCCAAGGAAGGCGACAAGACCGGGCTCGATCTCGCACGGAGCATCCCGATCGCGCAGGTCCGCGCGCTCGGGCCGATGTTCGCGACCCGGCCGTCGATGTCGGACCGTCGAGTCGTCATCATCGACGCGGTCGACGATCTCGAGCGACCGGGCGCGTCCAACGCGCTTCTGAAGAACCTCGAGGAACCGCCGCAGGGGACGATCTTCCTGCTCGTCAGCCACGCGCCGGGCCGATTGCTGCCGACGATCCGCTCGCGCTGCCGCACGCTGCGGTTCGATCCGTTGAACGATGTCGCGATGACGTCGGTACTCGGTGAATTGCTGCCATCCGCGGACGACGCCGAAATTGCCGCGCTGACCCGCGTCGCACAAGGGTCACCGGGGCGCGCGATGGGGTTCGCCGGGCTCGATCTCGCCGCACTCGATCAGGCACTGACCGCAATTGCGCGCGACGGCGATCCGACCAATGCGCGGCGTGGCAAACTGGCTAAGGCGCTGGCGCTCAAGGCCGCCCAGCCGCGCTACGAAGCCTTCCTCGACCGGGCACCGGCGTTCATCGCATCCGAAGCGCCGGCCCGACAGGGCGTGCGGTTGCGGACCGCGCTCGAAAGCTACGACGCTGCCAGGGCGCTTTCGGCAAGCGCGCGTGCGCTGACGCTGGATGCGCAGGCGACCGTGTACGAGATGGCCGGGATCGTCGCGCGGCTCGCCGCCTGAGGTCTTCAATTCGCGCGCGCCTTGCTCTAGGAGGCGGCGATGGCCGACCCCTTTTATATCACCACCGCAATCAGCTACCCCAATGGCCGCCCGCATATCGGGCATGCCTATGAAGCGATCGCGACCGATGCGATCGCGCGCTACCAGCGCCAGCTCGGCCGCGAGGTCCGCTTCCAGACCGGGACGGACGAGCACGGTCTCAAGATGGTCCAGGAATCACGCAAGCGCGATCTGACCCCGCGCGCGCTCGCGGACGAAATGAGCGGTCATTTCAAGCAAATGGCCGATGCGCTTGATATTTCCTACGATCGCTTCATTCGGACCAGCGACGCTGATCATTATCGCGCGAGCCAGGCGATCTGGCAGGCGATGGAAGCCGCAGGCGATCTGTATCTCGATCGTTACGAAGGCTGGTATTCGGTTCGCGACGAGGCATTCTACGACGAGAAGGAACTGGTCGAGGGGGAAGGGGGCGCAAAGCTCTCGCCGCAGGGCACGCCGGTCGAATGGACCGCCGAGGAAACATGGTTCTTCCGCCTTTCCAAATACCAGCAGCCCTTGCTCGATTTCTTCGAGGCCAACCCCGATTTCATCCGCCCCGAGGCGCGGCGCAACGAGATCCTCCGGTTCGTCGAGGGCGGCCTGTCCGACCTGTCGGTCTCGCGCACCAGCTTCGACTGGGGCGTGCCGGTGCCGGGGAGCCCGGGGCATGTCATGTACGTCTGGGTCGATGCGCTGACCAATTATCTCACCGGGGTCGGCTATCCCGACGGCCTCGAACTGTACGAGACGTTCTGGCCAGCGCAGCTTCACGTTATCGGCAAGGATATCGTGCGTTTTCATGCCGTTTACTGGCCGGCGTTCCTGATGAGTGCGAACATCCGGCTGCCGCGCGCGGTGTTCGGGCACGGCTTCCTGCTCAACCGCGGCGAGAAGATGTCGAAGTCGCTCGGCAACGTCACCGACCCAATGGCGCTGGTCGAGCATTTCGGGGTCGACGCGCTCCGCTACTTCCTGCTGCGCGAGGTCAGCTTCGGGCAGGACGGCAGCTATTCCGAGGAAGCGATCGTCACGCGGTGCAACGCCGATCTCGCCAACAACCTCGGCAATCTCGCGCAACGCTGCCTCTCGATCATCGCCAAGGCGGGCAACGGCGTTGTGCCCGACGCGGGCACGTCGACCGATGCCGAGACCGCGCTTGCTGACAGCGTTGCCGCGGCGGAACGTGGCCTACATGAGGCGATGAAGGATCTTGCGCTTCATAACGGGCTGGAAGCGATCTGGTCCGCCGCGCGCGATGCAAACCAGTATTTCGCGGATCAGGCGCCGTGGAGCGTCCGCAAGACCGATCCCGCGCGCGCCGACACGATCCTCTATCACGCCGCCGACGCGGTCCGCCGGATCGCGATCCTCGCACGCTGGGCGATCCCGGGCGGAGCGGACAAATTGCTCGATCTGCTCGCACAACCCGGCGACGCGCGCAGCTTCGAGGCGCTTGGCCATCCGCTGGCACCCGGCATCGCCTTGCCTGTACCGAGCGGGGTGTTCCCGCGGCTCGAAGCGCCGGTGGAGGCATAATGTTCGCCGACAGCCATTGCCACCTCAACTACAAGGGTCTTGGCGAGCAACAGGCCGACGTTCTCGCCCGCGCCCGCGCACGCGGCGTCGAGGCGATGCTCAACATTGCGACGCGCGAAAGCGAGTGGGATGCGGTGCTCGCGACCGCCGAGCGCGAGCCCGACGTATGGGCAACCGTCGGAATTCATCCGCATGAGGCCGACAAGCATCCCGACGTCGGCACCGCGCGGCTAATCGAACGCGCGCAGCATCCGCGAGTCGTCGGGATCGGCGAAAGCGGGCTCGACTATTTCTACGATCACAGCGACCGCGCGCGCCAGCAAGCCAGTTTCCGCGCGCATCTCGCGGCCTGCCGCGCGACGCAATTGCCGATCGTCGTCCACACGCGCGATGCCGAGGAAGACACCGCGCTGATCCTGCGCGAGGAACTGGAGCGGGGGGCCTTTCCGGGGGTGATTCACTGCTTCACCGCAAGCGGCGCGTTTGCCGATATCGCGTTGGACCTCGGCTTTTATATCTCGATCTCGGGGATCGTGACGTTCAAGAACGCAAAGGACTTGCAGGAGACCGCCGCACGGCTTCCGCTCGACCGGCTGCTGATCGAGACCGACGCGCCGTTTCTTGCGCCGGTGCCGAATCGTGGCAAGACCGGCGAGCCCGCGTTCGTTGCGGATACTGCGGCGTTCCTCGCGGAATTGCGCGGGGAATCGCTCGAAACGCTGGCGGCGGCAACGCGCGAGAACTTTCATACCCTGTTTGCCAAGACGCGCGCATGAGGCTGCGGATCCTCGGCTCGGGGACGTCCTCGGGTGTTCCGCGGATCGGCAATGACTGGGGCACGTGCGACCCGTCAAATCCACGCAACCGGCGCACCCGCGCCTCGGTGCTGGTAGAGACCGCGACGACGCGGATCCTCGTCGATACCGGGCCCGACATGCGCGAGCAGTTGCTTGCCGCGGACGTTTCGACGTTCGACGCGGTGGTATGGACGCATGACCATGCCGACCACACGCATGGGATCGACGATCTGCGGCAGGTCTTCCACGCGCTCGGACGTCCGGTCCGGGGAATTGCGCGTCCGGCCTTGAAGGCCAGGCTGCTCGATCGCTTCGGATATGTCTTCAGCGGCCTGAACGGCTATCCCAAGGTCGCGTCGATCGAGGATCTGCCGGACACGATCGTGATCGGTGACATTACCGTCAGCGTCGCGGACCAGCCGCATGGCGGTACGCAGTCGGCGGGCTTCCGGTTCGAGGGGGAAGGTGGCGTCATCGGCTATGCGACCGATCTCAGCGGGATGACCGGGGATATGGAGCGCTTGTACCAAGGGCTCGATGTCTGGGTGGTCGATGCCTTGCGCAAGCGCCCGCATCCGTCGCATCCCGATCTGGCGATGGCGCTCGGATGGATCGAGCGATTGCGACCGGGGCGTGTCGCTCTGACGCATATGGACCAGACGATGGATTATGCGACGCTCGTGCGAGAGCTACCTGCCGGGGTCGAGCCCGGTTATGACGGACTGGTCCTGGAAGCATGAACGCGTTCGTCACCGCCTTGTGTCTGATCCTGCCGATCGCTGCGCTGGCATCGCGACGGCTGCCGGTCAGTACGGTGGTGAAGATGGCGCTGATGTGGACTGCGATCTTTGCGGGGCTCGTGCTGGTCGTCATGCTTTGGCAGCAGATCATCGGTTCGCATGCGTCCTGACCGGCTTCACGACGAATATCAGGTCTGATTTAACATAATGCTTATTATCGGTCTTTCGGATTGGTGGCATTGGAAGGGCTTTTCTGGATGATCGATCGTCTCGTCGGCATCATGAGTCGCCTCCGCGATCCTGTCACAGGATGTGAATGGGACGTCGCGCAGAATTTCGCGAGCATCGCCCCGTATACGATCGAGGAAGCCTATGAAGTTGCCGACGCGATCACGCGCAACGACATGGCCGATCTGAAAGACGAACTTGGCGACCTGTTGCTCCAGGTCGTGTTCCATTCCCGTATCGCAGAGGAAGCCGGCCTGTTTGCCCTGCCGGACGTCGTAGCGGCGATCAGCGACAAGATGGAACGCCGCCATCCGCATATCTTTGGCGATGTCGCTGAGGGCGGTCATCATCTCTGGGAGCAGATCAAGGCTGCCGAGCGCGCTGGTAAGGGATCTGCCGGGGCGCTCGATGGCGTGGCAGTCGGCCTGCCCGCCTTGTTGCGTGCGGAGAAGCTGCAGAAACGCGCGGCACGGACCGGGTTCGACTGGCCTGACGCGAACGGCCCGCGCGCGAAGATCGACGAGGAAATACGCGAGGTCGAGGCAGCAGGATCGCACGACGACCGCGAGGACGAGATTGGCGATCTGCTGTTCTCGGTCGTCAACTGGGCGCGGAAGCTGGGGGTCGACCCGGAAGCGGCGCTGCGCCGTGCGAACGGGAAGTTCGAGCATCGTTTCAAGGCGATGGAAGCAGAAGCTGGAGCGGACTTTGAGGCGCTTGACCTCGATGGAATGGAGGCGCTTTGGGCTAAGGCGAAGCGTTTGGAGGCATAGAGCGGGGCTATCATCTCCGACTGCCCCCTCCCGTTCGTCTCGAGCGAAGTCGAGAAAACCGGGCGCAGCGCAGCTTTCTCGACTTTGCTCGAAACGAACGGAAGGAGATATTTCGGGGAGAAAATTCTCAGTCGTTCCGCTGGCAGAACCGTTCGTAATCGCGTTCGGCCATCCGCACTTCGTAGACTGCGGTATCACCATCGACCGTCTGCGCCGACACCTCGCCATGCGCATGCAACCACGCGGCCCCCGCGCCATCCGCGGCATCGAGTGTAATCGCATATTGGCGATGACTCGCGGTCAGCAGTCCCGCGACAGTCTCGAGCAGATCCGCCACCCCTTCCCCGCTGAGCGCCGACAAGGCGACGACATCGTCGCGCCGTGCCGCCTCGCCGATCATCTCCGCGCGTTCGTCCGCATCGAGCAGGTCGAGCTTGTTCCACGCCTCGATCCGCGGGACCGACGCCTCGACGCCGATGTCGCGGAGCACCGCCTCGACATCGTCCTTCTGCGCGATCGTGTCGGGATGCGCGATGTCGCGGACGTGGATCAGCAGGTCGGCGGACACGACTTCCTCTAGCGTCGCCTTGAACGCCGCGACGAGCTGCGTCGGCAGTTCCGAGACGAACCCGACCGTATCCGACAGGATCGCCTTGTCGATCCCGGGTAGCGCGATCTGGCGCAACGTCGGGTCGAGCGTCGCGAACAGCAGGTCCTCCGCCATGACGTCGGCCCCGGTCATGCGGTTGAACAGCGTCGATTTTCCGGCGTTGGTATAGCCGACCAGCGCGATCACAGGCCACGGTGCCCGCTGGCGCCGGTCGCGGTGCAGCCCGCGGGTACGCGAGACCTGTTCGAGTTCCTTCTTGAGCCGCGCCATCCGGTCGCGAATGAGTCGGCGATCCGCTTCGATCTGGGTCTCGCCCGGGCCACCGAGGAAGCCGAAACCGCCGCGCTGGCGTTCGAGATGGGTCCAGCTCCGCACGAGCCGTCCCGCCTGGTAATCGAGATGCGCGAGCTCGACCTGCAACCGTCCTTCGGCGGTCGCGGCGCGTTCGCCGAAGATCTCGAGGATCAGCCCGGTACGGTCGATCACCTTGGCCGACAGCGCCTTCTCGAGGTTGCGCTGTTGTACGGGCGTCAGGCTCGCGTCGAATACGACGAGCTCGGCTTCCGCCATCCGCACCGTCGCGGCGAGCGCCTCGAGTTGCCCTTTGCCGATCAGCGTCGACGGCTGCAGTGCGCGGACCTTGACCGCGACGCGGTCGACGACCTCGACGTGGATCGCCATTGCCAGCCCGGCGGTCTCGGCCAGCCGGGCGTCAGCGTCGCGCGAGGAAGCGCCGGTGTCGGGATACACGACGACGGCCTTGGCACCGCGCGCTACGTCGTCGCGGTCGCGTTCAAATCCTGTGGTCAAAAACGGTCCTCAATCTTCGTCGGAACCCGCTGTTTCATCAGCGAGATTAAGCGGATGCGCGGGCTGGATGGTCGACACGGCGTGCTTGTAGACGAGCTGTGCCATGCCATCGCGCTGGAGCATCATGCAGAACAGGTCGAACGCGGCGATCTGCCCCTGCAGCATCACGCCGTTGACCAGAAACATCGTCACGCTGTCCTCGGACTTGCGCACTGCGTTGAGGAAGATCTCCTGCAACAGCGGCTGCTTGCGCTGCGCCTCGCCGATCGCGTTGACGATCGCGTCGACGTCGATCGTGTTCGCGGGCATGATCGTCGAGATCGCGTGCTTGTAGATCAGCTGCGACTGTCCGTCGCGCCGCAACAGCACCGAGAAATTGTCGAACCACGTCACGATGCCCTGAAGTTTCACGCCCTTTACGAGGAACATCGTGATCGGGGTCTTGGTACGGCGAAGCGCGTTGAGGAAGAGGTCCTGTAGCGAAGTCTGTTTGTCGGCCATCGGTCGATCCTTGTTCTTGGCGGGTTTGCCCGCGGCGCGCCGGTGCCCGGCGTCGGATAGTGTGGAGACGCTAATCTAGGGACGCGGTGGCGCTTCGTCCACTGGAGCGGAACGACTTTATCTGGGCGCGGCCTGGCCACGACCGCGCCGAAACGCGCCGGAAGGAAAAGGCCGCGCCGCCGGCCAAGCGTTAATCCTCGCGGACTTCGGTGATACCGAGCAGCTTGAGCTTGCGGTGCAGCGCGGAGCGTTCCATCCCGATGAAATTCGCGGTACGCGAGATATTCCCCGAGAACCGCCGGATCTGGACGCGAAGATACTCGCGCTCGAAGCTCTCGCGCGCCTCGCGCAAGGGCGCACCCATGATCGCGGTCGCCCCGTTCCCCATCTCGCCTGGATCGCCGAGGATGTCGGGCGGGAGCATGTCGACGTCGATCCGCGCGAGCCGGTCGCCCGGCGCCATGATGATCGTCCGCTCGACGATGTTGCGGAGCTGGCGCACGTTGCCGGGCCATTCGTACGATTGCAGCGCAACCATCGCATCGGGCGCGACCTGCGGCGTCGCGACGCGACGTTCGGACGCATAATGCGCCATGAAATGGTCGATCAGCACCGGAATGTCCTCGCGCCGCTCGGACAGATTGGGCAGCGTAACGGGGACGACGTTGAGCCGGTAATAGAGGTCCTCGCGGAACCGCCCCTGTTCGATCTCATGCGTAAGGTCGCGCGCAGTGGCGGAGACGACGCGGACGTCGACCTTGACGACGCGCTGCCCGCCGACGCGGTTGAACGCCTGCTCGGTCAGCACACGCAGGATCCGCCCCTGCGTCGTCAGCGGCATGTCCGCGATCTCGTCGAGGAACAACGTCCCGCCATGTGCCTGTTCGAGCAGTCCGGATCGGACGAGCTGCCCCCCCTCCTCGACGCCGAACAGTTCCTCCTCGACTCGCTCGGGCGTCATCCGCGCCGCGCTGACGACGACGAACGGCGCGGTCGCGCGCTGGCTCCAGCCGTGGAGCAACCGTGCGGCGACTTCCTTGCCGACGCCCGCACCCCCCATGATCAGCACTCGGCTTCCGGTCGACGCGACGCGCTTCAACGTGGCGCGAACGCCGTTGATGGCGGTCGAGCTTCCGGTCAGGTCATTGTCACGTCCGACACTCGCGCGGAGACTTGCAACCTCGGCGCGGAGTCGTTCGGTCTCGGTCGCGCGTGCGACCATCAGCAGCAGGCGTTCCGCCTCGAACGGCTTCTCGATGAAATCGGCGGCCCCCCGCCGGATCGCAGCGACCGCGGTATCGAGATTGCCATGCCCCGAGATCATCAACACCGGGATCGACGGATCGCGTCGCTTGATCTCGTCGAGCAGTTCGAGCCCGTCGAGCCGCGAGCCGTGGAGCCACACGTCGAGCAGCACCAGCGACGGCCGCCGCACCGAAATTGCCTCGAGCGCGGAATCGCTGTCGCCGGCCACCCGCGCGTCATAGCCTTCGTCCTCGAGGACGCCGGCTACAAGATCACGGATATCGCGTTCGTCATCGACGACGAGGATGTCGAGGGGCATGGTTCAGGTCCGGTTCTGTACGAGGACTGGCGCGGTAGAAGCGCTGTTGGACGGTGGCGAAAGGGTATCGTCGCCGCCATCGAGCTTGGCGAGCTGTTCGGTATCGAAGCATAGGGTCACTACCGTCCCGCCCCCCGGTCGGTCGGCGAAGGTGATCGTGCCACAATGTTCCTCGACGATCTTCTTGACGATCGCGAGCCCGAGCCCGGTTCCGCGGGCGCGGGTCGTGACATAGGGCTCGACGATCCGGTCGCGCGCGGCTGGCAGGCCGATCCCGGTATCGGCGACGGTCAGCACGATCGTGCCGTCGCCGGGCGCGATCGTCATCGCGACCAGCGCCACCTCCGCGCCGGCATTCGCCTCGATCGCCTCGACCGCATTCTTGACGATGTTGGTCAATGCCTGGCCGATCTGGCGACGGTCGCACACCAGCATCGGCGCAGGCTCGGCGAAGTCGAGCGTGAAGGCGATCCCAGGATGCGCAACCTCGTGGAGGAAAAGCGTCTGCCGCGCGAGATCGACGAGCGATTCCTCGCGGAACACGGGCTTGGGCATCCGCGCGAATGACGAGAATTCGTCGACCATCCGGCGCAGGTCGCCGACCTGCCGGACGATCGTGTCGGTCAGCCGGGCGAACGTCGTGTCCTCGGGGTCGATCTGCTTGCCGTAGCGGCGCTGGAGCCGTTCTGCGGCGAGCTGGATCGGGGTCAGCGGGTTCTTGATCTCGTGCGCGATGCGGCGCGCAACGTCGGACCAGGCGGCACGCCGCTGGTCGAGCAACTGCCCGGTGATATCGTCGAAGGTCAGGATCGGCCCCTCGGCAGCACGCGTCACCTTGACCGCGAGCGTGCGCATCTCGTTGCCCTGCCCCAGCTCGACGATCGCATCGCGCTCGTCACGCTCGATCAGTGCGGCAAGCTCGGGGGAAATCGTGCTGAGCGGCTTGCCGACCAGCGTCTCGTCGGAACTTTCGAGCAGCGAGATCGCCGAGCGGTTGATCAGCCGGATCGTGCCATCGGGCGAGACCGAGATGACGCCGGCGGTGACGCCCGACATCACCGCCTCGATCAGTGCGCGACGGCTTTCGAGCGCACCGGTCTGCGCCTGAAGCCGCTCGGTCATCTGGTTGAACGCATTGCCGAGCGTGCCGAGTTCGTCCTGGACCCGTGTCTCCGGAACACGCGCGGACAGGTCGCCGGTCGCCACCTTGTGCGCCGCCGCCACCAGCGCGCCGACCGGCCGGACCAGCCGGTCCGCGACCTCGAGCGCGATCCACACCGCGATCGCGATGATCAGCAGCGACATCGCGAGCAGCGCCGCGTTGAACTTGAGCTGGAGCGAGCGCGACTTGGCGATCAGGTCGCGGTAGCTCGATAGCACCGCGATGCTACGCTTCGATTGTGCCTCCATCACGTGCACGTCCGAAATCGCCACGGTCAGCAAAAAGACGTTGGTCGTGCCCGGCACCAGCGTCACCGTCTCGATCCGGTCGCCCTTCACCGTCGTGATGCTGGGGGTGCCGCGCCGCAACCGCTCGAGTTCGGCCTGCGACACCTCGTTGCGGTAATCGAGCTTGTCGGGATTCACCTGGACGATCTCGCGCGACTCGCCCTTGGGCTCGGCGATGAACAGGAACCCGTCGGAGAGGCCACGCAGGTAAATCTGGTTGAAGAAATAGGCGGGAAATTGCGGCGACTTGAGATTCTGCTGGAGGTTGTCCGAAATGTCCGCGGCGGCGAGGACGGCGGAATCCTGCCAGCGCCGCAGCATCTGGTCATAGGACGTGCGCGCGACCCCGGTGGCATTCTCGATCATGCTGCGCGCCTGGTCCGAATACCAGAATTGCACGCCATACTGGAACAGCAGTGACGCGAACACGACGACGAACAGCGTCGGCACCGCAGCGATCACCGAGAATAGCGCGACGAGCTGGACGTGCAGCCGGGCACGCCCGCCGATCGGCAACCGCGCCGCACGTTTCATTGCGATCCGCCGCCCGAGCAGCACCAGCAACGCCCCCGCCGGCAGCAGGTTGGCGACCAACAGCAGGGCGATCACTGCCGGACTGAGCAAGGCGCGGGAGGCTGCACCGTTACTGATGACGAAATAGGTCGCGACCGCGATCGCGATCAGCGCGCTCAGCACAAGGAACTCGATTGCCGGGACGATTTTGAGCGGCGCGCGAAGCGGCGGTTCGGAACGTGTCAAAGGGGGCGAACTGCCTTCCATCGTGACATTGCTACAACGCTATTGTGGCTAAGAAAACACACATTCTGTTTCGGTCCATCGGATTGCCGATCCACCCGACCGCAGCTTATGGCTCAATTCCCAATACATCCAATCGCTTGCGCAAAGTATTACGATTGATCCCGAGAGCGCGGGCGGCACGCAGCTGGTTGTTCCCGTGGCGCGCCAGCAATGCCTCGATCAGCGGGCGCTCCACCTCGCCGATGATGCGGTCGTACAACGTGCCATCGTCGAGCGCGGCGGGATCCTCGATCGCCAGCCGCGCGACCCGGGCGTGGATCGCCGCCTCGATCCCCGCGTCCCCGGCCTGCGGCGGCGATACGACATTGCCCAGCATCGCGCGGACTTCGCTGCCATCGATCCGCTCGTCGCGCGCGAGAACCGACATCCGGCGCATCATATTCTCGAGTTCGCGGACATTGCCGGGCCAGTCATACCCTTCCAGCACTGCGACAGCATCCGGCGTCAACTGCTTGCGCGGCAAACCATCTTCTACCGCGCGATCAAGGAAGTGGCGCGCCAGCAGCGCGATATCCTGCCGTCGTGCGCGCAGAGCAGGCAAGGTCACCGGAACGACGTTGAGCCGATAGAACAGGTCCTCGCGGAACTGCCCGTTGGCGACAAGCTGGGTCAGATCGCGATTGGTCGCCGCAACGATCCGCACATCGGCACGGATCGTCCGCGCCCCGCCAACCGTGGTGAACTCGCCCGATTGCAGGACGCGGAGCAGTCGCGTCTGCGCTTCCATCGGCATGTCGCCGATCTCGTCGAGGAACAGCGTTCCCCCCGCCGCCTGCTCGAACCGCCCGGCGGAGCGGGCCTGCGCGCCGGTGAAGGCACCGCGTTCATGCCCGAACAGTTCGGCCTCGATCAGCTCGCGCGGGATCGCCGCCATGTTGAGTGCGAGGAACGGCGCGCGTCGCCGCGGCCCGAGATCGTGGATCGCGCGCGCGACCAGTTCCTTGCCCGTCCCCGATTCTCCCGAGACAAGCACGGTCAGGTCGTTGGACACGACCCGCGCGATGATCCGATAGACGTCCTGCATCGCCGGCGAGCGACCGATCAGCGGGAGTGCTTCTTCCGCATCGCTCGGTTCGAGCGCCCCGCCCGATCCGCGCCGGAGTGCGCTCTGGACGCTCTGCGACAGCGCATCGAGGTCGAACGGCTTGGGGAGGTAATCGAACGCACCGACCTCGGTTGATCGTACCGCGGTGGTCAGCGTGTTCTGCGCGGACAGGACGATTACCGGCAGCCCTGGATGGCTCGCTACGACCCGCTCGACCAGATCGAGCCCGCTGCCGTCGGGAAGGACGACATCGGTCACAAGGACGTCGGGCGCGCGTCCGGCAAGCTGAACCTCGGCTTCGGCAATCGTCGCCGCGGACGTGACCCGGTGGCCATCGCGTTTCAGCGCCTGTCCGACGACGGTGCGGATCGCCGCGTCATCGTCCACCACGAGGATCCGTCCGGTGCGGGTCATGCGGCGCCGCGCGGGAGCATGATGCGAAAGACAGTCATCGGCGGGGTGCCCTCACGCGCATATTGGACGATCCCGCCCATGTCGCGGACCAGTTTGTCGACCAGCGCGAGGCCGAGCCCCTGCCCCTCGGGCTTGCCCGAGATGAACGGGTCAAACAGGTGATCCGCAATGTCGGCGGGCGCGCCCGGCCCGTTGTCGATCACGCAGATTTCGATCGGAAGTGGCTGCCGTGGGCGTCCGGCGGCGGGCGCGATCGCCATCCCGTGGCGATACGCAGTCGCCAGCGTGATCCGCGCGTCCGCCTGTCCGCGCATCGCCTCGCAGGCGTTCTTGAGCAGGTTGAGCACCACCTGGAGGATCGAGTCGCGGTCAAGCTGCGCGGGCGGGAGCGACGGATCGAAGCGTTCCTCGATCTTCACTTGCTGTGCGAACCCGGCAAGCGCGACGCGGCGCGCGTGATCCAGCAAAGGATAGACGTTTTCGGGCGCAAGATTGAGCGGACGTGTGTCGGTAAAGTCCTGCATCCGGTCGATCAGCGCCGCGACGCGGTCGACTTCAGTGGTGATCAGCGTGGTCAGTTCAGCGGCGCCCTTGCCCTTGGACAGCAGCTGCGCCGCGCCCCGGATCCCGGACAACGGGTTCTTGATCTCGTGCGCAAGCATCGCCGCCGCGCCGATCGCGGCGCGCGCGGCGGCGGCGCGGTCCGCGCTGTGCCCGAGACGCCGCGAATTGGCGGCATGGTGGAGCGTGATTGTCCGCCAGCCGGGGTGATCCGCGATCAGCGTCTCGACATAATCCACCCGGACACTCCCGCCGCGCGCCAGTGCGATCTCGGTGTCGAACGCCGACAGGCCGTGATTGTCGCGCGGGTTGTCGATCCCCGGGTCCCGCATCACCGCCGCAAGCGGCTGCCCGAGCATCGCGCGTTCGGACAGGTTGAGCAGCGTCTCGCATTCGGCATTGGCGTGGACGATCCGCGACTCGGGGTCGACGACCAGTACCGCGACCGGCAGCGCAGCGAACAGTTCCGCGAAGCCCGGCCCCGGCCCCCACCCGCTATCGGTCACGCGGCGGCGCGGCTGCGCCACGGGGCGTAGAATTCGGCAAGCATCGCCTGCACCACCTTGGGGTCGGGGATCTGGTTGACCTTGTTGCGGAACTCGGCCGACCCGTGGAGCCCGCGGGTGTACCAGCCGATGTGCTTGCGCGCCATATTGACCCCGGTCTCGGTGCCATAATGCGTCAGCATCGCATCGTAATGCTCTGCGATCACGGTATATTGTTCCTCGAGCGAGGGATCCTCGCGTCGCCGCCCGTGCGCGAACCATTCCATCACTTGCCCGAGCAGCCAAGGGCGACCGTAAGCACCACGCCCGATCATCACGCCATCCGCCCCCGATTGCTCGAGCGCCGCCTCGGCATCCTCGATCGAACAGATGTCGCCATTGGCGATCACCGGGATCGTCACCGCTTCCTTGACCTGGCGAATGAACCCCCAGTCGGCATTGCCCTTGTACATCTGGTTGCGCGTACGCCCGTGGACCGTCACCAGCTTGCACCCGAGGTCCTGCGCGATCTTCGCGAGTTCGGGCGCGTTGAGGCTGTCAAGATCCCACCCCATCCGCATCTTGAGCGTGACCGGCACCGACACCGCATCGACCACCCCCTTGATGATCGCCGCCGCCAGATCGAGGTCGCGCATCAGCGCAGAGCCCGCGTCGCCGTTGGTCACCTTGCGGACCGGACACCCCATGTTGATGTCGACGATCGCTGCGCCGCGATCCTCGCTCAGCTTGGCCGCCTCGCCCATCTCGAACGGCGTGCAGCCGACGAGCTGCATCGACACCGGATCCTCGATCGGATGCCATGCCGCCTTCTGGATCGACTGGCGCGTCTCGCGGATCGCGGCCTGGCTCGCGACCATCTCGGTCACGTTGAGGCCCGAGCCGTAGCGCCGCACCAATGTGCGGAACGGCATGTCGGTCACGCCGGTCATCGGCGCGAGGATGACCGGGGAAGCGATCGTCACGGGGCCGATCTGCAAGGGGGAAAGCGTGCGCGGGGTCACGGGAGCCTGATCTTTCGGGGGGAAGGCATGTGCCTTAAAAACGGGCAGTCTATAGCCGGGACGGCGCGGCGCGGCAAGGCTGGCGGGACGGCGCGGCATGGGCTAGGCGCGCGGCATGTCATCGACCACAAACGCCGCCATCATCGTCGCCGCCGGGACCGGCGCACGCTCGGGAAATGCGGTCCCCAAGCAATATATGCCGCTCGGCGGGCGCGCGATCCTGGCGCACAGTTACGAAGCGCTGGTGCGGCATCCCGCGATCGATCGCGTGATCGTGGTGATCGGCGCTGGGCAGGAAGCGGCCTTCAAAGAAGCACTTGGCGACGTCGAGTTCGTCATCGGCGGTTCCACACGACGGCGCTCGGTGCTGGCGGGGCTCGAGGCGCTGGGCAACCAGACCGCCCACGTCCTGATCCACGACGCGGCGCGCCCGTTCTTGAGCGCAACCGTCATCGACGCGCTGATCGCCGCGCTCGACACCCGCGACGGCGCAGTCCCCGCGCTCCCCGTCGCCGACACGCTCGCGCGCGATACCGCGCTCAGCGGGACGCTGCTCGGGGGCACGGTCGCGCGCGACGGGTTGCACCGCATCCAGACCCCACAGGCGTTCCGCTATCCCGTCGTGCTCGCCGCGCATCGCGGCTGGCGCGGCGACGAACCCACCGACGATGCCCAGATGGTCCGCCTCGCGGGTGGCACCGTCGCCTTGGTCCAAGGAGATCCCATGCTCGAGAAAATCACCCACCCCGCCGATTTCGCCGCCGCCGAAGCGCGGCTCGAGACCACGCTGCGCACCCGCATGGCGACCGGCTTCGACGTCCACCGGCTCGAGGTCGGCGAGGAACTGTGGCTCGGCGGTGTGCTGATCCCGCACGACAAGGGCCTGTCGGGGCATAGCGACGCGGACGTCGCGCTCCACGCGATCACCGATGCGCTGCTTGGTACGATCGCCGCGGGCGACATCGGCACCCACTTCCCGCCAAGCGACCCGCAGTGGCGCGGTGCGGACTCGGCGCAATTCCTACAGCATGCCGCGAGCCTGATCACCGACCAGGGCGGGATCATCGACTTCATCGACCTGACGCTGATCTGCGAGGAACCCAAGGTCGGCCCGCATCGCACCGCAATGCGCGACCGGATCGCGGACCTGCTGCGGCTCAAGCCCGGTCAGGTCAGCATCAAGGCGACCACCACCGAGCGTCTCGGCTTCACCGGGCGTGGCGAAGGCATTGCCGCACAGGCCGCGGCAACGGTGCGCGTCCCGGAGGACCGGGCGGCATGAGGATGCGTGCGATCGTCGCGACATGGCTGGCGCTCGCCGCCACCGCGAGCAGCGCGGCACAGGCGCAGCCCGGTGCCTGCCTGACCACCTCCGAGGTGACCGATCTCGCACAGGTCGTCCTTCCCGAGGCGATTGGCGCGGCGGGGCAGGTCTGCGCGCGGGTGCTCCCGGCGACCGCCGCGATTCGCCAGACCAACGGCGCGCTGCTGTCGCGCTACCGCACCGAGGCCGACCGGGTCTGGCCACAGGCCAAGCGCGTGATCGGCAAGATCGGCGGAGTCGAGGGAGGCGGAATGCTCGATTCGGACCTGCTCCGACCCTTCCTGACCACGCTTCTGGTCGCGCAGGTGACCAAAACTATCAATGTCCGCGATTGCGCGTCGATCGAACGGATCTACACTGCGCTCGCCCCGCTACCGCCGCGCAATACGGCGGACGTGGCGGCACAGATTCTGCTGCTCACGATCCAGGCCAAGGCGCGCAGGGGCGATAAGATCGACCTGCCCGTCTGTTTTGAAACGGCGAAATGACGATGGACACGATCCTTCCTACCGAACTCGTCGAGGCCGCGCGCAAGGTGGTCGAGGCAAACCTTGCGGTCGGCCGTCGCGTCGCGCTGGCGGAGAGCTGCACCGGCGGACTCGTCGCGGCGGCGCTGACCGAGATCCCGGGATCGTCCGAAATGTTCGAGTGCGGTTTCGTCACCTATTCCAACGACGCCAAGCTCTCGATGCTGCGCGTCAGCGCGGACGTGATCGAGACGTTCGGCGCGGTTTCGGTCGCGACCGCATGGAGCATGGCACAGGGCGCGCTCGAGGCAAGCGGCGCGGATATCGCGGTCGCGATCACCGGCGTCGCCGGCCCCGGTGGCGGATCGGAGAAGAAGCCGGTCGGCACGGTCGTGTTTGCGCGGGCCGAACGCGGGGCCGATCCCGGCAACGTCGTCGCCGACCGCAAGGATTTCGGCAATCTGGGCCGTGGTGGCGTCCGGCTTCAGGCCGCGCTGTGCGCGCTCGAGCTGCTGCTCCCGCCGAGCGAGGGCGACGAGGCGCCGTAAAGCACCTTCGCGCGATCCTCGAACGCGCCGATCATCTTGCGCAACGCGGTACCGAACACCTGCCCCGCGAGCATCTCGAACACGCGGTTCTTGAACGCGAAGTCGACCGTGAAATCGACCGCGCATCCGGTCGGTTCGGGGCGAAACACCCAGTCGTTGCGGAGATACTTCAACGGCCCGTCGAGATAATCGACATGGATATGCCCGGGGCGTTCCATCTCGACCTTCGAGGTAAACGTCTCGCGCAGGCCCTTGAACCCGACGATCATGTCCGCGACCAGCTGCGTTTCGCTGCGCGACCGGACGCGGATCTGCGAGACCCACGGGAGGAACTCGGCATAGCGACCGACGTCCGCGACCATGTCGAACATCTGCTCGGGCGTATACGGCAGGTGCCGCGTTTCGGAATGGCGGGGCATCTCAGGCGCGCGCCAGCTTCAGCTCCCGCGCAGCGCGCAGGCGGGCAAAGTCATCTCCGGCGTGATAGCTCGACCGCGTCAGCGGCGAACTTGCGACGAGCAGGAACCCCTTGGCGCGCGCAATCGCTGCGAACGCGTCGAAGGTCTGCGGCTTGACGAAGTCCATCACCTTGGTGTGGCGCGGGGTCGGCTGGAGATATTGCCCCATCGTCAGGAAATCGATGTCTGCCGAGCGCATGTCGTCCATCACCTGATGGACCTCGAGCCGCTCCTCGCCGAGCCCGAGCATTACGCCCGACTTGGTGAAGATCGACGGGTCGTGCCGCTTGACCGATTCGAGCAGCCGCAGCGACGCATAATAGCGCGCGCCCGGGCGGATCGTCGGATACAGCCGCGGGACCGTCTCGAGGTTGTGATTGTACACGTCGGGCCGCGCGGCCACGATCGACTCGACCGCTGCCTGCGTCTTGTTGCGAAAATCGGGGGTGAGGATCTCGATCGTGGTGTTCGGCGTGGTGCGGCGCAACGCCTCGATCACCTTGACGAATTGCGACGCCCCACCGTCCGGAAGATCATCGCGATCGACCGAGGTGATGACGATATGCTCGAGGCCAAGCTCGGCGGCGGCATCCGCGGTATGCTGCGGCTCGAGCGCGTCGACCGCACGTGGCATGCCGGTCTTGACGTTGCAGAAGGCGCACGCCCGCGTGCAGGTGTCGCCGAGGATCATCACCGTGGCGTGTTTCTTGGTCCAGCATTCGCCGATGTTCGGGCACGCCGCTTCCTCGCACACCGTGGCGAGGTTGAGGCGACGCATCAGCGCCTTGGTCTCGGCAAAGGCCGTGCCGCCGGGGGCCTTGACGCGGATCCAGTCGGGCTTGCGTTCGCGTGCCGGGCGAACCGGCGACTCTGTGAGCAACTGGGGTGCGAGCGGGGAGTTCTCGTTCATGGGTGGCAGATAGCGATTGCAGCCGGGCCTTGCCACCCCCTGCATGCCTGCGATAAAAAGCCCGCATGGCTGATTTTTCCGAACTCGTCGGCGGGTATCACCGCTTCCGCGACTCCGACTGGACGCGACAGCGCGACCGCTGGTCCGAACTGTCCAAGGGGCAAAGTCCGCAGGTGATGGTCATCGCCTGCTCCGACAGCCGGGTCGATCCCGCACAGATCTTCGATACCTCGCCGGGGGAGATCTTCGTCGTCCGCAACGTCGCCAATCTCGTCCCGCCGTTCGAGCCCGACGGGTCTCGCCACGGTGTCTCGGCGGCGCTCGAATTCGCGGTGACGCAGCTCAAGGTCGCGGAAATCGTCGTGATGGGCCACGGCTCGTGCGGCGGCGTCAGCGCCGCGCTGACCGAGGCGTTCGACGGCAAGGCACCGGGCGAAGGCGGTTTCATCGCGCACTGGATCGATATCCTCGGGGAAGCGCGCGAGCGGATCGTCGCCGAGCACGGGACCGGCCCCGAGGCGGTGCGCGCGCTCGAATTGGAAACGGTGCGGGTCAGTATCGCCAACTTGCGGACCTTCCCGTTCGTCCAGCAGGCGGAAGC
>CAZNQA010000053.1:21983-24527 GCA_964575105.1 uncultured Stakelama sp.
GTCAGCGGCGCGTTGCAGACGTTTCGGTTGCAGGAAACCAGGGGTTATGGTGGCCCGCCGCCAAACTGGATCGTGTGGCTCGCCAGTGTCCACAAGGACCAGGGACCGCCACGCCCCCCTCGCCCGGAACAGCCGAAAGCGGCTCGACCGGCGGTCTCCGGCGAGAAACCGGAAGGACGTCAGGCAAGGGACGCGAAGCGCCCGTCGCCGCTGCCGCTGAAGATCTTCGTCGTGCTGCTCTCGATCGCCCTCGCGGTGTCGACCGTGCTTGGCGTGATGATTGCCCTTTCGATCAGGGGTTCGCGGCGGATCTCGTTGAGTTTGCTGGCGCTGGGGACGGTGGTGCCGATCGTTCTGCTGTGGATTTGAGCGAGCAACCGACACGTCCGGCCTGAGGCAAGGCGCCCTCCTTCTCCTCGTGCGCTTCCCCGGCGAAGGCCGGGGCCCAGTAGCGGCACGGAAGTTGATCGCGCGGTTCGCCTGAAACCATCCGTCCGCGCTACTGGCCCCGGCCTTCGCCGGGGAAGGCAAACGAGGGAATTCCGAGCAGGCCACCCTCCCGCTCGAAACCTCCGCTAAATCCCCAACGCCTTGCGCGCCACTTTCTCGATCTCCGGGTCGAGTGCCGGCGGCGTCATGTCGACATTGGCCTCGAGCACCTTGGCGATCGCCTTGAGCGCCGCGATTCGCCCCGCCTTCTTGTCGTTGCCGTCGATGATCGTCCACGGCGCTATTTTTGTGTCGGTATGCTTGAACATGTCGTGCATCGCCGCGAGATACTCGTCGCGCTTGTCGCGATTGCGATAATCGTCGATCCCGGTCTTCCACCGTTTCCACGGTGAATTGAGGCGGTCGGCAAGGCGCTCGTCCTGTTCCTCCTGGGTTACATGGACGAACAGTTTGACGATCGTCGTCCCCGACTGCGCCTGCTGCTTCTCGAACGCGTTGATCTCGTCGAAACCCTGTTTCCACTCGGCCTTGGTGGCATAGCCTTCGACCCGTTCGACGAGCACGCGCCCGTACCAGCTCCGGTCGAACACGGCGATGTTGCCGCAGGCGGGAAGCTTGTTCCAGAAGCGCCACAGGAAGTGATGGTCCTGCTCGTCCTGCGTCGGGGCCTTGATCGGAAAGACCTCGAAGTTGCGCGGATCCCATTCGGCGCACAGCCGCTTGATGATCCCGCCCTTGCCCGCGGCATCCCACCCCTCGAACATCACGATCGCGCGCTTGCGCTGGACGATATGCGCGACCTGGATATGCGCGAGCCGCTCCTGCAGCGTGCTCAGGTCGTCGGCATAGTCACCGTCATATTTCTTGCCGGCTTCGTAATCCGAAAGGTGCAGCGTCATCAGATCGGTCTCGTCGATAGGAAGGCGGCAATCGTGCCGCCTTCCTATACTCGCCGATGCCCTGATTCGATCCCGCCGACCGGCCTCAACTCGCGGCTTCGGCGGCCTTTGCGCCGTCGCCGACGACCTTGAGGTTGAGTTCCTTGAGCTGCTTGGGCGTCGCAAAGTTGGGCGCGCCCATCATCAGGTCCTCGGCCTTCTGCGTCATCGGGAAGGTGATGACCTCGCGGATGTTGGGCTCGTCCGCGAGCAGCATCACGATCCGGTCGACCCCCGGCGCGGAGCCGCCGTGCGGCGGTGCGCCGCACTTGAACGCGTTGATCATGCCCGCGAAGTTCGTGTCGACGTCGTCCTGCGTGTAACCGGCGATCTCGAACGCCTTGTACATGATCTCGGGCTTGTGGTTCCGGATCGCGCCCGACGACAGCTCGATCCCATTGCAGACGATGTCATACTGGAACGCGAGGATGTCGAGCGGGTCCATCGTCTCGAGCGCCTCCATCTCGCCCTGCGGCATCGAGAAGGGATTGTGGCTGAAGTCGACCTTCTTCGCGTCCTCGTCATATTCGAACATCGGGAAATCGACGATCCAGCAGAATTCGAACTTTTTGTCGTCGATCAGCCCGAGCTGGTCGGCAACCCGCGTCCGCGCGAGGCCGGCGAGCTTGGCGGCCGACGCTTCCTTGCCCGCGGAGAAGAAAATGCCGTCGTTCGGGCCCAGACCGAGCGCCTCGGCGATCGCCTTCATGCCGTCCTGACCGTGGTTGTTGGCAATCGGCCCGCCGAACACGCCGTCCTTCTGCGTCGCATAGCCGAGCCCCGGGAAGCCTTCGCTCTGTGCCCAGCTGTTCATCTCGTCGAAGAATTTCCGCGACTTCTCATGCGTGTTGGGGGCCGCCAGCGCGCGGACGACGTCGCCGCCTTCGACCATCGACGAGAACCGCCCGAAGCCCGAGCCGCGGAAATGCTCGGACACATCGGTGATGACGATCGGGTTGCGCAGGTCGGGCTTGTCGTTGCCGTATTTGAGCATCGATTCGCGGTAGGGGATCCGCTTGAACGGCAGCGGCGAGACGGTGCGCCCCTTGCCCTGCCAGTCGGCGAACTGCTCGAACACGCCGTGAAGCACCGGCTCGATCGCCGCGAACACGTCGTCCTGCGTGACGAAGCTCATCTCGAAATCGAGCTGGTAGAA
>CAZNQA010000054.1:0-23876 GCA_964575105.1 uncultured Stakelama sp.
GCTCGCCGCTTTCGTACATTTCCATCATGATGTCCGAGCCGCCGACGAATTCGCCCTTTACATACAGCTGCGGGATCGTCGGCCAGTCCGAGAAGGTCTTGATGCCCTGACGGATGCCCTGATCCTGCAACACGTCGACGCTGTCGAACTCGACGCCGATGTGGTTGAGGATCGCGATCGCACGGCTGGAAAAGCCGCACTGCGGGAACAGCGGGCTGCCCTTCATGAACAGGACGACATCGGCTTTGCCGACGAGGTCGGCGATACGGGTCTGGGATTCGTCGGTCATAATCATCACTCCTGAACAGGGACGGCGGTGGTGAGCTGCAGCGCGTGGAGTACGCCGCCCATCCGGTCGCCCAGCGCGGCATAAACGGCGCGCTGTTGCTTCAACCGCGGTTGTCCGCGGAAACTTTCTGCGGTGACACGCGCGGCCCAATGGTCGCCGTCCCCCGCCAGATCGGTCATCTCGACATGAGCGTCGGGGATACCCGCAACGATCAACGCCTCGATCTCAGTTGCAGACATGGGCATTATTCGGTGCCCATCAACTGGCGGCGCGCCTCTACCGTCTTTTCCTCGATCGTGCGGCGGATTGTCGCCTCGTCGATTGCGACATTGGCCGCGGTAAGGTCGCTCACCAGCTTGCGAATCACATCCTCGTCCCCGGCTTCCTCGAAATCGGCCTGAACGACTGCGGTTGCATAGGCGTCCGCTTCTTCCTTCGTCAGCCGCATCTCGGTCGCGGCCCAGTGGCCGAGCAAGCGGTTGCGACGGGCGACGATGCGGAACGCCATTTCCTCGTCGCGCGCATATTTAATTTCGAAGGCGCGCTCGCGATCGTCGAAGCTGGTCATGTGCCGTTTGTCCCCGGGTAACGGTAAAGAAGGATGCCCCGGAGATAGGGGCAGCGGGAGGATGGTGCAACGCATCGCTGTCGCAACCGTTCGACTCCGAAATCCGCGTCGAAGAATCGCGGGACTTCGGGTAGGGCATCACCTTCATGGCTTCGTCAAACAAAAAGCGCGCGCTGTTCGAGCGGACGACCGTTCCGACCGGGTCTCCGGACTTCTTGCGGTCGCTACCGGAGGCGCATCGCAGCGTAAAAGTCTGGGAGAGCGGAGATCCGAAGCGCTCGAACTGGCGGCAGTGGCTCGGGTTTGCCGGGCCCGGGTTCCTCGTCTCGGTCGGCTACATGGACCCGGGCAATTGGGGAACCGATCTCGCGGGAGGAAGCCAGTTCGGCTATACGCTGCTGTGGGTCATCCTGGCGTCAAACCTGATGGCGATCTTCCTGCAGGTGCTGTGCGCGAGGCTTGGCATCGTCACCGGGCGCGACCTCGCACAATCGTGCCGGGACTATTATTCGAAACCTGTATCGGTCGCATTGTGGCTGCTGTGCGAGATCGCGATCATCGCGTGCGATCTTGCCGAAGTCGTAGGGTCGGCGGTTGCGCTCAACCTGTTGCTTGGCCTGCCATTGGTGTGGGGCGTGGTCATCACAGGGCTTGACGTATTGTTGTTGTTGCTGCTGATCAACCGAGGGTTTCGGAAGATCGAGGCCGTGGTGATCGCGCTGGTCGCGACGATCGGCCTGTGCTTTGCCTATACAATATTCCTCGCCAAGCCCGACTGGAGCGCAGTCGCGCTTGGGGCGGTGACGCTCGCTATTCCCAATACCGCAGCCCTGTTGATCGCACTCGGCATACTCGGGGCGACCGTAATGCCGCACAATCTCTATCTTCACTCCTCGATCGTGCAGACCAGGGCGTTCGGCAGCGGCCGGCGCGACATCAAGGCGGCGCTTACCTTCAACACGATCGATACCGTCGTCGCGCTCGGCATGGCGTTCTTCGTCAATGCGGCAATCCTTGTGCTCGCCGCGGCGGTATTCTGGCGCAACGGCATGGTCGTGACAGAGCTTCAAGACGCCCACCAGTTGCTCCGTCCAGCCTTGGGCGGCGTAGCGGCCACGGCCTTTGCGCTTGCGCTACTCGCTTCGGGGCAGTCCAGCACGATCACGGGAACGCTGGCCGGGCAGATCGTCATGGAAGGGTTCCTGCGGATCCGCGTGCGACCGTGGCTGCGACGAATGGTTACACGTGGGCTTGCGATCATTCCGGCGCTCATCGTCATTTTGGCGAGCGGGGGGAAGGACACGGTGGAGCTGCTGGTGGTCAGCCAGGTCGTGCTGTCGATGCAGCTCCCGTTTGCGATCTTTCCGCTGATGATGGTCACGAGCAGTCGGGCGCGGATGGGCGAGTATGCGAACCCGCTCTGGGTAAAACTCCTTGGTTTCTCGATCTGCAGCGTGATTGCGGGGTTGAACGTCTATCTGCTGTGGGAGACGATCGGACCACTGTGGGTCGGTGTCATGGCGGCAGCAATGCTGGGGTTCGCGGCGTATGTCCGGTTTGGATATACGCCGCAGGTGATAGTGGCGCGTGCCTGATTGACCGCATTACCCCGGCTTGAGGCGGAGGGTGATGTGCATTGTCCAGCAATCACCAAAGCTCAGTCAGCGACGGTCACCACCAGCTTTCCGATCGCGCCGCGCGCCGCCATCTTGGCGATCGCCTTGCCGCCATCCTCGAACGCGAACGTTTCGGTCACGCGCGGGCTGATCTTGCCGTCCTTCCACAAGCGGAACAGGCGATCGATATGCGCGCGGTTCGCTTCCGGGTCGCGCGCCGCGAATGCGCCCCAGAACACACCGCACACGTCGCAGCTCTTGAGCAACGTCAGGTTGAGCGGGAGCCGGGGGATACCAGCGGGGAAGCCGACGACGAGATAGCGCCCCTCCCAGCCGATCGACCGCAGCGCGGGCTCGGCATAATCGCCGCCGACCGGATCGTAGATCACGTCATAGCCGTTCTTGCCGCCGGCTGCCTTGAATTGTTCGGCGAGCGCCTTGGACTGGTCCTTGTCGAAGGGTGCGCGGGCGTAGACGATCGTATGGTCGGCCCCGGCATCGCGCGCGGCCTGCGCCTTTTCCTCGGACGATACCGCAGCGACGACGCGCACGCCGAACGCCTTGCCCAGTTCGATCGCCGCGAGCCCGACGCCGCCTGCCGCACCGAGCACTAGCAACGATTGCCCCTCGACGAGATGCCCGCGGTCAAGCAGCGCATGGATCGTCGTACCGTATGTCAGCAGCAACGACGCGCCCTCAGCAAAGCTGCGGCCTTCGGGCAGCGAGAACAGGCTGGTCGCGGGGAGGGCGATCTTCTCGACCAGCCCGCCCGATCCGGTCGTCGCGATCACGCGGTCGCCGGGCTTCCAGTCGGTGACCCCGTCTCCGACGCTCTCGACGACGCCCGAGATCTCGCTCCCCGGGGCGAACGGGCGCGGCGGCTTGAACTGGTATCTGTCCTCGATGATCAGGACGTCGGGATAATTGATCGAGCAAGCCTTCACCGTGACGACGACTTGGCCCGGTGCAGCCACCGGATCGGGTAGCGTATCGAGGGTTAGGGTTTCAGGTCCGCCCGGCGCTTTCGACAAGAGTGCTCGCATCCGCCCGTTCTCCGCTCATCCACGGCCGGTGTTCGCTTACCCCGGCTTCGTATTTCGAAATCGCGGTATCTCTTGCCAGTGTCAGGCCGATCTCGTCCAGCCCTTCCATCAAACACTGGCGACGGAAGGCATCGAGCTCGAACGCGAAGCGATCCTGGAACGGGGTGGTGACGGTCATCGTCTCAAGATCGACCGTGACCGGCTGGTCCTGCGCGACCTCGAGCAAACGGTCGATCTGCTCCTGTGGCAGGACGACGGTGACGATCCCGTTCTTGAATGCGTTACCCGAGAAAATGTCGGAGAAGCTGGGCGCGATCACCGCGGTGATCCCCATGTCGGCAAGTGCCCAGGCGGCATGTTCGCGGCTCGACCCGCAGCCGAAATTGTCGCCCGCGATCAGGATCGGCGCGCCGGTGTAGCGCGGATCGTCGAAGATGTTGCCGGGCTTGGCGCGGACCGTCTCGAACGCGCCCTTGCCAAGGCCATCTCGCGTTACCGTCTTGAGCCAGTGCGCGGGGATGATGACGTCGGTATCGACGTTCTTCTGGCCCCAGGGGTATGCGATGCCGGAAACTTGGCTGACAGGCTGCATCATGGGGTCCAGTTCATGCTGATCAGCGCGGTTTGGCGGCAATCGCGTCGTTTGCGGTGGTACGCGCGGTCGCGGCATAGGCCGCGATCCCGCTCAACAGGGTTCCCATTACAAGCAGAACCAGAACACGCTTCATCGATCGTCCCCCCCGGACAGTGTTACGAGGTCGCGCACGTCACTCAGGCGCCCGGTGACGGCAGCAGCCGCCGCCATTGCGGGCGAGACCAGATGCGTGCGCGCACCCGGGCCTTGGCGTCCTACAAAATTCCGATTCGATGTGGAAGCACAACGGCGACCGGGCGGTACTTTATCGGGGTTCATCGCCAGGCACATCGAGCACCCCGGCTCGCGCCAGTCGAACCCGGCGGCGACGAAGATGCGGTCGAGCCCTTCCGCCTCGGCCTGCCGCTTGACCAGTCCAGAGCCCGGCACGACCAGCGCATGGACGCCATCGGCAACCCGCCGGCCGTTGGCGACCGACGCGGCGGCGCGCAGGTCCTCAATCCGGCTGTTGGTGCAGCTTCCGATAAAGACATAGTCGATCCCGACGTCCTGCATCGCGGTCCCGGCGGTAAGCCCCATGTAATCGAGCGATTTCCGCGCGGCGTCGCGCTTGGCGGGGTCAGCGAAGCTGTCGGGGTCGGGAACGTGCCCGGTAATCGCGACGACATCCTCGGGGCTGGTGCCCCAGGTCAGCAGCGGTGCGATGTCGGTCGCGTCAAGCGTTACCACCCGGTCGTAGCGCGCGCCCGGGTCGCTCGGCAGCGTCCGCCAATACGCGACTGCCTTGTCCCAGGCGTCGCCTTGGGGTGCCATCGGCTTGCCCTTCAGATAGGCGTAAGTCGTTTCGTCGGGCGCGACGAGCCCGGCGCGTGCGCCACCCTCGATCGACATGTTGGCAACCGTCAGGCGACCCTCGATCGACATGCCGCGAATGATCGAGCCGGTATATTCGAGGACGTGCCCGGTCCCGCCCGCCGCACCGATCTTGCCGATGATCGCGAGGATCACGTCCTTTGGCGTGATCCCGAAGCCCAGCGTCCCGTCGACCCGGATTTCCATCGTCTTGGAATGGCCGAGCAGCAGCGTTTGGGTTGCGAGCACATGCTCGACCTCGCTCGTCCCGATCCCGAACGCGAGCGCCCCCAGCGCGCCATGCGCAGAGGTGTGGCTGTCGCCGCAGACCAAAGTCGTGCCGGGGAGGGTGAAGCCCTGCTCAGGTCCGACGACATGAACGATCCCCTGGGCCGCGGCGATCGCGTCGATATAATCGATCCCGAACTCGCGTGTGTTGCGCTCGAGCGCGTCGAGCTGCGCCGCACTTTCCGGATCAGTGATCGGCAGGCGGACGCCGTGCGCATCGCGCCGTGCGGTGGTGGGCAGGTTGTGATCGGGGACCGCGAGCGTGAGATCAGGGCGGCGAACAGTACGCCCGTTGGCACGCAACCCAGCGAAAGCTTGCGGGCTGGTCACTTCGTGAACAAGGTGGCGGTCGATGTAGATCAAGCAGGTGCCATCGTCCCGACGTTCGACGACGTGGTCGGCCCAGATCTTTTCGTACAGTGTGAGAGGTCGGCTTGCCATCCGCGGCGCTCTAGCGGAAAACTGCGCAAAGGCAATTCCAAACGTCGCTTTATTGCGCGGCGGGCCGTTTCTGCTCGCGGACCAGATACGCTTGGATCGCCGTTATCTCGTCGTCAGTCAGCATTGTGAGGTCACCTTTGGCGACGCGGCTCATCAGTCCCAAATCGCGCGGCGTCATTCCGACGCCTGTCCGCAGCAACGTGTGAAACGCCTTGGGGTCGTAGGCTGCGCCGACTATTGCAAGCGGGGGAATGATCGTCTCCGGGGCGCCTTCCTCGGGTTTGGCCTCGTGCAGATCGTGACAGGCAAGACAAGATATATGGGCGAAGTATTTGCCGGTCTGGGACGGTCGCAGGGTAGGGGCGAGGTCGTTCGGCCTGACCTTGCTGTCGAGGGCACCGGTCAGGATCAGGAAACGGCCAAGCGGACCATATGAGATGGTTCCGGGGATATCGTGCGACCCTGGTCGAAGCGTCCGGACCCACCCGATGATCCGCGCAACGTCGTCATCGGAAAGATGCGTCAGCGCCTGTGTCGGCATGACATGCAGCGCGGTGCCATCGCGTTTGACGCCGTGACGGATAAGCCGCACCAGTTCTGCATCGGAATAGTTCGCCGCACGCGGCGCAATTGCAGGCGCGGCGATCCGGCCGATCAAGAAATCCTCTGCAAGCACGCGACCCGTTCCATCCGGCGAATGGCAGCCGCGGCAGCCAACGATCCGCGCCAGCCGACCGCCCTCCGCCAATCCCGCGGGCGACCGGTCTGCAACGATCGGTTCGATCAGAGTAGCGTGGGTTTGCCGCAGCACCCATTCCGACCCGCCGTACAGAAGAGCGACCGCAAGCACGATCGTTCCGACCAGCGCAACCGCCGTTCGTCTAAGCCAGATCATGAAGCCCCCCGGCCACATCGCGCCTAAGCACTCTACCGTTCGATCTAGCAGAAAACAGCGGAAAGCGCGAGTGTGCCGGGGATGGTAGGGTCAGTTTTGCGCTAATACCGTGTCGAGGAACGCAACGCTGTCGGCCAATACGCTGGATCGTGCGCGGAAGGGGCGGGAAAGCGCCATGACGATTGCTTCATGTGTCTGGCCCGGATAATTTTTTACCGAAACCGATGCACCGTGCGCCCGGAGTGCGGCGGCGAGGCGGAGCGCGTTGCGCGGACGGACGGTCGTGTCCGCGGTCCCGGTTATCAGCAACATCGGCGGTGCATCGCCGCGTGCGAAAGTGATCGGCTGCGTCATCCGAGGCTCGGCGACGCCCTTGAACGCCTCAACCGCCCGACTCGAAGTCCAGGGGTAGAAATCATAGGGTCCGCACAACGGGACAGCCGCGCGGACGATCCGCGGATCGACACCTTCGCTCCGCAACCACCGCTCGTCGAGCGCGAGCATGGCGACCGTATAGGCGCCCGCCGAATGCCCCGACAACGCGATCCGCGCGGGATCGCCGCCGAACGTTGCGACATGATCGCGCGTCCAGCGAACCGCCTGTGCGCCATCCTCCAGCATCGCGGGAAAGCGGATCGCCGGGACTTTTCGATAGTCGGGAACGACCACGACGAACCCCGCCTTGGCGAAGGCGCGCGCGGCGAAGGCGTAGGCCGCGCGATCGCCCTTTACCCAGCCGCCGCCGTACCAGAAGATAACGACCGGGCGTTTGGCGTCACCGGGGTCGGCCGGTCGCCACACATCGAGCGTCTGGCCGTGGTTCCCGAAGGCTATCGCATTACCTGGCCGTTCGACGCCGATCCCGCCGCCTGCGAGCGCGTCGAGCAGGCTCAGGATACCGGGTGGGGAGACGAACACTGCGATCAGCGTAACCAGTAGCCCAAACGCCAGCGCGGTCCCGAGCAGCCAGCGCCTCACCCTACATACTGCGCCGTGGTCTTGGCGGCGATCTCATCCGTGGTCACGCCGGGGGCCATTTCCACCAACTTGAACGGCGACTGGTGATCGGGGCGCTGGAATACCGCGAGATCGGTGACGATCATGTCGACGACGTTCTTGCCGGTCAGCGGTAGCGTGCAAGCGGGAATGAACTTGGGGTCGCCGTTCTTGGAGGTATGCTCCATCACGACGATGATCTTCTTGACGCCCGCGACGAGATCCATCGCGCCGCCCATGCCCTTGATCATCTTGCCCGGTATCATCCAGTTGGCGATGTCGCCATTCTCGGCGACCTCCATCGCGCCGAGCACGGTCAGGTCGATATGCCCGCCGCGGATCATCGCGAAACTGTCGGACGAGCTGAAGTAGGAGGATTGCGGCAGTTCGCTGATCGTCTGCTTGCCCGCGTTGATGAGGTCCGCGTCCTCCTCGCCCGCGAGCGGGAACGGGCCGATCCCGAGCATGCCGTTCTCGGACTGGAGCGTTACCTCGACCCCCGCCGGAATGTGGTTGGCGACGAGCGTCGGGATGCCGATTCCGAGATTCACGTAGAAGCCGTCCTGCAATTCGCGCGCGGCACGGGCTGCCATTTGATCGCGAGTCCAGACCATCACTTGTCTCCTGCGGGCGGTGCCCAGCGTTTGTCTTTCGGGAAAATGTCGTCGAGCCCGCCCTTAAGTGCGGAGCCATACACGGGGTTTGGCAGCACGAACCAGCCTGCGCCGAACTGCGCGGCGATCGGCGCGGTCAGCACCGTCGCGCGCCGGGGGGCGGGGGCTAGCCCGGCGTTGAACAGGTCGCTGAAATCGCCGAGCTGGTCGCCACCCATCGCGATTACGCAGAACTTCGCCGCGATAATCGCGCGGCGTCCGTCCTTGCGGCTACCCATTGCGTCGTCGCCAGAGAGGTACAGCGTTTCGCCGTGGACTGCCGGGCCAAGGCCTACCCCTTCGATGGTGGCCCGGGTGATGTCGGCATTGGCGACCGAACGGTTGGTATTGAAGATGACCGTCACGCCGATCCGGCGCAGTTCGTTCATCGCTGCGACCGCGCCGGGCTGCGGCGCGACCTTGTCGAGATCACCGCGCTCCCAGGCGTTCCACAGCGTCTGGTCGTAGGGTGCGGGGTGGGCGGCGTCGTTCGCCTCGAACCCCAGGTTGAGCAGGACGGTTTCGTCCACGTCGAACACGACGGCCTTTGGTTTCATGCCGCACGGTACCCAGCGTGGCGCGGCGAGCGACGCGCCGGGCGCTAGGATTACCGAATCAGCCGGTGACGCAGCGACCTTTTGTGCGACGTAGCCGGTCAGTTGCTGCCAGGTCTGGAGCGCCTGCGCCGCCGCTTCGCCCGAGCCGTACAGATATTGCATCCCGGGCGGGACGGCGGGGGTGCTGGCGAGCGGTCGCGCCTGCGTCGCACAAGCAGAGAGTGCCAGTGCGAATAGTAGAAAGCCCCTCCCCTTTAGGGGAGGGGTTGGGGGTGGGGCAGTGCCTCGCAGAGAGTCTGGTTCTGCTGAACTCCCCCACCCCAACCCCTCCCCTGAAGGGGAGGAGCTAACGCTGCTTACACCGGTCACGCCGCCTCGCGGACCGTGCGGAACTCGATCTTCTTGTCGTACGGCGCGCCGAGGATCAGCCGCTGAACGTAAATCCCCGGCAAATGAATGCAATCGGGATCGAGCGAACCGACCGGGACGATCTCCTCGACTTCGGCAACGCAGACCTTCCCCGCAGTCGCCATCGGCTGGTTGAAATTGCGCGCGGTCTTGCGGAAGATGAGGTTGCCGCTCTCGTCCGCCTTCCAGCCCTTGATGATCGCAAGATTGGCGCGGATGCCGCGTTCGAGAATGAACTCCTCGCCGTCGAAGGTCTTCACTTCCTTGCCCTCGGCGACCAGCGTGCCGACCCCGGTCTTGGTATAGAAGCCAGGAATTCCCGCGCCGCCCGCGCGGCAGCGTTCCGCAAGCGTACCTTGCGGGCAGAATTCGACCTCGAGCTCGCCCGACAGATACTGGCGTTCAAATTCCTTGTTTTCGCCGACATAGCTCGAGATCATCTTCTTGATCTGACGGCTGCGCAGAAGCTTGCCAAGGCCTTCGCCGTCGATCCCGGCGTTGTTGCTCGCGATCGTCAGGTCCCTGGTGCCCGCGGCGAGGATCGCGGCGATCAACCGTTCGGGCACGCCCGCCAGCCCGAACCCGCCCGCGCAGATCGTCATCCCGTCGAAAAGCACGCCTTCGAGCGCGGCGGCGGCATCGGGGTAGATCTTACGCATAAGCTGGTCCTTTCGGATGTTGCCGCCCGATTAGGGCGGGGGAGGGCGGCCGGTCAAGCCGCCGCCACGCTCAGACCTGCGTGCCGACGAGGTGCCCGATCCCCGCGGTCACCGCCATCGCCAGCGCGCCCCAGAACAGCACGCGAACTGCACCGCGAAGGATCGACGCGCCGCCGATCTTCGCGCCGGCCGCGCCCAACGCGGCGAGCAGCACGAGCGTCGCCACGACCACGGCTTCGATCAGCGCGGTGCCGCGGAACAGGAACGCCATCAGCACCGGGAAGATCGCCCCCGCCGCAAAGCTGGCCGCCGACGCAAGCGCGGCCTGGACCGGGCGCGCTTCCATCACCTCGTGGATGCCGAGTTCGTCGCGCATGTGCGCGCCGAGCGCGTCATGGGTCATCAACTGCTGCGCGACCTGCAGCGCGAGCGTGGCGTCGAGCCCACGGTGCCGATAGATCGCGGCGAGCTCATGCGTCTCGGCCTTGGGGTCCTCCTCGAGTTCGGCGGCCTCGCGAGCGCGGTCAGCGGCTTCGGTGTCGGCCTGCGAACTGACCGAGACATATTCTCCCGCCGCCATCGACATCGCGCCCGCGACCAATCCGGCAACGCCGGTCAGCACGATCTCCGACGGCGCACGTGCCGCCGCCGCCACGCCGACGATCAGGCTCGCGGTCGAGAGGATCCCGTCGTTCGCCCCGAGGACCGCCGCGCGGAGCCAGCCAATCCGCTGGACGAGGTGCTTTTCGCCATGTCTTATCATCGGCTTGCCCTAGCGGGACGCATTTCAATAGGCCAGTGCGAGCCCGGGGCGCGGCCAGTCCATCCGGACGAGCTGCCCGGTACCCGACAGTGTGATGTACGCAGTGCGGCGGTCCGCGCCGCCCCAGCAGATGTTGGTGGTGAACGGATCGGGGGTGGGGACGAACGCGACGAGTTCGCCCGTGGGCGAGATGACCGATATGCCACCCTCGCCGATCGTCGCGACACAGATGTTGCCGCATTCCTCGACCCCGAGCGAATCGAAAAACTTGTATCCCGCCGGGCGGTACAAGGGGATTCCCGCGCCGCCGAGGCCCGCCGTCTGGTCGACCTTGCCCGGTGCGGTGATATCGAACGCCATCAGCCGACAGGTGTAGGTCTCTGCGGCATACAGCCGCTTGCCGTCGGGCGAAAGGCCGATGCCGTTGGGGTTCTCGCTCGGGAAGATGACCTCCTCGAGATGGCTGCCGTCAGCCCTGCCGTAGAAGATCCCGGTGACGTCGCGTTCGCGCTGACGGGTCTTGCCGTGGTCGGTAAACCAGAAGCCGCCATGCGTATCGAACACGATGTCGTTCGGCCCGCGCAGCACGCAGCCGAAATCGCCGTCGCGGTACAGCGTCTCGACCGTGCCGGTCGCAAGGTCGATCCGCTCGATCCTGCCCCCGGAATAGTCGCGCGCCTGACCGTGCGGAATCAGCAGCCCGCTGGGATGCTCCAGATACTCGAACCCGCCGTTATTGCAGCAGTACAGCTTGCCGTCGGGGCCGAGCGCGAGCCCGTTGGGCCCGCCGCCAGGTTCAGCAACGGTCGAGACCGTGCCATCCGGCGCGACTCGGCTGATCCGTCCGGCGGCAATCTCGACCAGAACGACACTCCCGTCGGGCAGTGCGACCGGGCCTTCGGGGAAGCGCAGCCCCTGCGCGACGGGGATCACTGGCACCAAACCTCTCCTTTTTCAGGGGGAGCTTATCGATCGCGCAAAATGCGACAAGACCGGTATTGACTACAACCGTAAACCGTATGATTACGTCTGTAGTCAGTATGAAAGCGACTCGAATGGCCGACAAGATCAGCGATGCCGAACATGCCGTGATGGAGGTGCTGTGGGACGAAAGCCCGCTGACCGCGCAAGACGTGGCCGAGCGGATTCCGTCGACACGGGACTGGACAGCCAATACAGTCAAGACGTTACTTGGTCGACTACTGGCCAAGAACATCATCGCGCACGAGGCCGACGGCCGCCGCTATTTGTACCGCCCGCTGGTTGCGCGTACAGACTATGTCGCAGGGGAATCGAAGCGCCTGATCGACCGACTGTTCGGCGGCAAGCTGACCCCGCTGGTGGCGCATCTCGCCGAGCGAGACGAACTGACCGCACAGGATATTTCGGAAATCGAGGCATTGCTGAAAGGGCTTAAGGGATGATCGGGCCGGTCGGAGCAAGCTGGGCAGTCGAGGCGTTGATCGCGTCGAGCCTGTTGATGGTGATGGTGCTGCTGCTACGCGGCCCCGTACGACGCGCGTTCGGGGCGCATGTCGCTTACGCCTTGTGGGCGCTGCCGGTATTGCGCCTTGCGCTCCCGCCTTTGTCCGCGCCGTGGCGCGATGAGACCGTAGCGTCGTTCCATGCGGCGGCGGTCGAACCGGTACTGCGCGCGGCGGAGCCGATCACGGTTCTGCTCGCCGCGCCCCCCATGCAGGCGGATCCGGTGACGGGATGGACGTGGATTGTCCCGCTCATCGGTTTGCTCTGGTTGATCGGCGCCGGCGGTTTTTTCGTCTGGCATGCGATCGCGCATCGGCGCTTTTGCGCACGGATGCTCGCAAGTGTCGGGCAACGGGTCGAACTCGATGGCGTCAGCGTGATCGAAAGCGACGCGGCGAGCGGTCCGCTCGCGTTCGGCATCATGCGCCGCTACGTCGCTTTTCCGCGCGATTTCGCCGAACGATACGAGCCCGAGGAACGTGACCTCGCGCTCGCGCATGAGATGGGGCACCATGAGCGCGGCGATCTGATCGCGAACTGGATCGCGCTCGCGGTGCTCGCGCTGCACTGGTTCAATCCGATCGCATGGCGGGCGTTTCGCGCCTTCCGTGCCGACCAGGAAATCGCCAACGATGCGCGTGTTCTGGCGGGAATGAACCCGATGCGGCGACACACCTATGCCTGCGCGATCGTAAAGGCGGCGCATCCCGCACTGTACGGCTCGGTTGCTGCGACGTGCCATCTCAACACGATCGACGATCTCAAGGGACGGCTGCGTGTTTTGACGACGCAACGCATATCGAAACTGCGGCTGGCGAGCGGGGGCGTGGTGATCGCTGCGCTGACGCTGGGCGGGCTCGGGCTGACTGCTTCGGGTAGCGCCGCGGCGGAGAGGGTCCGGTCGGGGGTGGAAAAGGCGACCGGGGTCGATATCGCCGCGCTCGTCCCGCCGCCGGTGCCCGCGGTCGATGCCGCGCCGGTCGGCCCGGTCTCGCGCGCGACGCCTGTTATGCCGGACCAGACCGGCCAGCCGGTTCGCGAAAGCCACAGCCGGACGTGGCCCCCGGTTCCTCCGATCGCGCCCGTGGCGCCGGTTCCCCCGGTAGCCCCGTTAGCAGCGACCGCGCCGGAGCCTCCGGTCGCGCCCGAAGTACCTGAAATTCCGGAACGTTCGGAGGCATCGCCCGGTGCTGACAGAACCTGGGTGGTCAGCACCACGACCGATGGCAAGCGGGTCGTCCGGCATGGCCGCTACGTCAAGCTCGGCAAGAATGGCGTCATGACGCTCGTCGGCGAGGATGGGGCAGTCGCGTCGGTGCTCGAGGTACGTTCGCGCGATTGCGGAAGCCGCGAGGACGGCAAGCGTTTGACGTTCGAGGATCGGCATGACGGGCGTCGTCGGATCGTGATCTGCGAGGACCGGATCGCCGCCGCGCAGGCGCGGGGCGCTGCCGCTGCGGCGCGGGGTGCGCAGATCGCCGCGAACAGCCGCGATACCGAGCGCAACGCCTATCTCCGTGCGCTGTCGAGCCTTCGCACTGCCCGCGCGCGGATGATGCTCAACCGCGACATGGCGGCGGAGGCGCGGGGGCGTGCGTTGCAGGGGATGGACTCGGCGATCGCGGACCTCGAAGCCAACCTCGCGCGGGTGCGCTGAAGGCGGCGGGCGGCGCACCGCTGCTAGGGTTGCGTCGCGCGCAACTAGCCGCCATCTCGGATCGATGACCGAGCAACAGACCGGCGTGCCCGAACAGCGCGAACGCCTTGTCGCCCGGGTGCTTGCACCCAATCCCTCGCCCTTTACCAATACCGGCACGCAAGTGCATCTTGTCGGAACACGCGATCTCGCCGTGATCGACCCTGGACCGGATACACCCAACCATATCAATGCGCTGGTCGCAGCGATCGCCGGGCGGCCAGTCACCGCGATCGTCGTGACGCACACGCACCGCGACCACAGCCCGGGGACGCGACCGCTCGCTGCGATTACCGGCGCGCCGATCGTCGGTTGCGCGCCGCTCGCGCTTGATGATCTCGGGCCCCGCGCGGACGCGTCCTTCGATGCGGATTATGCGCCCGATCGGGTGCTGCGGGAGGGTGACAGCGTCGGCGGGGAAGGGTGGACGCTTACCGCCATTGCAACGCCGGGGCACACGTCCAACCATCTCGCCTTCGCGCTTCCGGAGAGCAAGGCCTTGTTTTCCGGGGATCATGTGATGGGCTGGTCGACCAGTATCGTCTCTCCCCCGGACGGCGACATGGCGGCCTATATGGCAAGTCTCGAGAAACTGATGGGGCGCGACGACCGCATTTATTACCCGGGGCATGGCGATCCGGTCGAGAATCCACAGCGGTTGGTACGGGGGATGCTCGGGCATCGCCGGCAGCGGGAGGGGCAGATCTTGCGGCTGCTGCGCGCGGCACCTGCAAGTGTCTCTGCTATGGTCGAAAAAATGTATGTCGGGATCGATCCGCGGCTGTTTGCCGCAGCGGAGCGATCGGTGCTGGCGCATCTGATCGATCTGGGGCGGCGCGGGCTGGTTCGTGAAGATGATGATGAGTGGGGCGCAACGCAATGAAATTCCTTGGCAAATTCGCCGGCGCGCTTGCGTTGATCGCGGTGTTCATCCTGGCTGTGTTCTGGGGAATCGGGGCGCTGGTTGAGAAGAAGCTTGCCGGGCCCGACCCGGTGACGATCGCCAGCGGATCGCTGCAGGGATTGCGCGAACAGAACAGGTTATCGGCGTTTGCTGCCAGGTTTGTCGCGGTCTCGACCTCGACCCAGTCGCAATATGGGCTGACGAGCCGCAAGACGCTCATCATGCCCGGGACCGTCGATTATCGCGTCGATATGGCGCAACTTACCGCACATGACGTCACGTGGGACGCCAAAACGCGCACGCTGGGCGTCGTTTTACCGCGGATTGAGGTGTCGCCGCCGCAGATCGACCTTACCCAGATCCGCGAATATGGCGAAGGCGGACTGCTCTCCGCGATCAGCGACGCCGACGCCAAGCTCCAGGCGGCAAATCGCGCCGCCGGGCAACGCGAGCTGGTTCGCCAGGCACACGAGCCGGTGCCGATGAACCTCGCGCGCGATGCCACCCGCCGCGCGGTCGAACGCAGCTTCGCTTTGCCGCTCCGGGTTGCCGGGCTCGATGCGACCGTCAAGGTCCGCTTCGCCGACGAAGCCCGCGACACCAGCGAGGTATGGGACACGACCCGCTCGATCGCCGACGTCCTCGGCAACCGCGGATGATATAGGGGGCGACGCGGCCCTCACCAAGGGATCGATGGCCTTCCCCCGCAAAATATGATAACGCCTGCGTATCGAGATTTTCGGGGGAGAATCGCGGGTGGCGACACAGGCATCACGCATAGCAGTTCCGGCCGAGCGCGAGCGCGTGTTCTTCTTTGCGATGGCGATGGCGATCGTGCTCACGACCGTCTCGGGGTTCGTCCTGCAATTCGCGGCGGGGCGGTCGAGCATCGCATCGCCGTGGTGGGTGCATCTCCACGGAATGACCGCGGTCGGCTGGCTGGGCCTGTACGCGCTCCAGAATACCCTGGTGTTCCACGGTTCGATCACGACGCATCGGCGGCTTGGCTGGGTTGCGAGTGGCTATCTCGGCTGGATGGTCGTCGTCGGGATCTCGACCACGACGCTGGCGGCGATCACCCATCGCATCCCGTTCTTCTTCGAGCCCAACGTCTTCCTTGCGATGGACTATCTCACCGTGCTGGTGTTCGCCGGGCTGACCTGGGCCGGGGTGGCGATGCGCACGCGGACCGACTGGCACCGCCGACTGATGCTGTGTGGCGCGATCATCGTGATGACGCCGGGGGTCGGGCGGTTGCTGCCCTTGCCGTTGATGGGGACGTGGATCCTGTGGTCGATCTGGCTGGTCATGGCGGTCTATGCCGGGATCGCGATGACGTTCGACGTCGTCACGCGCGGCCGGGTCCATCCCGCCTATCTCTGGGGTTTCGGGGCGATAACCGCGAGCATCGCGCTGATGCGCCCGCTGGCCTTCTCGCCCCCCGGGCTTGCACTGACCAGGGCATTGATGGGTTGATCGCCGCCGCCGCTGGGGCCATGTGAGCCGCAGACAAGGCGGGAGGATGGTCATGGACGCACGCGGTGGTATTGGCGGGACGCTGACGGGGCTCGACCTGCGCGCGGAGATCGACCGGTTGCGCAAGGACCGCAATGCGGTGATCCTCGCGCATTATTACCAGAAACCCGAAATTCAGGATCTCGCCGATTTCGTCGGCGACAGCCTCGACCTGTCGAAAAAGGCCGCCGCGACCGACGCCGACGTCATCGCCTTCTGCGGCGTGCGCTTCATGGCGGAAACCGCAAAGATCCTCAGCCCCGACAAGATCGTCGTGCTGCCCGATCTCGACGCGGGCTGCAGCCTCGAGGACAGTTGCCCGCCCGACCAGTTCGCTGCGTTCCGCGCCGCGCACCCCGATCATATCGCGCTGACCTACATCAATTGCTCGACCGAGGTGAAGGCGCTGAGCGACGTCATCGTCACCTCCTCGTCCGCCGAGAAGATCCTCAGCCAGATCCCGCTCGACCAGAAGATCATCTTCGGGCCGGACAAGAATCTCGGCGGTTATCTCGCGCGCAAGACCGGGCGCGAGATGCTGCTGTGGCCGGGCGTGTGCATCGTGCATGAGGCGTTCAGCGAAACCGAGCTGCTCAAGCTCCAGCTCCGGCACCCGGGTGCGCCGGTCGCGGCGCACCCCGAATGCCCGCCCTATATCCTCGACCATGCGGATTACGTCGGGTCGACCAGCGGGATCCTCGCGTTTGCCGACTCGATGCCGGGCGACACGCTGATCGTCGCGACGGAACCGCATATCATCCATCAAATGGAGAAGGCGGCACCGCACAAGACCTTCATCGGGGCGCCCGGGGCAGACGGAAATTGCAACTGCAACATCTGTCCGTACATGGCGCTCAACACGATGGAGAAGCTGTACGTCGCCTTGCGTGATCTCAGTCCACGAATCGAAATCGAGGAAGATCTGCGGCTTCGCGCCAAGAAAAGTCTCGATGCGATGCTCGCGATGGCAAGTGGCACGGTCGGGATGGGGGACCTCGGTCCGCTGCGCGTTTCCGGTGACTAACGCAGGATAATGCAGCGCGACGGGGAAAGGGGGACAATCCCTGCCATGTCGCGCTACTATTTTCACATCGAGAACCAGGAGTCCTTCACCCGCGACGAGAACGGGATGGAGTTCGACAGCCTGGAGCGCGTCCGCAACGAGGCGTCCGACGCAGCGGGCGAAATCCTCACGTCGGATCTGCGCGCGGGCAAGACCAATGTGGTCTTCCAGATCCAGGTCGAGGACGGCAGCGACAAGCGCGTGATGACGCTCGTCGTTACCGGCGCGGTCGCCGCGCAATCCCGGAACGGCTCACCCGAGCGGCAGGTCAGCTCTCGCTCAGATGGAGATACCGTGGGTTGAAGTCGCTCGCGTCGCGCAATCCGGCCCAGTCGACGATGCGGATCTGGCGCCGGTCCCGCTCGATCAGCCCGCGTTGCGCCAATGCCTTCAGCACCCGGTTGACGTGAACCGGGGTCAATCCGACGGTGTCGCCCAGCTGCTCCTGCGTCATCGGCAGATCATAGGCACCGGTCGTCGCGATCCCGGCGGATTCCAGCCGTAGCGAGAATTCGCACAGAAGATGCCCGACCCGCGTATGCGCATCGCGCCGACCGATGTTGACAATCCATTCCCGAAAGATCGAGGCATCGATCAGCGACGTCCGCCACATCGCCGTAGCGATCGCCGGTCGTGCGCCAACGATCCCGCGCAAGGCGGCAATGTCGATGTCGGCGATCTGGGTCCGTGTGAGCGCCTGCACATTATGATCGGATTCGTCGAGCCACATATTCTGCAGATCGACGAATTCGCCCGGAATCTGCAGCGAGACGATCTGCCGCGCACCGTTGCTCGTCAGCTTCTGGCGGTAGGTAAAGCCCGACAGGATAAACGCACAGCGCGCAGGCTTTTCGCCCTCACGGACGAGGTAGGTCGAGGGTTCGATCTGACGTTGGGAGAGCTGGAGACCGCGGAGGGCGGCGTGATCGTCCTCATCGAGCGCAGAATGGCGCGAGAGGCTGGCGATGATGATGTCGTGTATGGAATTTGACTGCATTGGCTTCCCGCTGAAGGGCGGGAGCATGTCGCATCTCTCAGTCCCCGAAGCCCTTGTAGCGTTCTGGTGATGGGCTTGCCCTAACACAGGTGACAAAAAACCTTATCAACATTTATTAAATATAATATAAACACAAGTTAACACCAGCATCTAAGTTATTGTTGAAACAAGGTAAATGGTGGCCCGCCACTTGGTGCCAATTTGGGTTTCAACGAACATAGTCGTCGAGCACTCCGGTTCCAACGCTCCGTCAGTCTCACTTTTGAACAGGGTCGCGCAACCGGGTTGGACACGGGGTGTCCCGTTGGGTGAACGGTCTGACCTATCCGTCATCGATTCTTCGTGTCGAACGCGTGAAATCGTCTTCGGGCGACCGCGGGTGCGAAATTATGGCTGCACCGCGATACCGCCCCCGCTACAGCAGGGCATGACCGATCCGACCCGACCATTTGCCCTCGAGGGCTTCGATCTGCCCGCTTTCGTTGCCGCCACGCTGGCGGAGGATCTTGGCGATACGGGCGATATCACCTCGCGCGCGGTGATTCCGGAAGACGCACGTTTCACCGGTGTGATGGACAGTCGCGAGGCGATCGTCGTGGCCGGCCTGCCGATCGCCGAGGCGTTCTTTCGCGCGCTCGACCCGGAGGTCGTGATCGAGCGCCTGATCGAGGACGGCGACCGGGTCCTCCCCGGCACGGAAGTGCTGCGATTGTCGGGCAAAGCCCGCGCGCTGCTCACCGCGGAACGCTCCGCGCTCAATACCGTCCAGCATCTGTCGGGGATCGCGACGCTCACCCGCAGCTATGTCGATGTCATTGCCGGAACGGGCGCGACCCTGCTCGACACGCGCAAGACGATCCCGGGGCTGCGGCGGCTCGAGAAATATGCGACTCGGATGGGCGGCGCGACCAACCATCGGCTCGGGCTGTGGGACGCCGCGATGATCAAGGACAATCACGTCGCGGTCGCGGGCGGGATCGGCGCGGCAGTCGGCCGTGCGGTATCGGCCGGGATCGCGCGGATCATCGTCGAGGTCGATTCCCTCGAGCAGATTCCCGAGGCACTGGATGCGGGCGCGACGCACCTGTTGCTCGACAATATGGACGTGGCGACGCTGCGACAGGCGGTCGCGATCGTCGGCGGGCGCGTGCCGACCGAGGCGTCCGGGGGCGTACGGCTCGACACGATCCGCGCCATTGCGGGAACGGGCGTCACGTACGTCAGTGTCGGACGGCTCACCCAGTCGGCACCCGCTGCCGACCTCGGGCTCGATTTCGCGCCTTCGCGCTGACGACGGTCGCCGCGTTGCGCTTGGCAGGATCGCCGCTAAGCTCCTGCGATCATCGCCTTTGGGGGGAAGCACATCATGGAACGTCCGATCTCGATCCTCTGGTTTGAACGCTGTTATCTCGGCGCGACTGCGGTGGGGCTCGTCAATACCGCGCTGTCTTGGAACACCTCGCTGCAGCGTCTGGCGGAAAACCCCGCCGCAGCGCAGTTCGGCGCGTCGTTCGCCAGCAGCATGCTGCTGTTCGGGACCGCGATCGCCATCGTGATCGCGCTGACGCTGTGGTATTTCACCGCGCGCAAACGCGCGGTGGTGACGAAATGGCTCATCACCGCGTTCTTCGGCCTGAGCGTCCTCGGCGTGGTGACCAGTTTGCGGACGGGCACGACCCAGCCGGGGATCGGCGGCGTGCTGATGATCGTCGCCTTCGTGCTCAACGCGATTGCGGTGTGGCAATTGTTCCGCGCGGATTCGAACCGCTGGTTCGACGCGGTGGCGGCATGAAAATCGCGCTGACCGCGCTGGCGATGATCGCGATGCCCGGTGTTGCCGCCGCGCAGAGCGAGCAGTGCAGCATCCCCGCCCGGCTTGCCCGGCCGCACCCCGATCTTCCCTCCGAAAGCCAGCCGCGTCGGATCCTGCCGATCGGGAGCTATACGCTCGCGCTGACCTGGGCCCCGGAATATTGCCACGGCAATGCGCGCGACCCGAACGCGCGGTTCGAATGCCGCAGCGGCAATCGGTTCGGCTTTACGCTCCACGGCCTGTGGCCCGATGGCGTCGGCAAGACGTGGCCGCAATATTGCGCCGCGACGCCGATCCTGTCCGACGCGACGATCCGCCGGGCGGTCTGCGCGACGCCGTCGCCGCAATTGCTCCAGCATGAATGGGCCAAGCACGGCACGTGCATGGGGATCACACCGGATGCCTATTTCGCGCGCTCGACCGGTCTGTACGATCGGCTGCGGTTTCCCGATGTCCGCGCCTTGTCTCGCGGCCCGGTGACTGCGGGACAGCTGGCGACTGCGCTCGCGCGCGCCAATCCCGGGCTGCCCGCCGCGGCCGTCCGCGTGACCGTCAACGCGCGTGGCTGGCTCGACGAGCTCTGGCTGTGCCTCGATACGCGCTTTGCCTATGCGCCGTGCCATGCCGGATCGGGCGGGGTCTCCCCCGATACGCCGCTCAGGATCTGGCGCGGCAAACGCTGAGCCGCGCGGCGCGCGTTACTGGTCGACCACGGCAAGCGCCGGATGGTGCTTGTCGAGGTGGCGCTTGATGATCTTCAGGTTGCGGGTGTTCGAGCGGAACAGGAAGTCGGGAATGGCGCCGATGAACGGCACCAGCCCGAGCGCGAAGTCGAGTCCGACGTTGCCGAACATCCGCGCGATCTGCGCCTTCGACATGCCGAGGTTGCGTGCTTCCCAGACCATCCAGCTCCCCATCGCCGCGCCGACGATGTCGCCGCCGATCGGGAGGACGTTGAGCAGCGCGTCGAGGCCGATCTTGCGGTTGATGCCGGGGATCGTGAACAACCCCTCGAGCAGATGCTCCATCGCCTCGATCCGCTGGCGTACCGCCGCCGGGTCCTTGCCGGCATAGCGTGCAGCGAAGTCGCCGAGTGGCGGCGGGGTCATGCGTGTCGTGTTCTGGACCATGTTACCTCAATTGGTATCGCCGCGAAGATGATTCAACGGGTGCCACGCGCGGGTGTTCCCGGTCCACGCCTTGAGGCGAGTCGATACCAGCGACCAGCGGAGCGGGCGTGCGATCGGGATGAACGCGACGTCGCTGGCGAGTGCTGCGTCCGCCGCCGCGATCTGCTGCGAGCGCAACCTGGGGGAATCGGCATCGCGCGCCGCCTCGATCGCGAGTTGCGCGACGCCGCCGCACGGCTGACAGGCGCGCGCGACATACCAGCGTGCGCTGTCATAGGGGGCGACCTCGTCGATCAGGCGGAGGTCGGCGGGCGCGTCCGGGCCGACTCGTTCGGGAATGATCCCGAGCGACTGCAGCGCGGCACCGACATAGCCGTAGAGGATCGTCGCGCCGGGGCCGGGCGGCAGTGCGACGCGGAGGTGGATCTCCCCAGGGTTGGCCGCGCGCCAGGTGTCGATCGTTGCGCGGGGGCTCTTGTCGGTCGGCGCCAGCGGCTGAGTCCACGGCGCGAGTGCGGGGGGCGAGGCGGAATCGAGCTGTTCGGGCAGCAATTGCGTGGTCGTCGCCCATTCGGGGGAAATCGCCCCCGCAAACCCGGCGCGATCGATGCTGCGCGCGATCGCGGCGCGGTTCGCGGGATCCGCCAGCACGCCCTCGCGGCTGGTGATCGCGAGCCCGAACAGGCCGACCGCGGGGTCGAACCGGCGGTTGATCGGCGGGATCTGCGTCTCGAGCACGATCGGCCAGTCGGAAAAGCTGCCGCCGAGCACCACGTCGGACAATTCCGCGCGGAACCGCGCGATCGCCATCGCCGCGCGTTCCCCGATCAGCTTGATGCTGGCGTCGGCGGCTGGTTCCGCGACGTCATCATCGGCCGCGCGGGAGGGATCGAACGCGGGGCGCAATCGTGTGACCGGACCGCGCTGCGCGACGATGCGGTAGGGACCGCTGCCGCCGAGCGACGTCACGCGGAAGATCGTGAGTTCCGGTTGTGCGAACAGTTTCAGGAGGTCGGGGCGCGGGCGTTTCAGCCGGATTTCGATGACTTCGGGGGTCATCTCGACGATCTCGTCGATCGCGGTCAGGAACGGCGCGAGCGGATTGCGCGACGCCGGTGCGATCTGCCGCCGGAGCAGGCGGACGACCTCGCCCGCGGTGACGGTCCGGCCATCGGGCCATTCGCTTTCGCGCAGCCGGAAGATGTAGCTCATGCCGTTGTCGAGCACGCTCCAGCGTTCCGCGACACCGGGTTCGATCTGGCCGGCGGCATCGAAGCGGACGAGGCCCTGCGCGGTCGCGTCGAGCAGGACGCGGGCGGGGGGATCGAGCACCGATCGGGCCGGGTCGACCAGCGCCGGCGCACCGCCGATCGCACTGACGACGACGGGCCCGTCGTCGGTCCGTTCGGAACAGGCCACGAGCAACGCTGGCAGCAGGAGACACAAGGCGCGGACGCCGGAGGGAAACGGAACAGGCGGCATCGAGCGACTGTGCCACCCGGTACGATATCGCGCTACCCGCGATCGGCACGACACAGTTGCCACCAGCGTCGGAACATAGGGCTTGGGCGGGCCCGGGAACATCATAAGGGTGGTGCGGACGGCGGGACTCGAACCCGCACTCCGAAGAGGGGGATTTTAAGTCCCCTGCGTCTACCGATTTCGCCACGTCCGCGCCCGGAGACGACAAGCCGATGTCACGCCCCGCGTCAAGCGCGCGAAGACGGCAATTCTCGCGGAACTGCCGTCAAGGCTGCATCAGGCGACGTTGAGGCGAACGCGCATTTCCTTGCCAGGCTTGAAATAGGGAACGCGCTTGGCCTCGACCGCGACGAGTTCGCCGGTGCGAGGGTTGCGACCGGTGCGCGCGTCGCGCGGGCGGGTCGAAAAGGCACCGAAGCCGCGAAGCTCGACACGACCGCCAAGCGCAAGCCGCTTGCTGATTTCATCAAAAAAGGTTGTCACCAGCGCTTCTACATCGCGCGCCGACAGATCAGGATTCTCGCTCGCCAGCATTTCCACCAGCTCGGACCGGATCATAACGTCTTCCCCTACCTAAGACCTTCATTTCCACGTCGGAATGAAGAATGGCCGCATCGGTCTTGATTTACCGCAACTCGGCCAACGTACAAAGGCAAATCACGACGTCAAAAGTTAAGGGGGGATCGTTCCTTGGAACGATCCCCCAATAGTCTTACTTCTTGGTGTCGCTGTTCTGCGCCTTAAGCGCTGCGCCCAAGATGTCGCCCAGCGACGCGCCCGAGTCGGACGAGCCATACTGTGCCACGGCCTGCTTCTCTTCGGAGATCTGCATCGCCTTGATCGAGAAGGTCGGCTTCTTGGAACGGTCGAAACCGGTCACCATCGCATCGAACTTCTGTGCGACCTGGAAACGCTCCGGACGCTGCTCGTCACGATCGCGGCCGAGATCGGTCCGCTTGATGAAGCCCGTCGCGCCGTCGTCACCGACCTGCACTTCGAGACCGGCATCGCGCACTTCGAGCACCGTGACGGTGACGATCGCGTTCTTGTTGAGGCCCGACGACGCATTGCCGCCGGCTGCAACCGTGCCTGCCGCCGGGGCGCCACGCTCGAGCTGCTTCATGCCGAGCGAGATACGCTCCTTCTCGGCATCGATGTCGAGCACGAT
>CAZNQA010000055.1:0-22521 GCA_964575105.1 uncultured Stakelama sp.
GCGCAGCCGACTGCCGCCGACGTGCCGGTGTTCCGCCCGTTCATGCTCGCGCATCCGCTCGAGGACGGGCGGGTCGATCTCGCGGACTATGCGGCGGAATGGAAATGGGACGGGATCCGCGTCCAGATCGTCCATGTCGCGGGCGAGACACGGCTCTACAGCCGCACCGGCGACGACATCACCGCGAGTTTCCCGGAAGTGGCGCGCGACTTCACCACCGTCGGCGCGGTCGACGGCGAACTGATGGTCAAGGGCGACGCGCAGGGGGCGGCGACCGAGGAGGGCGGGGCCGCCAGCTTCAACGCGTTGCAGCAGCGGCTCGGGCGCAAGCTCGTCTCCGCCAAGATGCTCGCGGAATCGCCTGCGTTCGTCCGGCTCTACGATATCCTGTTCGACGGCGACGAGGATCTCCGCCCGCTCGGCTGGACCGAACGGCGTGCGCGGCTGGAAGCCTTCGCTGCGCGGCTCGACCCCGAGCGGTTCGACCTCAGCACCGTGATCGCGGCGGCGGACTTTACCGCGCTCGAGGGCATTCGCGCGGGCTCGCGTGACGGCGCGATCGAGGGGGTGATGCTCAAGCGGCGCGACTCCCCCTATCTCGGTGGGCGCAAGACCGGGCTGTGGTACAAATGGAAGCGCGATCCGCTGACCGCCGATTGCGTGATGATGTACGCGCAGCGCGGCAGCGGGCGGCGGTCGTCCTTCTACAGCGACTATACCTTCGGCTGCTGGACCGAGGACGGGACGTTGCTCCCGGTCGGCAAGGCCTATTCGGGGATCACCGACGAGGAACTGAAGCAGCTCGATAGTTTCGTGCGCAACCACACGACCGGGCGGTTCGGCCCGGTGCGCGAAGTCGACAAGACGCTGGTGCTCGAGATCGCGTTCGATTCGATCCACGAATCGAAGCGCCACAAATCGGGCGTCGCGATGCGCTTCCCGCGGATTGCGCGAATCCGTACCGACAAGCCCGCCGCCGAGGCGGATACGCTCGACGGGCTCAAGCGGCTGATCACGTGACCGCTCGACACCCGCCAATGCGCTGATAGTCTGCCCCGAAACAGGGGAGAGCAAGATGCGCAGGATGATGATCGCGGCGGTAGCCGCGCTGTTGGCGGGAACGGCGGCACAGGCCGAGACGTTTGCGATCCAGGCCGGGCATGTGATTACCGATGCGGCCAAACCCGCGCGTGGCGCATCGACCGTGATCGTCACCGACGGCAAGATCGTCCGGATCGAGGATGGCGCGACCGCGCCTGCCGGGGCGACCGTCGTCGACCTGCGCGACAAGACCGTGCTGCCGGGACTGATCGACGTCCACGTGCATCTCACGAGCAACTCGGGCGAGCCGTGGTATCAGGGCCTGACTCCCAAATATTCCGAACCCTATGCGGCGACGATCGGCCTGCGCAACGCGCTCACCACTGCGCGCGCGGGGTTCACCACGGTGCGCGATCTCGGCGGGCCACCACTCGCGAGCATCGCGATGCGCGACGCGATCAAGGAGGGCGGGTTTCCGGGGCCGCGGATCCAGGTCGCCGGGCCCGCGCTGTCGATCATCGGCGGGCATGGCGATTCGACCGTCGGGCTCGCCCCCAATCTGCGCGCCGCGATCGAGGCGACCGGCGAGCAGTTCTGGGTCTGCACCGGGCCGCTCGAATGCGGCAAGGCGGTCCGCAAGATCGCGGCGTACGGGGTCGACGTGATCAAGTTCCACGCGACCGGCGGGGTGCTCGACGATGGCAGGATCGGGCTCGAACAGCATTTCACCGACGAGGAAATGAAGGCGATCTGCGACACCGCGCACCAGCTCGGCCTGAAGGTCGCGGCGCATGCGCATGGCGCGAAGGGGATCGGTGCGGCGGTGCGCGCGGGGGTCGATTCGATCGAGCATGGCACTTATGCCGACGATGCCGACGTCGCGCTGATGAAGGCGCGCGGGACCTATTACGTGGGCACGCTGATGGCGTTCAGCGGGCTGCAACTGTATCTTGGCAAGGGCATCTACACCGCCAATACCGAGGCGAAGGCGCGCCAGACGCTGCTGGTGTGGGGCAAGGCGCTCAACCGCGCGTACAAGGCTGGGGTGCCGATCGCGCTCGGGACCGACGCGGCGGTCTTCCCGCATGGTCGCAACGGCGAGGAAATCGGGCTGATGGTCAGCAAGGGCGGGATGACCCCGCGCGATGCCTTGATCGCGGCGACCAGGGGCGGGGCGGACCTGCTTGGTCTGTCGCGCGAGACGGGCACGCTCGAGCCGGGCAAGTCGGCGGACCTGATCGCCGTGAGCGGCGATCCGCTGGTCGACCCGGCGGCGGTGACGCATGTCGCCTATGTGATGGCCGAGGGGCGCGTGGTGCCGATGCGCTAGGGGTCAGGCGGGGGCGTTTGCCAGCGATGGCCGTCCCCGCTACCCCCGCCTGATGACAAACCTTCGCCAGCTTTACCCCGAGATCGAACCCTATGCGACCGGGATGCTCGACGTCGGAGACGGACACAGCATTTATTACGAACGCTGCGGCACCCCGGGCGCGACGCCTGCGGTGTTCCTCCACGGCGGCCCCGGCGGCGGGATTTCCCCCAGCCATCGCCGCCTGTTCGACCCCGCGCGCTACGATGTGCTGCTGTTCGACCAGCGCGGATGCGGGCGTTCCGCCCCGCATGCCGCGCTCGAGGCGAACACGACGTGGCACCTCGTCGCGGATATTGAGCGGTTGCGCGCGCTGGTCGGGGTAGAGCGGTGGCTGGTGTTCGGCGGGTCGTGGGGATCGACGCTGTCGCTCGCTTATGCGCAGACACACCCCGAGCGAGTCAGCGCGCTGATCCTGCGCGGGGTCTACACCGCGACCCCGGCGGAGCTGGCGTGGTACTATCAGTTCGGCGTGTCGCAGATGTTCCCCGAGAAGTGGGAGCGCTTTCTTGCCCCGATCGCGCCTGCGGACCGCGGCGACCTGCTGCGCGCCTATCACCGGTTGCTGACCGGCGACGACGCTGCGCGCCAGCTCGAGGCAGCGAAGGCATGGACGATCTGGGAAGGCGAGACGATCACGCTGCTCCCCGATCCGGCGATGTCGGCCGCGTTCAGCGACGGCCATTTCGCACTCGCCTTCGCGCGGATCGAGACTCACTTCTTCGTCCACGGCTGCTGGCTCGAGGACGGGCAATTGCTCCGCGATGCCGGGCGGCTGACGGGGATCCCGGGGGCGATCGTCCACGGCCGGTACGACATGCCGTGCCCGGCGCTTTATGCTCATGCGCTGCACAAGGCGTGGCCCGAAGCGGAATTCCACCTGATCGAGGGGGCGGGGCATGCGTTCAGCGAGCCGGGCATCCTCGACCAGCTGGTCCGGGCGACCGATCGATTCGCCGGGGGGTGAGGGGCGGATTTCGCGATTGAGCGAGGGTTCGGAGGCGGGTGTGGCGGTTCGCAAAGGCCGCTTCCCCGGCGAAGGCCGGGGCCCAGTAGAGAGGGCCGTGGTAACCGAGCGGTGGCCTTCGCTTTCTGACGGTCCGCTACTGGGCCCCGGCCTCCGCCGGGGAAGCGGATAGGGTGCAGCACTTTTCCGCGTCATCCCCCCTATCGAATCCCGAAACGCATCCACCGCGGACAAAGAAAAACCCGGCAGGCCGCGAGGCCCGCCGGGTTTTTCGTAACCCGTATCGAAGCGTAAGACTTACGCGATCGACGTGAGGTTGACTGCAGCCATCTTGCCACGACGGTCGACTTCGAGCTCGAACTCGAGCCGGTCGCCTTCGTTGAGCGAGGTCATGCCGCCACGCTCGACCGCCGAGATGTGCACGAACGCATCGGGCTGTCCGTCGTCGCGCTGGATGAAGCCGAAGCCCTTCATCGCGTTGAAGAACTTGACCGTGCCGGTCGCCTTCTCACCGGTCAGCGAGCGCTGCGGCGCGCCACCGGGAGCGGGACGACCACCGGGAGCCGCTGCATCACGCTCGCGCGGCGGACCGCGGTCGGTGACGGCCATCGGCTCGCCGTCGATCTTGAGATCGGTTGCGGAGATACGGCCACCGCGATCGACCAGCGTGAAGCCGAGCGGCTGGCCTTCGGCCAGACCGGTCAGGCCAGCCTGCTCGACTGCCGAGATGTGAACGAACACGTCTTCGCCGCCGTCATCGCGAACGACGAAGCCGAAACCCTTCTGGCCGTTGAAGAACTTAACGACGCCCGTGCCTTCGCCGACAACCTGCGGGGGCATTCCGCGACCGCCGCCGCCGCCGGCACCACCGCCGAAGCCGCCGCCACCGCCGCTGCGGAAGCCACCACCGCCGCCGCCGCCGCCGCCGAAGCGATCACCGCCGCCACCGCCGCCGAAACGATCGCCGCCGCCGCCGAACCGGTCACCGCCACCGCCGAAACGGTCACCGCCACCGCCACCGAAGCCGCTGTCGAAGCCGCCGCTGTCGCCGAAACCGTCGCGCTTGTCGCGCCCGCGCCCGCCACGATCGCCGCGGCGTCCTTTATCGAAACTCATGCCCTGTTCGTCTTCCCGCTTCGTCCGACCTCATTATAACAACCATTGCATCGGACGAAAGACGCAAGGCCCTGTGCACCAAACCGCTCGTGCCACCGACTCGTGTTAGCTTAAATTTCGATGCGCTGCGAACAAATTCGTCCAAAATGGGGCACGGTTCGCACCGATCTTGCGCAACCGTTGCAAGCACAGCACAGGTCGGCGCGAGATTCGGCGCGGGCATGCGCCCGTTGCGACAGGCCGGCGTGCCTCGCGGCGGCGGCGGACGATCGCGGGCTGCAAGCGCAAGCGCGGGCATTGAGCATCGCGCCATTCGCCGCTAGGGCCGGACGATGAGCGTAACCCTGCACGAAGAAGACATTCCCGCTGACCTGTTCGCGCCCGGCGTCGACATTGCGGTGGACACCGAGACGATGGGTCTCATCACCCCGCGCGACCGGCTCTGCCTGGTCCAACTCTCGGATGGCGGCCCCGACGAGCATCTCGTCCGCTTCGGTCCCGAGAGCAACTATGCCGCGCCCAATCTGCGCGCGCTGCTCGAGGATCGCAACCGGACCAAGCTGTTCCACTTCGCGCGCTTCGACCTCGCGGCGATCAGCCACTATCTGCAGGTGGAGGCGTCCCCCGTCTATTGCACCAAGATCGCCTCGCGGCTGATCCGCACCTACACCGACCGGCATGGCCTCAAGGAACTGGTCCGCGAATTGCTCGGGCAGGATATCTCCAAGGCGCAGCAATCGTCCGACTGGGGCAGCCCGGTGCTGAGCGACGCGCAGAAGGATTATGCCGCGTCCGACGTCCGCTTCCTTCATGCGCTGCGCGACGAACTCGACCGGCGACTCGCACGCGAAGGCCGTACCGCGCTTGCGCAGGCGTGTTTCGGCTTCCTCCCCGCGCGCGCCGAGCTCGATCTGGCGGGCTGGCCAGAGACCGACATCTTCGCGCATGCCTGACGCCGGCGCGATCCTCGACAACCGGCGGCGCTGGGCCGCCCCCGGAAGCAGCCACGACCGGACGGTCGCGGTGCTGCGAGTCGCGCTGCCCGTCGCGATCGGCATCATGGCGGCGTTCGTCGTCGTGCTCCCGCTCTATGCAGGAGGCGACGTCAGCTTCCTGCTCGACAAGAACAAGGTCGAGGTCGCGTGCGAGCGGATCCGCATCCAGTCCGCGACGTATCGCGGTCAGGACGACAAGGGGCAGCCGTTCGCGGTCAACGCCGGGTCGGCGGTGCAGAAGAGTTCGGCCGAACCGATCCTGCGGCTCAACAAGCTGTCTGCGGAGATCGGACTGACCGACGGCCCCGCCAATGTCGTCGCGGATCGCGGGCATTATGACATGGACACCCAGCAGGTCGTGATCGACGGCCCGCTCAAGGTCGACAGCAGCGGCGGCTATCATCTCGCGACCCGCGACGCGACGCTCGACCTCAAGAGCAAGACGCTGAAAAGCGGCGGCGCGGTCAGCGGCACCGTCCCGCAGGGGACGTTCAGCGCGAACCAGATGAACGTCGATCTCGAGACCCATGTCGTCAAGCTCGACGGCAATGCGCGCTTGCGGATCGTTCCGGTAAGGACGAGATAGGCCGCATGCGCGCTACCCTGACCCTGCTGACCCTTTCGCTCGCCGTGGCGACCCCGGCCCTCGCGCAGGGGCGCAACTCGCAGGCGCCGATCAACCTCAACGCCGATCATATCGAGCTGCAGGACAAGGCGAACCGTGCGTTGTTCACCGGCAACGTCGTGGTCAAGCAGGCCGAGATGACGCTCAACGCGCAGCGCATGACGGTCAGCTATGCCGGGCAGATCAGCGCCGGGGCCTCGCCCGAGGCGCAGCGGATCGACGCGTCGGGCGGCGTCGTCGTCACGCGACCGACGCAGACCGCGCGGAGCAATTTCGCGGTCTATGATCTCAAGAAGGGCGTCATCACGATGCTAGGCGCGGTGACGCTGATCCAGGCGGGCAACACCGTCAACGGTGGCCGGCTGACGATCAACCTCGACAGCGGGCGCGCGATCATCGACGGGTCGTCGGTCGGCGGCGGCGGTTCGTCGAGCGCACCGGGGACGACCACGTCGAGCAGCGGGCGCGTGTCGGGCACCTTTTCGGTCCCCAAGCGCAACTGATCCGGCGCAGCGACGGCGCGGTCCGCCCCGTCGCGCTTTCCAGTCTGCATCGATTGGCGTAGATACCGCGCAGGCCATGCCTTGCGCATGCACGAAGCTTGCCAGTCGCCGCCCGGTAATGCTTCCGTAAGATCGAAATGCGAGCAGGGACCCGCGATGACCGATACGCTGACGCCAACCCCGGGCCTGACGCTCGACACCGCGCCGCCGATCGCGGAAGCACCGGTACTGAACGGCCTGTCGGTCGTCTCGATCGCCAAATCCTATGACAAGCGCCCGGTGCTGACCGATGTGTCGGTGTCGGTCGGCAAGGGCGAGGTGGTCGGGCTGCTCGGCCCCAATGGTGCGGGCAAGACGACGTGCTTCTATTCGGTGATGGGACTGGTGAAGCCCGATTCGGGCCGGATCATGCTCGACGGCGAGGATATCACCGGGCTGCCGATGTATCGTCGCGCGATCCTCGGGCTCGGCTATCTGCCGCAGGAAACCTCGATCTTTCGCGGGATGACGATCGAGCAGAACATCCTGAGCGTGCTTGAGCTTGCGGTGCCCGATGCGGCCGAGCGCAAGGTGCGGCTCGATACGCTGCTCGAGGAATTCGGGCTGACGCGGCTGCGCGAGTCCCCGGCGATGGCGTTGTCGGGTGGCGAACGCCGCCGCGCCGAGATCGCGCGTGCACTGGCCGCCAATCCGTCGATCATGCTGCTCGACGAGCCGTTCGCGGGGATCGACCCGTTGTCAATCGCGGACATCCGAGACCTGATCATTCAGTTGAAGCAGCGGTCGATCGGTGTGCTGATCACCGATCACAACGTCCGCGAAACGCTCGAGATCGTCGACCGCGCCTATATCATCTACGACGGTCGCGTGCTGTTCACGGGTTCGCCCGAGGAACTCGTCGCGGACGCAAACGTGCGGCGGCTGTATCTGGGCGAGGGTTTCTCGCTGTGACCTGCACAGGAGCCGCCCGCCAGCGATGAGCCTCGCGCCACGCCTCGACCTGCGCCAGTCGCAATCGCTGGTGATGACGCCGCAGCTGCAGCAGGCAATTCGCCTGCTCGCGCTGTCGAACCTCGAGATCGAGGGGTTTCTCGCCGAGGAGATCGAGCGCAATCCGTTGCTCGAGGCGGGCGAATCGAACGACGATGGCCCGACGCTCGACCGCGAGGTCGACGGCCCCGTGCGGGATGAGCCCGCCCCCGCCGACGAACTGCTGATGCAGGGCGGCGATTCGGGTGAAGCGTCGCTCGACGTCGATTTCACCGCCGAGAGCTTCCACCACGACAGCGTCGCGGACCAGCCCGGCGGTGCGGGGATGGACGGCGCGCTCGCGCTCAACGGTGCGAGCAGCGGGGGGAGCGCGAGCGAGGACGGCCCCGACCTCGACGCCTTCGCGACGACGACGCTGAGTCTTGCGGATCATCTGCTCGCGCAGGCGGGGACCGCGATCGACGGTGCGGACCTGTTCATCGCCGCGCATCTGATCGACCAGATCGACGAGTGCGGCTATCTGACCGCGCCGTTGCTCGACATCGCGACCCGGCTGGGGGTGTCGCTTGCCCGCGTCGAGGCGGTGCTCGCGACGATCCAGACGTTCGATCCGACCGGCGTCGGCGCGCGCGACCTTCGCGAATGTCTGGCGCTCCAGGCGCGCGAGGCGGATCGCTATGATCCTTGCATGGCGCGGCTGCTCGAACATCTCGACCTGCTCGCGCGCGGCGATCTCTCGCGGTTGCGGCGGATCTGCCATGTCGACGAGGAGGACCTCGCCGACATGATCCGCGAATTGCGCGGCTACGATCCAAAGCCCGGGCTGCGTTTTGGCGGCGAGCCGTCGCAGCCGGTCGTCCCCGACCTGTATGTCGCGCGGCGCAAGGACGGCTGGGGAATCGAGATCAACGCCGCGACGTTGCCGCGCGTGCTGGTCAACCGGACCTATTATGTCGAGCTGTCGTCGGCGCGTGGCGACAAGGCGTCCAAAGCGTGGCTCGGCGAGATGCTCGCGAGCGCGAACTGGCTGGTCAAGGCGCTCGACCAGCGTCAGCGCACGATCATCAAGGTCGCCAGCGAGATCGTGAAACAGCAGGAGGCGTTCTTCCTCCACGGCGTCGCGCACCTCAAGCCGATGACGCTGCGGCAGGTGGCGGAGGCGATCGAGATGCACGAATCGACCGTCAGCCGCGTGACGAGCAACAAGTATCTGTCGTGCGCGCGCGGGCTGTTCGAGCTCAAATATTTCTTCACCTCCGCGATTCAGTCGTTGGATGGCGGCGACGCGGTATCCGCGCAGGCGGTGAAGTCCGCGATCAAGGCGCTGATCGCGGGCGAGGGCGATGCGGTCCTGTCCGACGACACGCTGGTCGAGCAATTGAAGGCCAGGGGCTTCGACATCGCGCGCCGCACCGTCGCCAAATATCGCGAGGCGCTCGGGATCGGCAGCTCGGTCCAGCGCCGCCGCGCGCGCGCGTTGGGGGCTGGGTAACGGTACCCCGGGCACGGCAAGTGTTTCGAGGTCGTAACGGTAAGCGGTTGCTTTTCCACGATGGGCTGTCACCGCCGCTTACACTCGCGCTTCCATAAAATAGTTAATTTGGCGCGAATCCGCGGTTGGCACGATCGTTGCTACTCCCTTGGCAGCAGGTTGGTTCGCCGGGTTCGCAGCCGCTGAGTAAATTTAGGAGCTAGTATGCGTAACGTTAAGCTTATGTTGGCAGCCGCAGTGTCCGTGGCCGCTCTTTCGGGTACCGCACAGGCAGCCACGATCGTCGGCGCAACCGTCACCGGTCCGTCGGGCACCGTCTGGACGACCGATGCCAACAATTTCTACGCGCTGTTCCTCCAGGGGAACAACACCTCGACGTACATCAACCCGAACCGTTCGATCTCGCTTCCGGTCATGACGTCGGGCAACATGTCGCAGCTGCTCGTGGGCGAAGGCTTCCGTGCTGGTGAGACGGTCAACTCGGACGCGACGTTCAACCTCGCGCTGCGTTTCGCTGGCGGCCAGACCCTCAGCGGCATCTACACGGTGGCGACCAACTCGTTCCTCGGCGGCGCGAACAACACCTTCACCGAGGGCAGCACGACCTACTCGCTGACCAACTTCTTCTACAACCGTGGCCGTGCGGACCTCGTCTCGGGCTACACCGCGACCCCGGGCGGCGACCCGCTTGACTACAACGGCAGCTTCACGGTTTCGGCAGTCACCTCGGCTGTTCCGGAAACCGCGACCTGGGCGATGATGCTCGCTGGTTTCGCGATGATCGGTGCGGGCGTCCGCTCGCGCAAGAACCAGTCGGTTCGCGTTACCTACGCCTAAGCTCCAAGCTAGCGTAAGCACGGGGCCGCCGACCTTCAGGGGTCGGCGGCCCTTTGCGTTTGTACGTCCCTCCGGGGCTGCTCAGGCGGAATGCGGCGGCGGGGGTTGGCGGAGGCGGGTGCGCGCTCGTACAGGGGTGCGATGACCGGATCATACCCTGCACTCGTCCTGGCCGCCGGAACGTATCGCGGCGGTGGCGGGCGTGGCCTGTACGCGCTGGAGCGCGATGCGACCGGCGCCTGGCACGTCGGCGCGGCGTATCCGGGTGCGCCGGACTCGTCGTTCAGCATCTATTCGCCGCGGCATCGGCTCCATTATATCGTGCAGGAGGATGCCGCCGGACGGATCGGTGTCCACCGCCACGATGGCGATGATTGGCAGGAGGTGGCGACCGTCCCCTCCGGCGGGTCGGCACCCTGCCATATCGCGCTCGACCCGAGCGAGACACTGCTCGCCGTCGCCAATTACGCCAGCGGAAGTGTCACGCTAATCCGGCTCGATCCAGCCGACGGGCTGCCGCACGGCGAAGGACAGGGGCATGCCAACCACGGGTCCGGTCCCGATCCCGCGCGGCAAGATGCGCCGCACGCCCATTGGGTCGGGTTCAGTCCCGACGGGCGCTGGCTGTATCAGACCGATCTCGGGACGGATGCGGTACTGGCTTTCGCGATCGGCACCGACGGCGTGCTCGGAAAGCCGCAGACTGCGTTCGTCGCACCGCCCGGATCCGGCCCGCGGCATCTGCTGCTCCATCCACGGCTTGCGCAGCGGGCCTATCTCGCGAACGAGCTCGCCAATACGCTGACGCTGCTCGATCGATCCGACGACGGGACGTTCCGCAGCGGCCATTCCCTCCCGACGGTGCCCGTGGCGTGGGACGGCCATTCGATCCTCGCGCATCTCGCGATCAACGCGGCGGGCACCCGGCTGTATGTCTCGAACCGCGGGCATGACAGTATCGCGGTGTTCGCGCTCGATGCGGAGGGCGTGCCGACGGTGCTCGAGCATGTCGCGAGCGGGGGCGCATCGCCGCGCTTCTTCCTGCTGCTCGAGGCGGCGGGGGTAATGGTCGTCGCGCATGAGCGCGCGCAGACCGTGACGGTGCTCGGTATCGCAGCGGACGGGCGACTGGCTCCGACCGACGTGGTGCTGCCGATCCCGGGGGTCGGCTATGTGCTTGATGTGGCCCCTTCCTGATCTCCCAGGCGTCACCCTGAATGCGCTTGAGGGTCCACCACGTCACGAATCCGGTCAGTGCCTGTCACGCGCTGGATGCTGAAACACGTTCGGCATGACGGACTATGGGAAGCCAGCGCCTCGCCTATTCGTCCTCGTCCTCATACCCAACCAGCGCGAGCGCACGCGCCTTTATCTGGCGGGTGGCGCACCAGTGGACCAGCGCGTCCTCGCGGCCATGCGTCACCCACACTTCCTTGGGCGCGATCTCGGTCAGCGTTTCGGTCAGCTCGTCCCAATCGGCGTGGTCGCTCAGAATCAACGGCAGCTCGACCCCGCGTTGTACCGCGCGCTGACGCACGCGCATCCAGCCAGACGCCATCGCGGTGATCGGGTCGGGCAGGCGGCGCGACCAGCGATCCGCCATCGCGCCCGGCGGGGCGATCACGACATGCCCCATCATCTCCGCCTTGGCGGCGGTCGTCGCGGGGCGCAGCTCGCCGAGATCGACGCCATGCGCCTGATACAGTGCGCACAACCGTTCGAGCGCGCCGTGAATGTAGATCGGCGCGGCATGGCCTCGCAGCCGCAGTTCGGCGATCACGCGCTGCGCCTTGCCGAGCGCATAGGCCCCGACCAGCACGCAGCGATCGGGATTGGCGTGGAGCGCCGCGATCAACTTGTCGATCTCGTCGCCCGTGTCGGGGTGGCGGAACACCGGCAGCCCGAACGTCGCCTCGGTGATGAACACGTCGCAATTGATCGGCTCGAACGGCGCACAGGTCGGATCGGGGCGGCGCTTGTAATCGCCCGAGACGACGATTCGTTCGCCGCGATATTCGAGCAGGATCTGCGCCGACCCGAGCACATGCCCGGCGGGAACGAAGGTCGCGCGGACATCGCCGAAATCGTGCGACTCCCCGTAGGCGACCGGATGCCCCGCCTGCTCGCCGTAGCGCGCATCCATGATCGCAAGCGTCTCGGGGGTTGCCCACACCGCGCCATGCCCGCCGCGTGCGTGGTCGGCATGGCCGTGGGTGACCAGCGCGCGCGGAGTCGGGCGCGACGGGTCGACCCACACGTCGGCGGGTTTGACATGAATGCCATGCGGTTGCGGATCGATCCAGTCGCCGAGCTTTGCCATGGACAGCATGTGGGGCCTCACCCCGCCCAACGCCAGCAGCTCATCCATTCGGGCCGAAAGCAACCAATGTTGTAGTCGCGCATTTCCCTAGCGTAACGAACAGGAGGCTTTCGGATGCGCGCACTCACTCTCGGCCTATTGGCTGCATCGACCTTGATCGCTGGCTGCAACGAATATGGCGGCCGCCCCGGCTATTATGGCGACAATCGCTACGCCCAATATGATTATGACCGGCCCGATCCGGCGTATAACGGCTATGACGCGTCGCGGTATTACCGGAACGACAACCGCCGCTATCAGGAGCGCCGTCTGGCCTCCAACGACCGCGTCTATCGTGGCAGCGACGGCCGCTATTATTGCCGCCGCAACGACGGCACGACCGGGTTGGTCGTCGGCGGGATCGCGGGCGGCGCGCTCGGCGCGGCGATCGCACCGGGCGGCTCGGGCCTGCTCGGCGCGTTGATCGGTGGTGCCGGCGGCGCGCTTGCGGGCAAGGCGATCGACCGGAGCGGCAGCGACAACCGCTGCCGTTGATCGGCTGAACGGCGCGGTACCCTCGGGTGCCGCGCCACGGGCCGGTCCGGAACGCTCGTATGGGTCAACCGTTGACGGTCGATCCACAACATGAGTGCGAACCATGCCCAAGACCCACAAGCATTTTCCCAAGACCCCACCCGAGCCCAAGCCCGCGAAGAAGAAGCGCCCGCCCAAGCAGATGAGCACGTCGACCGCCTGGTCGATCGGTGCGGTCGCGCTGGCCGCCGGTGCCGGGATCGCGGCATTCCTTTCGCGCGGACGCATTTCCGCGCTGCTGTCGAAGACGTCGGAAGAGGGCCATGTCCCGACCGACCTGCTCGACCCCAATCGCAACGCCGACGACCGCGCGGTCGCGGACTTCCGCCCCGACATGTCCGCCCCGATGACCGCGGCCGAACGCGAGGCACTTCGCCCGGCAACCGGCCCCGCGCCGTCGCTCGTGTCCGACCGTGGGGCGATGAACGCCCAGACTGGCGCTGCGAACTGACACGATCGTGGCCGCCGGCGCGGATGTGCCTAGCCGGCGGCCATCGTACCTGACTTTTCCGGCGACACGGACCTGAGCCGACGCTGGATAAGCAGGCGATTAACTGCCTGAAACAGCGGTATCGTCAGAAGCGCAGCCTGGCTGAACCGCGCATCGACAAACGCGATGGCGAGCGACAGAAGCGCCCCCAGAACCACCCCGAGACTGCGGTTGCGTGCGAGAGCGATCTCGATACGGGGGACGTCGTCGCGGACCACCCCGGCGGACGTCGCCAGCCGGGTCATGTGGCGGCTGAGCAACCCGCTCACGATCAGCGTTACCGCATAGACGACGGACGGCACGATCATCCCCGCGTTCGCGCTCATGAACGCGGTCGAGAAGGGGAGGAAGACGATGGCGCATAGCAGCGCCAGGTTCGGGCTGATCAGCGCCTCGGAATAATGCCCGGCCAGCCCGAATGCGCGGTGATGCCCTGCCCAGAACGCGCCGATTACGAAGAAGCTGACGAAAAAGCCGAGGAAATTGGGGAGAAGCTGGGCCAGCGCCGCGACATAGGCCTGCCACGGCGATCCGAACGGCAGATGCGGCGGGTGAACTTCGATAATGAGCAGCGTGATCGCGATCGCGAACACCGCGTCGGAGAAGAAGATCATCCGTTCCAGTGGATGATCGGGTTGGTGTCCGGCGTGGTTCATGGTCGCTTTGCCCCTCTGTTTCCTGTGCTTATCACCGAGGCGTGGCTTTGCGCGCAAGCGACCGATTGCACCGCGCCGACCAGCGCACCATATCGCGCTTCATGAGTGGAAACGAAACGGTGTGGCACGGCACCACGATCCTGTCCGTGCGTCGCAATGGTCGAGTCGTCATCGCCGGAGACGGTCAGGTGACACAGGGCCAGACGGTCATGAAACCCAATGCGAAGAAAGTCCGCCGGCTCGGCGATGGCTCGGTCATCGCCGGCTTCGCGGGCGCGACCGCGGATGCCTTCACGCTGTTCGAGCGGCTGGAGCGCAAGCTCGAGCAGCATCACGGGCAGTTGCTGCGGTCGGCGGTCGAACTGGCGAAGGATTGGCGGACCGACAAGTATCTGCGCAACCTCGAAGCGATGATGATCGTCGCCGACAAGGACGTGACGCTGATCCTGACCGGCAACGGCGACGTGCTCGAGCCCGAGGCAGGCGTCGCGGCGATCGGGTCGGGCGGCAATTACGCGCTCGCAGCGGCGCGTGCGCTGGTCGATTACGAGGCGGATGCCGAGACGATCTGCCGCAAGGCAATGGCGATCGCGGCGGAGGTCTGCGTCTACACCAACGATCGCTTGACCGTCGAAACCATCGAGACACCCTGAGCCAAAAGCCCCTCCCCTTCAGGGGAGGGGTTGGGGTGGGGACGTATGAAGCGCTCCCCCCGCCCGAATACCCGGAACTGCCCCACCCCAACCCCTCCCCTAAAGGGGAGGGGCTTGAGAAAAGACCCCAATCCCTCCCCGAAGGGTACCGGGCTTGAGAGAGACCCATGAACGACTCCCTGACCCCCAAGGCCATCGTCCGCGCGCTCGACGCGCACATCATCGGGCAGGCCGACGCCAAGCGCGCGGTCGCGGTCGCGATGCGCAATCGCTGGCGGCGGCAGCGGCTCGGCGACGATCTGCGCGACGAGGTTTCGCCAAAGAACATCCTGATGATCGGGCCGACCGGCTGCGGCAAGACCGAGATCAGCCGCCGTCTCGCCAAGCTCGCCGACGCACCCTTCATCAAGATCGAGGCGACCAAGTTCACCGAGGTCGGCTATGTCGGTCGCGACGTCGAGCAGATCGCGCGCGATCTGGTCGAGGAAGCCGTCCGGCTCGAAAAGGAACGTCGCCGCAGCGCGGTCAAGGACAAGGCCGAGGAAGCTGCGCTCGCACGCCTGCTCGACGCATTGACCGGCAAGGGCGCGAGCGAGGCGACGCGTGAGGCGTTCCGCCAGCGGTTGCACGACGGGCACCTCCGCGACACCGAGATCGAGATCGAACTCGAGGCCGCCCCCAACATGCCGTTTGAAATGCCCGGCGGCGGCGCGCAGATGATCAACCTGTCCGAGATGATGGGCAAGGCGTTCGGCGGCGGCCAGATGAAGCGCCGCAAGCTGACCGTCCCGCAGGCGTGGGACAAACTGGTCGAGGAAGAGGCGGACAAGCGGCTCGACCAGGACGAGGTCAGTCGCGTCGCGCTCGCGGACGCCGAGGCGAACGGGATCGTCTTCCTGGACGAGATCGACAAGATCGCGGTGAGCGATGTCCGCGGCGGCTCGGTCAGCCGCGAAGGCGTCCAGCGCGATCTGCTTCCGTTGATCGAGGGGACGACGGTCGCGACGAAATACGGACCGATGAAGACCGACCATGTGCTGTTCATCGCGAGCGGCGCGTTTCATGTCGCCAAGCCGTCCGATCTGCTCCCCGAGCTGCAGGGTCGCCTGCCGATCCGGGTCGAGCTGAAGGCGCTGACCGAGGATGATTTCGTTTCGATCCTAAGTGACACCAAAGCGTCGCTGACCCAGCAATATGTGGCGTTGATCGCGACAGAAGGCGTCACGATCACGTTCACAAACGACGGGATTCGCGCCATTGCGAAGATGGCTGCGCTGGTCAACGGCGATGTCGAGAACATCGGCGCGCGGCGGTTGCAGACGGTAATGGAGAAATTGCTTGAGGACATCAGCTTCAACGCCGAGGACCGCGGTGGCGAGACGATCGCGATCGATGCGGCCTATGTTGAGAAGCATCTCGCTGGAATTGCACGGAATACCGATCTCAGCCGGTTCGTGCTGTAAGGCGCACCGTCCCCGTTCCCCCGGCCGCGCGCTCGGGGAACGGGGCGGCGGGGCCGCCTAACGTGTTGATTTAACCCGGGTCCACGGCACGAACATCCCCAGTCTGCAGCGTGGCCCGGAAATGCCGATCCCGCCGCGCTCCAGCGTGTAGAACATGTCGTTGCGACAGACCTGTCCGCCCTGAATTTCGGTAACGATTACAGCGTCATCATTGAGCCCCGGACAAGCCGCAGGCAGATCGTTGCGCCAGATCCGCGGACCGTCGCGGTACAGGAGGACATGGTCGTTGACCGCCTGCGGGCTGAGCTGACGGCTTGATAACAGGCAGGTTTCGGGCTTGCCGGCGGTCCGCCCGGCAAGCGCCTCGTCGAGTTCGCGTGTGTCCGATGTCGTCGTGACGCCCATCGCAAGTATCGCGAAAGCAAGGCGAATCACCGCTTCTGGTACCGCACGAATGGCCCGAACGCGCAGCTCCCGCTCGGCACGCGCGAGACGAGGTCGACGGTCTGGATGATATCGCCGCTGCAAAGCTGTCCGGTATAGCTCCGGGTGATGATCGCATCGCCGCGCGCAAGGCCGAAACAGCCGCCGTTTGTGTCGGTGCGATACACGTCGTTGCGGTTGAATTTATAGAGAATTGTGTCGCCGATCCGCACCGTTTCGCTATTGCCGCGCTGCAGCATACATTGCTGCGGTTTGCCCGGAGTCAGCCCGGAAAGTTGCTTGGCCAGTTCGGTGCGGTCTTTCTCGGCTTGGCGGTCGCGGAAGCCGCGGTCGTCGGCGGAGAGGGCGGAGCTTCCTGCGACAAGTAGCAGGAACGGTGCGGTAAAACGAACCATCGTCGGTATCCTCTCCAGTAATCTCCCCGGCGGCGATGGTATCACGCTTCAGCCGCGAAAGGCATCCTTGGCAGCGCGCCGCTCTGCTAACTGTTCCGCGGAAGTCGCTCGCAGGAAAGGATTTGTTGCCCGTTCCGCGGCGATCGTTGTGGGGACGGTCGGCTCGCCCGCGGCGCGTTGGGCCTCGACGGTGCGGAGGCGGTCGCCAGTCGCCCGGTTTTCGGGTTCCGCTACAACGGCATAGCGCGCGTTCGCCAGGGTGTATTCGTGTGCGCAATAGACGACGGTGTCGTCCGGCAAGGCCGCAATTCGCTGCATATTGCCGTACATTTGCGTCGCATTGCCCTCGAATAACCGCCCGCAGCCCATCGAAAACAGCGTATCGCCGCTGAAAAGCACCGAATCGTCCGGCATGTGGAAAACGATGTGCCCCGCGGTATGCCCGGGCGTCTCGATCACGCTCGCGACATGGCTGCCGATCCGGACGCTGTCGCCCTCGCGCAATCCGATATCGAGCGTCGGGATCCGGTCGGCCTCGGCGACCGGCCCGCTGACGGTCGCACCGAGCGCCTTGATCTCGGCATTGCCGCCGGTGTGATCGCCATGCCAGTGGGTGTTCCAGATCTGCGAGATCGTCCAGCCACGCTGCGCCGCCCCCGCGATGACCGGCGCGGCCTCGCTCGGGTCGACGACAACCGTCTCGTCCGAGACGGGGTCGTGGACCAGCCAGACATAATTGTCGCTGAGCGCGGGGATGCGGACGATCTCGAGATCGGTTGCCATCACCAGACGCCGGTGTTCGGCATCGATGCCCACGGCTCGGCCTTCGGGAGCGGGTCGCCCGCCTGGAGCAGCTCGATCGAGATGTTGTCGGGGGTGCGGACGAACGCCATGTTGCCGTCGCGCGGCGGGCGGTTGATCGTCACGCCCGAGTCCATCAGCCGCTGGCAAGTCTCGTAGACATTGTCGACGCGGTACGCGAGATGGCCGAAATTGCGGCCGCCCTCATAGGGTTCGGGATCCCAATTGTGGGTCAGCTCGACCTGCGCGTCATGATCGCCGGGCGCCGCGAGGAAGATCAGCGAGAAACGGCCCGCTTCATTGTCCATCCGGCGGACCTGCTCGAGCCCGAGGACCTTGAAAAATTCGATCGTCGCGTCGGGATCGGTGACGCGGATCATCGTGTGGAGGTATTTCATCGTGCTGGGGCTCCCGTGCGGTTGCCTCGTCAGATAGGGGCGCGCGGGTTGGTCTGCCACCCTGGAGCGGTGTTGAATTGTATCCGCTTCCCCGGCGGAGGCCGGGGCCCAGGAGGGGGACGGGAATGGCGGGGGCTGCGCCTCGTTACCTGGGCCATTTCGACTGGGTCCCGGCCTTCGCCGGGGAAGAAGTTTTCTGCGGGGAAGGAGCGGAAGGTTACTGCGCGCCGCTGAACTGTTGCAGTGCCGCCGCCGCGGCCTTGCCCGAGGGGCTGTCGGGGCGGAGGTCGACCGCCTGTTGCCATGCGGTGCGCGCGTTCGCCGCGTCGCCGGACTTGGCGGCGATGTTGCCCGCCTCGAGCTGGACGTCGCTGTCGTCGCCACCGAGCCGGAGCGCCTCGGCGATGTCCTTTTTCGCGCGCGGCATGTCGCCCTCGCGGCGCGCGAGCGTTGCCGACAGCAGCCACGCGAGCGGGTCGGCGGGGACTTCGGTCAGCGCGCGGTCGAGATCATCGCGCGCGCCTTCGGTGTCGCTCGCGGCGACGAGCGCGCGCGCGCGGTCGAGATGCGCCTCGCCAAGCGGCAGGCCGGTGAGCGTTCCGCTCGCGATCGCGGCGTCGAGCGCGCTGCGCGCCTTGCTTGCGTCGCCCGACGCGAGCAGCGCATTGCCTGCCTGTGCCCAGTAATTCGCGCTGCGCGGGTCCTTCGCCTTTTCAGCGGCAGTTGCGGCAGCCTCGAACGCGGCGGCGGCGGCGGGCCAGCGTTGTTCGCGGGTATAGGCCATGCCGAGGCATTGGCTCGCGAGGAACCCGCCGCCCGCGATCTTCCACTGGCCAGCCTCCGCCTCCGCCCCCGCGGGATCGGCGTTCGCGCGGTCGAGGCAATGCTCGTAGCGAGTCCGTTCGGTCGAGGCGGGGCCGACCGGGGCGGGGCCCATCGGAACGGCGGTAGCTTGGGCGAGGAGGAACAGGATCATAGGGCGGGGGTCACATCCTCGATCGCCTGGATCAGCCGCGCGATATCGGTCTCGCGCGACAGGCGGTGGTCGCCGTCCTTGATCAACGTCACCTGCACATCGGCTGAACGGACCAGTTCGGCGAGGCGGACGGTGCGGTTATAGGGGACTTCGGCGTCGGCCATCCCCTGAAGGAAGCGGACCGGGCAATCGATCGCGATCCCGCCCGCCATCAACCGGTTCGCCTCGCCCGATTGCCAAAAGGCGCGGGTATAGACGGTTGGCTCGGGGGCGTAGGGCGAGGGGCGTTCGAGCCGGCCTTCCGACAGCAGCGCGAGCTTGTCCTCGGTGGTGAAACCCCAGTCGGTGAAATCGGGCGCGGGCGCGACGCCCACGAGCGCGGCGACCTTTGCGGGATAGTCGCGCGCGACAAGCAGCATCAGCCACCCGCCGAGCGACGACCCGACGAGGATCGCGGGCCCGGTGACGAGCTGGTCGAGCACGGTCAGCACGTCGTCACGCCAGTCGGCGAGCGTCTGGTCCGCAAACGCACCTTCGCTCTTGCCGCAACCGCCATAATCGAACCGCACGAACCCGCGGCCCTGCGCGACCGCCCATGCCTCGAGCGCGAGCGCCTTGCTGCCGGTCATGTCCGAGCCATAGCCGGGGAGGAAGACGACGGTCGGCCCGGTCCCCTTGGTACGGTGGAACGCGAGCCGGGGACGTTCGGCTTTGGTGGTGCTCATCAAGTTACTCGTGGATGGGGGGAAGGCGTGGTTGCGCTAACCGTTGCTCCCCCGCGCAGGCGGGGGTCCAGGGTTACGGGGGCTGCACTTGGCAACTCTGGGCCCCCGCCTGCGCGGGGGAACAAAGTGTTATCGGGTAAGTGCCGTCAGATCACGAAATCGACGCTGCGGGTCTGTGCGACGTCGCCGCGTTTCACCACCATCTGGCGGTGGAGTTCGGCGACCGTCCGGCTCCCGCTGGTCTTGCACCACGCCGGGACGAACGCATGGACGACCGCGCCGAGACCGCCGACGATCATCGTGGCCCCGAAGCGCGAGGCGACCCCGAAATGCTCGGTATAGCTTTCGCCGACGGTGGCGGGATGGTCGAGGAACAGGCGACGGAACATCAGCATCTCCTTCAGGCGGCGGGAACGCCGGGTTTGGCGGCGATCCGCGCCAGCAGGTCGGTGGCGAGCTGGCTGAGCGTATCGTCCCGCGCCCCCATTACCACGATCCGGTCGCCGGGGCACGCCTGCTCGACCAGCCATGCCGCCGCGTCGACACGATCGGGGACGTGCAGCGCGGAATCACCGATTTCGGCGACGATGTCCGCGCTCGTCACCTCGCGCGCGACGGTGCCGCCCTGATAGACCGGATCGGGCAGGACGAGCCGGTCGTCGTCGTGCAACTGGTTGCGAAACATCGCGATCAGTTCGTGCCGCATCACCTTGAGCGGGCCATAGCCGTGCGGTTGGAACAGCACGAGCAATCGGCCGGGGAAGGCGTGGAGCGTCGCGAGCGTCGCGGCGATCTTGTCGGGGTTGTGCCCGAAATCGTCGATGACGGTGACGCCGTTCGCTTCCCCGACCAGCTCGAACCGGCGCTTGAGACCGGCGAACCCCTCGATCGCCCTGATCGCCTCCTTGAGCGGCACCCCCGATGCGCGCGCCGCGCCGAGCGCGGCGAGCGCGTTCGAGACATTGTGTGCGCCGGGGACGGACAGGCGGACGCGGTGCGTATCGCCCTTCGCGACCAGATCGAAGGTGATCGCGGACGGGGCAGGGGCGAGGTTGGTCGCGCGCAGGTCCGCGCTCTGGTCGATCGCGAAGGTCACCAGTCGCGCCGGGTCGAGCCCGCGCGCGAGGGCGGCGGCCTCGGGATCGCCGACGTTGAGGATCGTCGTCTCGGCCTTCGCTGCGAACGCCGAGAACAGCGCGCGCAATTCCTCGAGCGACTTGTGGTCGAGGCTGACGTTGTTGAGCACTGCGATCTGCGGCTGGTACAAGGCGATCGAGCCGTCGCTCTCGTCGACCTCGCTGACGAAGGCTTCGCCGTCGCCGACCAGCGCGCTCGCGAAGGGGGCATCTGGCCGGACGAAATTCTTCATGACCGCGCCGTTCATCACGGTCGGGTCGCGCCCGCAGGCGTGGAGGATCCAGCCGATCATCCCGGTGACGGTCGATTTGCCGCTCGTCCCCGCGACGCCGATCGGCAGCGCGCTCGCGTTGAACAGCGAGGCGAGCAGTTCGGGGCGGCTCAGCCGCACCGCACCGACGCGGTCGGCGGCGACGATGTCCGCGACGCTCGCCTCGACCGCCGCCGACGCCACGACGATCTGCTCGGGCGAGGTCACCCCCGAGCCGTCCTGCGCGAACAGCGTGACGCCCTTGGCGGCGAGATCGTCGAACTTGGCTGGGAGGCGCCCGGAATCGAGCGTCCGGTCCGATCCAGCCACGGTCGCGCCGCGCCCGGCGAGGATCATCGCGAGCGGCATCATCCCGCTGCCGCCAATGCCCACGAAGAAATAGGGGGCGGAAAAGGAAGGTTTGGCGTTGCTCATTGCGCGGGGCTATCGCGGGTCAACGGAAATCGCCACGGGAAATATGATGAAGATCGGAGTGGTGGCCCCCGCGCGGGGGATCGACGCGGCGCTCGCGGCGCGCGCGCAGGGGCTGGCGGCGGTGGTCGCGCCCGAGGTCGAGCTGGTCGTCCATCCGCAATGCTTCCTGTCCGAAGGGCATTTCGCGGGGTCGGACGCGGCGCGCGCCGCCGCCTTCATCGAGATGGCGAACGATCCGACGATCGACGCGATCTGGTTCGCGCGGGGCGGTTATGGCTCGAACCGGATTTTGCAGGCGGTGATCCCCGCGCTCGGCGCGGCGGCGCGGCGCAAGACGTATCTCGGCTTTTCGGACATGGGATTCCTGCTCGGCGCGCTGTACGCGGCGCGGATCGGGCGGCCGGTCCACGGGCCGATGGTGTCGACCGCGGGGAGCGGGGACGGCGGGATCGGGTTCAGCCGCGCGCTGCTGTGGCTGACCAAGAAGGACCGGTCGGTGCTCGAGCCCGGACTCGACGGGCGACCGGCGGCGGCGTTCAACCTCGCGATCCTGACCGGGCTGATCGGATCGCCGTGGCTGCCCGACCTGACCGACCATGTCCTGATCGTCGAGGAAGTGTCCGAGCCACTCTACCGGATCGACCGGATGCTGTTCACGATGGCGCATGCGACGCAATTGAAGGGGATCGCGGGGGTACGGCTCGGGCAGATCACCGAGGTGCAGGCGAACGAGCCCGAATGGGGCGAGACGATCGAGACGATGATCACGCGCTGGTGCGGCGAGATGCGGGTGCCGTATCTCGGGCGCGCCGAGATCGGACATGTCCGCAACAATCGCGTGGTCCCGTTCGGGGTCGCCTGACGCGAAAA
>CAZNQA010000056.1:0-22246 GCA_964575105.1 uncultured Stakelama sp.
GCGGGCGGCGTGTGTTCACCGGGTTCATCCGCGACCTGACGCAACGCGAAAGTGCGGCCGCGCAGCTTGCCGAGCTGCAATCCGAACTGCTTCACATCTCACGCGTCACCGCGATGGGGACGATGGCGTCGACGCTTGCGCACGAGCTCAACCAGCCGGTCACCGCAGTCGCCAATTATGTCGAGACGTCGCTCGCCTTGTTGCAGGCGGGCACTCCGGGAAGCGACGGGATCGTCCAGGAAGCGCTCGCCGAGGCGGCGGCGGAAGCGCATCGCGCGGGCAAGATCGTCCGGCGGCTGCGCGATTTCGTCGCGCGCGGGGAACTCGACAAGACGGTCGAGGCGCTCGGCGACATCGTCGACGATGCGCGCGCGCTCGGGATGGTAGGGGCAGCCACGCCCGCGATCGAGATCGAACGCGCAATCGATCCCGCGACCGGGCCGGTGCTGGTCGACCGGGTGCAGATCCAGCAGGTGCTGATCAACCTGATGCGCAACGCGGTCGAGGCGACTCCCGCCGGCCGTGGCGGGATGATCCGCGTCACCGCGCGTCGGCAGGGCGATTTCGCGCAGGTGACGGTCACCGACAGCGGCGCGGGGCTCGCGCCCGGGATCGTCGCCAACATGTTCGGGGCGTTCGCCAGCACCAAGCGCGACGGCATGGGGCTTGGCCTGTCGATCTGCCGGACGATCATCGAAGCGCATGGCGGGCGGATCTGGGCCGAGTCCCGCCCGATCGGCACTGCGTTCCATTTCACCGTGCCCCGCGCGGGGCGGGAGATCCGCGATGACTGACCGCCCTGTCGTGCACATCATCGACGACGAGGAAGCGATCCGCAAGTCGGCCGGGTTCATGCTGCGCACCGCGGGCTATGCGGTGCATGTCTGGCCGAGCGGGGTCGCGTTTCTGAAACAGGCGCGGCAGGCGCCGATGGGGTGCATCCTGCTCGACGTCCGCATGCCGGAAATGGACGGCCTTGAGGTGCAGGCGACGCTAGCCGCACGCGGGATTGCGATGCCGGTGATCATCCTGACCGGGCATGGCGACGTCGGCACCGCCGTGCGCGCGATGAAGGGCGGCGCGGTCGATTTCGTCGAGAAGCCGTTCGAGCGCACGGTGCTGCTGGCGATGGTCGAGGCAGCGATCGCGCGGATCGAGGATGCCGACCGGCATGCCGCCGAAGCCGAGGCCGCCAAACTCCGCATCGCCGCCTTGACGCCGCGAGAACGCGACGTGCTGCAGCAGCTCGCGCATGGGCTGCCCAACAAGACGATCGCGTTCGACTTCGGGATCAGCCCGCGCACGGTCGAGGTGCATCGCGCGAACCTGATGGCGAAGCTAGACGTCGCGAGTTTTCCCGAGGCGTTGCGGATCGCGTTCGCGGCGGGGCCTGGGCCGCATCCGGACGAGGGCTAGGCTGCGGGTCACCCCGGCCAGCGCCGGGGTGACGACGTCGTTAGCGTGTCAGCATTACCCGCGATGCCTTGACTGGCGCGGGCATCGTGAACGCCACCGTCTGCGCGGCACTATCGGCGGTCGTGGCGATCCGCTTGCCGTCGTGTGTCGCGGTCGCCGCCTCCGTCCAGCCGTGGACCGTCACCGTCACCTGCGACCACCACGGCTTGAAGCCGCCCTCACGCGCATCGAACGCGATCGAGAGGCCGTTCGGCGTCATCGCGCAGGTGACCTTCTGCCGCAGGAAGCCGCGACGCTGATAGGCGAGCGTCGTGCCGTCGTCCTCGTACAGCGTGCCGACGCACTCGGCGCCGGGATAGACGTCGAGCATCAGCGGCCCCGTCGGCGTCTGCGCCGTGCTCTGGACGAGCGGCTGGCGCGGCAGGATCGTGCCTGCACGGACGAACACCGGCAGACGGTCGAGCCGCGGCGTCTCGCTGACGCGGTCGCCATTGCTGCGCGCGGTGGGAACGGCCTGCGTCGCGGACTGGATCGGGCCTTGCGCGGTCGGCTCGGGGGTGCCGGTGCGCAGCCCGGTCCAGTAATCGTACCAGCCCCCGGCGGGCAGGCAGACGTCATAGGTCTGCGGCGATTCGGGGCTGGGCGGCGGCGCGATCAGCAACGCCTTGCCGAGCGTGAACGCCATCGACTGGTTGCAGCTGGCCGATGCGGCACTTGGATAATCGTAGAACACCGGGCGCATGATCGGATCGCCCAACCGGCTGTTCTGGTCCGCCAGCGCGTAGAAATACGGCATCAGGCGATAGCGTTCCTCGACGAAGCGGCGGCGGATCGCAAGATGGTCGGGGCCGTCGACCCACGGCTCGACGCGCGGCGTGCCGGTTGCCGAGTGATCGCGGAAGACGGGGGTGAACGCGCCGATCTCGAACCAGCGGGTCAGCAAATCGGGGCTCGGCCCGCCCGCGAAGCCGCTGACGTCGGCGGCGCTATAGGCGAAGCCCGACAGGCCGAGGTTGATGATCTGGTGGACCGACAGCTTGAGATGATCCCAGGTCGCGAGATTGTCGCCGGTCCAGGTCACCGAATAGCGTTGCCCGCCCGCATAGCTTGCGCGGGTCATCACGAACGGGCGTTCGTTGGGGCGCAGAGCGAGCAGGCCGTCATAGGTCGCCCGGGTGTTCTGCATCCCGTAGACGTTGTGGATCTCGCGGTGGTCCCCGGTGCGCGCCGCGAAGTCGTCGCTGTCGATGCGGTGGACGGTGTCGAGTGGCATCGTCTTGGTCGGCGTGTTGAAGATCGCCGGCTCGTTCATGTCGTTCCAGAAGCCCGCGACGCCCGCGTCGAGGAAGCCCTTGTACAGCGTCCCCCACCAGGTCCGCGCCTTGGTCGTCGTGAAATCGGGGAACACCGAATCCCCCGGCCATACCGGCGCGACATAATCGCTGCCGTCCGGGTTCTTGACGAAGGCGTCGATGCGCTTGCCTGTCGTGTAGGGTGCGTAGCCGGTTTCGACCTTGGCGATGTGGAGGTCGGTAATCGCGATCAGCTTGATCCCTTCCGCCTTCATGTCCTTCACCAGTCCCGGCAGGTCCGGGAAGGTCCCGGGATTGGTCGTGAACGGGCGGTTGCGATCCTGATAGTCGATGTCGAGCCAGATCACGTCGGTCGGCACGCGGTCCGCGCGGAGGCGGCGCGCGATCTCACGGACTTCGTCTGCGGACATGTAGCTGTAGCGCGACTGCTGGTAGCCGAGCGCCCATTTCGGCGCGAGCGGGGCGCGCCCGGTCAGCCCGGCGTAGCGGCGCGTGACGTCGGCGAGGCTCGGGCCATTGAGGAAGTAATAGTCGATCGGACCGTCCGGGCCGCCGAAGGTCAGCGTGTCCGCATCGCGGTGGCCGAAATCGAACCAGGTGCGATAGGTGTTGTCGAGCAGGATCCCGTAGCTGCCGCCTGCGCCGCCGGTCGCGGCAAAGAACGGGATCGACTTGTAGATCGGGTCGTCCCCGCTGGTGAAGCCGAACGCGTCGGTGTTCCAGTCGACGAATTCCTTGCCGCGCCGGTCGAGCCCGCCGGTCTTGTCGCCGAGGCCATAGATATGCTCGCTGATCGGCAGTGTCTTGGCGAGCTTGAACGTCTTGCCGTCGACGCTCGGCGGGGCGGCATCCGCCGAGATGATCTTGCCGTCGAGCGTCTCGAACGTGACCGCGCCGCCCGCGCCGATGCGGACGCGCAGCGTCGCGGTGGTGAAGCCGTCGGGAGCTGGCGTCACCGTCGCGCGGGTCTTGCGCTGCGCGGGAAGGACTGCCCAGCTGGCGTCCTCGGGATAGACTCCGTCGCGCGCGATGCGGACCCGGACGAGATCGTCCGACAAGGCGATCAGCTTCATCTTGAGCGCGCCCGCGGTCACTTCGACGCCGTCGCGCGCCGCGGTCAGCGTGGGTGTGGGGGCGGCAGCCTGTGCCTGCGCGGCGGGGGCGGTGAGCGGCAGCGCGACGGTGGCGAGCAGCAGCGCGAGGGGGAGGCGTTTCATGACGGGTTTCTCACTGTGATTACCGGGGGAGGTGGGTCTGGTGCGGCTGGAAATTGCGCGCGCAGCGGCTGAGGAAATCGTCGATCCGCGCCATGTCGATCCGGTCGATATCCGGTCCGGGCGCGACGAGCCGGGCATCTTCGGGGAAGGTGCCATAGCCTGCGAACAGGCAGTGCCAGCTGATCGCGCTGTAATAGCGCCCTAGGTCGAGCCGCTCGATCTCGGCGGCCAGATCGCCGCCGGTGAACCAGGCCGACATCACCCGTTTGAGCGTGTCGGACGGCTCGACCGCGCGCGCCGCCGCCCAATAGCCGTGCGGGTCGTCATGCCGCTGGTTGAGCCGGTAATGCGCGACGATGTAATCGCGCACGCCATCGTAGCGCGCGGCGATCCGCGCGTTGAACGGCGTTCGCGCCTTGGCGGTAAAGCCGTCCGCATCGACCGCGTCGAGGAATGCCTCGACCGTCGCGATCACGAGATGCAGCGCGGTCGCCTCGAGCGGTTCCAGGAACCCCTGCGCGAGCCCGACTGCGAGCGCATTGTGCGACCAGCTCTCGGCGACCCGCCCGACGCGCATCGTCAGGTGGCGCGCGGTGCTCCCGTCGTCGCCGCCACCCAGATGCGCACGCAATTCCGTCTCGGCCTGTTCGGGCGAGATATGGCGGCTCGAATAGACATAGCCGTTCCCGCTGCGGGTGGTGAGCGGGATGTCCCACACCCAGCCCGCCGACAGCGCAGTCGCGCGGGTCTGGCTGGCGAGCGGCGCGGCGGGATCGCGCGGGGTCGGGAGGACGACCGCGGCGTCGTTGAACAGCGTATCGGCGTAGCGGACGAACGGGACGCCCAATGTCTGCTCGAAAAGCACGCTGCGGAACCCGCTGCTGTCGACGAACAGGTCTCCAGCGACCGGCGCGCCATCCTCGCACAGCAGCGCAGTGATCCCCCCGTCTGTTGCACGTTCCACTCCGGTCACGCGCCGCTGAAGATGCATCACGCCGCGCTTCTCAACTGCATGGCGCGCAAGGAACGCCCCCACCTTGTAGGCGTCGAAATGATAGCCGTAGCTGATCTCGAACGGGAAATTCCCGTCGGGTTGCGGCGCGCACGCTGCGTCCGCGAGGCGCGCGGGAAGCAGGAAGCGGTCGGGATGTGCGACGACATCGCGCCCGGTGCGCCGCGCGCGCGTGTTGTAGAAGAAGGCGTCGGCGGTGTGCCGGTCGAGCGCGGTCGGGAAGGCGTGGAAATAGCGGTCGAACCCGGGCCGGTCGGACCAGCCCTCGAACCCGATCCCGAGCTTGTAGGTCGCGTCGCATGCGGGCATCCACTCGGCCTCGGAGATACCGAGCTGGTCGAACAGCGCCTTGAGCTGCGGAGTCGAGCCCTCGCCGACCCCGACGATGCCGATCTCGGGGCTTTCGACCAAAGTCACCCGCGCGTCGGGCCAGCGGTGCGCGATCAGGCACGCCGCGATCCAGCCGGCGGTGCCGCCGCCGAGGATGACGATTGCCTGATCCACCTCCGGCTGCGTCACAGCTTGAGCACACGCCCGGCGAAGGCCGGCAGCGCGTTCGTATCGCCGTCGTGAGTCGCCAGGAGTACGGTGCCATCCCGAGCGAAGCTGTCGGGAATGGCGCGCGCGGTGTCACTGAAGTTGAACAGGCACAACAGCCGCTCGCCGTCCGCCTCACGCTCGAACGCGAGCAGCGCGTCGTCGCTATACAATATGCGCAGGTCGCCGATCCGCAGCGCCGGATGCGCGTTGCGGGTCGTGAGCACGCGCCGGGTCCAGTTGAGCAGCGACCCCGCGTCGGCATCCTGGACATCGACCGCGAGCGCGGCGTGATCCCCGCCGAACGGCAGCCACGGCGTCACGCTGCCGAAGCCGAGATCGTCCGCCGCGCCGACCCACGGCATCGGCGTCCGTGCGCCGTCGCGCGAGAGCGTCATCGGCCAGTTGGCGATCGCCTCGGGGTCGAGCAGGTCCTCGAACGCGATGTCGACCTGTGTCAGCCCGAGCTCCTCGCCCTGATACAGGAAGATGTTTCCGCGCAACGACGCGAGCAGCAGCAGCTTCATCCGAGCGAACGCCTGCGCATGTTCGGGCGTGGTCCAGCGCGAGACCGCGCGTGGCGCGTCGTGGTTCTCGAACGCCCAGCTCGGCCAGCCGATGCTTGGGTCGTTCGGCCAGCGCGCCAGCGAGTCCGCGACCAGTTCGGGCCTGAGAGCATCGGCATAGAGAAAGTCGAAGCTGTATGCGCTGTCGAGCCGCTTGCCGCCCGCGGTGAACAGCTTCATCTCGCGATCGCTGTCCTCCCCGCCGATCTCGGCGACGGTGAAACCGGCGCCATGCTCGTCGAGCAACGCGCGGATCCGCTCGAGGAACGCCGGGATGTCGGCGTGGCTCTGGTTGTGCAGCTTGAGCTGGAAATCGAACGGACGGGTCCGCGCGCGGTTGGTCGCGGGGGCGGGGGGGTTATCGGTCAGTGCAGGGTCGTGCATCGCGAAGTTGATCGCGTCGAGCCGGAAGCCGTCGACCCCGCGACCGAGCCAGAAGCGCGCGGTATCGAGCAGCTCCTGCTGCACGGCGGGATTGTGGCCGTTGAGTTGCGGCTGTTCCTTGAGGAAATTGTGGAGATAATATTGCTGGCGGCGCGCGTCCCACGTCCACGCCGGGCCGCCGAACACCGATTGCCAGTTGGACGGTGGGCTGCCGTCGGGCTTGGCGTCCGCCCAGACGTACCAGTCGGCCTTGTCGCCCGAGCGGCTTGCGCGGCTTTCCTGGAACCACGGATGATCGTTCGACGTGTGCGAATAGACCTGGTCGATGACGACCCGCAGCCCGAGCGCATGCGCGCGCGCGACGAGCGCGTCGAAATCCTCGAGCGTTCCGAAGATCGGGTCGACATCGCGATAGTCCGCAACGTCATAGCCGAAATCCTTCATCGGCGAGGTGAAGAACGGCGACAGCCACACCGCGTCCATCCCGAGCGCGGCGACATGGTCGAGATGCGCTGTGATCCCGGCGAGGTCGCCGATCCCGTCGCCGTTCGAATCGGCAAAGCTGCGCGGATAGATCTGGTAGATTGCGGCGCCTTTCCACCATTGGTCGGAGGCAGACGGCGCGGACTGGACGGCAGGGGCGGTCATGAGGCTCATTTGCTGGGGAGGCGGGCAGGGACGGCGGCGCAGATTGCGTAGCCGAGCGGTGGGAGCGTTATCATCGCAGAGCCCGGCGCGGTCACGGCGGCAGGGCAGCTTCCGGCGAGCGCTGTGAAGCGCGCCGATTGCGCACCGACTTCGACATTGGCGCTGAGCGGCTGGGTCGAGGTATTGAGCACGACGAGCACTTCGTGTCCGTCGTCATCCCCGCGCGTGAAGGCGAGCAGGCCCGCCTTTTCCGAGGCGAATCGCACGACGGTGCGCCCGTGGCGAAGCTGCGAATGGTCGCGACGGATCTGCGACAGCTTGGCGATCGTCTGGAAGATCGGGTTGTCGGTCCCGAAATGCTCGGTCGCCGTGGTGGTCGACGTGCCGATCAGCAGATTGTCGTTATAGCTCGCAACCTTGCTCGCGAACATGTCCTCACGCGAATCCTGGTCGCCGGCATGGCCGGTGAACCCCTGTTCGTCGCCCGAGTAGATCGTCGGAACGCCACGCGACGACAGCAGCAGGACATGCGCAAGCGTCAGCCGCTGGAGCCGCTCCGCATCGGTCGCGGTCGGCCACGCCTTGTCGAGCATATAGCCCATCCGGCCCATGTCGTGGTTGCCGAGGAAGGTCGGCAGCCGCAGTGCGGTCGCGTCGCCGCCCTCGTACAGCACGTCGCCGTCGATCAGCTTGGCAAAGACATCGGTCCCCGCCTTGCCGGTCAGCATCGCGCGCGCCGCCGCCTGGAACGAGAAGTCGAGCACTTCGGGGTATTTGTCGCGCCGCGTGAATTGCGCGGTGTAGCCGGGGTCGACCGCCTCGGAATAGACTTCGCCGAAGATCGGGAAATTGGGGATGCCGCGCGCCGCTGCACGAGTCTGCATCGCGGGGATGAACGCCTGCCAGAACGCCGGGTTCACGTGGCGCGCGGTGTCGATGCGGAAGCCGTCGACCCCGAACCGGTCGATCCAGCTGCCGTAGATGTTGATGAAACCGGCGATGACGCGCGGATCCTCGGTCATGACGTCGTCGAGCCCGCCGAAATCGCCATAGCGGGCGGATTCGCCCGCGAAGGTCGAGTCGCCACGGTTGTGGTAATAGCGTGGGTCGTTGAGCCACACCGGAACCTTGACGGTCGCCTCGCTCGCCGGGACGAACGGCGTGTAGGCGTACGCCGGGTCGGTCAGCTTCGCGAAATTCTCGGGCGTCTGCACGGCGTCGCCCGCAAAGCCCGGATTGATCGGTTTGCCATTGACGCCACCCCGCCGCTGGTAGGGATAATCCGCCTTGCTGCGATAGGCGCAGGTCTTCGCCATGCACTCGCGATACTGAATCACGTCTGCGGTGTGGTTGGCGATGATGTCCATATAGACCTTCATGCCCCGGCCATGCGCCGCATCGACGAACGCGGCGAACTCGGCGTCGGTCCCGAAATGTGGATCGACCTTCGTGAAATCGGTGATCCAATAGCCGTGATAGCCGGCGCTCTCATGGCCCTTACTGCCCTGGACCGCCTTGTTCTTGAGCACCGGCGCGACCCAGATCGCTGTGACCCCGAGCGACTGGATATAGTCGAGCCGCTGGATCAGCCCCTTGATGTCGCCTCCGTGATAGAAACCCTTGCTGGTAGGGTCATAGCCGGTGGTCAGCCGGTCGCCGGCAAGACCGCCCTTGTCGTTGGACGGATCGCCGTTGTCGAACCGGTCGGGCAGGACGAAATAGATGATCTCGTCCTCGGGCGCACGCGCGCGGACTTGTTCTACCGGGACGGCGGTTGCCGGCCCTGCGAGCGCGAACAGCAAGGCGGCGGTGAGACTCATGCCGTCACCGGCTTGGGTGCAGCGCAATGGCGCGCGATGAAGTCGGTATGGCTCGGCATCTGGGCAACCTCACGGACGTTGAGTTGGTCGATCGTGTCGAGGAATTCGGCAAGGTCGGCGGGGGGGATGGCGTCGGCAAGCGGGTGGTGGCCGCGGGGCGTCACGCCCTGTCCGGCGAACACCTGCAGCCAGCCGACCTCGGTGAACAGTTCCTCATGCTCGCGCGTGATATGGCCGTTGCCGCGCCACAGATCGATCTTGGCGGCGAGCGTCTCCGGGAGCGCCATCTCGCGGCACTTCCGCCAGAATGGCTCGGTGCGGTCGTTGGCGTGGTAATGCAGGATGATGAAGTCGCGGATGCGTTCGTATTCAAAGTCGCTCTGGCGATTGAACTCGGCGCGATCCGCCTCGGCGACGGTGCGACCGGGGAGCAGCTTCATCAGCCGCGCGATCGCGGACTGGATCATGTGGATGCTCGTCGACTCAAGCGGTTCGAGGAAGCCCCCCGCCAACCCGATCGCAACGACGTTGCGGTTCCACATCTTGCGGCGCTTGCCGGTGCGGAAGTGGATCGGCCGCGGATCGGCGAGCGCCTCACCGTCGAGGCCCGCGAGCAGGGTCGCGGTCGCTTCGTCGTCGCTGAGATGCGCGGACGAATAGACGATGCCGTTGCCGGTGCGATGCTGGAGCGGGATCCGCCATTGCCAGCCCGCTGCCTTCGCGGTCGAGCGGGTGTAGGGGGTGAACGCGGTACTGCGCTCCGACGGCACCGCCATCGCGCGGTCCGCGGGGAGCCAGTGCGTCCAGTCGTCATAACCGGTGGCGAGCGTCTGCTCGATCAGCAGGCCATGAAAGCCAGTGCAATCGATGAACAGGTCGGCAGCAAGCGTCGTGCCGTCCTCGAGCAGCAGCGCGGCGATATCACCGTTGTCCGCGCGGTCGACGCGGACGACCTTGCCCTCGATCCGGTTGATCCCGCGCGTCTCGCTGTAGCGGCGCAGGTGGCGGGCATAGAGGCCTGCGTCGAAATGAAAGGCGGACGGCATGTCGGGGAGCACGCGCGCGGTCCGTGCGGGGCCACGTTGCATCCGGTCCGCGAGCGCGGCCTGAGTGTTGAGCGAATAGGCCGCGAGGTCCTTCGCGGAGCCGAGCGCCCTGGCGCGCAGCCAATATTGGTGGAACGGCAGCAACCCGACGTCGCGCCCGACCGTGCCGAACGCATGCATGTAGCGGTGCCCCGGCCGCAGCCAGTCGACGAATTCGATCCCGAGCTTGTACGTCCCCTGCGTCGCACGGAGAAACGCATCCTCGTCGAGCCCGAGCGCATCGTTGAACAGCCGGATCTGCGGGATCGTCGCTTCACCGACGCCGACCGTGCCGATCGCGTCGGATTCGACCAGATCGATCTCGAACCCGGTTTCGAGGAAGCGGGCGAAGGTGGCAGCCGTCATCCACCCTGCGGTCCCGCCGCCGACGATGACGATCCTGATCGGCTCAGGCTGCTCGGTCATGATCGACGTCCCCGCTTTTACAATGGTATTCGGTGCCGGTGCGACCAGCGAAAGGTTTCGCTGGTCGTACCCGGCCGGGATCAGAACTTGTAGGTGATACCGATATAGTAGTCGCGGCCATAGCGCTGGTAATCGTTCACCTTGCGCGGGTCGTTGTCCTGATACGTCACGAACGGACGATCCGTCAGGTTCTTGGCCTGTGCCAGGATCGCGAAGTTCTTGAGGAACCCGCTCTGGAACTCATAGCCGATCTGCGCATCGAGGATCGCCTCGGCACGCGCGGTGCGGTACGTCGGGTTTGCCGACAGACCCGCGACCTCGGCGAGGAAGCTCGACCGGTAGCGATAGTTCGCGCGCACCTGGAAACCACGCTTCTCGAAATAGATCGTGCCGCTGCCGGTCCACTCCGACAGGCCGGGCAGGGTGATCGCCTGCGCCGGGTTGCTTGCGTACTTGATCGTTGACTGCGTGTAGTTGCCGCTTGCGAAGACGCCGAACCCGTCGAGTGCGGAGGTGATCGCCTTGAACGGCAGCGACAGGGTCGCCTCGACACCGAGCACGTCGCCGCGCCCGGTATTCGCCGGGGTGGACACGTTACCGGTCGTCTGGCCCGCGGCCACAACCTGTGCCTGCTGCGCCGGGGTCAGCGCCGGCAGCAGCGCCGAGAAGTCATACGGCAGCGAGTTGTTCGGATCGACGAAGTCGGTCAGGTGCTTGAAGTAGCCCGACAACGCGACATAGCCACCACCCCTGAAATACTGTTCGAACGACATGTCGATGTTGGTCGACTTGTAGGGCTTCAGATTGACGTTGCCCCCGGTCGAGGTGAACACCGGGAACAGGCCGGCGGGCGTCTGGCCGATATTGGTCAGGTTGATCGCTACGTCCTGCGTCACCCGCTCCTGGTCGAGCCGCGGACGTACCATCGTCTGCGAAGCACCGACCTTGACGAAGCCGAGCGGGATCAGTTCGAGCGACATCGTCGCCGACGGCAGCACGTTGGTGTACCGATACGTCTGCGTCACCGGTGCGATCGTCACGACGCCACCCACGACGCTGGCGATCTGCCCGGACGAGCTCTGGTCCGAATGCACGACTTGCGTGCCGATCGACCCCTTGAGTGCCTTGTCGCCGACCATGCCGTCGATCGTGATCTTGGCGTAGCCGGTCCAGACCTTCTCGAGCACGGTATTGTCCCGCACCAAAGCGGACGGGCGGCCGTCGAACGCCGACTGCAGCGTATTGTTGTAGAGGTACAGCGGATCGAGCGTCAGCATCTGCGGGATACCGAGATAGCCGAGCGCGACGTTGGTCCCGAGCAGCGCCGCGTTGGGAACGGTGCTGCTGAGCGGCGAGCCGCTTGCGACCGTGCAGTTCGTGCCGCCGCCGGGCGGGCACAGGAAATAGGAGGTGTAGGCGCTGGTCTTCTTGCGCTGGCTGTAATTGCCGCCGACTTCCCAGCCCTTGATGACGCTGTCCGAGAACTCGCCGTTGAGGTTCGCGCGGAGCGACTTCAGATCGTCCTTGAAGCTCGGCTGGTTGAGGAAGCCCGTCTGGACGACCTGCTGGGCGCCGTTGTTGCCCCACCCCTGCGGATCGGTCAGCTTGAAGACGTTGGTGTTGGTGTAATCCAGCGTCGGCGCGAAGGTGAAGGTGCCGTTGCCGTTCTGCTTGACCGAGACGGTGTCGGCAGCGCCACTCTTGGCGAAGCCCGTGCCGGTGTTGGTTTCGAGCAGGAAGTCGGTGCGATCGGCATGGCTCCAGCTCGCATCGACATTCAGGTGGATCGTGTCGGTCAGCTTGAGGTCGTTGTTCCAGCCGAGCGAGAAATTCTCCGCCTTGCGCCGGTTATAGTCGTTGCGCTGCACACCGAAGACATTGCCGAACGTCGCGCCGGTTGCGAAGCCGTTGTTGACCGTCACGCCCGACACGGTCGTGCCGTTGGCGGTGCCCGCGCTGGTCAGCTGGCCCGCGAGCGGGAATTCGATTCCGCGCAGGATCTGCGTTTCCTCGAAGTGCGAGTACAAGGCATCGAAGGTCGAGTGGAACGTGTCGGACGGACGCCACTCGATCGTCGCGACGCCGCCGTAGCGCTTCAGCAGGTTCGACTGGACATACGGCTTTGCGCCGTTGAGCAAAAACGGATCGGCGGCCGTGCCGGTGCCGCTATACCCCCATGCGTTGTAGCGTTCGTCCTGCGACGGCGTCTGCGTTGCCGAGACGCCGATCGCGATGCCGAGCGTGTCGCCCGCGAATTTGTCGACATAGGTCGCCGAGGCGCGATAGCCGTAGCGCGTGCCGTCCGGGTTGAGCTTGTCGATCCCGTTCATCTGCCCGCGCGCGCTCACCGCGAACACGCGCTTGCCCTGATCGAGCGGACGCAGCATCCGCAGGTCGACCGTGCCCGCGATGCCGGCCGCGATCAGCGATGCGTCGGCCGACTTGTAGACGTTGACGTTCTTGAAGAATTCCGAGGGATATTGGTCGAACTCGACGCCGCGGTTGTCACCGGTGGTGACCTGCTCGCGGCCGTTGAGCAGCGTGGTCGAGAAGTCGGGGCCGAGGCCACGGATCGACAGGCGCTGGTCGCGGCCTTCGAGCCGCTGTGCGGTAACGCCGGGGAGGCGTGCGAGCGAGTCCGCAATCGACACGTCGGGCAGCTTGCCGACGTCTTCCGCCGAGACGGAATCGACAATCAGCACCGACTGGCGCTTGATCTTCGCGGAGGAATCGAGGCCGGCGCGGATGCCGGTGACGACGATATTCTCGTCGGCGGGCGCTGCGGCGGCGGCTTCGACCGGGGTTTCGGCGGGCGCTGCGGGGGCCGGCGTCGGGTCGGCCTGGGTGGCGGTCGCCTCGACCTGCGCCTTGGCGGTCGGGTTGGCGTTGGCGGTGGTCGCCGCGTCCTGCGCGAAGGCGACCCCCGGAATCACAAGCGCCGCAGCAAGCGCGGTGCTGCTGACCCGCAGGCCGAGCAACGTGGCAGAAAAGCTGCGCACGGGTGCGGTCGCGCAAGCTGCGCGGTTCATCGCTTGGTCGATCATGGTGTGGCGTTCCCTTAAGGCGGGCCCAGCCCGCGCATCCTCACGTACAGTTTCGTCGACGTCCTGAAAGCTGCGTCGATTGCCCTGCGGCGTCTATATTTCGAAGAGGGGGTTTGCAGAAGGAGCGGGCATACGTATTCTCGAATGCTACCCCGAAACGTGCCTCGCCGCCCATCGTCCCGGCGCGCTAGGATCCTCCGATGTACTCAAGAGGATTGGTGCCGACGATGGCGAGACGACCCACATCCCTCGATATCGCGCAACTGGCGGGCGTATCCCAGCCAACCGTATCGCGTGCGTTGCGCGGGGTTAAGACGGTCAATCCGCAGACCCGCGCCCGGATCGAGGCGATTGCGCGAAAGCTCAATTATGCGGTCGACAAGAACGCGTCGAGTCTGCGTAGTCAGGCGGCAAATACCCTTGCCTTGTTGTTTTTTGAAGAGGCTGCGGAGGAGGATGGTGCGATCAACCCGTTCTTCCTGTCGATGCTTGGATCGATCACACGAGCGTCCGCCAAGGCGGGTTATGATCTGCTGATCTCGTTCCAGCAACTGTCGGGGGACTGGCATGTCGACTATCAGGACAGCCACAAGGCGGACGGGATCATCCTGCTCGGCTACGGCGACTATGATACGTACCGGGTCCGGCTCGATCATCTTGCCGAACAGGGATCGCATGTCGTCCGCTGGGGAGCGGTCGGTACGGGGCCGGGCGCGATCACCGTCGGATCGGACAATCGCGATGGCGGCGCGCAGGCCACCGCGCATCTCCTCGGGCGCGGACGGCAGCGCATTGCGTTTCTGGGTACGGCGGACAGCCGTTATCCCGAGATCGAGGAGCGGTATCGCGGCTATTGCGCCGCGCTCGAGAATGCGGGCCTTGCCGCCGATGCCGGGCTTCGCGTCGATGCGGTGACGTCGGAGGATGCCGGGGTCGAGGCGGTCGCCGAACTGGCGCGGCGCGGGGCAGTGTACGACGCGATCTTCGCCGCCAGCGACAGCATCGCGATCGGCGCGATGCGTGCGCTGGCGGCGGCTGGTCGCAGCGTGCCGGGGGACGTCGCGATCGTCGGGTTCGACGACATTTCCTCGGCGTCGCTGACCAGCCCGCCGCTTTCCACGGTGGCGCAGGACGCGCGGCGTGCCGGGGAGATGCTCGTGGCGACGCTGCTCGGGCGACTGCGGGGGGAGGGGGTGGAACCCGATCCGTTGCCGACCAGGCTCGTGGTGCGCGAAAGCAGCGGGGGGTAGCGCGTCTTCGGCGGCTTGATGGTCCGGGCCTATCTTGAGAGCTACTCCTTTCCGGAGAGGGGTTGAGGGCCGGGCCACGGACTCCGGCGCTGGTCTCGGTGAGACTTCCCCCACCCCCAACCCCTCCCCTGAAGGGGAGGGGAGCATAGGGTCGACCGTTCGGCGCAATTAAAGGGATGGGGCGAAACGGGCAGTCGTTCCGCGCGGCTTCCAAAAGCCCCTCCCCTTCAGGGGAGGGGTTGGGGTGGGGCCGTGCCGCGAACTCGAGCGAGAGTCTCGGTGAACCCCCCCCACCCCCATCCCCTCCCCTGAAGGGGGGGGCGAATAGGGTCGACCGTTTCCGCGCGATTGGAAAAGCTGCCGATAAGGGCGGGTCGCCATTCAGGTCAGGGACGCAATAGGCTAGGCGTCGCCGCGCGCGTCAGTCGTCGAACAGGAACAGGTTGAGCGTCAGCCGCCCCGCCAGCGGATCGCGGCTGAGCGTCACGTCCGGCGGCAGATAGGCGCAGTGCAACGTGTTCCCCGGATAGATCAGCGCGCGGTTGAACGCGCCGGGCTGTACCGCGACCTGCTCGTACAAGGCGGTGTCGCCCGCGATATAGGACGGGGCCGGCATGCCGTGGGTGCGAACGCCGTCTTCGAGCGCCTCCTTGAACCCCGCTAACCGCGCCGCATCGACGCTTTCAAACCCGGTCTCGCGCTGGCGGTAGAAAGCGGTGCCGCCCTGCGCGCCGTGCCCGAGGAACAGGAGCAGCGCGATCCGCCGCGGCTCGACTCCGTCGAAATGCGGCAGCCGCTGGATCGGCGCGAGCTGTGCCGGATCGGTGGTGACGAGCGAGTAATAGGCTTCGGAAACCGCTGGCGCCGGGTCGAACCCAAAATGCTCCCGGAGCAGCGGCGCGATCTTCCGCCGCATCGTTTCCGCCAGTCGCGGCGGAACTTCGGCGCGGATGCCGGGATAATGCGGACCGATCTCGCCCATGCGCAGCGCGGCGGCATCCTCGCGCAGCAGATCGGGATCGGGCCAGAAATCGTCGATCACGAGCAGCGGACGTCGTTCGTTACCCTGATGACAGACGCGGGCTGGTTGCATTCCTGCGTCATGCAACCGGCCCGACCTGCTGCGCAACTCCTTTCGCCGCAGCGCAAACCGCTTCGCATTCGTATGCATCGCCGCATGCCCTTGTGCGCACGTCCGCTTGGCGGCACTCCGGCGCGCGACAAGGCCGGCCGATAGCAGGAGCCGGACCCGGAGGGGCCTGACGTGAACGAGAAACCGGTGCAGGGCTTCGGCGGCCTGTGGAACATCAGCTTCGGCTTTTTCGGAATCCAGATCGGTTTCGCGCTGCAGAACGCAAACATGAGCCGGATCTTCCAGACCCTCGGCGGGTCGCTAGACGATCTGTCGTATCTGTGGGTCGCGGCGCCGCTGACCGGACTGCTCGTCCAGCCGATCATCGGCCATTACAGCGACCGGACGTGGAACCGCTTCGGGCGGCGGCGGCCGTATTTCCTCGCGGGCGCGGTGCTTGCGGCGCTTGCAGTGTTCGTCATGCCCGAGGCGAGGGTGCTGTGGTTCGCAGCGCTGACACTGTGGGTGCTCGACGCCTCGATCAACGTCTCGATGGAGCCGTTCCGTGCGTTCGTCGGCGACATGCTGCGCAAGGACCAGCATAGCGCGGGCTATGCGCTGCAGACCGTCTTCATCGGCGCGGGGGCGGTCGTGGGGTCGATCTTCCCGTTCGTGCTCGCGCATCTCGGCGTTGCCGAGACCGCGCTGAGCGGGGTGCCCGATACGGTGCGTTACAGCTTCTGGGCCGGTGGGGCGGCGCTGTTGCTCGCGGTCCTGTGGACGGTCGGCAACACGCGCGAATACAGCCCCGCGCAGATGGCGGCGTTCGGCGAGCGCGATTTAAACGAAGACGTCGCGCACCCGATGCGCGCTCTTGCCGCACGCGGCCTGGGGCGGTCGGTCGCCTGGATCGCGGCGGGCGCTGTCATCCTGGCTGCGGTGGCGACGCTCGGGCTTCAGAAGGAAGTATATCTGCTCGGTGGCCTGTTGATCGCTTTCGGTCTCGCCAGTGCGATCGCGATCCGCCGGGCCCGTGGGGGCGACACGACGAGCGCGCTGGGGCTGATCGTCGGCGATTTCTCCGCGATGCCCCCGGTGATGAAGCGGCTCGCGCTCGTGCAGTTCTTCAGCTGGTCCGCGCTGTTCATCATGTGGATCTATTCGACCCCGGTGGTGGCGCAATATGCGTTCGGGTCGAGCGATCCGACGAGCGCCGCCTATAATGCCGGCGGTGATTGGGTCGGGGTGTTGTTCGCGGTCTACAACGGCGTCGCTGCGCTGGTCGCATTATTGATCCTGCCACGGCTCGCCGCACGGATCGGCAAGGTGCGGACGCATATCGCGTGCCTGTCGTGCGGTGCGCTGGCATTCGCGAGTTTCTTCGTGATCCGCGATCCCAACTGGTTGATCCTCAGCGAAATCGGCGTCGGGATTGCGTGGGCGTCGATCCTCGCGATGCCTTATGCGATCCTCGCGTCGAGCTTGCCGCAAGCCAAGCTTGGTATCTATATGGGCCTGTTCAACGTCTTCATCGTGATCCCGCAGTTGCTCGTGGCGACCGTGATGGGATCGGTGCTCAAGGCCTTCTTCCCGACCGAACCGATCTGGACGATGGCGTTCGCCGCAGTCGTCATGGCGCTCGCGGCGCTGGCGATGCTGCGGGTAGCGGAAGCCGGCGCCGACTGAGCCGCCGGGGCCAATTCGCGCCATCGTGGCGCAGCTTGCGCTTGGTACGGTGTTCCGGAGAAGGCTATGCTCCGGGTGGTGACGCGGCTTGAATTATGGTGCGCAAATGCTGGCAGGAGCGATTATAGCGTCCGGATTGCACCCCTGCCCACTGCGCCAAGCAGGAGACCCGCCTTTGCCGCCGCCCACCACGGTCTTCGAGCGCCAGTCGCGACTTGCGCAGGAGCTCGGCGCGATCAATCTGGGGCAGGGGTTTCCCGACATGCCCGAGATCGGCCACGGGCCGCGGGCGTTGCTCGACGCCGCCGCCCGCGCGGTGACGGAGCGGTCCAGCCAGTATCCGCCGATGCGCGGATTGCCCGCGTTACGGTCTGCGATCGCTGACTATTACGCACGGGAACAGGGTCTTGCGATCACGCCCGAGGAGGTCGTCGTAACGTCGGGCGCGACCGAGGCGCTTGCGGCGTCACTGCTGGCACTGGTCCGCCCGGGCGACGAGGTCGTGCTCGTCCAGCCACTTTACGACGCCTATCTGCCGCTCGTCGAACGCGCCGGCGGCGTTGCGCGACTGATCGACCTGACGCCCCCCGACTGGACGCTACCGCTCGACGCGCTCGCGGCTGCGATGTCGGACCGGACCCGCGTCCTGCTGCTCAACACGCCCAACAACCCGACCGGGAGTCGGATCGACGCGGCGACCTGGTCGACGATCGCCAGCCTGTGCGTGCGGCATGACGTCACGCTGATCTGCGACGAGGTTTGGGAGGCGATGATCTTCGCGGGCGGGCATGTCTCGCCCCTGTCGATTCCAGGATTGCGCGACCGCACGGTCAAGATCGGGTCGGCGGGCAAGATCTTCTCCTTGACCGGGTGGAAGGTGGGCTGGGCCTGCGCCGCGCCACCGCTCGCGGACGCCATCGCCGCGACGCACCAGTTCCTGACCTTCACGACCGCGCCCGCGCTGCAATGGGCGGTGGCGGAAGGGCTGGCACTCCCCGGCGACTGGCACGAAGCGCACCGCGATCCGTATCGCCATGCGCGCGCCTTTTTTGTCAAACGGCTTGTCGCGGCGGGCTATTCGGTGCTGCCGGGGGCGGCGACCTGGTTCGTGATCATCGATCTTGCCGCTTCGGGAATCGCGCTCGACGACGAGACCTTCGCGCATCGCCTGCTGGTCGAGGCGGGGGTGGCGACGATCCCCGTCTCCGCTTTCTACGCCAGCGCCCCGCAGACGGGATATGTCCGGCTCTGTTTTGCCAAGGACGACGCGATCCTCGCTCTGGCGGCGGAAAAGCTCGCGGTTTTTCGGAGAGCAGTGACGTGACGCCGTTCGACGTTGCAGCCAGCGCGATCATCGAAGCCGGCTACCGCCTCGACCGGGCAGGGCTCGCCCCGGCGACTGCCGGCAATTATTCGGTGCGCCTGCCCGACCAGACGATCGCGCTGACCGTGTCCGGCGCGCACAAGGGGCGGCTCGACCCCGGACAGGTGATGCGTGTAAGCCCCGACGGAGTCGCGCTAGACGGCAAGCGTCCGTCCGCCGAAACCCTGTTGCACTGCCTGGTCTATGCGGTCGACCCGACCGCGGGCGGGGTGCTCCACACCCACTCCATCACCGGCGTGGTGCTGAGCCGCGCACTGGCCGGAGCGCAGGCGATCGTGCTCGACGGCTATGAGTTGCTCAAGGTCTTCCCCGGAGTCGAGACGCACGCCACGCGTGTCGCGATTCCGCTGGTCGAGAACAGCCAGGACATGATGGCGATGGCCGAAACGCTGCGTCCGCTGCTTGCGGCACAAGACCCGCTCATCCCCGCCTTCTACATTCGCGGACACGGGCTCTACGCCTGGGGGCGGACACTGGCCGAGGCAGAGAATGTCGTCGAAGCGGTGGAATATCTGCTCGCCTGCGAGTGGGAAACGCTGAAACTGGAAAGGCGCGCATCATGACGACCCTGACCCTGTACGATCTCGCCGACCCGCACGCGCGGCTGAGCGAGACCCGCGATGCGGACGAGATCGCGGACCGGCTCGCGCCGCTCGGGATCCGGTTCGAGCGATGGCAGGCGGGTATCGCCCTTGCCGAGGACGCCAGCGATGCTGACGTGATTGCAGCGTATCGCGCGGATATCGACCGGCTGATGGCAGCGGGCGGGTATCGCTCGTGCGACGTGATCCGGCTGCTACCCGACAATGCGGAGCGCGCGACGCTGCGCACCAAGTTCCTCGACGAGCATGTCCACGACGAAGACGAAGTCCGTTTTTTCGTCGAGGGGGCGGGGGTCTTTTACATCCGCGGCACCGACGCGGTCTATGCGCTCGAGTGCACGCGCGACGACTTGATCGCGGTTCCGGAGGGGACCCGGCACTGGTTCGACATGGGCCCGGCGCCGCGTTTCACCGCGATCCGGCTGTTTGCCGAACCCGATGGATGGGTGGCGCGCTTCACCGGCGATCCGATCGCGCGGGGCATCCCCCTGTACGAAGGCGTGGCGTGACCCCGAAGGCTATCGTCACCGATATCGAAGGGACGACCTCGAGCATCGCATTCGTCCATACGGTGCTGTTCCCTTACTCTCGCACGCGGCTTGCGCGGTTCGTCGAGGCCAATGCGGCGCAGCTCGACGACGTGCTCGCGCAGGTCCGGGAGACGGCCGGGCAACCTGGTCTGGATCTGGCGGGTGTGATCGACCAGTTGCTCGAATGGCATGATGCCGACCGGAAGGTCGCACCGCTCAAGACGTTGCAGGGGTTGATCTGGGCCGAGGGCTACGCTCGCGGAACTCTGATCGGCCATGTCTATCCCGATGCGATCGCAGGGCTGACGCGGTGGCATGCGCAGGGCATTCCGCTTTACGTCTATTCGTCGGGTTCGATTGCGGCCCAGAAGCTGTTGTTCGGGCATAGCGCGGCCGGGGATCTCACGGGATTGTTCGCGGGCTATTTCGACACCGCGGTCGGCGCGAAGCGCGACGGCGCTTCGTACAGCGAAATCGCGCGACGGATCGCGCAGGACCCCGACGACATTCTTTTCCTCTCCGATATCGATGAGGAACTCGCCGCGGCGCGCGAAGCCGGGCTTCGCGTCATGCTGCTCGCCCGCGACGGCGTCCCCGAGGATACGGGCTACCCGTGCGCGACCTCGTTCGACACCATCCTTGCCGAAGGAATTGCCGCATGATCCTTGCCGGACAGAAGACGCGGTCGATCTGGCTGAACCCGGATGGCTGGAGCGTCGGGATCTTTGACCAGCGCCGGTTGCCGTGGGCAATCGAGCCGATGCGTCTGACGACGATCGAGTCGTGCGCCCGTGCCATCGCCGACATGGCGACGCGCGGTGCGCCGTTGATCGGCGCGGTGGCGGCCTATGGGATCGCACTGGCATTGCGCGCGGATGCCAGCGACGAGTCGCTCGACCGCGCGTTCGATCGGCTGGTCTCGACGCGCCCGACCGCGGTCAATCTGCGGTGGGCGCTCGATCGGGTCCGTACCGCCGTCACTCGCCTGCCTGAGGCGGAACGCGCTACCGGAGCCTATACGGAGGCGGGCGCGATCTGTGACGAGGATGTCGAAGTGAACGCAGCGATCGGGCGTGCCGGGCTCGAAATCCTGAGATCCCTCGCCGATGCCAATCCGGGCCGCCCGATCAACATCCTGACGCATTGCAACGCGGGCTGGCTGGCAACGGTCGATTGGGGCACTGCGACCGCACCGATCTACATGGCGCACGATCTCAGGATCCCGCTTCACGTCTGGGTCGATGAAACCCGTCCGCGCAATCAGGGCGCGCTGACCGCGCTCGAGCTTGCGGCGCACGGTGTGCCGCACAGCTACATCGTCGACAATGCGGGTGGCCTGCTGATGCAGCGCGGGCAAGTCGACCTGGTTCTCGTCGGCACCGACCGCGTCACCCGCAACGGCGACGTCTGCAACAAGATCGGCACCTATCTCAAAGCGCTGGCGGCGTACGACAACGGCATTCCGTTCGTCGTCGCGCTGCCGTCGTCGACCTATGATGCCGCGACTCCCGACGGTTCGGCGGCCGAGGTCGAGGAACGCTCGTCCGACGAGGTCCGCTGGCTCGACGGTCCGGACGCGGACGGAATGATGCGGCGGATCTCGGTGACGCTTTCGCCCGCCGCGAATCCGGCCTTCGACATCACCCCGGCTCGTCTGGTGACCGCGTATATCACCGAAAGGGGCCGTATCGACGACGCGATCGGACTGGCGACGGCGTTCGGGTGACGAGTGTATCTGGTCCAGTTTCCGGAGCAGATCCCGGAACGGTGCATTTTTGCAAATCTAAACAAACTCTGCATCTTATTACGTATTGCGCACGTCCTAACGCGGCATAAACCAATGGAGGCCGGTAGCGACTCACGTCGGGTTCCGGTGAGGGTCGCGTGGACTTGTTCTCTGACTGCCAGGCGGCCCTCCAACAAGAAAACGTCCGTCACGAGGCGGGTGTAACCGGCGGAGAGCCGTGTCGAGGGGTCTGGTCGTGACAATTGCCAAGCGTATCGTTGGTGTGTTCGGTATCTCGTTGCTTATGTTGATGTCGCTGGTGATGCTGGCGCTGGCCTTTGTCCTCATCCACGACGGCATGGCACCGGGGAACAGCGTCGGCTGACCCACGGGCGGCGGTGGCGGCTGGCGCTTCGTCTCCGACGGCCAGCCGGTGACCCGGCGCTGACGTCGTCAGTGGCGCGAATGGATGGTGGCGGAAGAGGTGGGATTCGAACCCACGGTGAGCTTGCACCCACGACGGTTTTC
>CAZNQA010000057.1:0-7394 GCA_964575105.1 uncultured Stakelama sp.
ACACCTTCGGCTTCATCATCGCCGGCGCGACGATCCGCGCGGTGCCGACCACCCCCGACGAAGCCTATTTCGAATCGCTCGAACGCGCGATGGCGTTCACCGTCCCGCGCCCGTCGGTGCTGGTCGTCAATTATCCGTCCAACCCCACCGCCGAAGCGGTCGACCTCGCCTTCTACGAACGCCTCGTCGCGTGGGCGAAGGAGAACCAGGTCTGGATCCTGTCCGACCTCGCCTATTCGGAGCTCTATTACGACGGCAACCCGACGCCCTCGATCCTGCAGGTCCCCGGCGCCAAGGACATCGCGGTCGAATTCACCTCGCTCAGCAAGACCTATTCGATGGCGGGCTGGCGGATCGGCTTCGCGGTCGGCAACGCCAAGCTGATCGCCGCCATGTCGCGGGTGAAGTCGTATCTCGATTACGGCGCATTCACCCCGATCCAGGCCGCCGCCTGCGCCGCGCTCAACGGCCCGCAGGATATCGTCGAGGCGAACCGCGTGCTGTACCACAAACGCCGCGACGTGCTGGTCGAGAGCTTCGGCCGCGCCGGCTGGGACATTCCCGCCCCGCGCGCGTCGATGTTCGCCTGGGCCCCGCTGCCGCCCGCGCTCGCGCACCTAGGTAGCCTTGAGTTCTCCAAACAATTGCTGACAAGCGCGAACGTCGCGGTTGCGCCAGGGGTTGGCTATGGCGAGAACGGAGAAGGCTTTGTGCGGATCGCGATGGTCGAGAACGAACAGCGACTGCGGCAGGCCGCGCGCAACGTGAGGAAATATCTCCAGTCGATGGGCGTCAACACGCCGAGCGCCAAGGCCGGTTGACCCCAGCCGGATGATCAATCCCCTGTACTCCATGGCCGGCGTCCTCGTCGGCCTCGTCGTCGGCCTGACCGGGGTCGGCGGCGGGTCGCTGATGACCCCGCTCCTCGTGCTCGCGTTCGGTTTCCACCCGGCGACCGCGGTCGGCACCGACCTGCTCTATGCCTCCGCGACCAAGACGGTCGGGACGACGGTGCACGGCTGGCGCGGGACGGTCGACTGGGGCGTGGTCGGGCGGCTTGCGGCAGGAAGCGTCCCCGCCGCGTTGCTGACGCTGTACGTGCTCCATTACGAGGGCGAACGCTCCGCCAATACCGGGCACGTCATCTCGGTCGCGCTCGGCATCACGCTGCTGCTGTCGGGGATCGCGACGCTGCTGCGCAAGCGGATCGTCGCGGCGCTGGGCGAACGGCTAGGCGCAGTGTCGGCCGGGCGGCAGGCGCGGCTGACGGTGCTGCTCGGCGCGGTGCTCGGCGTGCTGGTGTCGCTGACCTCGGTCGGCGCGGGCGCGCTCGGGATGACCGCGCTGCTGATCCTCTACCCGAGCTTGCCGATCAACCGGCTGGTCGGCTCCGACATCGCGCATGCAGTGCCGCTGACGCTGCTCGGCGGGATCGGGCACTGGATCTTGGGCTCGGTCGACGGCGCGCTGCTGGTGTCGCTGCTCGCGGGGTCGATCCCCGGGATCATCGTCGGCAGCTTGATCGCGACGCGCGTGTCGGACCGGGTGCTGAGCCCGATCCTCGCGGTCGTGCTCGCGCTCGTCGGCATCAAGTTGCTGTTCTGATGCGCGACGGCTTCGCCTTCTCGACGCGGTTCCGCGTGCGCTATGCCGAGATCGACGGCCAGCGCGTCGTGTTCAACTCGCGCTATCTCGAATATGCCGATGTCGCGGTCAGCGAGTTCTGGGAATGGACCGGGATCGGCGACGCGCTCGGCGCGGCATGGCACGAGACCGAATTCCACGTCCGCCATACCGCGATCGACTATCTCCGCCCGTTCGTGCTCGGCGACACCGTCGAGGCGTTCGTCCGGATCGACCGGATCGGCGGATCAAGCCTGACCCAGACGTTCGAGCTGTGCCACGCCGAAACCGGCGACTTGCACACCGTGATCATGATGACCGTGGTCAACGTCCATTTGCCGACGGGAAAGGCGGTCAGGATCGCGGACGACGTGCGCGGGTTCCTGGAACGGATATCGGGGTGACACGCTGTTCTCCTGCGAAAGCAGGAGTCCAGAGTAACGAAACGTACCGCCCATAACTCTAGGCTCCTGCCTGCGCAGGAGCACGAGACGTCAATTATCCTTCACCCCAACCGTAAGATCGAACCGGATCCGCACCCACGCGCCGATCATCGGCTTCCCCCCGATCCGCGGCGGGCGGACGCGGAACTGCCACGCCGCCAGCCGCAGCGCGCGCGACAACCCCGATCCCGGCGGCGATTCGCCGAGCGAGCGGCAATTCTCGACGTGATAATCCTCGATCGTCTTGCACGCGATCAACCCGTAGCCGCTCTGCACCCCCGCAGGCAGATACGTCGCCAGCTCGGCGCGGGTCGGTTCGCGATACCATTCGGCATTGTACAAAGCCGCCCCGCCCGGCCCCTGCCCGGGACCATAAGCCGCGACGCTGTCCTTGCCCGTCCCCTCGGAATCGCCCGATCCCTTGCTCGACGGGATCTTGCCGATGTCCGACGCGGCGAATTCGTCGCGGCTGAGCTCGATATATTTCGGCCGCGTCGGCGTGACGACCGGCGGCGGCGCGACCGGCGGAGGGGGCGCGGGCGAGGTCGTGCTGGTCGCCTGCTTCTGCTTGGTCGGGGTGCGGGTGCGCTGCGTCGGCTTGGGGCCGATCGCGGGGGCATCGGGCGGCACCTCGAAGGTCTTGAGTTCGCGCTGCGGCTTTGGCGGCGTGAAGACGCCGGTCCCCAGCTGCAACAGCAACAACGCGACCAGTCCCTCGACGACAAGCGCAAGGATGATCCCGCGCGCGCGGCCGCGGTCATTGGAAGAACGATAAGACGAGGATGCCATCAATACGGTGCCCAGAGCGCGTAGCCTCGCGCTGCACGATATTCGGGGCGATTCAAAGGCCGCACCGCATCGATGACGCCGATTTCATCCCGCATCGGCGCTTTGCCCCTTCAACCCGCGTCCGCAGGCTGGGTCGTCCAGCCGAGCGTCGGGATCGTCACCGAACGCTTCCCCGCAAGGTCGATCCGCGTGACGAACAGGTTGCGCCCCTCGATATAGCTCAACACCCGCCGCGCCCGCCCGAGCGAGCTGGTGCCATAGGTCTGCGCGATCTCGGCATCGCTCGGGCACGGCAGCGCCTCGCGCGCGGCCTTCGCCACGAGCAGGAACGCGCCGAGCATTTCGTCGGGGAGCTCGTGCGCGGTCGCGATCGCCTCGGCCCAGTCGCCATCGAGCCCGTCGAGAATCCCCGCGCGCGCCGCCGCGAGCCTACGCGCGAAGCCCGACGGATCGAGCGGCGCGGGCGACACGCCGACCATCCGGCAGCGGACCTGGAAATCCTGGTACAGGATCGCCGCGGGCCGTGCGGTCGAATCGGGATCCTCGACGATCGCGGACAGCACGTCACGGACGACCGCGGCGAGTTCCTCCTCGGTGTGGCGCGGCACCTCGGGCACCGGCTCGGGGGTCGAGTCCGCTTCGATCCGGTCGATCACCTTGGCGGCGGGCGCGGGGCGCGGGGCGGGGGGCGGCGCGGGCATCGGTTCCTCGAGCCCGAGCAACAGCAACTGCTTCATCTCACCGGTCGGGGCCGACGGAAGCGGCGTCAGTACCGGCCCGCCGCCGCGCGACCCGGTCTCGACCGAGCCGACCTTGATCGACACCGGACGCCGGCTGACCGCTGGCCCGAGCGCGAGGAAGGTGCCACGCGGGAGATCACGGATCTGTTCGGCCTGGCGGCGCTCCATGCCGAGCAGGTCGGCCGCACGCGCCATGTCGATGTCGAGGAAGGTGCGCCCCATCAGGAAGTTGGAGGCCTCCGCCGCGACGTTCTTGGCGAGCTTCGCGAGCCGCTGCGTCGCGATGATCCCGGCAAGCCCGCGCTTGCGCCCGCGACACATCAGGTTGGTCATCGCGCCAAGCGACGCGCGGCGGACCTCCTCGGTCACTTCCGCGCCCATCGACGGCGCGAACACCTGTGCTTCATCGACCACGACGAGCGCGGGGAACCAGTGCTCGCGCGGCGCATCGAACAACGCGGAGAGGAACGCGGCGGCGCAGCGCATCTGCCCTTCCATCTCGAGCCCCTCGAGATCGAGCACCACCGACGAGCGATGCTCGCGGATCCGCGTTCCGAACCGCGCGATCTCGCCGACCGAATAATCCGCCGCCGAAATCGCGATATGGCCGTAGGCGTCGGCGAGCGTGACGAAATCGCCTTCGGGATCGATGATGATCTGCTGGACCTGCCCGGCGCTCCGTTCAAGCAGCCGGCGCAGCAGATGCGACTTTCCCGAGCCGGAATTGCCCTGGACCAGCAGTCGTGTCGCCAGCAATTCCTCGAGGTCGATCGGTACCGACTGCCCGCCCGTGTCGAGCCCCATGTCGACTTGAAATGTCATGCCGGTCCAATGGCCGATGCCGGGGGGCATGGGCAAGCGCGGTGACGAGTCCGCGCACGGAATTCGACCGGGCTTGCCGTGCGGCGGGTCAAAGCCCGAGCACGCCCTGTTCGGCTGGCGCGGCGTCGTTCGCTGCGCTGCGCCGGGTTCGGGTGCGCTCTGCGGGGGCATCGGCGGCCCCGCCCTCGAGCCGCAATTGCGTCGGCGCAAGCGGTTCGACCCGCGGGATCGCGAACCGGATCAGGTCGTACCCCGGCCCCGGATCGAGCGGTTCGGCAAGCGCCGCGATTCGTTCGCGGAACAGCCGGACCAGCATCGCGGGATCGCGCACCGGCAGCACGGTCTTCACCGCCAGACTACGGACCGCGCCGTCGCTGCGGAACAGCCGGAGGCAGAACCGCCGCCCGCCCTGGTGCCGCGCCTCCAGCAATTCGGTCGCCTCGGCCGCAAGCGCGGTGATCGCGGCGTGGAGCGGTCTCCTCCGCGTGACCGGGGCGGCGAAGGGGCGTTCAAAGGTGAGCGCGGGCAGGCGGCGGCGCGGGTCGAGCCCCGCCGCGTCGCTCCCGACCAGCCGTTCGAGCGCCTCGGCGGTATCCTCCCCGAAATGCTCGGCGATTGCGGCGGCGGGGCACGCCGCGAGATCGCCGACCGTCTTCACCTTCGCCTCGCGCAGCGTCGCGAGCGTGCCGTCGGGCAAGCGCAGCGCCGCGACGTCGAGCCGCCGCAACCCCGCCGCCACGTTCGCCGCGGGCATCGTCCGGAACCGCGCGAGCGCCTGCGCGGCGGTGGGGCTGCCCGCGAGCGCGGTACGGACGTCGTCGCTCCAATGGCCCAGCCGCGCCTCGAGATCCGCAAGCAGCGCATCCTCCCCGCCGAACGCCGCCGCGCAGTCGGTCAGGTCGAGCGTGACCCCGTCCGCCGCGTCGAGCGCGACCATCGGGGTGTAGCGTTCGCACAGATCCGCGATCCGCTCGATCCAGTCCTGGTCCGCCTCGGGCGCGGCGTCCCGGATAGCGAGATCAGGCACCAGCGCCTGCGCCGCCGCAAACGCCATCCCGGGCGCGATCCCATGTGCCTGCGCGCGCGAATCGACCGCGTGGATGCGGGTCGCGGCACCCTGTCGCTCGACCAGCACCAGCGGCGCCTCGGTCGGTTCGGAATCGTTCGGGGCGTGGCGCACGCGGTCGCTCGCCAGGAAGGGGAACCACAGCGCGAGGTATCGCCGCTCGGGTTCCTCCACCGGCACGGAACACCGCGCCGCGCGCGCGGAAACTTGCTTGGTCACGGTCCCACTCCACCAGCCAAAGCGCGCCAACGGGGGTCGCGATACAACCGACTCCACCTCAGGTGTTCGTCCTATGTTCCATATCGGGGAGAATGCGGAAGGGGTCAAGCTCGGGCTTCGCACAAAGGCTCGACAGCGTTGTCACAAAACTGGTCAAGCCACTTGACAAATTTGCCGCTATTCTGGTCTAACAGATCCAATCGACAGCAATCCGACGGGCAAAAGCCCGCACATGCTCCGGGGAGGACAGACACATGAACACCACCGCACGCTCGCGCCTTCACCTCGCAACCGCTGCCGCCGCGCTCGCCGCCGCGCTGGTCGCGTCCGCCGCGCAGGCGCAGACCGCGCCCACCGCGACCCCGCCCGTCCAGGAACCCTCCACCGAGCAGACCGTCGCGCAGCCGGTGCCGAGCGACGACATCGTCGTCACCGCGCAGCGCCGCTCGGAAAATCTCCAGACCGTCCCCGTCGCGATCAGCGTCGTCGGCGCGGAGGCGCTCCGCAGCGGCAACGTCAACAGCGCGGAAACGCTCGACCGGCTCGTCCCGTCGCTGACCTTCAAGCGCGGCACCGCCAACGTCAACTCGACCATCGCGATCCGCGGGATCGGGACGCAATCCTTCGCCTCGGGCGCGGAGCCGAGCGTGTCGACGATCATCGACGGCGTCGTCTACGGCCGCTCGGGGATGGCGACGCAGGACTTCGCCGACATCGACCGGATCGAAGTGCTCCGCGGGCCGCAGGGCACGCTGTTCGGCAAGAACGCCTCGGCGGGCGCGCTCAACATCGTCACCCGCGCGCCGAGCACCGTGCTCGCGGCCGACGCCTCGATCGCCTATTTCGACAAGAACGAAGTCCGCGCGACCGCCAACCTCTCCGGCCCGCTCAGCCAGAACATTGCCGCGCGGATCGGCGGCTATTACGGCTATTACGACGGCAACGCGCGCAACGTGTTCAACAGCAAGACGGTCAACGGCTACAAGCGCTGGGGGATCAAGGGCAAGCTCCGCGGCGACTTCGGCGACCTGACCGTCACGCTCGCGGCGGATTACTCGCACGCCAACGACGATTGCTGCGGCGACGTGCTCGGCACGACCATCCCCAACGCGCAGTTCAGCAACATCTTCCTGCCGCAGCAGCGCCCGGTCGTCCCGCGCTTCGGCAATCGCGACATCAACAACAATTTCGGCCCGGGGACGACCGACATCAACACCGGCGGTTCCGCGACGGTCGACCTCAAGCTCGGCGACCATACGCTGACCTCGATCACCGCCTATCGCAACTGGAAGAACCGCCAGCTCCGCGACGGCGATTTCGGGTCGCAGAGCGGGCAATATGTCGCCGCCGCCTCCGCCACCACCCCCAACGCCGCGACCCAGAACATCGACCAGCGCGACGACGGCGCGCTCGATTTCAGCCAGTACAGCCAGGAAGTCCGGATCGCCTCGCCGACCGGCCAGCTGATCGAATATGTCGCGGGCGGGTTCTTCTGGTGGACCAAGGAGAATGACACCTTCACCCGCTCGGACACCTTCTGCTCGGCCTCGACGCTGCCGATCGACGCGACCGGCTTCCGCCCGTGCAGCACCGCGCCCGGGGTCAGCACCTTCACCACCGCGACCGGCCCCGCCGCCTGGACCACGCGGTTCCGCAGCCAGGCGGGGTTCGCGCAGGCGACCGTCAACGTCA
>CAZNQA010000057.1:7494-20990 GCA_964575105.1 uncultured Stakelama sp.
GGCCCCGCGCTCAACGTCTTCTACTCGATCACCGCGAACAACACCGGCCCGATCTCGCCCGAGACGAGCGACGCGTTCGAGCTTGGCGCGAAGACCAAGCTGTTCGACCGGCGGCTGACGCTCAACATGGCGCTCTACAGCCAGGTGCTCGACAATTTCCAGGCGAACAGCTTCGTCACTATCCCGCCGCAGACCTTCGTCACGCTGACCAACGCGGGGCGTGTCCGCTCGCGCGGGTTCGAGATGGACTTCAGCTTCCGCCCGACCGACCGCATCTCGTTCAACGGCGGCTACACCTATAACGAAGGAACGATCCGCGAATTCCGCTGCAACGCCGCGACGCTCACCCCCGCGCAGCTCGCCACCTGCGTCGCGCACAACGGCAAGCCGCTGCCGTTCGCGCCCAAGCACAAGTTCAACATCGGCGGCGACTGGAAACTCCCGGTCGACGACGTCCTGCCGTTCACCGTCCGGCTCGGCTCGGCGGTGGCCTATTCCAGCCGGGTCAATTTCGACCTAGACCAGACCCCGCTCGCGCAACAGGCGCCCTATGCGCTGGTCGATGCCAACCTCACCTTCGCGACGAAGGACGGGCGATATGAGCTCGCGCTGATCGGGAAGAATTTGACCGACAAATACTATACCAGCTTCGTCACCCCCGCGGGCAACGGCGTCAGCGCGCTGTCCTACGCCCGGTTGCAGGTGCCGCGCGATGCCCAGCGCTATTTCGGCGTGCGGCTTGGCGTGAAATACTAAACGCAACCACAGCAATATGTTGAAGGGCGCGGTCGGAGATCGACCGCGCCCTTTCCGTAGCGGCATGCTGAACGTCTGCTTAATCGCGCGCCGGCGCGATACCCGCTGTTGCTGCAATGCAACAGTTTCCGGGAAAGGTCGGTTTTGCGCGGATCACTTTGTGGCCTGACGGGTTTGGCGCACCTCAACGGAGAACACACATGCGCAAATTTCTGATGGTAGCAGCCGCTGCAGCGGCATTCACGGCTGGCGCCGCATCGGCCCAGGAAGTGATGACCACGTCGGCAGAGACCGCGAACACCTCGAACACGTCGTTCCGCGGCTTCCGCCTCGAAGGCAACGCCGGCGGCGATCGTTTCCAGTCGCAGGGCCAGCATAACGACAAGTTCGGCTACGGCGCGACGATCGGCTTCGACGGCATGATCGGCCAGCGGATCGTCGTCGGTCCGGAAGCAACCTACTGGAACGCAGACGGCGGCAATGAGAATTGCACCGGCGTCAGCAACGGGACGGTCTGCCACAAGTCGTTCGAAGAGTTCGGCGTCGGCGTCCGTGCGGGTTACCTCGTCACGCCGCGCGCGCTCGTCTTCGGCAAGGGCGGCTGGGTCACGAACGAGCAGCGCAAGCGTTTCGACACGCGGACCGCGGGCCAGCGTTCGTTCTACGATCACGTCAACACGACCGGTTACCAGGTCGGCGGCGGCGTCGAGTACACGGTCGTCGAAGGCCGCCTGCCGGTCTACGCGAACGCACAGTATGTGTACTCGCAGTATAACGACCACACCTCGCGTCAGCGCATCATGGGCGGCATCGGCGTTCGCTTCAAGTAAGCGGACCGCCGTTCCGGCAGAAAGGGGCGCGCCCAGCGACGGGCGCGCCCTTTTTTGTGGAGCGGGCGATCAGAGCGTGACCCGGTAGGTCGGGCGATCACCGGGCTGGCGTACCACCGTGCCGCCTTCGATCATGATCTCGCGTGTTTCGGTGACGGGGAGGACGATCGTGATCGCGTTCGCCGCTGGTCCGGGGCCGAATGATCCCACCTTGAGGGTGACGGTCCCTCCGGTCGCCACGCCTTCGATCCGCCAGACCTGCGGTTCGCTCGCCGCGCTTTCGCCATCGTCGTCATAGCCGTCCAAGTCGAACCTCCCCGCCCCGACGGGGGGGAACAACCACACCCCAAGCTCTCGAGCACCGGCGCGGAACCCGCCCGTCGCCAGATCGACTAGCATTCCCGATCCCGCGCGCGCAAACAGCGGCGGGGGGCCATCGAGCGGGGCGGGCACATCAATCTCGGAACCACCGTCGCGCACCGTACCCGTCCACACATCATACCAATGCCCCTGCCCCGGCAGCCGCACGCGCCGCGTGTTCGCGCCGGGCTCGACCACGATCGCGGCGAGCACGTCGCGCCCGATCATATGATCGTCGCCGTCGACCCACGCCCCCGCATCCTCGGGATGATCGAGCCACAAGGGCCGCAGCACCGGCGCATAGTCGCGCGCATAGCGATGCAGCAGGTCGTGGAAGAACGGGATCAGCGTCTGCCGGAGCGCCATCAACCGCCGGATCGCAGGGAGCGCGTCGGCATGCATCCACGGTTCGTTGACGGTGCGGTCATCGTTCCAGCTATGGATGCTGAAACGCGGCATCAGCACGCCTGCCTGGACCCAGCGCACCAGCAGTTCGGCATCGGGCGCGGGGCCGGAGAAGCCGCCGACGTCATGGCCGGTATTCGACACCCCCGACAGCGCGAGCCCCAGCCCCATCTTGAGATTGTAGCGCAGCGTCTTCCATTCGGTGCGATTGTCGCCCGACCAGGTCTGCCCGTAGCGGTGGAGCCCCGCCATCCCCGACCGCGTCACGACATAAGGCCGGACGCCCGGCGCATGCGCGACCTGCGCCGCGCGCGACGCGCGCATCATCAGCAGCGCCTGCAGCGGGAGCGCGTCGGCGGCGGGGCGCGGCGCCCCGAAACCGTGGATCCGCGCGCGCGCGTCCCACACTTCATATTCGTTATTGTCGTTCCACGTCGCTGCAATGCCGTGGTCGAGCAGCGCGCTCGTCACCTGCCCGCGCCACCAGTCTGCGGTCGCCGGGTTGGTGAAATCGAGATAGACCCCCGGCGCATCCCAGAATTGCGCCTCGGTCGGCACGCCGTCCGCATCCGCGACGAGCAGCCCCGCGTCGCGCACCTCGGCGATGCGGGGATGATCGAGCAGCATCGCGGGTTTGATGTTCGCGACCAGCCGGACCCCCGCCGCCGCATAGCTTTGCGCGAAGCCGGCAGGGTCGGGGAATTTGTCGCGGTTCCAGTGGAACACGTAGCGTTTGTCGCCGATCGAGGTGTAGCCCGACGACAGATGGAACGAGCCGCAGCCAATGTCGTGCGTCTCGAGACCCGTAATGAACTCCGCCATCCGCACCTGCGCATCGGGCGCGTCGGTATAGGTCATCGTCGACCCCGAATAGCTGAGCGACCAACGCGGCGGCATCGCGGGCTTGCCGGTCAGCCAGGTGAAACGCCGGGTCACCGCCGCCGGATCGGGGCCAGCGATCATGTAGAGGTCGAGATCGCCGCCTTCCGCCACCATGTGCCGGTACGGCCCGTGGTAATTGTCCATCTCCTGCCCAAAGTCGAAGGTGACGCGCGCAAGCGTGTCGTAGAACGCGCCGTGGCAGACGCCGTCGCCCTGCGCGGTCAGGATGTAGGGGATCGCCTTATAGAGCGGGTCCGAGGTCTCGGCGTCATACCCCATCGGATCGACGCTGGTCAGCCGGAACCGCCGCCCGCTGCGGTCCATCGCCCCCGCGCGCTCGCCGAGGCCGTAGTGGCGCTCGCCCGGCTGGCGCGCGGTGTAGTGATAGGTACGCCCGTCCCACCAGCCGAAGTCATACGCCTGCGTCGGCCGATCCGCCGCCATGATGCGCCAGCCCCCGCCGACCCGCTGTTCCCACACGCAGCGGAAGCCATCGAGCGTGATCGTCAGCCGGATCCGCGCGGTCTCGATCACGACCTGCCCGGAGGTTTCGGTCAGACCAAAATCGGGGAGCGCGAAGCCGTGGGTCGCCATCCGGTCACGCCCGGGTTCGGCAATATCCTCTGCCCCCGGCGCAATCGCCCAGCTCGGCATGCTGGTGACACTACCGTCGGCGAGCAGCAGCAGCCGGACCACATCCTCCTCGAGCACGAACAGATGCGCGACCTGCCCGCTATCGGCGCGGAGCGTCACCCGCCCGGAAACGCGCTCGACAACCGAGAAGACCGGGGGAGCGGAAAGCGTCGCGCGTCTCATGCCAGCACCTTTTTCTCCGGGATCGCGAGCCGCCCGATCGTCAGGATCAGCACCCCCGCCCCGACCAGATCGAACACCGCAAGGCACGCGAACAGCGGACTATAGCCGATCGTATCCGCGAGTTGCCCGATCGCGAGCGAGAACAGCAGCCCGCCGATCCACCCCGCCATCCCGACGAACCCGTTCGCGGTGCCGACTTCCTCGGGGGTGAAGACATCGGCGGAGAGCGTGTTGATCAGCACCGAGATCATCTGGTGCGCAAACCCACCGACGCAGAACAGCGCGATCGCGACCATCGGCCCCGACGCCAGCCCGATGCACCCCGGCGCGATCATCAATACCGCTCCGATCGCGATCCCCGCGACGCGCGACGGAATCAGCTTCATCCCCGCGCGCTTCATCAGGAACGGCGACAGATACCCCCCGAGGATTCCCCCGAGGTCGGCCGCCAGGAACGGCAGCCACGCGAACAGCGCGATCTGCTTGAGGTCCATCCCGCGCTCGGTGACGAGATAGAGCGGGATCCAGAAGCTGAACGTCTGCCACGCGGGTTCGGCAAGGAACCGCGGCAGGGCAATCGCCCAGAACCGCCGGGTCCGCAGGATCGCGCTTGCCGACACCTTCCCCGCAACCGCCGCCGGACGGTCCGCCGCGATCAGCGCCTGTTCCTCGGGGGTGATCGCGAAATGGTCTGCGGGCGAGCGGTAGAAGGCGTACCACATCCCGGCCCACACCAGCCCGAGCGCGCCGGTGACGATGAACGCCATCCGCCAGTCGTACAGCGCGCTGATCCCGATCACGACCGGCGGCGCGAGCACCGCGCCGAGCGACGTCCCCGCATTGAACCACCCGGTCGCGACCGATCGGCTCCGCGCGGGAAACCATTCGGCGATCGTCTTCATGCCCGACGGAATCGCGGCGGCTTCGCTCAGCCCGAGCAGCCCGCGAAAGAAGGCGAGCCCCTGCCACCCCCCGGCAAAGGCATGGAGCATGTTCGCGACCGACCAGGCGATCGCGAACAACGCGAAGCCGATGCGCAAACCGACCGAATCCACGATGAAACCGCACACCGGCTGCATCAAAGTGTAGGCAAGCTGGAACGAACCGACGATGTAGCTGTACTGTTCGGTCGTAAAATGCAGCTCGGTCTTGAGCTGCGGCGCGAGCACCCCGAGCGAATTGCGCGCCAGATAGTTAAGGATCGTCCCGAGCGAAACAAGCCCCACGATCCACCAGCGCAGCCCGCGGAGCTTCATCCGCCGCTACGCTTGCAGCCGGTGGCGCGGACCATGTTCACCAGTTCCACATCGTGCCGTCGCGCAGCCGCGCGATAGGCAACTGGCGGGGATCATACGGATATTTCGCCGCCTCGGTCTCGTCGATATCGACCCCGTGGCCCGGCGCGTCGCCCGGATGGAGCATTCCCGCCTCGAACGTATAGGCATGCGGGAAGACCGCGTCGGTCTCGGGGGTGTGCCGCATATATTCCTGGATCCCGAAATTGGGCACCCAGCTCTGGAAGTGCAGCGCCGCACCCATTGTAATCGGGGACAAATCCGTCGCGCCGTGGCACCCCGTCCGCACCTGCCAGATCGCCGCGAAATCGGCGATCCTCCGCAAATGCGTGATCCCGCCAGCCCCGACGATCGTCGCGCGAATATAGTCGATCAATTGGTTCTGGATCAGGTCCTTACAGTCCCACAAGGTGTTGAACACCTCGCCGACCGCAAGCGGCGTCGTGCTGTGCTGGCGGATCAGCTTGAACGCTTCCTGATTCTCGGCCGGGGTCGCATCCTCGAGCCAGAACAAATCATACGGTTCCAGTGACTTGGCGAGCTTCGCTGCTTCCTGCGGGGTCAGCCGGTGGTGCGCGTCGTGGAGCAGCAGCGGTGTCTCGCCGAACCTGGAACGCAGCGAATCGAACAGCTTGGGCGTGTGCCGCAGATATTCCGGGGTCGACCAGATCGTCTCGCTCGCCAGCGCCGCATCGGCAGGTTCGTAAAACAGCTTGTCGGTCGACACCCCATACGGCTTGTCGAGCCCCGGCACCCCGCTCTGCGCGCGGATCGCGTGATAACCAAGGTCGATATAGCGCGCGACCTCGTCACTGGTATGCGCAATATCCGCCCCATTGGCATGACCATAGACCATCACGCCATCGCGGCTCTTGCCGCCGAGCAGGTCATAGACCGGCGCACCGAGCGCCTTGCCCTTGATGTCCCACAAGGCAACGTCGACCGCCGCGATCGCGCGCATCGTCACCGGCCCGCGCCGCCAATAGGCACCGCGATACAGCAACTGCCAGATATCCTCGATCCGCCGCGCATCGCGGCCGATCAGCAGCGGGCAAACGTGATCTTCCAGATAGCTGACCACCGCCTTCTCGCGCCCGTTGAGGGTCGCGTCACCGATCCCGTAGACGCCCTCGTCGGTCACGATCTTCAGGGTCACGAAATTGCGACCCGGGCTGGTCACGATCACGCGGGCTTCACGAATGCGCATCTCGACTTGTCCTCTCCGTCGTTGGGCTTACGCTAGCGAAGCCGATCCGGCGTGTCTATATTGGCCTGACCAATTTTTGAGGAGGTACCGCATGGCTGTCCAGCCACGCGAGGATGGCAATCGCCTGTACGCACAAGTCGCGCGAACGCTCGCCGCGCGCATCGCCGAGGGGGTCTATCCGCTCGGTGGGCGGTTGCCGTCCGAACGCGATATCGCCGCCTCGACCGGCGTGTCGCGCCCGACCGTGCGCGAGGCGATCCTCGCGCTCGAACTCGACGGGCTGGTCGAGGTCCGCACCGGCTCCGGCGTCTATGTCGCCGCGCTCACGCCCGCGCGCGCGCAGGCGGACACCAGCGGGTTTGGCCCGTTCGAGATCCTCGAGGCACGCGCTTTGATCGAGGGCGAGACCTGCGCGCTTGCCGCGACGCTGATCGACGATGCCGGGGTCAGCGCGCTCGCCGCGATGATCGACGCGATGGAGCTCGAGAACGAGCGCGACGTCGAGCGGTCGGAGGAGATCGACCGGCGCTTCCATCTCGGGATCGCCGAAGCAACCCAGAACAGCGCGTTGGTCGCAGCCGTCGATTCGCTGTGGGCGGCGCGCGACCGGTCGCCGCAGTACCGGCTGCTGTCGGACAAGGTCCGCCGCGCCGGGATCAAGCCGCGCGCGGGCGAGCACAGTGCGATCCTCGCCGCCTTGCGCCAGCGCAATCCGCATGCCGCGCGCAACGCAATGCGCGACCATCTCCGCCGCGTGATCGATTCGCTGCTGCAGGCGACCGAGAGCGAAGCGGTCGAACAGGCGATCGAACAGGCCCGCGCGACGGTCGCGGCGACGCGGCAGCGGTACAGCGGGATCGCTTGAATGTTCAGGCGGGCCGGATATCGCTCGTATTGAACGCCGCAACGATCGGCGACGGATCCTCGAACTCGGTCTCGTAGCTGAAGGCGGTCGCCAGCCGCGCCCAGGGAAGCGCCGAACGTGTGAAGATTTCCGCGATCGGACGGACCCAGTCCGAATCGTCCAGCGAAGACGGGCGAACGATCACACTGTCGGGCGAACCCGTGGTCGTCGTATGCGTCCAGCCGGTGCACTCGGGGCAGACATAGCGGGTCGAGGTGGCGCCTGAATCCGCCTGCTTGTCCAGCGCACGCGGCTGCGTATCCGAGGTCACCGCGAACCCCGTCGCGGGAATCGCCAGCCCAAGCGAAAACGCCGATGCGGTCATCTGCTGGCAGTCGGTGCAATGGCACGCCATCGTGAACAGGGGCGGCTGGTCGATCCGGTAGCGGATCGCGCCGCAGAAGCAGCCGCCGTCGAGCGGGAGAGTAAAGTCGGTCATGCCATCCCAAACGCATAACACCGCGATCGGTGGCACGTGGTGTGATCGGGCGGTTTGTCCAAGTGACAGCGCACACGGCGCAGGGTAGCGCGATCCCGATGGGTTCGCTCCGTTTTCTCCTGCGCCAAAACGCGCTCGCCGCCTGGGTGGTGATCGCGGTGGCGTTGCTGATGAAGGCGGTGGTGCCCGCGGGCTTCATGCCAGCGATGACCGCGGCCGGGATGACGGTGGTGCCGTGTTCAGGCATGACCACCGTGTCGACGCCTGCGCTCGCGATGCCCGGCATGGTGCATCATGCGATGCCCGCGCACCCCACGGGGCAGGAACAGGCCCCCGCGAAACCCGACGCCCCGTGCGCCTTTGCCGGGCTGACCACGCCCGGCCTCGGCGGCGCGGACATGGTATTGCCGGCGCTCGCCTTCGCCGTGCTCGTCGCCGCCGCGCTGCTGTTCCCACCGATTGCGCGGATTACGCGCCTGGCCTTCCTGCGCCCGCCGCTCCGCGGACCGCCCACGCGCGCCTGAGCCTTGCCGGGGAGGGGTCAACGCCCGCCCCAAAGGATCGATCGCGTGCCACCGGTGCGCGCGCTGCACAGGAATTCCCATGACGTACCGTATCCGCCGTCGCGATGCGGCGATGGCGCGCATTACGGGCACACGCCCCGCGCCCGTCGCCGCTCCCGCCCACGACCTGCTCCCCACCGCATTCGTGGCGGAACGACCATGAGCGTTCAGGCCCCCGGGACGCGCTGGTACAACGCGGTGTGGCGCTGGCATTTCTATGCCGGGCTGCTGTGCATCCCGTTCGTGCTGTGGCTTGCGCTGACGGGATCGCTGTATCTGTGGCGACCGCAAGTGGAGGCGTGGCTCGACCAACGGTACGACCATCTCGCGACCGCTGCGCCCGCGCAATCGCCCGACGCGCAGGTCGCTGCGGGGGTGCGTGCGGTGCCGGGCGCGCGCCTGCGCAAATATGTCCTGCCCGATGCGCCGGGCCATGCGGTGCGAATCATCGTGACGAAACAGGATGTCGACAGCCGCGTCTATATCGACCCCGCGACGCTCGCGATCCTGAACGTCGTCCCCGAGGCGTCACGCCTGTTTCCCTTGCTGTCACGTCTTCACGGTGAACTGCTCGCAGGGGCAATCGGAAGCTATCTCGTCGAGATCGCGGCCTGCTGGGCAGTCACGATGCTGCTGACCGGGCTGTATCTGTGGTGGCCACGCGGGCGGCGCGGGCCTGGCGGGGTGCTCTATCCTCGGCTGCGCGGCGGCAAGCGCCTGTTCTGGCGCGATCTCCATGCGACGGCCGGGATCTGGGTATCGCTGTTCGCGCTCGGGCTGATCCTGACGGGGCTGCCCTGGGCGAACGGTTGGGGAACCTATCTGGTCGAGATCCGCGCATTGACGGGATCGAGCAACGCGCCGGTCGACTGGACAATCGGGGGCAAACCGCCCGTCGCCAATCCCGCTGCGGGCCTGCATGCGGACCATGCCGGGATGCCCGGAATGGTGCCCCAGAGCAGCACAGCCACGCCGCTTGGCGGCGAGCTTACGCGTGTCGTGTTGGCGGCGCGACCGCTCGGGCTCGCCCCCCCGGTGGTGATCGCGCCGCCAAAAACGCCGGGCGCGCCGTGGAAGGTCTCGTCCGACGCCGCCGACCGCCCGCGCCGCGCCGAGGCGACGATCGACGGGGCGACCGGGCAGATCCTGAGCCGCAGTGGCTTTGCCGAGCGGCACTGGATCGACCGGCTGATCGGTTATGGCATTGCGGTCCACGAGGGCGCGCTGTTCGGGCTTGCCAACCAGATCGCGGGGACGCTGACCGCGCTGCTGCTGGCACTGCTCGCCGGATCGGGCGCGGTGCTATGGTGGCGGCGACGCCCAGTCGGGCTGCTTGGCGCACCGATCCCGCTCAAGCGCCCGCGTTACGGACCGGTGCTGATCGGCTGCATCGTCGCACTCGGCCTGTCCATGCCGCTGTTCGGCGCGACGTTGCTGCTCGTGCTCGCGGTCGAACGTCTGGTGCTGCGCAGGCTTGCCGGGCCACGGCGGTGGCTTGGCCTCGCGCGGGTGTAAGGGACGGCCCTTACACCACCAGCGCCTCGATCGCCTCCGCCATCGCCACGTCCTTGTGCGACAACCCGCCCGCGTCATGCGTGGTCAGCGCGATATCGACGCGGTTCCACACGTTTGACCATTCGGGATGATGGTCCGCCTTTTCCGCGAGCAACGCGACGCGAGTCATGAAGGCAAACGCCTCGCTGAAATCGGCGAAGGTGAAACGCCGCGTGATCGCATCGCGCGATTCGTCATAATCCCACTCGTCGAGCGTATCGAGCGCAGCGGCCCGGTCTTCATCGTTCAGCGGCTCCACCGTCACCCATGCTCTCCTGCTGGCGCACGACGCGCCGTCGCCGTAAGGCTTAACGCATGGCGCAGACCGATCAACTCCCGCCCGATGCCGACACGATCGAAACGATCGCGCGCGCGACGATCGCGGGGCTCCCGCCCGCGTTCCGCCAGCATCTTGGCGACGTCGTGCTGATCGTCGAGGAGTTCGCCGACGAAGAAACGCTCGACGCGCTCGGGATCGAGGATCCGTTCGATCTGTCGGGAATCTATCATGGCCGTCCGGTCGGCGAGAAATCGTCGATGGACTCGGGCGCGCTGCCTGACCGGATCCACCTTTATCGCCGCGCGATCCTCGACGAATGGATCGCGAGCCGGGTCGGGCTGGCGGAGCTGGTCGCGCATGTGACGATCCATGAGATCGGGCATCATTTCGGCCTGTCCGATGCCGACATGCACGCGCTGGAAGAAGCGGCGTCGGACCGGTGACCGACCACCCCGCCGCCGCCTTCGCCTTTTCGGGGGTCAGCTGCGTGCGCGGCGGGCGGCTGCTGTTCGAGACGCTGTCGTTCGCGCTTGCCCCCGGCGACGCAGGGCTGGTGTCGGGCCCGAACGGCGTCGGCAAGTCGAGCCTGCTCCGGATCGCGGCGGGGTTGCTCCGCCCTGCCGCCGGGACGGTGACGCACCCGGCCGCACGAGCGTTGCTGGCGGAGGCGCATGCGCTTGATCCTGCCCGACGGCTGATCGATGCGCTCGCCTTCTGGGCATCGCTCGATCCCGATCCCGCCGCCGCGCGCGACCGCGCGATGCGCGCGCTGGCAGACGTCGACCTCGCCGCCATTGCCGAAGTCCCGGTCCGGCTGCTTTCGACCGGTCAGCGCCGCCGCGCCGCGCTCGCGCGGGTCGTCGCCAGCGGCGCCACGCTCTGGCTGCTCGACGAACCTGCCAACGGGCTCGACCTCGCCAGCGTCGCGATGCTCGAACGGCTGGTCGCGCGGCATCGCGCGGCGGGCGGAATCGCGCTGGTCGCGACGCATCAGCCGCTCGCGCTCCCCGCCGCACTTCCGATTGCGCTGTCATGCTGACTCTGATCGCGCGAGACGTGCGGATCGGCTGGGCGAGCGGCGGGATCGTCAACGCGGTCGCGTTCTTCCTGCTCGTCACGATCCTGTTCCCGTTTGCGGTCGGGCCGGACACAGTGTTGCTCGCGCGAATCGGGGGCGGCGTGATCTGGGCCGCCGCATTGCTCGCGGCGCTGATGCCGGTCGAGCGGCTGGTCGGGCCCGATCTCGACAGCGGCGTGGTCGATCAGCTCGTGGTGCGCGGGGTGAGCCTGTCGGCAGTTGCCGCCGCGAAGATCGTCGCGCACTGGCTCGGGTTCGGGCCCCCGCTGATGCTCGCGGCGGTCCTTGCCGCGGGGTTGCTCGGCCTGAATGCCGCGACGCTTGGTGCCGTCGAGCTCGGGTTGCTGATCGGCACGCCGGGGCTGGCGGCGCTTGCGGTGGCGACGTCCGCGCTGGTGACGGGGTTGCGCGGCGCGGGCTCGGTCGCCGGTCTGGTGATGCTGCCGCTCGCGGTCCCGCTGCTGATCTTTGGCGCGGGGTCGATCGAGGGCGGGATGGGCGCGCTCAAGTTGCTGGGCGCGGTCAGCCTGCTGCTGGTCGCGGGCGCGCCATTCGTCGCGGCGGCGGCGATGCGCGCTGGGATGGAATAAGCGCGCGCCTTTCCTGGAAGGGGTGCCACGCCCCGCCGGTACTGCATGACCGGACGGCAACAGTATTCGAGTTGCAATCCATGCACAGTCGTTCTAATTTTCGGTATAGGCGATGGATGTATCTCTTCTGCCCATGCGTACTGATGACGATCAGGCACCAGGGGCGATTCTTTTAATGAGCACTATAGAAACTATAGTGAATTCTCAAAATCATGCCCTCGTAACTATCGTTATCATAAACTATAATTACGCCGACTATCTTGCGGCAGCGATCGACAGTGCGCTGGCGCAGGACTATCCATCGATTCAGGTCATCGTCGTGGACGACGGATCGGTTGATCGGTCGCGCGACATCATAGAGTCCTACGGTTCGTCGGTAGAAGCCGTGTATCGACCGAACAAAGGGCATTCCGCCGCCTTGAATACCGGCTACGCGCATGCGCGCGGAGACTATGTCCTGTTCCTCGACGCGGATGACCTGCTTTACCCGACGTGTATCTCGACCGCGCACCGACATCTCATGCCCGGCGACGTCAAGATCCAGTTCCAGCTCGAGACGATCGATCCGCAAGGGGTCAGCCAGGCGATGGCGTTCCCCTATTTCAGTGCCGCACTGACCCCGGCAGAAGTGCGCCGCCAATCGCTGCTGTCCGGCTGGTATGCCTGGACCGTATCGACCGGCAATCTGTATTGCCGTCAGTATCTGGATGCGGTGCTCCCGGTCGACGACACCAGGATCTACCGGTCGCCCGATGGGTATCTGAACAAGCTCGCCCCCTTGTTCGGCAATGTCCGCTCGCTGGCGATCCCGCTCGGTGCCTATCGCGTGCATGGTCGCAACCAGTGGGCGTCGGCAGCGGGGGCATGGGATATCGGGACGGCCGTGCGGTGGCTCAAGTTTGAAGGCGCGCTCGAGGAAGCCTTCCTGCGTGTCGCCGCGCTGAGGGGTATTGCGGTCCGACGCCCCTTGTTGTCGAGCTTCCACCAACTGGAAAGCCGGATCTTGGTATTGCGCTTCGCCAAGGATCGCCCGCTCCCGAATGACAGTCGGGGAAAGGCTATCGCGGCTGCGCTCAACTGGCTGCTGTATCTGCGAACCGACGGATGGGCGGGGGGGATCGGTCGGCTCTGCTGGCTGCTTTTCCTTGCCTTCGCCCCGCGGGACATGGCGCTTGCGCAAATCCGCGTGGCGCGCGCGCAGTCCGGCCGGTCGCTGTTCTGGCGATGGGCCGTGAACTGGACCCGGCGCCGCTAGATTGAGTCCGGCACCGGGTCGAGCAACCAAGAGAATTCAACGTGACAATGCTGCCGCACACGGCGCAGGCGGCTTGCCCCACCGACCGCCTGCCTGCGACAGCGCCTCCATCATCGCTTTGGGGAGCAGACCGCAAGCCGTCAGGTTGGGTCGCTCCAGCGACTCGAACCAGGAGTCCCGACCTCGGTCACAGGCTCACGCCAGCCTCCGACCGGGCGGACCGAGCCACGGCTGCACGCGCTCCGGTCACGGAGGTCGGCTTTCAATGTCGAAGGATAATGG
>CAZNQA010000058.1:0-20448 GCA_964575105.1 uncultured Stakelama sp.
GGCATGGTCAGCGCCGCCGACCCCCGCGCCGCCGCAGCAGGCGTCGAGATCCTCAAAGCCGGCGGCAGCGCGACCGATGCCGCGATCGCGACGATGCTCGCGCTCAACGTGGTCGAGCCGCAGAATTCCGGCATCGGCGGCGGAAGCTTCATGGTCCACCACGACGCCCGCGCCAATGCGACGACCAGCTTCGACGGGCGCGAGGCCGCCCCCGCCGCCGCCGACGCGCGCTGGTTCTACGGGAAGGACGGCCAGCCCCTCCCCTTCACGCAAGCCGTTCCCGGCGGGCGCAGTGTCGGCGTGCCGGGCAACCTGCGGATGATGGCGCTCGCGCACAAGCGTTACGGCGTGCTCCCCTGGGCACGGCTGTTCGCGCCCGCGATCAAGCTCGCTCAGCTCGGTTTCACGGTCACGCCGCGGCTTCACAACGGGCTCGCCAATTTCGGTGACCGACTCGATCCCGCCGCGCACGCGCGCTTCTTCCCCGTCGGCAATCAGCCCGTCGCGGTCGGCACGATCTTCCGCAACCCCGCGCAAGCCGCGCTGTTCACGAAGATCGCGCAGCAGGGCCCCGACGCCTTCTACAAGGGCGCGGTCGCGCAGCGGATCGTGAAGGCGGTCAACACCTCGCCGCGCAACCCGTCCAAGATGACGCTCGCCGACCTCGCCGGTTACCGTGCCAAGGAACGCGCGCCGATCTGTGGCACCTACCGTATCTACAAGATCTGCGGCATGGGCCCGCCGGGATCGGGCGGGATCGCGGTGCTGATGATCCTCAAGCAGCTCGAACGCTTCGACATGGCGGGCCTCGGCAAGACCAGCCCGGTCGCGTGGCATCTGTTGGCCGAATCCGAACGCCTCGCCTACGCCGATCGCGACATGTATCTCGGCGATCCCGAGAAGGTCGACGTGCCTGCGAAGGGGTTGCTCGACCCCGCCTATCTCGCGCAGCGCTCCGCGCTGATCGCGACCGACCGCACGATGCCGAGCGTCAGCGCGGGCACGCCCCCCGGCGCACCGGCGCGCCAGCTCGCGCCCAATGCCGACGTCCCCGGCACGAGCGATCTCGTCACGGTCGACCGGCGCGGCAACGTCGCCGAAGTCACCACCACGATCGAAAGCTATTTCGGCTCGGGGCTCTCGGTCGACGGCGTGCAGCTGAACAACGAGCTGACCGACTTCGATTTCGTGCCGGAGAAGAACGGCAATCTCGTCGCCAACCGAGTCGCCGGGGGCAAGCGCCCGCGCAGCTCGATGTCTCCGACGATCGTCTATAACCCGGACGGATCGGTCCGCATCGCGATCGGCGCGGCGGGTGGCTCGACGATCATCGCGCAGGTGTCCAAGGCGCTGATCGCGGTGCTCGACTGGAAAATGTCGGCACAGGATGCGATCGGCCTCGGTTTGCTCTATGCTCCGGGTCAGACCGCGGCGGCGGAAAAGGGCACGCAGCTCGACGCGATGATCCCGGCGCTCCGCGCGCTTGGCGAACGCGTGGTGAGCGCGCCGCTCGGGCTGAAGGCGAATGCGATCGAACGCGTGGGTGACCGCTGGGTCGGTGCGGCCGATCCGCGCAGCGAAGGCGTCGCAATCGGCGAGGACGGGCGCAGGACCGAGATCGTCCGGGTCGGCGCGCTCGCCGATCGCCCGCCCGAATAAGCCGTCAGAAGTATCACGCGCAGTCGAACACGACGCGCCAAAGGGAGAGACCGATGCGTACTCTTGAAACCTTCCCCAACCTCGTTGCGATGTTCCTCGCGCGCGTGACCGAGCAAGGCGATGCGCCGTTCCTGTGGCACAAGGCGGGCGGTGCCTGGCGCGCACGCAGCTGGACGCAGACCGCGCGCGAAGTCGCCAGCCTGTCGGCGGCGCTGAAGGCGATCGGGCTGGTGCCCGGCGACCGCGTCATGCTGGTGAGCGAGAACCGCCCCGAATGGTGCATCGCCGATCTCGCGATCATGGCGGCGGGGTGCATCACCGTGCCGACCTACACGACCAATACCGAGCGCGACCACACGCACATCATCGAGAATTCGGGCGCGAAGGCGGTGATCGTCTCGACCGCGAAGCTTGCGAAGACGTTGCTCCCCGCCGCGATCCGCGCGTCGACCGCGAAGATCGTGATCAGCATCGAGGATCTGCGCAGCGGCCAGCAAGGCGCGCTCGAGTTCCACCATTGGGACAAATTGCTCGCCGACCATGCCGCCGAACCGTCGACGATCCGCACCACCGCAACGCGCGACGATACCGCCTGCATCCTCTACACCAGCGGCACCGGCGGTGCGCCGCGCGGGGTGATGCAGCATCACGGCGCGATCCTCCATAATGTGTTCGGCTGCTGCACGATCATTTCGGAGGATTTCGGGTGGGACGACGAGATCTTCCTCTCGTTCCTGCCGCTGAGCCACGCCTATGAACATAGCGGCGGGCAGTTCTTCCCGATCGCGCTGGGGTCGCAGATCTATTATTCCGAAGGCCTCGACAAGCTCGCCTCGAATATCGAGGAAGTCCGCCCGACGATGATGGTGGTCGTGCCGCGGCTGTTTGAGTTGCTCCGTGCGCGCATTTCCAAGGCGGTCGAGAAACAGGGCAAGCTCTCGACCTATCTGCTCGGGCGTGCCGAGGCGCTCGGGAGCAAGCGGGCGGCGGGCAAGGCCGGGCTGCTCGACAAGCCGATGGACTTGCTGCTCGCAGCGACGCTCCGCCCCAAGATCCAGAAGCGCTTCGGCGGGCGGATCAAGGCGATGGTCTCGGGCGGTGCGCCGCTGACGCCCGAGGTCGGCACCTTCTTCGACGCGATCGGGATTACCGTGCTGCAGGGCTATGGCCAGACCGAGTCCGCGCCGGTCATCTCGTGCAACCGCCCCAAGGTCGGGATCAAGATGGACACGGTCGGCCCCCCGCTTCCCAACACCGAGGTGCGCATTGCGGAGGACGGCGAAATCCTGGTGCGCGGCGAACTGGTGATGAAGGGCTATTGGCGCAACGACGCCGAGACGGCGCGGGTGCTAAAGGACGGGTGGCTCCACACTGGCGACATCGGGGTGATCGATCCCAAGGGGCGGATCCAGATCACCGATCGCAAGAAGGACATCATCGTCAACGACAAGGGCGAGAATGTCGCGCCGCAGAAGGTTGAGGGGATGCTGACGCTACAACCCGAGATCTCGCAGGCGATGCTGTTCGGTGATCGTCGGCCATACATGGTCGCGGTGATCGTCCCCGATCCCGAATGGACCCAGCAATGGTGCGCGCGGAACGGCAACGCGTGCAACTTCGCGCGGTTGGCGGAGAACAGTGCTTATCGCACCGCGCTTGGCCACGCCGTGGAGCGGGTCAACGCCGAGCTTTCGGTGACCGAGCGAATCCGCCGCTTCGTGCTCGCGGACGAACCCTTCGGGATCGAGAACGAACAGCTCACCCCGTCGCTCAAGATCCGCCGGCATGTGCTCAAGCAGGCCTACGGTGCGCGGCTCGAGGGGTTGTACAAGGCATAGTCGCCCCCGCGCCGATTTCGCGATGGCCACGGTCGCTAGACGGAACGGTGCGCGGGTGCGACGATAGCGATACCATCCGACAGCTCCGGGAACCGTTCATCGTGTCACATCGCACCACCCTCCTGACCGACGGTCTTCTCCCGGCCGAACCGACGCGTCGCACGCTACTTGCGGGGATGACCGCGCTTGCGGTGGCACCCGCCTTGCCTGCCGCGGCGCAGACACCGGACGCCGCGCCGGTGATCGAACGTCTGTCCCCCGCCGCCGACCGGTACCTCGCGCCGGGCACGACGATCGAGACGATCGCGACCGGGATCCGCTGGGCGGAAGGACCGGTGTGGGTTCCCGCGCTCACCGCGCTGCTGTTCTCGGACCCGCCCGCCAATCTGATGCGGCGGTGGACGCGATCGGGGGGTGTTGCGCCGTTCCTGTCGCCATCGGGTGCCGCCGAGGCCGACCCGAAGACGATCCGCGAGGCGGGATCGAACGGGCTCGCGCTCGCTGCGGATGGCGCGCTGGTGATCGCGGACAGCGGCAGCCGCGCGCTGATGCGGTATGATTTCGCGAGCCGGAAACGGACCAAACTGGTCGATCGCTATCGCGGCAAGCGGTTCAACAGCCCCAACGACTTGCACATCGCGCGCTCGGGCGCGATCTATTTCACCGATCCGCCGTATGGGCTGGTCGACGGCGACACCTCGCCGGTCCGTGAGCTGCCGCACAACGGCGTATATCGCTGGACGCGCGGCGGCGAGACGGTGCTGATCGACGGGACGCTCACCCGCCCCAACGGGATCGCGCTGTCGCCCGACGAGCGCAGGCTCTACGTCTCGGTGTCGGACGACAAGGCGCCACGGATCATGGTCTACGACCTCGACGCGCGCGGATTGCCGACCGCGCGGCGGGTATTCCTCGATGCGGGCACGCTGCACGGCCCGGGGCTTCCCGACGGGATGAAGGTCGCCGCGGACGGGACGCTGTTCTGCAGCGCACCTGGCGGCTTCTATCTGATGACCCCCGACGCCGAACCGATCGCGCGGATCGCCACCGGCGGCCCGATCGCGAACGGCGCGTTCGGCGAAGGCGGACGGACGCTGTTCCTCACCGCGAACGACCGCGTGCTCCGCGTGCCGCTGGCGCGATCGGCGACGACGCAGGGGTAGCGTTCGGCGGGTTTCGCCATACCACCGTTCCCCTGAACGCGTTTGGGGACCCACCGCGCGGCAAGTCCGGTCAGCCCAGCTGCGCGGTGGCTGCTGAAACAAGTTCAGCATGACGGCAGGCAGGACAAGACGTCACTTCGTCTTGGGCACCACCTGCATCGTCCAGTCCTTGTCCGGCCGCAGATATTTCGCTGCGGTTTCCTGCAACTGCGCCGCGGTCATCGTCGAAATGTCGCTGTACAGATGCGTCAGCGCGACGATCCGCGCCGGATCGTAGACTGCGCCGTCGAGCTGGTTCATCCAGAACTGGTTGCCCGTCGACTGCCGCATGATCGCCTGCTGCATCGGCCCGATCGTGCGCTTCAGCTCATCCTCATCGACCGGCTTCGCGACCAGTTCGGCGGCGATTTCGCGCGACAGCTTGAAGAACAGCGGCACGTTCGTCGGCGCGACCTGACCGATCGCGACGATCCGCCCGCCACCCGGCTGGCCGACCGGCCAGTTGCTCGACACGTTCGGGCTGTAGCTCGCCCCCGCCTGCGAGCGCAGCCGGTCGAACAGGCGGTCGCTGAAGATCGCCGCGAGCACGTCGAGCCGGCGCGCCTCGGTCAGACCCTCGACCCCGCTCCCGGTCGGCCAGGCGATCACCGCCGCGGCCTGGTTCGCGGGGCCGTCGTGCGTGCGCACCACCGGCGTCGTATCGTGTGCGGGGAAACGCACCGGCGGCGCGACGAAAGTAGCGGTGGCGGGGCGCGGCGGCAACGCACCGAGCGTGCTCTGCACCGCGGCGACCGCGGCTTCCGCCTTGATGTCGCCGAACACCATCACCTCGACCGGCCCGGTCTTGAGCAACGGCTCCCACAGCGCGCGGAAGGCGGCGGGGGTCGTTGCCTCGATGGCGGCCTGGCTTGGCGTGCCCCAGCGCGGGTCGCCATCGTGCAGCAGCCGTTCGAGATCGCGCTGCAACACGCCGTCGGGCGACGAATTATACCCCGGGAATGCCGACACCGCGACGCTGCGCGCGCGCAGCACCGGCGCGGGATCCCAGCGCGGCGCCGAAAGCGCCGCCGCCATCAGCTTCAACTGATCACCAAGATCGGTCGGCGAGGTCAGCGCGTTGTAGGTGAACGCATCCTCATCGACCCCGAAGTCGAGCCCGATCCGCCGCCCGGTCGTCAGCGCGTCGAGATCGCCCTGGTTGAGCTTGCCGATTCCGCCCGCGGTCAGTGCGAGGTCGGCCGCCCAGGCAGGCGACTCCTTGTCAGCGGGCAACGCGTTGTAACCGTGGCCGAAGCGCACGCGGACATAGACGCGGCTGTCTTCCGAAGTGGTCGGATAGACCAGCACGCGGACTCCGTTTGACAGCGTATATTCCTGCATGTCGAACGGCTTGATCGGCGTGTTTGAAGCGATTGTCGCGGGGGGCCCGAGCTTGGGGAGCTGATCGAACGAGACATTCCCCTGCCGCTTGCGCTTGGCCAGCCCCTTGACGTCGGCCTTGAGCGCGTTGGCGAGCGATGCTTCGATCCCCTGCTCCGCAACCGGAGTCGAGATCAGCGCGCGCGGCGGGGTGCCCTGGAACAGCCGCTGGGTCGAGGCGAGGATCTTGTCGGGCGCGAAGAAGCCCTTTGCGACCGCATCCTCGAACACCTTCTGGATCACCGCTGGCGAAGTCGTCGTTTCGCGGATGTCGACCGCCTGGACCATGTCGTCGGCTTCCTTGGCACCCGCCTCAGCGCGATAGGTGTCGACCTGCGTACGGAACTGGACGCGCTGCTCGGCGAGCTCGCGGTCGATCTCGGCCCTGGTCGGTGCGATTTTCTGCGCGTCCGCGATCACCGCGCGGACGTCCTTGAGCGCGGGCTCCCACGCATTGCCGACGGGCAGGACGGTGACGAAGGTGCCGTTCGCCGACCGCGACGGATCGTCGAGCCGCACGGCGGCCGCGATATAACTGCCGCCCGAACGCGCGAGCGTCTCGAGCCGGCGGTTGATGATCGCGAGCCCGAGGAAGTCGACGAGGCGCTTCTGGTTGAAGATCACCGTATCGTCATTGTACTGCCACGGCCGCAGCACCGCCATTTCGATCCGGGTCGGAATGCCGGGCTCGACCACTGCCTTGGTGGTCGACTGCTTGGGGTCGGGCTTGCCGAAATCGGGGTCCTTCGGTGCATCGCCGATCCCGCGCCAGTCGCCGAAATTCTTCGCGACCATCGCCTCGAGCTGCGCCGGATCGAAATCACCCGCGACGACGACGACCGCGCGCTCGGGGCGATACCAGCGATCGTGGAACGCCTTGACGCTCTGCGCGGTCGCCGCCTCGAGTTCCTTGACATGCCCGATCGGCGAACGGTCCGCGAGCGGCTGCCCCGCGAAGAAGGTCGCGTTGAGCGCGTCGATGAAGCGCACCTGCGGCCCGGGGGCTTCGCGCTGTTCGGCGAGCACCGCGGGGCGTTCCGCACCCAGCGCGGTCTGCGTGATGTTGGGGCGCGAGACCATTCCCGACAAAATCTTGAGGCTCTCGTCGATCCCGGCGGCGGTCGCGCTCGGAAGGTCGAGCTTGTAGACGGTCTGCGTCGTCGTGGTCTGCGCGTTGGTGTCCGACCCGAAGGTGGTGCCCATCCGCTGCCAGATCCGCTTCGCCTCGCCGTCGGGCACATATTGCGAGCCGCGGAACGAGAGATGCTCGATCATGTGCGCATAGCCGCGCTCGGGATCGGTCTCGTAGAGCGAGCCGACGTCCATCCGCACGCGCACCGCGATCTGGCCTGGCGGCACGCCGTTCTTGCGCACCGCATAGCGCAACCCGTTCTTGAGCGTGCCGAACTTCCACTCCGCATCGGGGGTGATGTCGCTGCCCTTATAGAGCCACGCGTCGCGATTGAGGATCGCCGCTTCGCCCTGCTGCGCGATCGTCGCCGCGCTTGCGGGGGGTTGCGCGGAGGGGGTGGTCGACGGGGCTGGCGCGGTCCCGGCGGGGGCACTCTGCTGCGGTCGCTGCTGCGGTCGCTGCTGGGGTCGCTGCTGGGGAGCTGCACCGATGATGAGGGAAGACAATAAGGCGAGGCGCATCTTGCGCTGGAGCAAAGTCATGCCCTGCCAATAGCGATGGAATCCCGTCACCGCCAGTATTGCACGAGTCCGCGTACCAAGGCGTACAGACCACGATCATCCCTTGCGATCCGTACGGTCGCGCGCCACATGGCAGGGATGCTGATCGAAACCGAACTCACGCCCAACCCGGCGACGCTCAAATTCCTGCCCAACCGCACCGTGATGGCGGCAGGCACGCGCGACTTCGCGACGCCCGAGGATGCCGAGGCATCGCCGCTTGCTGATGCGTTGTTCGGGCTCGGCGACGTCACCGGCGTGTTCTTCGGCAGCGACTTTGTCTCGGTGACGGCGGCGGCGGGGACCGACTGGAGCGCGCTCAAGCCCGACGTGCTCGGGATCATGGTCGATCATTTCAGCGCGGACATGCCGCTGTTCCGCCCCGGCAGTGCGGGCGAGATCACCGTCGCGAGCGACAGCGGATTTGCGGATGACCCCGAGGACGCCGACATCGTTTCCCAGATCAAGGATTTGATCGAGACGCGGATCCGTCCTGCCGTTGCGAACGACGGCGGCGACATCGTCTATCGCGGGTTCGAGAAGGGCAAGGTCTACCTCGCGATGCAGGGTGCCTGCGCGGGCTGCCCGTCGTCGAGCGCGACGCTCAAGAACGGCATCGAGCAATTGCTGCGCTATTATGTTCCCGAAGTCACCGAAGTGCGCGCGGTCTGATGCCGGTGCTCGACGACGCAGCGCTCGACCAGATTTTCCGCAAGGCGCGCACGTATAACGGCTATACCGACACGCCGGTCGCCACGGACGAGCTGCACGCGCTCTGGGACCTGATGAAATGGGCGCCGACCTCGGCGAACCAGATGCCCGCGCGATTGGTTTGGTGCACGACCGATGAGTCCAAGGCGAAGCTCGCCGACTGTGTCTCCGCGCAGAACGCGCCGAAGATCCTGAACGCGCCGGTCAGCGTCATCATCGGCATGGATCGCGAATTTCACGAGCATTTGCCGACGCTCTTCCCGCATGTCGATGCGAAGGCATGGTTCGACGGCAACGCGGACTTGCGTGCGGCGTCGGCCTTTCGCAACTCGACGCTTCAGGGCGCGTATTTTATCATCGCGGCGCGGGCGCTTGGTCTCGACACCGGGCCGATGTCGGGGTTCGACGCGGGCAAGATCGATGCGGCGTTCTTCGCGGAAACGCCCGCAGTCACCACCAATTTCATCTCCACGCTCGGCCACGGCGACCCGGCGACGATCTTCGACCGATCGCCGCGTCCCGATTTCGAGACCTTCAACACGATCGTCTGAGTACGGTGCTGACGCTCGTCATCGAAACCGCGACAGCCGCCTGCTCGGTCGCGCTGATCGACGGTGCACGTGTGCTGGCCAACCGGCACGAAGTGGTCGGGCGCGGCCATGCCGAGCGGCTGATCGCGATGATCGCCGAATTGCCCGAGGGCGGTCGCGCCGAACAGATCCTGGTCGATTGCGGCCCGGGCAGCTTCACCGGGATCCGCGTCGGGATTGCAGCGGCGCGGGGGCTCGCACTTGGTTGGGGCGTTCCGGTGTCAGGCTATTCGTCACTCGCTTTGCTTGCTGCCGCTGCATTCGGGACTGAAGATCCGATCGCTAGTGACTTGCACGATCTTGCGGTCGTTCTGGAAGGCGGGCATGGCGAGGTCTTCATGCAAGGTTTCGCCGCCCCGCTTCGCGCGACCGCCCCCTTCGTGTCGCTTCGCCCTGAAGCGGCGCTCGAGGCACTGCCAGCGACTGGCGCAATCGTCGGCAATGGCGTGCGTTTCCTTGCCGCGCTTGCGCCCGACCGCACCTATCGGGAAATGTTGCCCAATGCCGCGGCGGCAGTCCTCCTCCCGTCCCGTTTTGCAACATTGGCCGCAGTGCCGATCTACGGTCGCGCGCCAGATGCCAAGCCGGCGGCGACGATGGCGGGCACCGCAGGCGTCCCGGCGTGAGCACGATGCTGCGCGTCGACCTGCGTGGCGGCGTCGTTGCGGACCTGCCCGCAGTCGATGCGATCATGCAGGCAGCGTTCGACCCGTGCTTCGGCGAAGCCTGGACGCGCAACCAGGTGCTCGGTTTGCTGGCGATGCCCGGAGTATGGCTGACGCTGGCGACGGTCGGTCCGGATCCTGCAGGTTTTGCCTTGTCACGCCGTGTGTTGGACGAAGCTGAACTTTTACTGCTGGCGACTGTTCCTGCCTTTCGGCGCCGCGGGGTCGGTGCTGCTTTGTTGCGATCGGTGATTGCGGATTCAGCAACGCAAGGTGCCCGGACGCTGCTTCTAGAAGTGCGCAGTGGTAACGATGCCATCAAACTGTACCGCTCCGCAGGTTTCGTGAAAGTCGGCGAACGTCATCAATACTATCGAGGCCCGGCAGGTCAGGCTTTCGATGCGCTGACTTATCGACGTGATCTGTGATGACGCATCAGTCATCTTCGTAATTCACCTTGCAATCGACACACTGCCGGACGATAGCCGCGTTGTGCCACGGACTGTAATCGTGCGCACTGTAGTGTGAAAGGATTCCAATGGACATCAACAGCGAGCTTCAGGACACCCTGATCACGCTTACCGCAGACATCGTCGCGGCCCACGTCAGCAACAACAGCGTCGCGGTCTCTGACCTCCCGGTTCTGATCGCGAACGTGCATGGCGCGTTGACGTCGCTGGGCGGCCCGGCCCCGGTCGCAGAAGTTCGCCAGGAGCCGGCGGTTTCGGTGCGTTCTTCGATCAAGCCCGATTTCATCGTCTGCCTCGAAGACGGCAAGAAGCTGAAGATGCTGAAGCGTCATCTGATGACGCATTATCAGATGACTCCCGAGCAATATCGCGCCAAGTGGAACTTGCCCGCGGACTATCCGATGGTTGCCCCCAACTATGCGGAACAGCGCCGCACGCTCGCCAAGAAGATCGGCCTCGGCACCAAGCGCCGCAAGCCGGTCACGCGCTGAGCCCTCGCGACAAGCCCTTCCCTTCCCCCCGGGAAGGGCTTGTTGCGACTCACTATCCCCTTTCGCAATAAAGCGAACACGCCTACATCGGCGTCATGCCCCGTCACATCGACCTTGAAGCCCTCTGCGCCGAAAAAGGCCTCCGCATCACCGACCAGCGCCGCGTCATCGCGCGCGTCCTCTCGGATGCCGAGGATCACCCGGATGTCGAAAAGGTGTACGAACGCGCTTCCGCGATCGACCCCGGCATTTCCATCGCCACCGTATACCGCACTGTCCGTCTGTTCGAGGAAGCCGGCATCCTCGATCGCCATGATTTCGGCGACGGTCGCGCGCGCTACGAACCCGCCCCTGAGGCGCATCACGATCATCTGATCGACGTTGAGTCGGGCAAGGTGATCGAGTTCGTCGATCCCGAGCTTGAACAATTACAGAAGGCGATCGCCGAGCGGCTGGGGTTCCGGCTGGTCGACCACCGCATGGAATTGTACGGCGTCGCGCTTGACCGCAAGGGTTGAAGCAGCCGCCGCCCGCGCTGCGGCGCGGGCCGATGCGGCGGCCGGACGGCCGCCACCGATCAGTTGGCTCGGCTGGACCCGCCTGTGGACCCGGGTCACCTTGCTCGCCTTGTCGCTCGGGGTCACGATCCCGCTGCATTATCTGTGGCGGACGGTCCGGCTCTCGTCGCCCTGGCCGCGACTGTTCCTGGCGACCGCGGCGCGGATCTGCGGCGCCCGCGTCCGGGTCGTCGGGGTGCCGCTGAAGCGCGATGTCTTTTATATTTCCAATCACGTCAGCTGGGTCGACATCTGCGCGATTGCCGGCGCCAGTGGCACCGCCTTCGTCGCCAAGGCCGAGATCCGCGAAGCGCCCGTCGTCGGCTGGCTCGCGACACTCAACCGCACGGTCTTCGTCGCGCGCGAGGATCGGCTCGGGGTCGCGGAACAGATCAACGCACTGCGCGAGACGCTTGCCGAAAACTGGTCGGTGACGGTCTTCCCCGAAGGCACAACCACCGACGGGCGCTCGCTGCTGCCGTTCAAGACCTCGATGCTGAAAGTGCTCGAACCTCCGCCCCCGGGCGTGATGGTCCAGCCGGTACTGCTCGATTATGGTCCGGTCGGCGCGGACATCGCGTGGATCGGCGAGGAAAGCGGGCGGAACAACGCGGTCCGCCTGCTTGCGCGTGCCGAGCGGTTCCGCGTCGCGGTGCATTTCCTGGAGCCCTTCTATCCGCGCGATTTCCCGGGACGCAAGGCGATCGCAGCGGAGAGCAAACGGCGGATCGAGGCAGCGCTCTCGGTGGTGATGTGCGGTCCGGTCCCGCCGTTCATCGGCCATGACGTTTGGGCGGGCAAGGGTGAGACGCTGCCGGCGGCCCTTGAGATCAAGGACCTTCCGGTGCGGGCCGGTTGATACGGCCGACCGCCGAGGCGGGAATCCCATGGGACCGCCGGATCGTTTTCAGTGAGGCCAGCCAGTATCGATCCCCGCCTCTGCAAGGATGACGGGTGAGGCGGGCGGGATGATGCCTTGGACACAGCGCGCATCGTCGCGCACAAGGGGTTCAGTCCCGCGGCATTCTCCCCTATAGCCGCGGCGATCATGACCCCCGCCCCCAAGCATCCCCACAAAGCCCCCAAGACCTACGCGGTCAAATCGTTCGGCTGCCAGATGAACGTCTATGACGGCGACCGCATGGCCGAACTGATGGCGGCGCAGGGGCTGACCCAGGCCGATCCGGCCGAGGCCGATCTGGTCGTCCTCAACACCTGCCACATCCGTGAACGCGCGACGGAGAAGGTCTATTCGGACATCGGTCGCCTGCGCAAACACGGCAACGACCCGATGATCGCGGTCGCCGGCTGCGTCGCGCAGGCAGAAGGCGCAGAGATCGTGCGACGGGCCAAGGTCGATGTCGTCGTCGGGCCGCAGGCGTATCACAACCTCCCCGATCTCGTAGCACGCGCGGCGCGCGGCGAAGCCGCGGTCGACACCGACATGCCGGTCGACATGAAATTCGGCCACCTCCCCGCGCGCCGCCGCGTGCCGCCGAGCGCGTTCCTGACGGTGCAGGAGGGATGCGACAAATTCTGCACTTATTGCGTCGTTCCCTATACGCGCGGCGCCGAAGTCAGCCGCGGATTCGGGCAGATCGTGGATGAGGCGCGCGCGCTGGCCGCCGCCGGCGCACGCGAGATCACCCTGCTCGGCCAGAACGTCAACGCCTGGACTGACGGGACACAAGGTCTGCACGATCTCGTCGCCACGCTATCCGACATCGGCGATCTCGCGCGGATTCGCTATACGACCAGCCATCCCAACGACATGACGCAAGGGCTGATCGACGCGCACGGCGATATCGAGAAGCTGATGCCGTTCCTGCACTTGCCGGTGCAATCCGGCAGCGACCCGATCCTAAAGGCGATGAACCGCAGCCACAGCCGCGATTCGTACCTCCGCATCCTCGATCGCGTCCGCGCCGTGCGGCCCGATATCGCGCTGTCGGGGGATTTCATCGTTGGTTTCCCCGGCGAGACCGAGGCGGACTTTTCGGATACGCTGAGCCTCGTCGATGCGGTCGGCTATGCGCAGGCATTCAGCTTCAAATATTCGCCGCGCCCCGGCACTCCCGCCGCAACGATGGGAGAACAGGTGCCGCCCGAGGTGATGGACGAGCGCCTGCAACGGCTCCAGGCAGCACTCAACCGCGATCAGGCGGCGTTCAATGCGGCAAGCGTCGGGCGGCGGTGTCAGGTGTTGATCGAACGCGCGGGCAAACTGCCGGGACAGATGCTGGGCAAGTCACCGTGGCTGCAATCGGTTCATCTGATGACCGATGCGGCGATCGGCGATCTCGTCACGGTCGACATCACGCAGGCCGGTCCGAACTCGGTTTCCGGAATTGAGTTTGCGATGGCGGAGCGTTTTCCAGCAGACGTGCCCGCATAACCGGGAGACCGGGAGCCGCATGTTCCTGCAGGAACCCGCCTGACGCTGGATTTCGGCTATCGCTGGATAAAGCGAGGCGGCGATCAGCCCAACGCGGTGACTGCGGCGACGACACCGGTCACGGTGACACCCCACAGGGCGAGCGAGGCGCCGACGATGACGACCATCCGCGTGCGCATCGGCAGGCGGCGGAACTCGGGCATTTCGGCGGTATCAGTTCCGCCGGTCGGGAACGTCGCGGGGGTCGCGAAAGGAACCACCGTCTGCACCGCGCGTGCAGCGAGGACTGCGGCTTCGGACAACGGCTGGTCGAACGCACAACCGTAACGCTTGCCGCTCCCGCGCACGATCCTTCCGGAAACCCGACCAATTCCGGCGATACCGATACTGATTTCGGACGGAACCGTCAGCGTATTGTTGACGACGATGAGGCAACCGGTGGTCGACAAGTCAATTACGTCGGCATCCACCGGGCGCAACGAATCATCGCGCAACGTCGCCCCTGCCTGCACGGGCAAACGCTCGGCCAGACGACCACTCGGGCCAGCCGAAAAGGCGGCGTTTTCATCGAGGAACAATTGTGCCGTTAGAACCATGTGCCGTACTCCCGACACGCATACTGCCGGATGAAACTTAACATATGGTAACCTCGCAGGTTCCGGCGGCACTGTCGGCATCGCTTGCTCTCGACAAATTCGCTGCGTTGGCGCAGCATCCTCGCATGCTCCCGGAACCCGCCCCGTCCGATCTCGCGCCTGGCCAATGGAAGCCCAATCCGCCCGCTTTGTGGTTTTATATTATGATCGGTGTGGGCCGAATCCTCGTCTCGGGTGCAGAAGTCGTGTTGATCCGCCTCGGCGTGCGCCGCTGAAGCCGCGACGGCCTGCTGGGGTCCTTGCCCGGATGGATCACGCTTCCCATGTTCCCGGTCCGTTCGGTGCCATTGTTTTTCCCGCCTTTTCCCCGCGCCGTTCCAGCAAAGGAAGTGCATGAGCCGCAAGCCAGTCCCCGCGCAATCCGGTGATCGTAGCCGGACCGAAGTCGTCTTCGACCGCCCCCAGCTGATGGCGCAGCTCTTCGGCGAATTTGACCAGAATCTGCTGGCGCTAGAGAACAAGCTCGGTGTCTACATCACCGCGCGCGGCAACAAGGTCGGTCTCGAGGGCACTGCCGAGGCGGTGGCGCAGGCACGCGACGTGCTGCACGGGCTCTACAACCGGATCGCGCGCGGCGAAGTGGTCGACACCGGGCTGATCGACGCGGTCATCGCGATGTCGAGCGAACCGACGCTTGCCGGGATCATTCAGGCCGATGCAGGTGGCGGCGCGGTCCCGCAGATAATGATCCGCACGCGCAAGAAGACGATCGTCCCGCGGACGATCGCACAGGCGCATTACATGCGGCAATTGCTCGACAACGACATCATCTTTGCGCTCGGGCCAGCAGGCACGGGCAAGACCTATATTGCGGTCGCGCAAGCCGTAGCGCAGCTCATCACCGGCAGCATCCAGCGGCTGATCCTGTCGCGCCCCGCGGTCGAGGCGGGCGAGAAGCTGGGCTTCCTCCCAGGCGACATGAAGGAGAAGGTCGATCCCTATCTCCGTCCCCTGTACGACGCGCTCAACGACTGCCTCCCCGCGGAGCAAGTCGAGCGCCGCATCGCCAGCGGTGAGATCGAAATCGCGCCGATCGCGTTCATGCGCGGGCGGACGCTGGCGGACGCATTCATCATCCTCGACGAGGCGCAGAACACCACGCCTGCACAGATGAAGATGTTCCTGACGCGCTTCGGTGAGAACAGCCGGATGGTGGTTTGCGGCGACCCCAAGCAGACCGATCTTCCCGGCGGGATGAATGCTTCGGGCTTGAACGACGCAGTCGGGCGGCTCGAGGGGGTCGAGGGATTGTCGATCTGCCGGTTCGGGTCGGGCGACGTCGTGCGCCATCCGATTGTCGGGCGGATCGTCGAGGCGTATGAAGGGGCGAGTTGATTGACGGTAGGGATATCCTGAAGGTATATTTCGGATATCCCGGAGGCTCCGATGGCATCGCTCTACATTAAGAACGCGGACACCGCAGATCTGGCGCGGGAAGTCGCCGCGTTGCTGGGAACCAGCAAGACGGCGGCAGTCCACGACGCGCTCGTCCATCGCAAACGTGCGCTTCAGGCCGAGCAAAGCCGCAGCATCCACGATCGGCTTGAAACGTGGCGTGCGGCCCACCCGCTTGGCGAACCGAGCGGTCTCGAAGCCGACAAGGCGTTTTACGATTCGCTCAATGACGAGGACGAGGATTGATTCTCTTTCTCGACGCATCCGCGATGGTCGCGATGATGACGGGGGAGCCCGGGTCAGCCGCAATCGAGGAACGATTCGGTGCTGCAGACGAAATCCTGTGTTCGGCGATCTCGCTTTGGGAGACGGCGCGCGCCGTCGCGAGGCAACGAACCGTTCCGATACTGCGCGCTTCGTCCGAAATCGAGACCTTTGTTACCGACTTCGCGATCCGTATTGTTCCCATCGGCGCCAGCGAGAGCCGTACCGCGATCGATGCGTACCACCGGTATGGCAAGGGCACCGGCCATCCCGCCAAGCTCAATATGGGCGACTGTTTTGCTTATGCCTGTGCCAAGGCCAACGCTGCCACCCTGCTCTACAAGGGCGACGACTTCCTCCATACGGATCTTGCCTGATGCTTGAAATCGCCCTCTCCCACGAAGACGTATGGCCCGAGCACGACTGGGAAGCGCTCGCGCTGCGCGCTGCGACCGCCGCGATCGCGCGCACCCCGCACGGCGAACTCGCCACCGGCGCAGCGAGCGTCGAGATTTCGGTGCGCCTCACCGACGATGCCGAAGTGCAGACGCTCAACGCGCAATATCGCCACAAGGACAAGCCGACCAACGTCCTGTCCTTTCCGATGGTGCAGGCCGATCTGCTCGACACGATCGCGCAGAATTCGGACGATGGCGAGGTGCTGCTCGGCGATATCGTGCTTGCCTATGAGACGTGCGCACGCGAGGCAGCGGAAAAAGACGTGACCGTCGAAAGCCACACGACGCATTTGATCGTGCATGGCACGCTGCATTTGCTAGGGTATGATCACATGGACGATGACGAGGCGGGGGCGATGGAAGCGATCGAGATCGCGGCCCTCTCCGCGCTCGGCATCGCCGATCCGTATCTGATTGCTGAGGACTGACGTAACCCCATGCCCGACGGCCAAAGTACCACCGGCACCGCCATCCATAGCGGCGGTGTCACCCATGCCTCCCCAGGGCATGAGACGAGCATCTGGCGGTCGTTCCGCAGCTGGATTTCGGGGCATTCGGGCGACGAATCGCTCCGCGCGACGCTCGAGGAAGCGATCGACGCGCATGAGGACGATCCCGCGCCCGACGCCAAGGGGGATCTTTCCCCGCTCGAGCGGACGATGGTCCGCAACCTGCTCCACTTTGGCGAGCGCGATGCGGGCGACGTCGGCGTCCCCCGCGCGGATATCGTCGCGGTCGAGGAAACCACCAGCTTTGCCAATCTCGTCGCGCTGTTCGCCGAGGCGGGGCACAGCCGCCTGCCGGTCTACCGGGAGAAGCTCGATACGATCATCGGGATGGTCCACATCAAGGACGTGTTCCAGATCCTCGCGACCGACGCGGAGCATCCCGAGAGTATCGCACCGCTGATTCGCGAGCCGCTCTACGTCCCGATGTCGCGCGGTGCGCTCGATCTGCTCGCGGACATGCGGCAGAAACGAGTCCATCTCGCGATCGTGCTCGACGAATATTTCGGGACCGAAGGGCTCGTCACGATCGAGGATCTGATCGAGGAAATCGTCGGCGATATCGAGGACGAGCATGACGACGCGCCGACGGCGTTGCTCGTACCGCTCGACGGCGGGGCATGGGATGTCGATGCGCGCGCCGAACTCGAGGACGTCGGCGAGACGATCGACAAGCGGCTCGCCGAAGTCGATGGCGACATCGACACGATCGGCGGGCTTGCCGCGGTGCTGGCGGGGCATATGCCCAAGGTCGGTGATTGCATCGTCCACGACAGCGGCTGGACGCTCGAGATCGTTGCGGCGGACACGCGGCGCGTGCTGAGCCTGCGGTTGCATCCGCCCCGTCCCGAGCCTGAAGGGCGCGAAGACTAGACCGGGATTGCCCCCTGCCCCGGAAGCTTTGTCGGGACGACGGATCGACCCGGCGGCGCGGGAGTTGGGGGGGTGGCGCGATACCCGATGGTCGCGCCATCACTTTGCAAAGGCCCGCCCTTGACCTTCCGACGCGTCGCGCAAAGCCTTGGCAGGATCCTGCTGTGGATCGTCATCGTCCTTTGCCTCGCGCTGACGATCATCCCGCGTTTTCTGGACGCGCGGTATTATCGCGGCGCGCCGGGCGGGCATTTCGATGGGCAACGGTTCTTCAATCCGGACGGCGAGCAGGACGAGATGGCGGGAAATCGCGCCGGCTTCCTGTGGCGCTATCTCACCGGCAGCGACGGGCGGCCTAAGTGGCCAAAGCACGTTACTGTAAATCCGATTGCGCCACCGCAGCGCGTCGCAGGCCAAGCGATGGTGGCGACGTGGGTCGGTCATGCAACGGTGCTGGTCCAGACGCAGGGGCTCAACATCCTGACCGACCCGGTGTGGAGCAAGACTGCAGGGCCGCTCGGCTTCGGGCCGGCGCGGGTCGCCAGACCCGGGATCGCGTTCGGCAAGCTGCCCAGGATCGATGTCGTGCTGGTCAGCCACGATCATTACGACCATCTCGACCTCGCGACGCTCAAACGGCTGTGGACCCGCGATCATCCGCTGGTCGTCACAAGCCTGGGCAATGACAGCGTGATCCGGCAGGCGGGGGTTCCGTCGCACGCGCTCGACTGGGGCGGGCGGATCGCGGTCAAGCCCGGGGTCGAGGTGATCGTCACGCGCAACCATCATTGGGGGAGCCGCTGGTTCGCCGACCGCAACCGTGCCTTGTGGTCGGCGTTCGTAGTGCGGCTGCCGGGCGGCAACGTGTTCTTCGCGGGCGATACCGGGCCGGGCGACCTGACCTGGGCGAATGCGGCGGCGAGCTACGGGCCGGTACGGCTTGCGCTGCTCCCGATCGGGGCGTTCCGCTTTGCGCCCGGGCAGATGGTGTCGGGAAGCCATATCGGCCCGATCGACGCCGCCGAAGTCTATCGCCGGCTGGGCGCGTCGACGGGGATCGGGATCCACTGGGGGACGTTCCATCTGTCGTCCGAAGCGTATGACACGCCGCCGCGGCTGCTCGCGGGCGTGACACGGACCGCGGGGGTGCAGGGGTTCGGGACGGTGGCACTGGGCCAGCCGCTTGTGATCGCGCCATATGGTGCGCGGAGGCCGGCTCCACCGATCGACCGGATCGAGATCGTCGGGCGCTTGCCCGCTGCAGTGCGGGCGTTGCCGTAACGCCTTGTCTTCTGGCGAAAGCCGGAATTCCGGGTTGTGAGGGATGCGCTCTGTACCCTTGGTACTCCCGCTTTCGCAGGAGCACGGTTGGGATGCGCAAAAGCCACCACGGTTCGCCCTGAACGGAGGTTTTCGGCTTGCTAGCTCTTGACCGCCGGAGCCGGCGGCGGCGTGATGTCGCCTGCCTTGCACGGCCCGCTGCGGACCGCATGAACGCGCATTTCCATCACGCCTTGCGCTGCACCCTTCGCGTCAAAACCCTCGGATTTCATTGTCATATCGCGGTCGCCGGTCGCGTTGGTGCCGGTGACCGTCAGCTTGACCGTGCCGCCGCCCTCCTGCGGGCAGACCGCGCTCAGCCCGACCGTCGGGCCGGTGTCGTCACGCTTGCCGATCTTGCAATTCTGGCCATGCGGGCCGATCTGCTCCATCGTCTGCGCAAGGTCCTCCTTGGCGGCTGCCTCGGGCGTGAGGCAGATCGCCATCCCCGCCATCGCATCGAACATTGCCTGCATCTGCGCCTCGACCTGTGGGGTCGCGCCCTTGCCTTCGAGCCGGAGAATCTCGACCTTTTGCGTCCAGCTACCGGCCTCGCGCTTGATCACTTGCTCGGGTGAACACGCCGCGATCGCGAGGATTGGCAGCGCGAGCCCTGCAATACGATGAAACGCCATGAGATTTCCCCCGGGAAAGCTGTACGCGACACGCGGCCGGGCACGATTGTCTGTTGGCGTATCCCTTCCCATATTGCTGTGTGATGGCAATCCAGATTCGCACCACGCTCGATGAACCCGAAACCGGGGTCAGCTTCGTCCCCCACCGGCCGGCGCGTCCGCCCAAGGCGGAAGGGGGCAAACGGTTCAAACTCGTCTCGGATTATACCGCGGCGGGCGACCAGCCGACCGCGATCGCCGAGCTCGTCGCGCAGACCGAGGCGGGGGAGCGCGACCAGGTGCTGCTGGGCGTCACTGGCTCGGGCAAGACCTTCACCATGGCGAAGGTGATCGAGGCGGTGCAGCGTCCGGCGCTCATTTTGGCACCAAACAAGATCCTCGCAGCGCAGCTTTACGGCGAAATGAAGTCGTTTTTCCCCGAAAATGCGGTGGAATACTTCGTTAGTTACTACGATTACTACCAGCCCGAAGCGTATGTCGCGCGGTCTGACACGTATATCGAGAAAGAGAGCTCGACCAACGAGGCGATCGACCGGATGCGCCATGCCGCGACCCGGTCGCTGCTCGAGCGTGACGATGTGATCATCGTCGCGTCGGTGTCGTGCCTGTACGGTATCGGCTCGGTCGAGACCTATTCGGCGATGATCTTCGATCTCAAGAAGGGCCAGACCGTCGACCAGCGCGAGATCGT
>CAZNQA010000059.1:0-20115 GCA_964575105.1 uncultured Stakelama sp.
CCTTGCGTCTGGTCGCCGATATAGACCGGCGCGGTCTGTCCGCCCTTCGCGCGCGTCACCGCGCGGCTGATCCCGCCTAGCGTATCGACATATTGGTCGATGCTGGTGATGCCGAGCTCGACGCTTTCGAGGTTCTGATACGCGCAATCGACGGTCTGGAGCGCCGCCTTCAGCACCTCGGCCTGCCGCACCGGCGCGCCCTTCACGCCGTAAGCAAACCCCTTCTGCCGCTCGAAACTGTCGGCGAGCTCGTCGGGGTCGGTCCACGCGCCGGTGTCGATCATCAGATTGACGTTGGCGCCGTAAGCGCCTTCCGCATTGGAGAAGACACGGAGCGCGGCGGTCTCGAGATCGCAACCCTGCGCGGCGGCGTGCGCGCGGGCATGCCGACGGACGAAATTGTGGCTGTCGGGCTCGTCCGCTTCCGCCGCGAGCAACGCCGCCTGCGCGAGCATTCGGGTCTGGAGCGGCAACAGATCGCGGAACACCCCCGACAACGTGACGACGACGTCGATCCGCGGCCGCCCCAGTTCCGCGAGCGGGACGAGCTCCGCCCCCGCAAGCCGGTTGTAGCTGTCGAACCGTGGCCGCGCGCCGAGCAGCGCAAGCGCCTGTGCGATCTGCGCGCCCTCGCTCTTGAGATTGTCGGTGCCCCACAGCACCATCGCGACGGTCTCGGGCAGATGCCCCGAATCCGCGAGGCTGCGGTCGATCAGCCGCTGCGCCTGCGCCGCGCCGTCGCGCACCGCATAGGCCGAGGGGATGCGGAACGGGTCGAACCCGTGGATGTTGCGCCCCGTCGGCAGGATCTCGGGGCTGCGCAGCAGATCCCCGCCGGTGACCGGGTGGATATACCGCCCGCCAAGCGCGGCGACGATCCCGTCGATCTCGCCATTGCTCGACAAGGCGCGGTCGAGCGCGGCCATGTCCTTCAACAGCGGCGTGTCGGGCGTGAGCGCGCCGTCGACCAGCGCGACGATCACGTCCTGCGCCAGCGTCTCCCCGCGCGCCTCGGAGGACGCCGCAATCATCGCGATCCGCTCCGCGCGGGTCGCCGCCTCGCCCGCGACATGAAGCCCCTGCGGGATCAGTTCGCGCTCGATTTCGTAAAGCCGCGCGGCAAGGTCCGTGATCCACGCGTCCCCCGGCGCGGGAGCACCGCCAAGATCCAGCGCGTCCGCCTGATCGCGGATCAGCTCCGCCAGGTCGCGCGCTTCGTCGCTCCCCGGTCCCGCGACGCGCCACCGCTCGACCGAAGCCTTGAGCGCGGCAAGCCCCTTGTACACCCCCGCGTTGGTCAGCGCGGGCGTCAGATACGACACCAGGGTCGCCCCCGACCGCCGCTTCGCAAGCACGCCCTCGGACGGATTGTTCGCCGCATAGAGATAGATGTTGGGCAGATCCCCGATCAGCCGGTCGGGCCAGCACGACGCGCTGAGCCCGCTCTGCTTGCCCGGCATGAATTCGAGGCTCCCGTGCGTCCCGAAGTGCAGCACCGCATGTGCGCGGAAATCCTCGCGCAGCCAGCGGTAGAAAGCGGCGAACGCATGCGTCGGCGCGAACCGCCCCGCGAACAGCAGCCGCATCGGATCGCCTTCATAGCCAAGCGCGGGTTGCAGCCCGACGAAGACGTTGCCGAATTCCCGCCCGAGGATCTGCACCGCAGTGCCGTCCGATTGCAATTTGCCCGGTGCTGCCCCCCAGCTCGCCTCGATCTCGGCAAGCCACGTCTCGCGCGCGACGATCGTGTCCGCGCTCACCCGCGCATGAACGTTCGCCTCGGTCCCGAACCGCGCGGCATTGCCGCCGAGAATCGCCTCGCGCAGCGCGTCGACATCGGCGGGAACATCGACGCGATACCCCTCGCGCGCGAGCCGCTGGAGCGTTGCGTGGAGCGAAGCGAACACGCTGAGGAACTGCGCGGTTCCGGCAGCACCCGCATTGGGCGGGAAGTTGAACAGCACGATTGCAACGCGCTTCTCGGCATTCTCCGCACGCCGCAGCGCGATCAGGCCAGCGACTCGCGCGGCGAGCATTTCGGCACGCTCTGCGCACGTCTGCATCGCGCGGACCTCGCTCGCGGGCGGGAACACGCACCCCCGCGCACAGCCGGTGCACGGCGTGTCCGACCCGTCCGACCGCCCGCCGAACACCATCGGCACGGTCCCGCCGTCGAGCTCGGGGATCGCGATCATCATCGTCGATTCGAGCGGGAGCAGCCCCTGCCGGTTCGCGCCCCACGCCTGCAACGTCTGGAATTCGACCGGATGCGCGGCGATATACGGCCGGTCGAGCGTCGCGAGGATCGCCTCCGCCGCAGCCGCATCGTTATACGCCGGCCCGCCGACCAGGCTGAACCCGGTGAGGTTGACCACCGCATCCACCGTCGCGACCCCGTCGCGCATAAACAAAGCCTCGATCGCGGGGCGCCCGTCGAGCCCGCCCGCAAACGCCGGGATCACGTCGAGCCCGCGCGCCTCCATCGCGGCGATCACCCCGTCATAATGGCCCGCATCGTTCGCGAGCACATAAGAGCGCAGCATCAGCAGCCCGACCGTGCCCTTCGCCCCCCGGCGGCGCGGAAGCTCGGTCGCGGTCGCGGCGATCCGGTCGCGCAGCGCGGGGTGATACACCCCGACCTCGGGATAGGCGCGAGGCGCATGCGGCTTCATCGTCCCGCGCAGGCCGAGCCGCGGCCCGGCGGCATAGCGATCGACCAGCGCGCGGACCATGTCGACGACATTGTCGTCCGACGCGGCGAGCCAATATTGCATCGTCAGGAAATAAGCGCGGACGTCCTGCGCGGTGCCGGGCACGAACTTGAGCAATTTGGGCAGCCGCCGCAGCATTGCCATCTGCTTCGCCCCGCCGCTCGCCCCGGGCTTGGGCGATCCGCGCAGTTTCTTGAGCAGCGCGAGCATCCCGCCGCTCGGCTTGTCCATGCGATAGTCGCCCATCCGCGTGAGCCGGACGACCTCGCCCGCGGACATCAGCCCGACGATCGCGTCGCAAGCGTCGCGCCGCGCCTGGAGTTGCGGGAGCACCGCGCGGATATGATCCTCGAGGAACAGCATCGTCACGAGGATCACGTCGCCACGCGCGATGTCGGCGCGGGCCGCATCGAGGCTCGCGGGGTTTTCGTCCCAGTCGGCGGCGGCGTGGAAGCCGATCGTCACGCCCGGGTTTTCGCGCGCGAGGCGAACCTGCGCGCGCTGCACCGCGCCCGACAGATGGTTGTCGAGCGTGACGATCACGACGCGGACCGCGGACACGCGGGCGGGCAGGGGTGCGCTAGCGGGCATAATGCGCCTTTGCGTCATAGAGCGTGTCGAGCGTGATCGCGGCGATGCCGTGCTCGGCGGCATAGCGTTCGGTGTTGCGCCGCGCCTTGCCGCGGACGAAAAACGGGATTTTCAGAAGCTCGCGCTCGGCCTCGGGGCTCCATCCCTCCTGTTCCTCCCCCGCCTTGGCGGGGGAGGGGGACCGCTCGGCTTCTTCAGCCGAGGGGTGGAGGGGTCCGCCGCTGGGCGAAACAACCGCGGTCGCTCCCCCTCCACCCTTCGCTGAATGCTCACACGTTGGCGCAAGATCGTGCCCCCCGGGCACGATCTTGCCCGGCCGGGGGCCGGCCAGAGCGCCAACGCGCTCCCCCGGTTCCCGGGGAAGGATCGGGCCGGCGGCATGCCCCAGATGGCTCGCCCCCGCGCTGTCCGAAAACTCGAAGTCATCGCGGAACATCGTCAGCAGATGTTCCTCCAGCCCCATCACCAGCGGATGGACCCAGGTGTCGAACAGCACGTTCGCGCCCTCGAACCCCATTTGCGGGCTGTAGCGCGCGGGGAAATCCTGGACGTGGACCGGCGCCGAGATCACCGCGCACGGGATCCGCAGCCGCTTGGCGATGTGCCGCTCCATTTGCGTGCCGAGCACCAGCTCGGGCTGGAGCCGCGCGATCGCGTCCTCGACCGCGAGATAATCGTCAGTGATCAGCGGCTCGAGCCCGTACAGCAGCGCCGCGGTGCGGATCTCGCGCGCGAACTCGCGATTGTAGCAGCCGAGCCCGACCACCTCGAACCCGAGTTCGTCGCGCGCGACCCGTGCGGCGGCGACCGCGTGAGTCGCATCGCCGAAGATGAAGACGCGCTTGCCGGTCAGATAGGTCGAGTCGACCGAGCGGCTCCACCACGACAGCCGCGACGTATCGAGCGCACAGGCGGGGTCGACTCCGGCGAGTGCCGCAACCTCGGCAATGAAGTCGCGCGTCGCGCCATGCCCGATCGGGATGGTGCGGACGGTCTTCTGGCCGAAGCTGCGCTCGAGCCAGCGGCATGCGGTGTCGGCGATCTCGGGATACAGGCAGATGTTGAAATCGGCATCGGGCAGCCGCGCGAGATCGGCGGGGGTGGCTCCCAGCGGGGCGACGACGTTGATGCCGATCCCGAGAGTCTCGAGCAACCGGCTGATCTCGACCACATCGTCGCGGTGGCGGAAGCCGAGCGCGGTCGGGCCGAGGATGTTGGCGGAAGGGTACTTTGCCCCCTTCTCTTTCCCCGGCGCAGGCCGGGGCCCAGGAGTAGTGTCGATTGTGAGCGGGGACCGCGCGTCGATTCCATCGTCCCGCGACTGGGCCCCGGCCTGCGCCGGGGAAGGGGCGGTGGGGGAACCGGCAGCGCTCGAACACATCGTGCGCACCAACTGGTAGAACGTCTCCGCCGCGCCCCAATGTTCCTTGCGCTGATAGCTCGGCAGCTCGAGCGCGATCACCGGGATCGGCAGCCGCAACGCCGCCGCCAGCCCCGCCGGATCGTCCTGGATCAGTTCCGCGGTGCACGACGCCCCCACCAGCACCGCCTGTGGTGCGAACCGCTCGACCGCGTCGCGCACCGCGGTCTGGAACAGCGCGGCCGTATCCTTGCCGAGATCGCGCGCCTGGAAGGTCGTGTAGGTGACCGGCGGGCGCTTGCCGCGGCGTTCGATCATCGTGAACAGCAGGTCGGCATAGGTGTCGCCCTGCGGCGCGTGGAGCACGTAATGCACCCCCTCCATCGCGGTCGCGATCCGCATCGCGCCGACATGCGGCGGGCCTTCATAGGTCCAGACGGTCAGCTGCATGACAGCCACCGATGGAGCGAAGCAAGAGCGGGCACGGCCATCATACCTTCAGCACGTCGCGCCGCCGCAGCGGTCGCGCGAACAGGTCGGCGAGGTCCCCCGCCTGGTCGAATCCGTGAACCGGCGAGAACACCAGCTCGATCGCCCATTTGGTCGTCAGCCCCTCCGCCTCGAGCGGATTGGCAAGCCCGAGCCCGCAGACCGTGAGATCGGGCCGCACCGCGCGCACCCGGTCGAGCTGCCGGTCGACGTCCTGCCCCTCGCTGATCACCGTCCCGGCGGGGAGCAGCGCAAGCTCCTGCGCCATATGCGCGCGGTGGAGATACGGCGTGCCGACTTCGAGCGGCACCATCCCGAGTTCCTGCGCAAGGAAGCGCGCAAGCGGCAGTTCGAGCTGCGAATCGGGAAGGAAGAAGATGCGCTTCCCCTCGAGCCGCGCACGCGCATGCGCGATCGCACGCTTGGCGCGTTCGCGGCCCGGCGCGATCACCGCGCGGAAGTGCATTGCGTCGATCCCGAACGCGACCGCGGCGGCATGCAGCCAGGCGCTCGTCCCTTCCGCCCCGAACGGAAACACAGCATCGAGCCGCACCGCACCGCGATCCTCGAGCGCGCGCGCGGTTTCGCCAAGGAACGGCTGTGCGAGCAGGAACCGCGTGTTCGGCCCGACCGGCGGCATCGCGCCCGCGCGCCGCGCGGGAAAGCTGTGCACCGTCGCGATCCCGAGCTGCGCGAACAGCCGCAGGAACTGGTCCTCGACCACATCGGGCAGCGCCCCGACGATCATCAGTTCGGGCATCAGTTCAGGTGCGGCCCCCGGCGCGGTCGCGCGCAGTTCGGGCACCAGCGCCGCAAGGCACGCATCCTCGCCCTCGGTAAAGGTCGTCTCGATCCCGCTCCCCGAGTAATTGAGCACCCGGGTCGCCCCCGCATGTTTGACCGAAAGCCGCTGCGCCGCGCGCGACAGGTCGAGCTTGATCACTTCGGACGGGCACGAGCCGACGAGGAACAGCAGCTTGATATCGGGCCGCCGCGCGAGCAGCCGGTCGACCACGCGGTCGAGCTCGGCGTTGCAGTCGACCATCCCCGCGAGGTCGCGCTCCTCGATGATCGCGGTCGCGAAGCGCGGCTCGGCGAACACCATCACCCCCGCCGCGGATTGCAGCAGATGCGCACAGGTCCGCGAGCCGACCACGAGGAAGAACGCATCCTGCACCTTGCGATGCAGCCAGATGATCCCGGTCAGCCCGCAGAACACCTCGCGCTGCCCGCGTTCGCGCAGGATCGGCGTGCGTACCGGTGCGCAGTCGGGCATCGCAAGGGGCAGCACCGCATTCATGCCGCCACCGTCCGGCGTTGCGCCGACTCGACCGCCTCCTGCAACCGCGCCGCGCGCAGCTTGAGCAGGAACTGCGTCGCGTTGACCGCATAGGTGGCATAAGCGGCGAGCGCGAGCAGCATCCGGCCCCGCTCGGTCCCCAGGTCGCCCACCAGCATCACCAGATAGGCGGTGTGGAGCGCGAGCACGAGGAAGCTGAACACATCCTCCCAGAAGAACGCGTCCGCGAACAGCCAGCGGTCGAACACCACCTTTTCCCAGATCGAGCCGGTGACCATGATCGTATAAAGCGCGAGCGTCTTGACCACGATCGACACCGTCGCCGCAAACGCGCCCTCGCCGGTCAGCAGATAGCGCACCACCAGCACCGCGCTCACCACGAAGATCGCGAATTGCAGCGGGGCAAGAACGCCCTGGACGAGCGTCCACACGGACGAATCGCGCCGCAGCTTCTGGTCGGGGGTGTACAGCGGATGCACCGCGGAGTGCCGCGTCTGCCGTTCAAGGACTGGGGTGCCTGACCACATGGTTCCGATCCGCCTCTCCCGTCCGAAACTAAGGGGAGACGTCACCAGGTGTCAACACAGATTGACGTCCAGTCATAATTACACATGCCGCAGCGCAGCGACGTTTGACCGTTGCAAGGCCGTTACGACAGGCATACGATACGAGTCGCCGGGCCAGCCAAAAATGGCATGTCCGACCGTTGATTGCAGGTTCAACCAGGCCGGAGGGGGTCAGGATGACTTCGCTTACCGGGATCGACCATTTCTTCCGAAATCGCGGCCTCTGGACCGATCCCGATGTGATTCGCGATCAGCGCGGTATCGTCCCCCTGAAGGCCAGGCACGGCGCGATCGATGCGCAGGCGCAATCGCTGAGCCGCCTGATCGAACGCGAGATCATCCCGCGGTTGCTGGTCGCGCATGCCCCGGCGGCGCCGGCGGCGGGCAGCGTCGATCACGCCGCGACGATCTCCGCGGCGGAAGTCGCGGCCTTCGCCCCGCTCGCGCTCCAGGTCGAGGCGGACGAGCTGCTCCAGCATGTCGAGGGGCTGGTCGCGCGCGGGGTCTCGTTCGACACGCTGCTGGTCGATCTGCTCGCGCCCGCCGCGCGACATCTCGGCGCGCTGTGGGATGACGATCGCTGCGACTTCATCGACGTGACGATGGGGCTGTGGCGGCTCCAGGAAGTCGTCCACGAACTCTCGGGCCGTGCCCCCGGGGACCATCGCGGCGACGGCAATCTCCGGCGGGCCCTGTTCGCCTCGCTCGCGGGGGACAGCCACAGCTTCGGCACCGTGGTGATCGACGAAATGTTCTGTGCGAACGGATGGTTGACCGATCGCCTCAACGAAGCGAGCAGTGACGAGCTGATGGCGCGGGTCCGCGACGACTCGTTTGATCTGCTTGGATTGACGATCACCTGCGACTGCCATATCGCCCCCTTGCCTTCGATCGTCCGCGCGGTGCGGGCGTCATCCAGAAATCCCCGGATTTGTGTGATGGTTGGCGGGCGGGTGTTCGCGCAGAACGCGGATCTCGCCGCCGCGGTTGGTGCGGACGGGACAGCGCCCGACGCACGCGCTGCGGTTCAGGTTGCCGGGGCACTGGTCGATGCGGTGGCGCGGGAGGCGGTCTCTGCCATGACCGGTTGATCCCGACCGGGTCTCGCGGGCACGGTTGGGGCCAGGCGACACCTAGTTTCAGGAGCAAGTTGTTCGTCGATGAACGATCGTCCCAGCCTTCTTGCACCCAATGCCTTTTCCGACCCCGATGCGGTTGCGAGCGGTCTTGCCTCCGACGTCGCCACCGCGTTGGTCGCATCGGCTGGCGATATCGCGCTGGTGATCGACCCGGGCGGCGTCATCCGCGACATCGCGATCACCAATGCGGATCTCGCGGCGCAGGGGTTCGGCGACTGGACCGGCCAGCGCTGGACCGACATCGCGACCGCCGAAAGCAAGCCCAAGATCGCGCAGATGCTCGCCGACGCGGCGGGTGCCGAACCCGCGCGCTGGCGCCAGATCAACCACCCGACCGCAAGCGGCGACGTGCCGGTGCGCTATCTGGTGATGCGGCTCGGGCTGGGCGGCGCGATCGCGATCGGGCGCGACATGCGCGCGGCGGCGGCGGTCCAGCAGCGCTTGCTCCAGACGCAGCAGTCGCTCGAGCGCGACTATATCCGGCTGCGCCAGGCCGAGGCGCGCTATCGCCTGCTGTTCGACCTCGGCACCGAGCCGGTGCTGATCATCGATGCCGCCACCCGCAAGATCCGTGAGATCAACCCCGCGGCGGCACGGTTGATCGGCGGCAAGGATGGCGCCTTCACCGATCAGCCGGTCGCGATGATCGTCGATCCGGCGGACCGCGAGGCGCTGATCGCGCATCTCGGCGCGGCGGGCGCGAGCGACGATCTGCCCGCGCTGTCGGTGCGGCTGACCGGCGGACAGGAGGTCGCGATGTCGGCCCGGCTGTTCCGCCAGGGGCGCGCCGCGCTGCTGCTGGTCCGCCTGCTGCCGACGGCGACGATCGGCGAGACCGCGGGCTATGCCGCGCCGATCGGGGACGTGATCGAGCATATGCCGGATGCGTTCGTGCTGGTCGACGGCGCGCTCGACATCCTGTTCGCCAATGCCGCGTTCGTCGAGCTGGCGGGGGCTGCCTCGGTCGCGCGCGTGCTCGGCGCGCCGCTCGCCACGTGGCTTGGACGGCCGGGGATCGATCTCGAACTGATCCTTGGCCAGCTGCGCGAGCATCATGTGGTCCGCAACGTCGCGACGATCCTGCGCGGCGCGGCGGGCGGCCCCGAGGAAATCGAGATATCCGGGGTGGTCGCGCCGCATGGCGACGGCGAATGCTATGGTTTCACGATCCGCAGCGTCGCGCGTCGGTTGCGCAGCGTACCCACGGCCGAGCGGGACCTGCCGCGATCGGTCGAGCAGCTGACCGAACTGGTCGGACGGATGGCGCTGAAGGATATCGTGCGCGAGTCGACCGATCTGATCGAGCGGCTCTGCATCGAGGCGGCGCTTGCCTACACCTCGGACAACCGCGCCTCGGCGGCGGAAATTCTCGGGATCAGTCGGCAAAGCCTGTATTCCAAGCTGCACCGGCACGGACTGGGGAACCTCGTCTCGGGCGACAATTGACCGGCGACGGAGTCTGACCGGCGACGGTGCCACGACAGTGTCAATTCCGTTTGACGGTGATGCGTGTCCATAATAGCGTATGGTCATGGCACGCGCGACGACTCATCCGCTGGCATCCATCCCCGTCCCGCGGCTTCGCGACGTTGCGGAACTCCTCAAGCCGATCACCTGGTTCCCGCCGATCTGGGCGTTCCTGTGCGGCGTCGTCTCGTCGGGGATCCCGGTCGCGAGCCGCTGGCCGTTCCTGATCGCGGGCGTCTTGCTGGTCGGGCCGCTGGTGTGCGGGACGAGCCAGGCGGTCAACGACTGGTTCGACCGGCATGTCGATTCGATCAACGAGCCCCTGCGACCGATCCCGTCGGGGCGGATCGCGGGGCATTGGGGATTGTGGATCGCGATCCTCGGCACCGTGCTCGCGCTCGGCGTCGCGGCGGTCACCGGGGTGTGGGTCCTGGTCGCGACCGTCGTTGGCCTCGTCTTCGCCTGGGCGTATAGCGCGCCGCCGCTCCGCCTCAAGCGCAGCGGGATCTGGGGGCCGGTCGCGGTCGCGCTCACCTATGAGGGGCTGACCTGGTTCACCGGCGCGAGCGTGATGGCGGGGGCGCTGCCGCCGGGACGCGTGCTCGCGATCCTGACGCTGTACAGCGCGGGCGCGTTCGGGATCATGACACTCAACGATTTCAAGGCGGTCGCGGGGGACCGTGCGATGGGGATCCGCTCGCTCCCCGCGACGCTCGGGGTCCGCCCCGCCGCGCGGATCGCCTGCGTCGTGATGGTCGTTCCGCAGATCGTCGTCGTCGGCCTGCTCGCGCTCTGGGGACACGTGCTGGTCGCGGGCGTCGTCGCCGCGTTGCTCGCGGGGCAGCTCGCGCTGATGCCGCGGCTGTTGCGCGATCCGTTGCGGCAGACGCCGTGGTATAACGCGACGGGGACGAGCCTGTATGTGCTCGGCATGCTTGCCTCGGCGTTCGGGCTTGGCGGAGTGCTGGCGCTGTGAGGGGCGGGGCCGCCGACGCGCCGCTGGGCTGGGTCGGGATCGTCCGGCTCGGGCTGGTGCAAAGCGCGATCGGCGCGATCGTCATGCTGGCGACGTCGCTGCTCAACCGCGTGATGGTGGTCGAATATGCACTCCCCGCCGCGCTCCCGGCGGGGCTGGTCGCGTGGCATTATGCGGTCCAGCTGTCGCGCCCTGCCTGGGGGCACGGATCGGACCGCGGCAATCGCCGGACCCCGTGGATCGTCGGCGGGATGGCACTGCTCGCGGGTGGCGCGATGCTGGCGACCTGGGCGCTCGGGATCATCTCGGGCGGCCGCACATGGGGCTATGCGCTCGCGATCCTCGCCTTCGCCGCGATCGGTGCGGGAGTCGGCGCGGCGGGGACGTCGCTGCTCGCGCTGCTCGCGACGCGAGTTGCGCCCGCGCGGCGCGCGGCGGCGGCGGCGGTGACGTGGATCATGATGGTGTTCGGGATCGCGGTGTCGGCGGCGGTGGCGGGGGCGCTGGTCGATCCGTTCTCGTTCGTCCGGCTGGTCGCGGTCGTCGCCGGGGTGGCGGGGGCCGCCCTGCTCGTCGCGACGCTCGCGATCCGCGGGATCGAACGCGGTGCGCCCGTACCGGCACCCGGCGCGGGCGAACCGGTCCCGCCGTTCCGCGTCGCGTTCGGCGAGATCTGGGCGGACCGCGACATGCGGCGCTTCACGGTGTTCGTCTTCCTCTCGATGCTCGCTTATGCGATGCAGGACCTCATCCTCGAACCCTTCACCGGCCTGCGCTTCGGGCTGACCCTGGGGCAATCGACTCAGGTGTCGAGCATCCAGCATGGCGGTGTCCTGCTCGGGATGATCCTCGCCGGGCTCGGCGGCAGCGCGTTCGGGGGGCAATCCGCGAGCGGGCTGCGGCACTGGATCTTCGGCGGGTGCGTCGGTTCGGCGCTCGCACTGGGCGGGCTTGCGCTTGCGGCGCTGCTCGGGCCGGGGTGGCCGGTGCTGGCGAACATCTTCGCGCTCGGTTTCGCCAATGGCATCTTCGCGGTCTCCGCGATCGGCGCGATGATGGCGCTTGCGGGCGGCGCGGTCGGCACCGCATCGGGCGAGCGCGCGGGGCTTCGGATGGGGGTATGGGGTGCTGCGCAGGCGATCGCGTTCGGGCTGGGCGGGCTTGGCGGCGCGGTCGCGGTCGATGCGATGCGGGCGGCGACCGGGTCGGTGCCCGACAGCTTCATGCTCGTCTTCGCGCTGGAGGCGCTGCTGTTCCTCTGCGCCGCCGCGATGGCGCTTCGCGCGCAACCACAGTCGGAACATTTCGGTCGGGAGGTCACGCTATGAACGCTGCATTCGATTGCGTCGTCGTGGGAGGCGGTCCGTCGGGCGCGACCGCCGCGACCGATCTCGCGCGCGCCGGGCACAGCGTTCTGCTGCTCGACCGCGCCGGACGGATCAAGCCGTGCGGTGGCGCGATCCCGCCACGCGCGATTTTGGATTTCGCGATTCCGGATCATCTGCTCGTCGGCAAGGCGACGATGGCGCGAATGGTCGCGCCGTCTGCGAAAACGGTCGACATGCCGGTCGGGGACGGGTTCGTCGGGCTGGTCGATCGCGAGAGCTTCGACGAATGGCTCCGCGCCCGCGCAGCACTCGCGGGGGCGGAACGACGAACGGGGACGTTCACGCGGATCGAGCGCGATGCGGACGGGACCGCTGTGGTCGTCTATCGCGACGAACGCGGCGGCCCCGACCAGCGCGTCACCGCGCGCACCGTGATCGGCGCGGACGGCGCGCGCTCGGGCGTCGCGCGCAGCGAGCTCAAGGGCGCGGACAGGATGCGCTACGTCTTCGCCTATCACGAGATCATTGCCTCACCCCCCGAAGTCGGCGCGGACTTCGATCGCGCGCGCTGCGACGTGTTTTACCAGGGGAAACATTCGCCCGATTTCTACGCCTGGGTGTTCCCGCACGGCGACACCGCGAGCATCGGCGTCGGCAGCGCGCGCAAGGGGCTCGCGTTGCGCAATTCGGTCGCCGCGCTGCGGACGCAGACCGGGCTCGACGGCTGCGCGACGCTCCGCCGCGAGGGCGCGCCGATCCCGCTCAAGCCGCTCAGGCGCTGGGACAATGGTCGTGACGTGGTGGTCGCGGGGGACGCCGCCGGGGTGGTCGCGCCCGCCTCGGGCGAGGGGATCTATTATGCGATGGCGGGGGGGCGGCATGCCGCCGAGGCGGTCGCCGCGTTCCTCGTTACGGGCAAGGCGTCCGCGCTCGGGCTCGCGCGCAAACGCTTCCTGCGCGCACACGGGCGGGTGTTCTGGATCCTCGGGATCATGCAATATTTCTGGTATTCGAGCGACAAGCGGCGCGAGCGCTTCGTCAAGATCTGCGAGGATCCCGATGTCCAGCGGCTGACGTGGGACGCGTATATGAACAAGCGGCTGGTCCGCGCCAAACCGATCGCGCATGTCCGTATCTTCCTCAAGGATCTGCGGCATCTGTTCGGGATGGCCCCGGCATGAAGATCCGTGCGCCCGAACTCCACCGCTCGTGGGGGCTTCCGATCGCGATGGCGGCGGTCGCGGCGGTCGGCGTCACCGCGATGGGGGCGACGATCACCGAATTCGATCCGTGGTATCACGGGCTCGCGCGACCTGACTGGGCGTTGTCCGAATCGCTTTACGGTGTGGCATGGACCGCGCTCTACCTCGTTACCGCGCTGGCCGCGGTCACGGGCTGGCGCGCGATGCCCGACCGGTCGGGCGCGGAATGGCTGGTCGGGCTGTTCGCGCTCAACGGTTTTCTCAATATCGTCTGGAGCCTGCTGTTCGTCCGGTTCCATCGCCCCGACTGGGCGGTGCTGGCCGCGATCGGCTGGTGGGTTGCGATCGCCGTGTGGCTGATCGTGGTGTGGCCACGCTCGACCATCGCGGGATGGCTGCTGATCCCCTATCTCGCGTGGGTGAGCTATGCGGGCTATCTGACGCTGACGATCGTCCGGCTCAACGGACCGTTCGGCTGACGACGCTCGCGACCTGGCTGTTCGCGCAGGGCCATGCGGTCGACCTGATCCTTGGCGTGCTGCTTCTTGAATTCGGCGTGTTGACGCGCCACCTCAAATGGTCGCCGCGTGACGCTGCCTTGCGGTTGTTACCGGGCGCGCTGATGCTGCTCGCGGTCCGCGCGGCGCTGACGGGAATGGCATGGCCGTGGGTCGCGTTCGCGCTCGCTGCGTCTTTTCCGGTGCATCTGGCGGATCTGACGCAAAAGCGCGCCGAACCGGCGTAATGCCGCATCGATCTGGTAAGATTCCGCGCCAAATGGGGACGGCGACGACGAGAAACGTCGCGAAACGCCGTCCCGTCGTGGCCTTACGAATTGGCCTTGAGATAGGCGATGACGTCCGCACGCTTCTGCGGGTCGTTCGGCCAGCCGGCGAAGCTCATCTTGGTTCCGGGCACGATCCGCTGCGGATTTTCGAGATATTGGAACAGCTTCTCCTCGCTCCAGGTGATCCCGCTGTTCTTGTTCGCGGCCGAGTATGTGTACCCCGCAACGCTCCCCGCCGCGCGCCCGACCACCGCATGGAGCGACGGCCCGATTTTATTCACCCCAGCTTCAATGGCATGGCAGGTCTTGCAGGTAATGAAGTCCGCTTCGCCCTTCTTGGCATCGCCGGTATAGGCGGCGAACTTCACCCCCGCGACCGTATCGACATTGTCAGCAGCGACCGCAGCCACGGCGGCCGGTGCGGCCGCTGGCGCGGCGGCGGCGGTTTCCGTGGTGTTGGCGGCGGTCGTCGTGGTCGTCGTGCTGCTGGTCTCGGTTTCGGCCTTCTTGCCGCACCCGGTCAGCATCAACGCAGTACAGGCAAGGCCAAGGCCCATCCGCCCGAAAGACATGGTCACGCGTGCTCTCATGATCCTGCTCCTGTTGGTCGATTATGACGTCTCCCGGCGCGATATCTCCCATGAACGGACCGTCTATGTCCACAATATTTGACAGGAAACAGTGTGCTTAAACCGAAATCAGGTGGCGTCTGCGGGCATCCCGACGCATTGACGGCGATCATTTGACGGTACGGCAAGACCGCGCGATGACTACCGCTCCCGATGTCGATGCCCGCGCGCACGACCAAGCCTTTGAATCAACCGGCATATGGTCCGCGAACCGGGTTCGCGTTCAACCGCCGCACTGGGTCATCGCGACAGGTGCCGAATCGATCTTGACGTCGGACAGCGCAAGCGAAAGCGGACCCTCCGCCGCGATCACGAACGGCGCGGTGACATGCGCCATGTCGACACCTTGCCTGGCAAAACATTGCAGCGGAACGATAACCTGTTGCCACGTCCCCGGCTTGGCGGCGGCGAGCTTCGCGGTGATCGGCACGGTCACCGCGTGGCCGTCCTTGCTCACCATGCCAAGCCGCACGGCGGTTTTCGCGGGGCGATCGACGCGCAGATCGACGACGAGGCTCAGCTCGCCATTGCTTTCGCGCGTCAGGTCGATCGGGCGATCCGTTTCGACCCGCGCCTCGGCGGCACCCCCGGTCCATACCAGGCTGCGCGAATCCTCCTGCTGTCGACGATCGACTGCACCCGCGGTCAGCCCGCGCGTCGCGGTCGTTGCGCTGGTACCGAGCAGCCGGACCTTCGACTCGTCTTTCTCGACCAGCGCGATCGACCAGCCTTCGGGGACGCGCCCCTTGCCGAACACCGCCCCGTTGAACGCGGCCGCGAGCCCCGCGGGCCGCGTCTCGTCCAGCCGCGGTACCGATCCGGGTTTCGCATAGCGCAGGCCATAGCCCAGCGGGAACAGCGGAGCATAGTTCGGATCGGAGCGGTTCAGCCGATACTGGTCGGGCCGCTTGGGCCAGGAGAAGCTCAGTGCCCCGCGGAAGTCGCTGGCGACCGTGCCGTCCTTCTTGCGGAACAGCACGTCGGCCACGCCGCCGCCCTCGCTGCCGGGCAGGAACGCCGCCACGAACGCATCGGCGGCGTTGATCTCTGCGTTCACCCACAACGGGCGTCCCGACAGGAACACCGCGACGACCGGCACGCCCGCCGCCTTCAGCTTGCGCAGCAGCGCCAGATCCGACCGATCGTCCGGGCTATAGTCGAGCGTCGGACGATCGCCCTTGAATTCGGCATAGGGTTGCTCACCGAACACGACGATCGCGGCATCGGGCTTCTTCGCGTAACGGCCATCGACCGCAAGCGTCGCGGTTCCACCCGCGGCCTTCACCGCCGCGTCGATCCCCGACCAGATCGATTCGGCATTCGGGAAATTGGCGTTGGTCGTCCCGCCGCCCTGCCACGTCAGCGACCAGCCGCCCGCCTGCTGCGGGATGTTGTCCGCGCCGCCACCCGCGACGAGAATGTCGGCCTGCGGGCGCAGCGGGAGCAGTCCGCCTTCGTTCTTGAGCAGAACGAGCGACTCGCGCACCGCGCGGCGCGCGATCGCGCGGTGTTCCGCGGCGCCGATCAGCGCAAGCTTGCCCCCGAGTGCGCGCGACGATGGACGTCCGCGATCGAACGTCCCCGCGCGGATCTTCACCCGCAAGATCCGCCGCACCGCATCGTCGAGCCGCGCCGCCGGGATCTCGCCCGACTGCGCCTGCTTCAGCGTGTTGGCGTAGAGCGTCTTCCACCCGGTCCCCGAATACATGAACATGTCGAGCCCGGCGTTGATCGCCGCCGCACAGCTTTCGTTGGAACAGCCGTCGACCTGACCGTGCCCGTTCCAGTCGCCGACGACGAAGCCGTCGAAGTGCATGCGGTCCTTGAGCACGCCGGTCAGCAGGCTCTTGTTGCCGTGCATCTTTGCGCCGTTCCAGCTCGAGAAGCTCGCCATCACCGATTGCGTTCCCGCTTCGATGGCAGCGGGATAGCCCCCCAGGTGGATATCGCGCAGCGCGGCCTCGGGAATCACCGCGTCGCCCTGATCGCGTCCGCCGGTGCCGCCGTCACCGAGGAAATGTTTGGTCGTCGCAATGACATGGTCCGGCGCGAGGAACTCCCGCGTGCCGACCTTCCCCTGAACGCCCTCGATCACTGCGCCGGCATAATCCGCCGGGATCGTGGGTTCCTCCGAATAGCTTTCGTAGGTCCGGCCCCAGCGGTCGTCGCGCACCACCGCGAGCGTCGGCGCGAAGGTCCAGTCGATCCCGGCGGCCGCCGTCTCGATCGCGGTGACATGGCCGATCTCGCGCATCAGGTCGCGGTCGTGCGCCGCGCCAAGCCCGATGTTGTGCGGGAAAAGCGTTGCGCCGGGAATGTTGTTGTTCCCGTGGACCGCGTCCGTGCCCCAGATCACCGGGATGACCGGACGGCCATCGCTGCGCGCGACCGAGGCATCGTAGAAGGCGTCGGCGAGCTTGAGCCATTCGATCGGCGGGGCGAGATCGTCGCCGTTCGGCCCGGCGTTTCCGCCGTTGAGGATCGAGCCGAGCTTGTACGTCCGGAGGTCGGTTGGGGTAATGCTGGCGATGTCGACCTGGATCAGCTGCCCGACCTTGTCCTCGATCGTCATGCGCTTGAGGATTGCATCGATCCGCGCCTCGACCTTCGGGTCGCGAAGCGGGCGTGCCTGTACGGTCGGCCAGATCGCCGGGTGCGCGACCGCGGCGTCGGCAGTCGATACGGCGGGGGAGGGCGTTTGCGCGATGGCAGCCGTCCCCGCCAGCGCGACAATGGCGGTCTGCAGCAGCAGCGCAGTTCGCACGCGCAATGGGTTCAACAGCATCCGACACCTCCAGCATGGCACGCCACCCTGCGTCCCGATTTGTCCGCCCTGCTACGGGCAGCGGGTCGTAATTGGCAAATGATTTGCATAATTTGCAAGCCCGTCTCTCAGACGGCCACGTCCGCCTTGATCGCGCTGTGCGGTGCGTAGTCCTCCACCTTGAAATCTTCGATCCGGTAACCGTCGATCGAGTCGGGCCTCCGAACCAGCCGCATTTTCGGAAACGGGCGTGGTTCGCGTTGCGCCTGTTCGCGGGCCTGATCGAGATGATTGAGGTACAGATGCACATCGCCGCCAACCCAGATGAGTTCGCCGGGCCTAAGATCGGCTTGCTGGGCAAGCATCAGCAGGAGCGCGGTCGCTCCGACGTAATTGAACGCGGCCCCGAGCAGCAGATCGACCGAGCGCTGGAACAGCAGGCAGTTCAACCGACCGTCCGAGGTCACGTGGAACTGGTAGACCATGTGGCAGGGCGGAAGCGCCATCGCGTCCAGCTCCCCCACGTTCCAGCCGTGGAAAAGCATTCTGCGGCTCGCGGGATTCTCCCGAAGCGTCTTGATCAGCGTGCCGATCTGGTCATATTCGCGACCGTCCGAGCCTAGCCAGCGACGCCACTGCTTGCCGTAGACGGGACCAAGATCACCCCAACGCGCGGCGAAGGCGTCGTCCTCCAGGATCCGCTGCTCGAAGTCGGCCTGGGAGACGTCCTCCCCGGTCTCGCGCCGATACGTGGCAAGCGGCCAGTCGCTCCAGATCCGCACGTTTTCGCGAAGCAATGACTGGATGTTCGTCTCCCCCGTCAGGAACCAGAGCATCTCCTTGACGGCGGTCTTCCAATAGACGCGCTTGGTCGTCAGGATCGGTGCCTCGCCCCGCGACAGATCGAACCGGACCATCGCGCCGAAAATCGACCTGGTGCCGATTTTCGTGCGGTCGACGCGTTCATCGCCGCGCTCGAGTACCTGCTCGAGGAGATCGAGATACTGATATTCGGGGTGTCTGGTCATCGCTATTCCTAACACGCGTCGCGACAGGGGCTAATGGCGAAACGTGCGGGCAGCGGCAACGCCGTTTCGGATGCAGCTCGGCTGGGGTGCAACGCGCGGATGCGCGACCGGTGGCAATGGCCCGTGTCCCGCCGTCTTTTCCTCAGTCGTCCGAAGCCAGCGCGCTCGAATCGATCGGGCTGCACTTCGCACCGATCGCCGATGCCGCGCAGGAGGTTGCGATCTTTGCCTATCTTGATCCGGAATGGAGGATCCTCGGGGTGCGGCGTGTGACGAGCAATGTGGTCGATGCGCTGACGGTCTCGCTTCGCGACGTGGTGGCAGACGCGATCGCGTTCGATGCCGTCGCGGTCGCGATGGCGCACAACCACCCCAGCGGCGATCCCACGCCAAGCCCGGCCGACTACGCCCTGACTCAGCGGATCGCGCGGACGCTCGAGGCGATCGGGGTGCGGTTGATCGAGCACGTCGTGCTGGCGCGCGGGCGGCGCGACAGTTTTCGCGCGCGCGGACTTTTATAGCGCGGTCAGGAGATCCGGCACGGCTTGATCGCACCCGGCTCGGGGCGCGGCCCCTGCGGGCGGAAGGTCGCCAGATAGCCGCCCGCCGAGGGCATGTCGTAGGTGCCGATCTGGACATACCCCACGGCCGCGAACTCGCATTTCAGCAGGGCGGGTGGCGTGCCGTGATTCTGCGTCGCGCGGTCGGCATCGACCACCACGACCAGTCCGTCCGGGCGCAGCGACGGACGCATCCGCCACAGGAATTCGTAGGGCTGCTCGATCTCATGGTACATGTGGACCATCACCACGCGGTCGAAACTTGCGTCGGGGAGCTTGGGGTCGTTCACCGCGCCGAGCCGGACGCTGACCGATTCGAGCCGCTCGCGCGCGACGCGTAGCGCGAGCGTGTCGCGGACCGCGGGGATGATGTCCTCCGCCAGTACCCGCCCGTCCTTGCCGACGCGCGCAGCCAGGCGAATCGTGTAATAGCCTTCGCCCGCACCGATGTCGGCGACGGTCATCCCGCGTTTGATCCCGGCCTTGGCCATCACTTCGCCCGCTTCGTTGAGCCGGTCGCGTTCCTCCTCGGTCGACCAGCGTGACGAGACGACGGGCGCGACGGGGCGGTCGGGGGCAGGGAAGGGGCCTGCCTTCTCGGTCCGGTCGGGAACACGCGCGGGGCCGCCGTCGCACGCGGAGACAAGCAGGAGGGCGGCTAGGGTGGCGCGTCGGAAGATCGTCATTCTCCGGCTTCCCCGGCGAACGCCGGGGCCCAGTCGCGGGCCGCCCGTTGACTGGCCGCAGCGTTCGCTTGCCTCGGCCAGCGCAACTGGGCCCCGGCCTTCGCCGGGGAGGCGGTACCGCCGAATGCCGGACGCCTGTCCCCCACTATTCGACGTCCTCGACCTCGACCGTCTCACCCGTCACGCGCTGCGACAGCGCCGCCGCCATGAACGCATCGAGATCGCCGTCGAGCACGTCCGACGGGCTCGACGAGGTGACGCCGGTGCGCAGGTCCTTCACCATCTGATATGGCTGGAGGACGTAGGAGCGGATCTGGTGGCCCCAGCCGATGTCGGTCTTGCCCGCATTCTCGGCATTGGCGGCGGCTTCGCGGATCGCGAGTTCGCGTTCGTACAGACGCGCGCGGAGCTGGTTGTACGCCTCGGCCTTGTTCTTGTGCTGCGATCGCTGGTTCTGGCACTGGACGACGATTCCGGTCGGGATGTGCGTGATGCGCACCGCCGAATCGGTCGTGTTGATGTGCTGCCCGCC
>CAZNQA010000060.1:0-19731 GCA_964575105.1 uncultured Stakelama sp.
AGCTGCGCTACCACAAGATCGTCATCATGACCGACGCAGACGTCGACGGCGCGCACATCCGCACGCTGTTGCTGACGTTCTTCTACCGCCAGATGCCCGAGATCATCACGCAGGGGCATCTCTACATTGCGCAGCCGCCGCTTTACAAGGCGACGCGCGGGCGGTCCGAAGTGTATCTCAAGGACGATGCCGCGCTCGACGAATATCTGGTCGAGAATGGCGTCGCGAGCGTCGTGCTCGAGGGCGCGCAGGGCTCGCGTTCGGGGGCTGACCTGCGGACGCTGGTCGATCATGCGCGGCGGATGCGGACGCTGATGCGCTTCGTGCCACGGCGCTACGATCCGACGATCGTCGAGGCGCTCGCGATGGGTGGCGCGCTCGATCCGGCCCTCGATCTCGATGCACGGCGCGGGCGCGTTGTGCAGGTCGTGCGCGGGCTCGACGCGGCGGATCAGGACGCACGCTGGTCGGCGACGCTGGCCGAGGACGGCGGGTTCCATGTCGAGCGCGTGTGGCGCGGCGTGACCGATCACCACATCATCGAGGCGGCGTTCCTCGGCTCGGCGGAGGCGCGCAAGCTCCACGCACTCGCGGCGGAACAGGCCGAGGCGTTCGTCGATACTGCGCGGCTGGTGTCGAACAAGGCAGCCGCAGCAGCTCAGGCGGAAGCCGATGCCGCGGCGGACGAAGCCGAGGCGACCGCGCCCGAGGGTGGCCGTGCCGGCGCAGCCGCGACGGTCAGCAAGGGCGCGACACTGGTCGCGCGGCCGTCGCAGCTGCTCGACGCGATCCTCGCGGCGGGGCGCAAGGGTCTCGCGATCCAGCGTTACAAGGGGCTGGGCGAAATGAACGCGGACCAATTGTGGGAAACCACGCTCGACCCGCAGAACCGCTCGATGCTCCGCGTCGAGGTCGACCAGGCCGATGTCGCGGACGAGATCTTCACCCGGCTGATGGGCGACGTGGTCGAACCGCGCCGCGAGTTCATCCAGGAGAATGCGCTGAGCGTCGCCAATCTCGACGTCTGAGACCTTGGCGGTCCGGGTCGCGCTGATCGGCGCTGCGCTGCTGCTCGCGGGGTGCGGGCCGCAGCGCACCCCGCCGCCGTCGCTCCTGTTCGAGGAGCTGCCGGTGCGCGGCAGCCTCGCCGATGCGCGCCGCGCGGGGTTCACCGATTGCGTCCAGCCCGATTGGGACAGCCTGCGCTGCCGCCGGCACGGCGTGACGGTGAAAGGCGCGGGACCGTTCGAGGCGGCGGTCGATCTCGCAGGGCATGACGGCAGCGGCGGGTTCGACGAGCTGATCGTGTGGCACGAGGCGGACCAATATGCGGTCTACAAGATCACCGACGTGCTCGACGCGGAGCGGTGGCGCAATTGCAGCACCGGCACGGGCGATCGCGGCGACCAGATCGTCTATACGCGTCCGGGCGAGGCGGTGCGGATGTCGATGGACCTGAGCTATTGGGGGAAACGCCGGTTGCGGGTGATCCCCGATGCGGGGACGAAGCGGCCTTGCTGAGGGGCGTGGGGGTCGCGGCGGAGGTATCGTCCGGGTGCTCCACTATCTCTCGCTACCCTTTCCCGGCGAAGGGCGGGGCCCAGTAGCGGCGGCTTGAGTAAGGAAGCGCAGCGTCTGCCATGACCGGCCCGCGACTGGGCCCCGGCCTCCGCCGGGGAAGCGGTTGCCGGTTGCAGGCGCAAACGCCCCCCTCAGTGCGTGGTCCCCTTGCCGAACAGTGCCATCACGCGCGGGACGATCAGCGCGAGCACGCCGCCAGCGACGAGCCCGACCACTGCCGAGGCGAGCGCGAAGCCGAACCAGTGGCCGACTCCCGCCGCGAAGGGCAAAAGCCGCGCGAACCACTCCGCGACCGCCTCGGCAGCGTGCGGGATCGCGGTGAGGTGGAATTGCTCGAGACCGTGGACCAGGATCCCGCCGCCGACCCACAGCATCGCGACCGTCCCGATCTTGGCGATCGCACCAAGCACCACAGGCATCGCGGCCACCATGCCGCGCCCGATCCGCTGCGTCGTCGCATTCCGACGTTGCGCGAGATGCAGCCCGATATCGTCCATCTTCACGATCAGCCCGACGACCCCGTAAACCCCGGCGGTGATCAGCAGCGACACCGCGATCAGCGCGGCGGCCTGGGTGACGATCGACTGGTCCGACACTTCGGCGAGCGCGATCGCCATGATCTCGGCGGAGAGGATCAGGTCGGTGCGCACCGCCCCTGCAACTTTGCTGTTCTCGATCTGCTCGGCACTCTGCTCGCCCGCCACTGCCTCGTCGACCGCGGCGTGATGCCCGAGCAGGCTCCCGAGGATCTTCTCCGCGCCCTCGAATGCGAGATACAGCCCGCCGACCATCAGGATCGGGGTGATGACCCACGGCACGAACGCGCTCAGCAGCAGCGCGGCGGGGAGCAGGAACAGCAGCTTGTTGCGGAGCGACCCCTTTGCGATCCGCCAGATGATCGGCAGCTCGCGCGCGGGCGTGAGGCCCGAGACGTATTTGGGAGTCACCGCCGCATCGTCGACCACGACGCCGACCGCCTTGGACGACGCCTTCATCGACGCCGCCGCGACATCGTCGACCGAGGCGGCGGCGAGCTTTGCGATCGCCGCGACGTCGTCGAGCAGGGCGACCAGACCAGATGGCATGCGGGGTGTCTCCGGAGGATTATGAACGAACCGTCATGTCGGCGCGCAATCGGAACGGCGGGGCCGTCATATCGATCCATCTCGCTCGCGCAACGATGGCCGAGAGAGCGCCACATTTCGTCACGAAGCGGCTTGTTGGAGCGGCGGGGTTATGGTGAACTGCGCCAAACCGCGACGGAACGCCGCGGACGGGGGAGACGATGATGCGCATGATCCTGACAGCCCTTGCGGCGACCGCCCTGATGACCAACGCGGCCGGTGCGGCGACGGTGGCGCCCGCCTCGAAACATGCCGCGAAGGACACGCAGCGTGCGGTCGCGAAGGCGCTTGCCGACTCTGCGCGCGCGGACCAGCAGGGCGACGACGCGCGGCGCAAGGCCGCCGAAGTGCTCGCCTTCTCGGGCGTCGGCCCGGGGGACGAGGTGCTCGATTTCCTGCCGGGCGCGGGATATTGGACGCGGATCTTCTCGGGAATCGTCGGCAAGACCGGGCATGTCTATGCGGTGTGGCCCGCCGCCGGCGCGAAATATGCCGAGAAGGCGCTCCCTGCGCTCGAGGCGAAGCGGATGGCGAACACCTCGCTGACGGTGATGTCCGGCCCCGGCGTCCGCGCGTCCGAGCCGGTCGACCTGTTCTGGACGGTGCAGAATTACCACGACATCAACAACCCGCCCGGCGGCGAGGCCGCGCTCGACGGGTTCAACAAACAGGCGTTCGCCGCGCTCAAGCCCGGCGGCACCTATATCGTGATCGACCATGCCGATGCCGCGGGCAGCGGGATGACCGGCACCGCGACCCGGCACCGGATCGACCCCGCGGTGGTCAAGGCGCAGGTCGTCAAGGCGGGCTTCGTGTTCGAGGCCGAGAGCGACGTGCTGCGCAACCCGGCGGACGATCATAGCGCGGGCGTGTTCGACCCCGCGATCCGCGGCAAGACCGACCAGTTCGTCTATCGTTTCCGCAAGCCGCGCTGAGCGTCACGCCGCGACGGCGTGATCCGATTGCAGGAACGAGACGAAGCGATCGGTCGAGGAGAGCAGGTCGCGCGCGTTGACCGACAGGTCGGCGGCGCTGCGGGTGACCGAGGCCGAGAGCGACGTCGCCTTCCCCCCGGCGTGCGCGACATCCGCGATCCGGCGTTCGACCTCGTCGGCGGTGGTCGCGGCGCGCGCCGCGCAGGCGTCGACATCCTGTGCGGTGTGGCGCTGCTCGGCGACCGCGGTGGCGATCCCCGAGGCGGCGAGCGAGACCTGCCCGATCGCGCCGTTGACGCTGCGGAGCTTGTCGCTGGTATCCGCGACGCCCTCGCGAATCCCCGAGATGAGGCTGCCGATCCGGTCGCTCGCGCGGGTCGTGTCCGCCGACAGCGTCTTCACCTCGCCCGCGACCACCGCGAAGCCACGCCCCGCATCGCCGGCGCGCGCCGCCTCGATCGTCGCGTTGAGCGCGAGCAGGTTGGTCTGCGCGGCGATCTTGCGGATGTCGGCGAGGAAGCCCTCGATCTGGACCGCATGTTCCTCGAGCATCGCGACGGTCTGGACGCTGCGCTTGGCCTCGGAGCTTGCGGTCTCGGTCAGCACCGACTGGCGGTCCGCCGCAATCGCGATCGTCTGGACCGATTCGGAGAGCGTGCGGATCGACGAGGCGACCTGCGCGATGTCGGAGGCCGCGCGGCCCGCACCGGCGGCGACCTGGTCGGCTTCGGCGGTTGTGCTCTGGGTGATGTCCTCCAGTTGCACCGCCGCCTGTTCGAGCCGCTCGGTGGCTTCGCCGATCGCCTTGATCACCGAGGTGACCGAGCGTTCAAATTCGTTCGCGATGCCGACGAGTTCGGCGCGGCGCGCCTGCGCGATCCGGGTGGCCTGTTCGGCGCGCTCGCGGCGCTCACGTGCGGCGTCGGCCTCGGCGAGCCGCGCGAGCTCCATCGCGCGCTCGGTCTGCCGCTGGCCCTCCTCCGCCGCCTCGGTCAGCTCGTGCGACCGCCGCAGCGCCGCCTGCTGGCCGAGGAACAGGCGTTCGAGCTGGACCGTCAACGCCGCGAGCACCCCGAACTGGAGCCCGACCGCGACGACGTGGAACAGAATCCGCCCGACGTTGCCCGTACCCGAAAAGACCCACTCGGGGGCAAACCATTCGAGCGAAATGTGGTGACACGCGGTCAGCACCGTCGCGAACGCGATCGGCCGCCAGTCCGCGAGCACGACCAGCGCCGCCATGCCGACGAAGAAATACATGTGCGCATCCATCTGCCACGGATGCCCCTTGAGCAGGAACACCAGCATCGCAGGGATGACCGCGGCGCTCGCGCCGATCAGCGTGCGCGCCTCGCTGTCGTGCCGCCCCGCCAGCGCCATCATCGTCGGCCCGATGTTGACGAGCGTACCGATCACCAGCAGCGGCAGCCACACCCCCGTGTGGAGGATCGCGTTGCCGACCAGCAGCAGCGCGAGCGATACCCAGCCGATCAGCGCCCACAGCTGGACCCCGCGCCGCCGCATCGTGTCGAGCGAATCCAGCGTGGGTTGGGCGGATGCGTGCGGGCGAAACCGCGCGAGCGTTGCGGAAAGGCGGGTCATGCCGGGGTTCCGAACCGGCGATCGTCGCCACAGCCCGCCGCCGGGGCGGACAGCAGGATCACGTTCCACGCGCGGACCCGCCGCAACAGCCGCGCGCGATCCCCCAGCACGACGAGCGACCCGGGGAGCGGGCCGTTGCCGACGAGCAACGCCCCGCTCGCGCGGGCCAGCGGGACGAGCGATGCGGCATTGTTCTGAAGCATCGGGATCAGCAGGATCGCTCCCTTGGCGGGCGGCCACAGCGCCAGCCCGAGCACGGCAAGCACCGCCACCACCGCCTGCAGGGGGATCAGTATCGGAAAGGGGGTGCGTCGCATCCAGCCGGTCTATGGGCGCGCGGTTAACGGTTGGTAAGTTATCGGGAAAAAGCCCGTTACGTCTTTAGTCGTAGCGGGGTGGCGGGTAGCGAATACCACCTTGCCGTTCGTTTCGAGCGCAGTCGAGAAACCGCGGACAGCGCAGGGTTCTAGACTTCGCTCGAACCGAACGGGGCGGGGGAGGGAGTGTGGGGTGAAAGTGCCCCGCCGTTCAGTCCCGCGCCGCGCGCAGCGTCGCGCGGACGCCGTTGCCGATGCTGTCGTACTCGATGATCGTCTGGAGGCTCTGCGCCATCGCGCGGATCAGCTTGGTGCCGACCCCGGTGCCCTGCGGGGTCGCGTCGGCGGGCATGCCGATCCCGTCGTCCTCGACCAGCAGCTTGAAATGCGTCGCCCCGTCCTCGCTCAGCGACACGCGGACCTCGCCGCCACCGACCGGATAGGCATATTTGCACGCGTTGCTGACGAGTTCGGTAACGATCACGCCGAGCGACACCGCACGGTCGGTCGCAAGCCGGATCGGCTCGGCGAACAGCGAGAGCGTGCGCGGCGCGGTCGGGGTCGACCAGGTCTCGCCCAGTTCGTCGACCAGCGCCTTCAGATATTCGCGCATGTCGACCTGCTCGACGTCGTTGCTGGTGTAGAGGCGGCGATGGACCTGCGCGATTGCGGCGATGCGGCGCTGCGTATCCTCGAGCGCGAGCCGGGCATTGTCGTCCTGCAGCGCCGCCGACTGCATCCGCACCATCGCCGAGACGATCTGCAGGCTGTTCGCGACGCGGTGATTGACCTCGCGCAGCAGCGCCTCGAGCCGCGCGTTGCTCGCGCGGAGCTGGTCCTCGGCGGCGGTCTTGTCGCGTTCGAGCGCGGCGCGTTCGAGCACTTGTGCGAAGGCGCTGGCGAGCAGGTCGAAGAAGTCGCTGCCGACCGTCTTGACGACATAGTCCGACGCGCCCGCCTTGAGCGCGGCGACCGCGATGCGGCCTTCCTCGGAGCCGGTGACATAGACGACGGGCGGTGCGTGCGGCAGCTGGCGGATTGCCTCGAGCGTCTCGATCCCATCCATCCCGGGCATGTAATGGTCGACCGCGATCAGGTCGAAATGCTGCTCGCGCGCGAGCGCCAGACCTTCGGCACCGCCCTCGGCGACCGTGACCGAGAAGCCGAGCCGCGACAACGCCCGCGCCGCGAGCCGTCGCAGCCCCGCGTCGTCGTCGATGTAGAGGACCGCTGGCCCGGTCGCCTGAACCGGCTGTTCGATCACCCGTGGCCCTCTGCGTCGGGGACCTGGATCACCGACAGGAACAGCCCGAGCTGGCGAATCGCCTGCGCGAAGCTCTCATAATTGACCGGCTTGGTGATGTAGACGTTGCAGCCGAGATCGTAGCAACGCTGGATCTCGACCTTGTCGTCGGTGGTCGTCAGCACGACGACGGGCGTGCGCTTGAGCGGACCGTCCGAGCCCTTGATCTTCGCGAGGATGTCGGTGCCGCCCATGTCGGGCAGGTTGAGATCGAGCAGCACCAGCGCGGGGCCGCCGTGGCCGGGGCCGCGGTCCGCGTTGAAGAGATATTCGAGCGCGCTCGTGCCGTCGGTGAAATGCTGGATCTCGTTGAGGATTCCTGCGCGCCGGATGTTCTTCTCGATCAGCCGGGCGTGGCCCTCGTCATCCTCGATCATGATGATGCTGACGGTCTGGTGGTCGGTCATCGCTGGCTTCCTCGGGAATCGGTCTTGGGTTCGGCGTACGTTGCCGGAAGCGTCAAATGGAACGTCGCGCCGCGCCCGAGTTCGGACGTGACGTCGATCACCCCGCCAAGCCGATACGCGAGCGCGCGGACATGTGCGAGTCCGATCCCTTCGCCCGGCTGGTCCTGCGTGCCGGAACGACGGAACAGGTCGAACACGCGGGCGTGATCGGCGGGCGCGATGCCGCGGCCATTGTCCTCGATCTCGTACAGGATCCGCTTGCCCTTGCGCTTGCCGCGCACGACGATCCGCCCGGGGCGCTTGGGATCGAGATATTTGACCGCATTCTCGATCAGGTTGGAGAAGATCTGCTCGACTGCGACCCGGTCGCTGACGAGATCGGGGAGCGGGCGCTCGACCGTCAGCGTGGTGCCGCGCTGTTCCATCTGCTGCGTCAGGCTCGCGCCGATCCCGTCGATCAGCGTCGCGAGATCGAGCGGTTCGGCCGAGATGACGCGGCGGCCCTGGCGCGACAGCTTGAGGATCGCGTTGATCAGCCGGTCCATCTTCTGCGTCGACGTGCGGATGAAGCGGATCGCCTCGGGCAGATCCTCGCGCGCCGCCAGCCGCGCGTCCTCGCTGACGATCTCGGGGGCCTTTTCCTCGGCCCGGTCGATCAGTTCGGTGATCGCGCCGGTGGCGGCCTCGAGTTCGGCGGTGAAGCCCATCACGTTGACCAGCGGGCTGCGCAGGTCGTGGCTGACGATATAGGCGAAGCGCTGGATTTCCTCGTTCGCGCGGCTGAGATCGGCGGTGCGTTCCTCCACCTGCGTTTCGAGCGTGTCCGCGAAATCGCGCAGCGAATCGCGCGAGGTCGCAAGCTCGCGGGTGTAGCGCAGCACCGTCACCAGCGTGATCAGCGCGACCAGCGCGAGCAACAGCCCGGCAAGCGCAAGCGTGATGTAGAAGACCCGGACGCTGTTCTGCTGCGCGGCGTCGCGGATCTTGAGCAGCCGTTGCTCCTCGGTGACCATCCGGTCCGCGATGATGCGGATATCGCGCATCCGCCGCGCGCTCGTTTCCGCCGTGAATTGCGCGATTGCGGCGGTCCGGTCGCCCTTGCCGGCAAGCGTGATGGTCTGGTCGCGCTGCGCGACGAGGCTTTCGGTCAGGCGGCGGAGCGTTGCGATGTTGGCCTGCTGGTGCGGATTGTCGCTGGTCAGCACGCCGAGCCGGTCGATCGCACGCGGCAACGTGGTCATCGCGGCGCGATAGGGGGTCAGATAGACCGGATCGCCGGTCAGCAGATAGCCCCGCCGCGCGGTCTCGCCCTGCTCGATCGCGATCCGCGCCCGATCGATCGACAGCTCGACCTCATAGGTATGGTCGACGTCGCGGGTGTGGCGCTCGTTCTGGTCGGTCGACCAGGCAGCGGCGATTCCGGCGGCGACGAGCAACAGGAACCCGAGCGACATGCAGGTCACCAGGAAGCGGCCCATACGGCCTTCGCTGACGCCAAACCCCTGGACTAACCGCTTGTACATGCAGTGTCCTTACGCAGCGGCAACGACAAACGCCAGTCGCTCGGCGTTGATGACGATCAATCGATCCGCGATTCACGCCATACCCGTTCGTTTCGAGCGTAGTCGAGAAACCCAGCACAGCGCGTGGGACTGTTTCTCGACTTCGCTCGAAACGACCGGAGGTGTGGAGTACCTTTACAACAGCTTCCCCTGCGGCGACGGCCGCCCGACGACACCCCCGCCGCGCCGCCGCGCGAGTTCGGTCTCGGCGGTGAAGCGGACGTCGAGATCGCGATCGCCGAGCATGATCGACAGTGAATCGTCGCTGATCTCCTGCCAGCTCTTGCCGCGATCCGGCCCGGGGCGGATCACGCGCGGCAACAGGCCGGGAACCGCGGACCACGCAAGCAGCTGCTCGGGGCCGACCGCGTTCAGCATGTCGCGCAGGTGGAAGGCAGTGACATAGGCGTCGGGGAAGGCGCGGTGCGCGGGGAGGCCGCGTTCGTGGATCATCCCCTCGGGCTTGCGCCAGTAGCGCAGCATCTGGTTGGAGAAGCTCGGCGTGTCGGGCCACAGCCGCAGCGCGCATTTCCACGTGCAGATCCACGGCGCGCCACGCGTCAGCGGAGAGGTGCAGAATTTCTGCTCGAAATCCGCGCGATGCGCCGCGAGTGCGATCCGACGTGGATACGGATCGAGCACGCCGCGCGCGACATCGTGCCAGAACGGCGCGTCGGCGACCTGTTCGTCGAGGATGTGGTGGATCGCCTGAGTCAGTGGCGGGATCGGGCGGCCGGGGTTGACGAGCCGCGCGCCGCCGTCGCCTTCGATCTCCCAGCGACCGTCTTTCTGGAGCGCGACGTCCTGCCAGCCGATTTCGCAGACACCGTGGATCGGCGGGCCTTCGCCGGTGGTCTCGAGGTCGATGACGCGGATGATCTGGGGCGCGGGGGGAGGCATTGCGCCTAGGTGGCGTGTTTTACGGCAGATTGCGAGGGGGGAGCGTACCCGCGCCCCCCCTCGCGCCGTGTCAGGACTTAGTGCGCCGCCTGCGGGCCGCGCTGCAACCCGCTCTTCTCGAGCTGGTCGTCGATCATCGCGAGCAGGCGGTCGAGCGCGGGCTGGTCCTTCGCCTCGGCACGCGCGACGAGCACGTCCTGCGTGTTCGATGCGCGGAGCAGCCACCAGCCGTCGGGCGTGTTGACGCGCGCGCCGTCGGTGCGGTCGACCTCGGCGCCATCCGCCTCGAGCCGCGCGAGCACTTCCTCGACCACCGCGAACTTGCGGCTCTCGTCGACCTGGAAGCGCATCTCGGGGGTGTTGACCAACGCGGGCATGTTACCGCGCAGTTCGGTGACCGACTTGCCGATCATGTGCGCCGCACGGATGAAGCGGACCGCGGCATATTGCGCGTCGTCGAACCCGTAATATTCATGCGCGAAAAAGATGTGGCCGCTCATCTCGCCGGCGAGCGGGCTGTCGGTTTCCTTCATCTTCATCTTGATCAGGCTGTGCCCGGTCTTCCACATCAGCGGCTTGCCGCCGAGTTCGGCGACCCGGTCGTACAGCATCTGCGATGCCTTGACGTCGGCGATGATCGTCGCGCCCGGAAGCTCCTTGAGGACGGGTTCCGCCAGAATGGAGAGGATCTGGTCGCCCCAGATCACGCGGCCCTCGCCGTCGATCGCGCCGATCCGGTCGCCGTCGCCATCGAAGGCCAGACCGAAATCGAGGTTCTTCTCCGCGACAAGCCGCTTGAGATCGACCAGATTGGCCTCATCGGTAGGATCGGGATGATGGTTGGGAAATTTGCCGTCGACATCGGTGAACAGCAGGTGATGCTCACCCGGGAGGAGCTTGACGAGCTTCTCGATGATCGGGCCCGACACGCCGTTGCCCGCGTCCCAGCCGATCTTGTAGGTGCCGCCCGCGAAACCGGCCATCAGGCGGCCGACATATTCGTCCTCGACGTCCGCGGTCGAGACGGTGCCTTCGCCCGTTTCCCAATCGCCTTCCTCGGCCATCCGCCCGAGATCCTGGATGTCCGCGCCGAAAAACGGCTTATGCTGCAGTACCATCTTGAAGCCATTGTAATCGGAGGGATTATGGCTGCCGGTTATCTCGATGCCGCCATCCACTTCTAGCGTGGCTTCGGCGTAATAGAGCATCGGGGTCGGCCCCATGCCGATCCGCACGACATCGACGCCGGCCGCGGTCAGCCCGCCGACGAGCGCGGCTTCGAGCTCGGGCGAGGACAGCCGACCGTCATAGCCGACCGCGACGCGGGTGCCGCCGGCGCGGCGCACGCGCGTCCCGAAGCCGCGACCGATCGCGTCGGCGTCGGCGGTGCCCAGCGTCTTGCCGACGATGCCACGGATGTCATATTCGCGGAGCGAAGTCGGGTCGAAACGATGCGTCATGGTGGTCCTCCTGGAATTCTTTGCACGATCAAATCGATCAGCCGTGCGAAAGTTCAATGATCAGGGTTTAAGCAGTACATCCCGCGCCGCGTTGATGCGACGGGTAAGCTCGGCCGATCCCCCCTTGTCGGGGTGAAGCGAGGTGACGAGGCGACGGTGTGCGGCGCGGATCGCGGCGGCGTCCGCACCGGGGCCGACCCCGAGCACCGCGCGCGCTTCGCTTTCCGCGGTCTGCGGGCGCGGTTTCGCCTTGGGCCTGGGCCGCAGCAGCAGCCAGACGCCGACCAGCAGCGCGACGAGGAGCAGGACCTTGGTCATCAGGCGAACGTCGGCAGCACGGCTTCGGGCAGCGCGAGCGCGCCCATCATCTCGCGCAGCTCCTGCCGCGCCGCGACATGCGCGAGCCCCATCGCGCCGAATTCGCCCGAATCGAGCATCGTCAGCCCGGCGGGGAACAGCTCGCGATAGATCACGCGCTCGCCGAGCCCCGGCACGATGCGGAACCCGACCCGCTTGGCGAGCTGGTCGAGCGCGTCGGATACGCGGCGCATGTTGCGCGCCTCGATATGCTGGACACGGTTGCGCAGCACGACCCAGTCGATCGTCGAGCCATCCGCGCGCGCACGCGCCTTGCGCGCGTCCCAGATCATCTCGGCATAGAAGCTCGGGCGGGTGACCTTGTAGGTCTCGGGATGGACCTGCCCGATCAGGTCGAAATCGACGAAACTGTCGTTCATCGGCGTGACGAGCGTGTCGGCGCGCGCCGCCGACAGTCGGCCGAAGCGGTCGTCGCGGCCCGGCGTGTCGATCACGAGGAAATCGGTATCGGTGGCAAGGTCGGCGAACAGTTGCTCGAACCGCTCGTCGGTCTCGCCGTCATGCGTCGCGTGGCGCGGGATCGGAAGGTCGCGTCCGGTGCGTTTCACCGTCGCGGCACGATTGTCGAAATACCGCCCCATCGTGCGCTGGCGATGGTCGAGGTCGAACGCCGCGACCTTCGCCCCGCGCGCGGCGAGCGCGATCGCGACATGGACCGCGGTGGTCGACTTGCCGGTGCCGCCTTTTTCGTTGGCGAAAACGATGATGTGTGGTTTTCGCGCAGCAGTGGCCAACGGGATGATGTCCTAGCGTCTTGTTCGGTTCGGCCTGCCCCCATAGAAGGCCTGCCCGTCCTTACCGAAGGCCCAACCCGCGTGCAAACCATCCGTACTCTCGACGCGCTTCGCTCCGCGATCGCCGATTTCCGAAGCGGCGGGGCGGCGATCGCGTTCGTGCCGACGATGGGCGCGCTCCACAGCGGGCATATCGCGCTGATCGAGACCGCGCGTCGGCAGGGACGCAAGGTCGTCGCGTCGATCTTCGTCAATCCAAGGCAATTCGGCCCGAACGAGGATCTCGCGCGCTACCCGCGGCGCGAGGCGGCGGATGCGCGGATGCTGACCGAGGCGGGGTGCGACCTGTTGTGGCTGCCGCCGGTGGACGTCATGTATCCCGCTGGGTTCGCGACGAACATTTCGGTTTCCGGGGTGAGCGAAGGGCTCGATGGCGCGGCGCGCCCGGGGCATTTCGACGGAGTCGCGACGGTCGTCGCCAAACTGTTCAACCAGGTCCGGCCCGACGTCGCGCTGTTCGGCGAAAAGGATTTCCAGCAGCTCGCGGTGATCCGGCGGATGGTCGCGGACCTGGATTTCGGGATCGAGATCGAGGGCGTGCCGACCCAGCGCGACGACGACGGCCTCGCGCTGTCGTCGCGCAACGTCTATCTCGATACCGAGCAGCGTGCGGCCGCAGTGGCCTTGCCGCGCGCGCTGGGCGAGGCGGCGCGCGCGATCGCCCGCGGCGATTCGCCCGACGATGCGCTGGCGGCGGCGCGCGAGGCGTTGGTCGCGGCGGGGTTCGTGGTCGATTATGTCGAGCTGGTCGATGCCGCGACGCTGACTGCGGAGATGGCGGAGGACCGGCCCCGGCGGTTGCTCGCGGCGGCGCGGCTTGGCGCGACCCGGCTGATCGACAATCTGGACGTGCCGGCACGGGGGTAGCCGGGGCCCAGGAGCGCAACCGGAGGAGGTGAGCGCTGCCCTCCGTTACCCTGGACATCGCGACTGGGCCCCCGCCTCCGCCGGGGAAGGGCTTGGAAGGCCCCCCGCTACGACCAAAGGCTAATCCCCCCGTTAACCCTTCTTTGACCGGCCCCCGCGCACTGTCGCGGCGAAGGCATGGTTAACCGGGAAGATTCGACATGGGCACGAGCCTCAAGAACGCGCAGTTTCTGATCGACAGCAAATTGGCCGAAGCGGCGTGCGGCGATGCCGACGCCTGCTACGAACTCGGCATGGTCTATTCGAGCGGCACTGCCGGGGTTTCGGTCGATCTGATCGAGGCGCACAAATGGTTCAACCTCGCCGCGGTCGCGGGGAGCGAGGCGGGAATGGCGAGCCGCGGCGAAATCGCCGAGGACATGACCGCGCGCGAAATCGCGACCGCGCAGGCCGCCGCGCGCGCCTGGCTTCGCGCGACGCAGCGCCGCGCCGCCTGAGCTACCGTGCTCCTGCCTGAGCAGGAGCACGGCGTGGCGACTCAGGCGGTCGCCTTCTTCGCGGCGGGCTTCTTCGCCGCGGGTTTCTTGGCAGCGGGCTTTTTCGCGGGAGCCTTCTTTGCAGGGGCCTCCGCCGCGCCTTCCGCGGCTGCCGCCGTCTTGGCCTTCGCCGGAGCCTTTTTCGCCGCCGGTTTCTTCGCCGCCGGCTTTTTCTTCCCCTTGGTCGGCGGCGCTGCCGCGGCGCGCGCGTCGATCAGCTGCGCGGCTTCCTCGAGCGTCAGCGCGTCCTTCTCGATCGACTTGGGCAGCGTCGCATTGGTCGTCCCGTCGGTGACGTACGCACCATAGCGGCCCTCCATCAGCTTGATCTCGGCCTCACTCCGCGGATGCAGCCCGAGCACCTTGAGCGGTGCCTGCGCGCCGCGCTGCGGACGCCCGCCGCCTGCCGCGGCTTCGGCGAGTTTCACCACCGCCGCGTTCATCCCCGTCTCGAACACGTCGTCGGTCGAGGTAAGCCGCGCATATTTGCCCGCATGCTTCAGATACGGACCATAGCGACCGATCGCCGCCGTGATCGGTTCGCCGGTCTCGGGATGCATGCCGATGGTCCGCGGCAGCGACAGCAATTTGAGCGCCCATTGCAGGTCGAGCTCGCCGATATCCTTCGGGATCGACGCCATCTTGCGCGTCTCGCCCTCGCCGATCTGGATATACGGCCCGAACCGCCCCGATTTGCGCTCGACCGGCAGCCCGGTTTCGGGATCGTTGCCGAGCGTCTCGGGGCCGGTATCGACACCCTCGCCGTCCGCACCCGGCTGGCCGAAGCGGCGGGTGTATTTGCACTCGGGGTAATTCGAGCACGCGACGAACGCACCGAACTTGCCGCCGCGCAGTGCGAGCTGCCCCTGGCCGCAATTCGGGCACAGCCGCGGGTCGCTGCCATCCGCCATCGGCGGGAAGAGATAGGGCGCGAGGAACTTGTCGAGCTCGGCGGTCACTTCGGACGGCTTCTGCTCCATCACCTCGGTCGTCCGCGGCTTGAAGTCCTTCCAGAACGCCTCGAGCACCGCCTGCCATTCGGCACGCCCGCCCGAGACTTCGTCGAGCTCGTCCTCAAGCCCCGAGGTGAAATCGTAACTCACGTATTTCTCGAAGAACCGCTCGAGGAACGCGGTCACGAGACGCCCCGATTCCTCCGCGAAGAAGCGGTTCTTCTCGACCCGGACGTATTCGCGGTCCTTGAGCGTCTTGATGATCGACGCATAGGTCGACGGACGCCCGATCCCGAGCTCTTCCAGGCGCTTGACCAGCGATGCTTCCGAGAAGCGCGGCGGCGGCTGGGTGAAATGCTGTTCGGCGGTAACGCCCTTCTTGGCGGGCGCATCGCCTTCGCGCAGCCGCGGCAGGCGCTTGGCGTCCTCACCTTCCGTGTCGTCCGAACCTTCCTCGTACAGCGCGAGATAGCCCGGGAAGAGCATCACCTGGCCGGTCGCGCGGAGCGCGGTATGGCCGGTGCCGTCCGCCATCTCGACCGTGGTGCGCTCCATCCGCGCGCTCGCCATCTGACTCGCGAGCGCGCGTTTCCAGATCAGATCGTACAGCCGCGCGTGATCCCCACCGCCCGCCTTGTCCTTAGAGAAATCGGTCGGGCGGATCGCCTCGTGCGCTTCCTGCGCGTTCTTCGCCTTGGTCTGGTAGACGCGCGGCTTGTCGGGGACATAGCTCGCATCATAGCGGTTCGCGACGGCATGGCGCGCGGCCGAGATCGCGCTCGAATCCATCTGCACGCCGTCGGTCCGCATATAGGTGATCGCGCCGTCCTCATAGAGGCCCTGCGCGATCCGCATCGTGTGATCCGCCGAGAAACCGAGCTTGCGCGACGCTTCCTGCTGGAGCGTCGAGGTGGTAAAGGGCGGCGGCGGGTTGCGCGTCGCGGGCTTCACCTCGACCGACTGGACCGTGAAATGCCCGCTTTCAACCGCCGCCTTGGCGCGGTTGGCGACGCCTTCCTCGCCGATCGACAGGCGATCGAGCTTCTTGCCCTCGAACGTGACGAGCCGCGCCTGGAACGGCGTGCCGTCCTGCTCCATGTCGGCGATGACCGACCAATATTCCTGCGGCCGGAACGCCTCGATCTCGCGCTCGCGGCTGACGATCAGGCGCAGCGCGACCGACTGCACGCGTCCCGCCGATTTGGCGCCGGGCAGCTTGCGCCACAGCACCGGCGAGAGCGTGAAGCCGACGAGATAATCGAGCGCACGGCGCGCGCGATACGCGTCGATCAGATCGGTATCGAGCTCGCGCGGATGCTTCATCGCATCGGTGACGGTCGCCTTGGTGATCGCGTTAAAGGTAACGCGCTGGACGTCCTTGGGAAGCGCCTTGCGGCCCCGCAGCACTTCCTGGACGTGCCACGAAATCGCCTCGCCCTCGCGATCCGGATCGGTCGCGAGGATCAGGCGGTCGGCTGTCTTGGCGAGATCGGTGATCGCCTTGAGCTGCTTGGTCTTGTCCGCGTAGTTTTCCCATTCCATCGCGAAGCCCTCGTCGGGGTTCACCGATCCGTCCTTGGGCGGAAGGTCGCGGACATGGCCGTAGCTCGCGAGCACGCGGTAATCCGAACCGAGATATTTCTCGATGGTCTTCGCCTTGGCGGGCGATTCGACGATGACAAGCTGCATGGGGGTCTATTGCGTCCTTACGTGTACGCGCGAGGGTGACGGGGTGGCGGCGGGCTCGTCAAGCGTCGGGTGGCGTTTTTGGCGGAATTGGGATAGTGCTGAGGCCATGAACGCGATGTTGGATCCGCTTGAGGTGGCTGAGCCGTTCACCGGCGCAAGGTTTGCCAAGTCGCCAAGACAAGATTTGGTCACGAAGGAATATTTCAAGGCCGAGATGGTCGCGGTGAAGAACCATATCGTGCGCTGGTTGCTCGGGTCGCAGGTGATGCTCATCGTGGTGCTTGTTGCCCTTGCCAACTTCACGAGGCTGTTGGCCGCGCATTCCTAAGGTTTAATGACAACACCCCACCCGTTCGTTTCGAGCGAAGTCGAGGCACCTGCGCTGTGCCGGGTTTCTCGACTACGCTCGAAACGAACGGGCGGAGGAAAGACGCCCTCAAACAGAAATCCCCTGAAGTCAGGCCAGCGCCACCCGACCCCCCGCATGCCGCTCCAGCCGCCCCGCCAGCTCGAGTTCCAGCAACACCGTCTGGACGATTGCCGGCGACGCCCCCGATTGCCGGATCAGCTCGTCGATCGCGACCGGCACCGGCCCGAGCAGGCTGAGGATCTCGCGCCGGTCACCGTCGCTCGCATCCTCGGGCGGTGGCGCGCGGAACGGGCTGTGCGGGCTCTCGACCATCCGCGCGTCGATCGGGCGGATCGTCTCGAGCACATCGGCGGCGGACTGGATCAGCGTCGCGCCGTCGCGGATCAGCCCGTTGCACCCCTGCGCGCGCGGGTCGAGCGGACTGCCCGGCACCGCCATCACCTCGCGCCCGAGTTCCCCCGCCAGCCGCGCGGTGATCAGCGAGCCCGATTTGGGCGCGGCCTCGACCACCACCGTGCCGAGCGAGAGCCCCGCGATGATCCGGTTGCGATAGGGGAAGTGGCGGGCGCGCGGTTCGGTGCCCGGGGGTTGCTCGGCGATCAGCAGGCCGTCGGTTGCGATGCGCTCCTGCAGGTCCGCGTTTTCGGGGGGATAGACCACGTCGATCCCGCCCGCGATCACCGCGATCGTGCCCGTAGCGATCGATCCGACATGCGCCGCGGTATCGACCCCGCGCGCCAGCCCCGACACGACTACGACTTGCTCGCGGCCCAGTTCGGCGGCGAGCTGGCGCGCGAAGCGGCACGCCGCCGCCGAGGCATTCCGCGCGCCCACCATCGCGACGGGGGTACGCGCGAGCAAGCCGGTGTCGCCGCGTACGATCAGCGCGGGGGGCGCATCGTCGAGCTGCGCGAGCAGCATCGGATAGTTCGGGTCGCCGAGGAACAGGTGCCGCGCGCCGAGGCGGCGAACCAGCGTCAGTTCGCGCTCGGCGAGGGCGGCGGGGGCGACGACGGGGGGCTTGCCGCCACCCCGCGCGGCGAGTTGCGGCAGGGCAGCGATCGCCGCGCCGGCCGAGCCGAAGCGCGCGATCAGTTGGGCATAGGTGACAGGGCCGACGTGCGGGGTGCGGATCAGGCGGAGCCGCGCGATCGCGTCGCCCCCGACCGGCTCCGTATCAGCCATGTTTCTGGCCGACGCGGGGCTCGGTGCCGCTCATCAGGCGGTCGATGTTGGTGCGGTGCTTCCACAGCACCAGCAGCGCGAGCGCCAGCAGCAGCAGGACGATGTCGAACTTGGAGAAATACGCCGCGCACAGCGGCGCGCTGACCGCCGCGGTCATCCCCGCGAGCGACGAGATCCGCACGAGCGCAAGCAGCGCGATCCACACCGCGGCATAGACCAGCCCGATCGGCCAGTGCAGCGCGAGCACGATCCCGAGCAGCGTCGCGACGCCCTTGCCGCCCTTGAACCCGAGCCATACCGGATAGAGATGGCCGAGGAACACCGCCGCGGCGGCGACCACGCCGTTCCCGTCGAGATAGACGTCCGCGAGCCACACCGCGACGAAGCCCTTGGCGGCATCGAGGAACAGCGTCGCGGCGGCGAGTCCCTTGCGCCCGGTGCGCAGCACGTTGGTCGCGCCGATGTTGCCCGACCCGACCTGGCGCAGGTCGCCCGCGCCCGCGATCCGCGTCAGCAGGACGCCGAACGGGATCGCACCCAGCAGGTAGCCGAGGACCAGCGCCGTTGCCGGAGCGATCCACAGATATTCGGTCGGCACTGTCTGCAACCCCCCTCGATTGATCCTGTGATAGCAGGATGCGGGTCATGGCCCAACACCGTCCTTCAGGCCACGGTTTTGTGATCCCGGGCGGAACGACTAAGGGGCTGGCGCATGGATGAGAGACCCGTTCTGTTCTTCGATTCCGGCGTGGGCGGCCTGTCGGTGCTGGGCGCGGCGCGCGCGCTGCTGCCGCGGATGCCGGTCGTCTATGTCGCCGATTCGGGCGGTTTCCCGTATGGCACCAAGAGCGAAGCCGAGATCGGCGCGCGCGTTCCCGCGTTGCTCGGGCGGCTCGCCGAACGCTATCGCCCCCGGCTGATCGTGATCGCGTGCAACACCGCCTCGACGATCGCGCTCGCGGCGGTGCGCGGCGCGCTCGACCTGCCGATCGTCGGGACGGTGCCCGCGATCAAGGTCGCCGCGCTCCGCAGTCGTACGCGGGTGATCGGCGTGCTCGGGACCGATGCGACGGTGCGCCAGCCCTATGTCGACGATCTCGCCGCGCGCTTCGCGAGCGACTGCGTGGTGTTGCGGCATGGCTCGGCCGAACTGGTGACGCTCGCCGAGGCGCGGCTGCGCGGGGAGCCGACCGACCCGGCGCGCTATGCCGCGATCCTCGACGGGCTGTTCGGACAGGATGGCGGCGCGCGGATCGACACGATCGTCAACGCCTGCACGCACTTTCCGCTGGTCGAGGCGGAGCTCCGCGCCGCAGCACCGCATCCGGTCGATTTCGTCGACGGGTCGGACGGGATCGCGCGGCGGATCGCGTTCCTGACGCAGGGGCAGGACTGGCCCGAGACGCCGAGACCGGGCCGGGCGGTGTTCACCGCGCGAATGCCGGGGCTGGCGGCGCTCGAACCCACGCTCGCCGGTTACGGCCTGGTCACCGTCGAAATCCTGTGACGCGCCCGCTCGATCAGAGTGATCGCGCGAAGACGCTGGAAAAATCCGGGGGCGAGGGCTATTTGGAGCCGATGGACATGGACTCACCAACGCGCGGAGTCGATTACTCGCGCATCTTCGCGCAAGCGATCGACCGCCTCCATGTCGAAGGCCGCTACCGCGTCTTCATCGACATCCTCCGCAACAAGGGCGCGTTCCCCAACGCACGCTGCTTCGCCGGGCATAACGGCCCCAAGCCGATCACGGTGTGGTGCTCGAACG
>CAZNQA010000061.1:0-10177 GCA_964575105.1 uncultured Stakelama sp.
TCGACGCGATCCGTCGCGGCACCGACGTGATGCTCGCGGGCAAGGTCGCGACCGTCGCCGGCTTCGGTGACGTCGGCAAGGGTTCGGCGCAGTCGCTCCGCAACGGCGGCGCCCGCGTGCTGGTGACCGAAGTCGATCCGATCTGCGCATTGCAGGCCGCGATGGAGGGCTTCGAGGTCGTGACGATGGAAGAGGCGGTCACCCGCGCCGATATCTTCGTGACCGCGACCGGCAACGCCGACGTCATCACTGCCGACCACATGCGGGCAATGAAGAACATGGCGATCGTCTGCAACATCGGGCATTTCGACTCGGAGATCCAGATCTCGGCGCTGTCGAACTACAAGTGGACCGAAGTGAAGCCGCAGGTCGATCTCGTCGAGTTCGACGACGGCAAGCAGATCATCATCCTGTCCAAGGGCCGTCTCGTTAACCTGGGTAATGCTACGGGGCATCCGTCCTTCGTGATGTCGGCGAGCTTCACCAACCAGACGCTCGCGCAGATCGAGCTGTTCACCAACCCCGAGCAGTATAAGAACGACGTCTACGTCCTGCCGAAGCACCTCGACGAGAAGGTCGCGGCACTCCATCTCGAGAAGCTGGGCGTAAAGATGACCCAGCTGACCAAGAAGCAGGCCGACTATATTGGCGTGCCGGTCGAAGGTCCGTTCAAGCCGGATCATTACCGTTACTGATGAGATCTTGCCATCCTTTCGGATGACCTTGAAGGCGGCGGGCGAGAGCCTGCCGCCTTTTTGTTATGCTTAGCAAACAGAATGTTGCATAACGGCAACATATTCTAACAAAAGCTTCACGTCCGTAAATGCACCGTTTCCATCCTGTTCATGTGGCCGCAAAAAGTCGCTGCCGGGGGGTGAGAATTTACAAAGGGCTTGTGATGCGTCTCCGTACCTCTTCCGTCTTGCTGCAGACGTCCGTGCTCGCCTTGTGCGCCGCCGGGGCAGCGCCAGCCTTCGCACAGACCGCCGCAGACGTAAGCGCGCCGCAGACGCAACAAGGTCCCGCGACCCCCGCGCTCCCGACCGAGCAGGCACCGTACCAGACCAACCCGGCGACCCCGGGCCAGCCGACCACGCCGCAGGGTGCGCCCGTCGCGAACGATTCCGCGCCCGCCGAAGCGGCGCCTGCGGACATCGTCGTCACGGGCTCGCGCATCGCGCGTCCGACGCTCGATTCGCCGATCCCGGTCACCACACTGACCGCCGCCGAGCTGACGCGCACCGGCTCCAACTCGGTCGGCGACGTCCTCAACGACCTGCCGTCGATCCGCTCCACCTACAGCCAGGCGAACTCGACGCAGTTCATCGGCACGACCGGGGTCAACTTCCTCGATCTGCGCGGCCTCGGCGTCACGCGTACGCTGGTGCTGGTCAACGGGCGTCGCCACATCACGTCGTCTGCGGGCGACTTCCTGGTCGACACCAACACGATCCCGACCGACCTGCTCGACCGCGTCGACGTCGTCACCGGCGGGAGCTCGGCGGTCTACGGGTCAGACGCGATGGCGGGCGTCGTCAACTTTGTCCTCAAGCGCAATTTCAGCGGCGCGACGATCAACGCGCAGGCGGGGCTTACCGACCGCGGCGGCAAGGGCACGCAGCGCCTGTCGGGGACGTTCGGCAAGAACTTTGCGGACGGTCGCGGCAACATCGCGCTCAACCTCGAATATAACAACACCGAGCTGGTCACCTTCGCCGACCGCGCCGACCTGACGGGCGCGTTCACGGGGCGCAACCAGTTCCAGCAGGTCGACAATCCCGCGCTCGACAACACGGTGCCGGACCGCACGTTCCTGAGCGGCGTCCACAGCTACGGCTATGACAATGGCGGCAACTTCGTCGCCTATAACGGCACCAGCCTGCGCAGCTGCTCGGGCGGCGTCGCGGCGGCGTGCCTTGGTAACGGTTTCCCGCGGATTTACGGGTTCAACACCGACGGCAGTCTGTACCAGTATAACTACGGGCGCGATTTCCGTCCGGCGGGCAGCAACAACAACCAGGGCGGCTCGGGGGGCATCCTCAACGATCGCGGTACGCTGAACCCCTCGCTGCAGCGGTACGTCGCCAACGTCATCGGTCACTTCGACGTGTCCGATGCGTTCAAGCCGTTCATCGAGGCGAAGTTCGTTCGCGTCGAGGCGTTCAGCCAGGGAACGCCGACGTTCGGTCAGGGCGGCGAGCAGGGTGTCGGCGCGGATTCGGGGACGTATCTCGGCTCGGGTGTGCCGATCTTCTTCGACAACGCCTATCTCCAGCCCGGCGCAGCGGCCACGATCCGCTCGCAGCTGCCGGCAGGCACGAACTTCTTCCGTCTCAACCGCAACAACAACGACCTCGGGACGCGCGACGAGTTCGACCGGCGTGACACGTACCGCTTCGTCGGCGGGGTCGAAGGGACGTTCAACGACGACTGGAAGTACGACGTCTCGGTCAACTACGGCGAATTCCACAGCAATTCGATCTTCTACAACAACCGCATCGAATCGCGCTTCCAGAAGGCCGCGGATGCCGTCCGTAACGGCGCGGGGCAGATCGTCTGCCGCGTGAACCAGGCATCGGTCACCGATCCGGGCTGCGTCCCGATCAACCTGTTCGGCGACGGTTCGCCTAGCCAGGCCGCGCTGAACTACGTCAACACCACCTCGACCAGCCGTTCCAAGGCAACCGAGCTCGACATCAACGCCAACCTCGTCGGCGACAGCTCGCAGTTGTTCGAGCTGCCGGGCGGCCCGGTCAAGTTCGCGATCGGCGGGGAATATCGTCGCGAGACGGCGTTCCAGGCGTATGACGATACGATCAAGGGCGGTGACACGTTCTTCAACGCGATCCCCGATTTCACGCCTCCGTCGTTCGAGGTGAAGGAAGCGTACGGCGAAATCGAACTGCCGCTGCTGAAGAACCTGCCGTTCGCGCAGGAACTGACGGTCAACGGTGCAGGCCGTGTCGCCGACTACAAGGGCTCCACGGGCACGGTGTTCGCGTATAACGCGGGCGTCATCTACGCACCGATCCGCGACGTGAAGTTCCGTGTGAACTATTCGCGTTCGGTCCGCGCACCGACGCTGAGCGACCTGTACGCGTCCAACTCGCAGAACTTCGACCTGCTCAACGATCCCTGCGACGTGAACTACATCAACAAGGGCCGCTCGACGCGTGTCGCCAATTGCGCGGCGGCGGGGGTTCCGGCGGGCTTCGTCAACGACATCGCGCGTGCCGGCAGCACCGAGTTCCTGTCGGGCGGCAACCCCAACCTGTCGGCGGAAAAGTCGCGCAGCTGGACGTTCGGTGCGATCTTCCAGCCGCGGTACCTGCCCGGCCTGTCGATCACTGCGGACTGGTATGACGTCAAGATCAGCAACATCATCAGCGCGGTCGGTGCGCAGACGATCCTCGATGCCTGCTATGACGGCACATCGCTGGACAACCAGTTCTGCGGGCTGATCAATCCGCGCCAGGCCAATGGCACGTTCGCGCGCCCGGCATTGCTGCAGTCGACGGTCAATTATTCGGCCCGCGACGCACGCGGTCTCGATCTGGACGTCGCCTACAATCATGCGTTCAACGGTTCGAACAAGCTCGCGCTGCGGTTCGTCGGAACCTATGTCGATACGCGGACCGATTATCCGTATCTCGATACGCCCGACCGTCCGGAGCGGATCAAGGGCGAGCTCGGCGATCCGGTCTACAACTTCAACGTATCGGCGGATTACACGCACAAGAACGTCACGCTCGGCTATCAGCTGCGCTACATCGGCCGCCAGACGGTCACCGACTGGGAATCGTCGTTCACCACCTACGGTGTGGCACCGCTCGATCCTTATTATGCGGACCGGACCTTCTTCCCGTCGGTCGTCTATCACGCGATCCGCGCGACGGTCGAAGTCAACAAGCAGTTCCGGCTGTATGGCGGCGTCGACAATCTGACCGACAAGAAGCCGCCGTTCGGCCAGCTCGGCATCAGCGATGGTGGCGCGATCTACGACAACGTCGGACGCTACATGTACGTCGGCGCCTCGGTTAAGCTCTGACCCTCGCGTCCGCATCTGGCGGAAGAACGAAAGGCCCGGCGGTTCGCCGGGCCTTTTTTCTTGATCTGTGCGCGACATCGGCTGCACCCTCTGTCAACGCGGGGGGAGCGGTGGTAGCGCGTGGGGTAGCGGAGGAACGGCCTGTGCGCCGTCGCGAAGGGGCGGAATGATCGGGTTGGTGCAGAGTTCGCTGCTGCTCAGCGGCATAGGGCTGGCGGTGCTCCTGACCGGGGCGTCGCTGATCCTGTACCGTGGCTTGCGCGCGCGCCGCGAGGCGGCGGCGACCTTCGCCGAAAACGCGCGGCTGTCCGCGACGCTTGCGTCCGCTCCCGCGCTGGCGATGATCGTCCGCGCCGACGGGCGGATCGAATGTCCCGAACGGCTTGCCGACTGGTTCGGCCTCGTCAGCCCGCCGCGCTATCTCAACGATCTGTCGGTGCATGGCGGCGGTATCGCGCCAGAGGATTTCGCGCTGCTCGCGAGCGACGTCACCGCCGCGCAGAAATCGGGACGCGCCTTCTCGCGCGCGATCCGCGCGCTTGGTTCGTCGCGCGCGCTGATGATCCGCGGGAGCCGAGCGGCACGCGACATCCGCGTTCCCGGGGGCGTGATCCTGTGGGTGTTCGACGCGACCGAGAGCGAGGCGGAAATCGTCGAGCTGCGTTCCGCGGTCGACGATGCGACGAAGCATTATGACGAACTGAGCGGGATCATTCAGGCCGCGCCGATGCCGATGTGGTATCGCGGATCGGATCTCCGGCTGGCGATGGTCAATTCGCATTACGTCGATGCGGTCGAGGGCGTTTCGCCCGAAGACGTCGTCCAGCGCGGGCTCGAGCTGGTCGAGGGATCGGGGGTCGGCGGGCCGCTGGCGAGTGCGGTGCTCGCGCGTGACGCGCAGGCGATCCAGACGCAGGCGCTACCCGCGACGATCCGCGGCGAGCGGCGGATGCTGCGGGTCTATGATGCGCCTTTGTCGACCGGCGGGGTCGCCGGGTTCGCGATCGACATCGAGGATCTCGAACAGGCGCGCGCGCAGCTCAAGCGGTTCGACGATGCGCAGCGCGCGATGCTCGACCGCGTCTCGGCGGCGGTGGTGCAGTTTGGCGCGGACCGCGCTCTGGTGTTCTGCAACCAGCCGTTCCGCCGGATCTTCGCGATGAAGCCCGAGTGGCTGGCGGATCGCCCCGAATTCGACCGCGTGCTCGAGCGGATGCGCGAGGCGTCGCGCTTGCCCGAAGTGCGCGATTTCCCGGGCTGGAAGGCCGAGCGGCGCGACTGGTTCCTCGCGGCGGGGGGCGCGATCGAGGAGGAATGGCATATCCCGGGCGGGGTGCATCTGCGCGTCGTCGCGCAGCCCTTGCCCGATGGCGGGCTGCTGCTGATCTTCGAGGATCGCACCGAGCAGGTCCAGCTCGCGAGCGCGCGCGACACGCTGCTGCGCGTCCGTACCGCGACGTTCGAGAATCTGTACGAGGCGCTTGGCGTGTTCGCGGCGGACGGGCGGCTGCAATTGTGGAACAACAAGTTCCGCACCGTCTGGGGGTTCGAGGAAGCGTTCCTCGCGACTCATCCGCGCGTCGACGTGCTCGCCGAGACCGCCGCGAAGCAGCTCGCCAATCCGGCGCGCGCGAACCTGATCGGCGATCTCGTCCGCGCCGCGACGGTCGAGCGGCAGCAGCGCGCGGGGCGTGTCGCCTTCGCCGACGGGCGGCATTACGAATTCGCCGCGGTCCCGCTGCCCGATGGCAACGGGCTGTTCACGATGCTCGACATTTCGGACAGCCGCCGGATCGAACGCGCGTTGCGCGACCGCAACGAGGCGCTCGAGGCGGCGGACCAGATCAAGACCGCGTTCGTCGCGACGATGAGCTATGAACTGCGCACGCCGCTGACCTCTATCAGCGGGTTCGCCGAGATGCTCAACGAGGGCTATGCCGGCAAGCTCAGCAAGGCGGCGGAAGGCTATGTCGAGGCGATCCTCGAATCGGTCGAGCGGCTCGGGATGCTGGTCGACGAAGTGCTCGACCTGACGCAGGCCGAAGGCGGGACCGCGGTGCTCGACAAACGCGATGTTGACCTGACGGTGACCGCGCAGGCCGCCGCCGCCTCGGTCGCGCCGCTCGTCGCCAAGCGCAAGCTCGATTTCGCGGTCGAGTTGCAGCCGTCGATCGGGCATGTCTTCGGCGATGCGCGGCGGCTCCAGCAGATGATCGAGCATCTGTTGCGGCATGCGGTCGCGGGGACGCGCGAGGGCGGGCGGATCCTGCTGCACGGTGACGGTACTGCGGGGGCGGTGCGGCTGATCGTGTCGGACGACGGCGCGGGGATGAGCCCGCAGATGGTCGCACGCGCGTTCGACCGCTTCGGGCAACCCGGCATCACGCGCAATGGCGAACGCGCTTTGGGGCTCGGGCTGCCGCTCGCGCGACAGTTCGCCGAGGGGCATGGCGGGACGATCGCGCTGGTGTCCGAGCCGGGCGAGGGCACGCTGATCACGGTGACGCTTCCGCGGCGTTGACTTGTGCGGGGCGGGCTATGCGCATAAGTTCTGCGCATAGCGGGAGGGCAGGGTGGCGCGGGTTCGGGAAGATCGTACGGCGTTTCGCCGCCCCACCAACGTGACGCTCGACGAGCAGCTCGTCGCGGCGGCGAAGGACCTCGGCATCAATCTGTCGCGCGCCTGCGAACAGGGCTTGCGCGACGCGGTCAGCGCCGAGCGCATCCGCCGGTGGCAGGAGGACAATCACGCGGCCACCGAAGCTTATACTGAATATCTCGCGACCTATGGCCTACCGCTCGAACGATACCGCCAGTTCTGATGGCGCGGTTCGAGGCGTATCGGATGCGCGACTCCACCGATATCGTGCTGGATTGCCAGGCCGATCTGCTGACCAATCTACCGACTCGGTTCGTCGTGCCATTGGTCCCGGCGGTCCGGTTTCGGGCTTTATATCCAAGGTTGAACCCTATTTTCCGTATCGCGGACGCGGAGTATGTCTTGGCGACGCAAATGGCGGGAACCGTGCCTTGCAATCGCAAGGAGGAAAAGACTGCCGGGTTTGTCGATGAGCAGGCGGCGATCATGAATGCGCTCGACATACTGCTGACGGGGTATTGAGATGATCCTTGCCGATCCCGCCGCGACCGAGGCGCTGGGCACACGGCTCGCCGCGCTTGCCCGGCCGGGCGACGTGGTGACGCTTGCCGGGCCGCTCGGAGCGGGGAAGACGAGCATTGCGCGCGGGCTGCTCGCGGCGCTGGGGCTGGCGGGGGAGGCACCGTCGCCGAGCTTCGCGATCGTCCAGCCTTATGCGCCTCCCGAGGTGCGGTTTCCGGTGCTGCACGTCGACCTCTACCGGATCGAGGATGTGGGCGAGCTCGAGGAACTCGGGCTGGACGAGGCCGAGAGCGATTCGCTGCTGCTGATCGAATGGCCCGAGCGCGCGCCGGGCTATTGGCCGAACGCGCTGCAACTGACGCTGGCGATGGCGGAAGACGGCGGGCGTCGCTTGACAGCCGAGGTTCCCCCGGGCTGGAGAGAGCGATGGCAGCAGATATGACTCCCCCCGACGCCGCAGCGGCATTCCTCGCGGCGCACGGCTGGCCCGACGCGCGGATCGAACCGGTTGCGGGCGATGCCTCGTTCCGCCGCTATTTCCGCGTGATCGACGGTACGCGCAGCGCGATCCTGATGGACGCGCCGCCGCCGCAGGAGGATCCGCGCCCGTTTATCGAGATCGCACGCTGGCTGACCGGGCGCGGGTTTGCGGCACCCGAGATTCATGCGACCGATCTCGACACCGGGCTCGTCCTGCTCGAGGATTTCGGCGACGTGCGGATGCGCGAGACGGTCGATGCCGCGCCAGAACGCGAAGCGGCGTTGTATCGCTCGGCAATCGATACGCTGGTGCGGCTGCAGCAGGAGGAGGCGGCGCCGGTGCCGCGCTACGATCTCGCAGTGCTGCACCGCGAGGCAAACCTGCTGACCGAATGGTATTGCCCCGCGATCGGCGTGACGCCGGACCAGGCGGCGTACGATGCGGCATGGGATGCAGTGCTGGGGGCGACGCTCCACGGGACGATGGTCACCGTGCTGCGAGACTATCATGCCGAAAACCTGATGCTTCTGGGCGACGGAGACTCGCTCGGTCTGCTCGATTTCCAGGATGCGCTGGCGGGGCACCCGGCGTACGATCTGGTGTCTTTGCTGCAGGACGCGCGGCGCGACGTCGATCCATTGGTCGAGGCGACGATGCTCGAGCATTACCGTGCGGCGACGGGTGCGGGTGAGGATTTCGACGTCGCCTATCATGTGCTCGGCGCGCAGCGGAACGCGAAGATCGTCGGCATTTTCACGCGGCTGTGGCAACGCGACGGCAAGCCGCGCTACGCCGTCTTGTGTCCGCGCGTTTGGCGCTATCTCGAGCATGATCTGGCGCATCCCGCACTCGCGCCGGTCAAGGCGTGGTTCGATGCGACGATCCCGCCCGAACTGCGCGGAAACCCGATGGAGATTTCCGCGTGATCGACCCGAAGCGCACGCTGCATATCCGGCCCGATCCGGGGGGCACGGTGCCGAAGACCGCGATGGTGATGGCGGCGGGGCTGGGCAAGCGGATGCGGCCGCTGACCGCGACGCGCCCGAAGCCGCTGGTCGTGGTGAACGGCCGTGCGCTGATCGATCACGTCTTCGACCGGCTCCGTGCGAGCGGAATCGAACGGGCGGTGGTCAACGTCCATTATCTTGCCGACACGCTCGAGGCGCATTTGCGCAACCGCGTCGAAGGGATCGACGTCGTCGTATCGGACGAGCGCAAGCAACTGATGGAGACGGGCGGCGGGATCGTCCAAGCGCGCGAGCTGATCGGGGACGCGCCGTTCCTCGTCGTCAACAGCGACAATCTGTGGGTCGATGGCCCGTCGGATGCGATCCGGATGCTCGCGGCGGCATGGGACGATGCGAAGATGGACGCGCTGCTCCTCCTCGTCCCGCTCGCGCGCGCGAACCATCATGCCGGGGAGGGCGATTTCCGCCTCGCCGCGGACGGGCGGATCACCGGGCGACGCCAGCCGGGCAAGCTCGCGCCGTTCGTCTATACCGGCGTCCAGATCCTGTCGCCGCGCGTGATCGCGGACTGGCCCGAGGGGCCGTTCTCGACGATGCTGTTCTGGGAACGCGCGATCGCGGCGGGGCGGGCTTACGGGATGGTGCATCAGGGGCTGTGGTTCGATGTCGGCACCCCCGCCGCGGTCGGCAAGACCGAGGCGATGCTCGCGGATGGCTGAGTCGGTCCGGCCCACGATCTTCACGATTCCCGCGCACCGCGCGTTTGCCGATGCGCTGGCGGCGGGGCTGATCCGGCAGGTCGGGGGCGAGGACTTAGGGCTTGCGCGCGGGCTGGTGCTGCTCCCCAACAACCGCGCCAAGCGCGCGCTGACCGACGCGTTCGTCCGCGCGAGCGCGGGCGGGCTGTTGTTGCCGCGGATGGTCGCGATCGGCGATCCCGCGCTCGACGAGGGCGTCGGCGCGGCGCTCGATCCGGCGGATTCGGTCGAGCCGATCCCGCCCGCGGTCGAGCCGCTCCAGCGGCGGATGATCCTCGCGCGGATGATCACCGAGGAACGCGCGCGCGGCGGCCAGCCGGTCGATGCGGCGGAAGCGGTGCGGCTCGCGGGCGATCTCGCGCGGACGCTCGACCAGTTGCTGGTCGAGGATGTCGCGCCGATCCGGTTGCGGCAGATCGAGCTCAACGAGGCGATGTCGGCGCATTGGGAACGCGCGCTGGCGTTGTTCGAGATCGTGCTCGATCGCTGGCCGGGGGAACTCGCGCGGATCGGTCGGATCGATCTCGCGGACCGGCGCGCGCGGTTGCTTCGGCGGTTGGCGGAACGCTGGGACGCTGCGCCGCCGCCGGGGTTCGTCTGCGCGGCGGGGATTACCGACAGCGCGCCCGCGGTGGCGCGGTTGCTGCGCAGCGTGGCGGACAGTCCGCGCGGGATGGTCGTGATGGCGGATCTTGCGATCGCGATGGACGAGGACGAGTGGCAGGCGCTCGGGCCGCACCGGTTCGACCCCGACACCGGCAGCACGCGCCGATCGATCGAGACGCATCCGCAATTCCATCT
>CAZNQA010000061.1:10277-19566 GCA_964575105.1 uncultured Stakelama sp.
TCGCCGCGCTGGTCGCGGGGCTGCGCGAGACCGCGCAGGCGCTGTGCGGCGATGCGTTGTGGTCGGGGCCGAACGGGCGCGCTGCTGCGGAATTGCTGCGCAGCATCGAGGATCATGCGGGGGAAGGTCCCGCGCTGGTCGACCCGGCGAGCCTCGCGCCGTTGCTGACGACCTTGATGGCGGAAGTCGCGGTGCGCGCGCAGCAGGGCGGGCATCCGCGGATCGCGATCTACGGGTTGATCGAGGCGCGGTTGCAGACCGCGGACGTGATGATCCTCGGGGGGCTCAACGAGGGGACCTGGCCGGGTCTCCCCGCGCCCGACCCGTGGCTTGCGCCGCGGATCCGGATCGAGCTCGGGCTTCCGGGACTCGACCGCGGCGTCGGCATGGCGGCGCACGATCTCGCGCAGGCGCTGGGGGCGCCGAGTGCGCTGATCACGCGTGCCCGGCGGGGCGGGACGCAGCCGGCGATCGCGTCGCGCTTCTGGCTGCGGTTGCAGGCGCTCGCGGGCGAACGGTTCGAGCATGCCGCCGCGCTGGAGGGCTGGGCGCGCGCGCTCGACGATCCGCGCGCGTATTGTCCGGCGGAGCGGCCGGTGCCGGTGCCGTCTGCCGAACGCCGCCCGACGACGATTGCGGTCACCGACGTCGACCGGCTCAAGGCCGATCCTTACGCCTTTTATGCAAAGCGGATCCTCGGGCTGACTCAGCTCGATCCGGTCGATGCCGATCCGAGTGCTGCGTGGCGCGGGACTGCGGTTCATACGATCCTCGAGCAATGGGCACGCGAGGACAAGTGCGCGCTGGACACGCTCCACGGGCGCGCGCTCGCGATGTTCGACGGCGCGCATCCGATGCAGCGCGCCTTGTGGCGACCGCGATTGATGGAGGCGATCGGGTGGATCGTCACCGAGATGGGCAAGCAGGCGGATGCGGGGCGTGTCGTGCTCGACGTCGAGCAATCGGGCACCGTGCCGGTCGCGGGGGTGACGCTGACGGGCAAGTTCGACCGGATCGACCGCAATCCCGACGGGACGCTGGCGATCATCGACTACAAGACCGGCAAGGCCCCATCGGCGGCGGCGGTGCGCGAGGGGTTCAGCCTGCAGCTCGGGCTGCTCGGGCTGATCGCGGAGCGCGGCGGGTTCAAGGATATTGCGGGGATTGCGCGCGGGTTCGAATATTGGTCGCTGACCAAGAATGGCGATGCGTTCGGCAAGGTGTCTTCCCCGGTCGATCCGGCGGGGAAGCTCGACAAGGTGCTGCCCGAGGATTTCGTCGCGCTGGCGACGCGGCATTTCAGCGATGCGGCGGGGGAATGGCTTACGGGTATGCGCGGGTTCGAGGCGAAGCTGCACCCGGACTATGCGCCGTTTGCGGAATATGACCAGTTGATGCGGCGGGACGAATGGTATGGGCGTGAATAGCGGTATGTCGCTCCTGGCGGCGTCCCCCTGTCCGTTCGTTTCAAGCGAAGTCGAGAAACCGGGCATGGCGCAGGTTTCTCGACTTCGCTCGAAACGAACGGTTAGGGGTCGAACGGTTTGGGTGGGGAGCGTTTCCCCCCTGAACGCTTCCCCGGCGAAGGCCGGGGTCCAGTCGCGGTGGCCGATGTTGGGCAATGCTGCGCTTTCAAACTCCTCGCTCGCTCCTGGGCCCCGGCCTTCGCCGGGGAAGAAGATTTTTGCCGTTGAACGCTCTGGCCCAAGGCGGAGCGCCTCGCAATGAGTGAACCCAAGGGCCACCGCCCGCTCCCGATCCTCAAGGACGCGCAGGCGCGCGCGAGCGATCCCGAGGGGCATGTCTGGCTGTCCGCCTCGGCGGGGACGGGCAAGACGCAGGTGCTCACCGCGCGGGTCTATCGCCTGTTGCTGCGCGGGGTCGATCCCGCGGCGATCCTGTGCCTGACCTTTACCAAGGCGGGTGCCGCCGAAATGGCGGGGCGGATCGGCGACCGGCTCGCGGCGTGGGTGCGGATGCCCGATCCCGATCTTGCGCGCGATCTCCATGCGCTTGGCGAGGACCCGTCGCCCGCGCTCAAGCAACGCGCACGGACGCTGTTCGCGCGGGTGCTCGATGCGCCCGGCGGCGGGATCCGCATCCAGACGATCCACGGTTTCTGCCAGAGCCTGTTGTCGGGCTTTCCGGTCGAGGCGGGGCTGGTCCCCGGCTTCCGCCCGATCGAGGCACGCGAGGAAGCGGTGATGGCGCGCGATGCGCTCGCCGAGATGCTTGTTGCCGCGGAGACCCAGGGGCGCGAACAAACGATTACCACCGTCGGCGCATTGAGCCTGCGGCTGGGCGAGGGCGAGGCGGAACGCTTCCTGCTCGCCTGCGCGCGTGCGCCCGCGGCGATGGCGGAGCTGCCCGGTGGCGAGGGTGTGCAGCCGTTCATCCGGCGCGCGCTCGATCTACCGACCGGCGATATCGAGGGCGCGATCTGCGATGCGTGCAGCGACGACGAGTTCGACGTCGACAGCGTTGCGCGTTTGGCGGCAGCGAACCGCGCGTGGGGCACCGCGACCGGCGGAAATCACGCCGACATCGCCGAATGCTGGGTCGAGGCGACGCCCGAGATGCGCGCGCGGATGCTCGGCGACCTGATCGGCGTGCCGTTCACCGCCAAGCGCGAACCGCGCAAATACTCACCAAAGCTGATCGCGGCGGACGAGGATTATGCCGGGATCGCGATCGAGGTCGGCGATGCCTGCGCGGCTTTGCTGGGCTTGCGCGAGCGCGCGGCTTATGCCGATCTGCTCGCCGACGCGCTGGTCGTCGGGCGCGATTATGCCGCGACCTATGATCGCGCGAAGCGTCGGCTCGGCGCGGTCGATTTCGACGATCTGATCCGCGCGACGATCCTGCTGCTGCAACAGCCCGGGATGGGCGAATGGGTCCGCTACAAGCTCGACCAGGCGACCGAGCACGTCCTGATCGACGAGGCGCAGGACACCAACCCCGAGCAATGGGCGATCATCCGCGCGCTCGCCGAGGAATTTTTCGCGGGCGACGGCAGCCACGGCGAGCGCGTCCGCACCTTGTTCACGGTCGGCGATTTCAAACAGGCGATCTTCGGCTTCCAGGGGACCGATCCGAAATATTTCGGTGCGGCCGAACTCGATTTCGGGCGACGCGCGGAGGCCGCGTGGGAGGCGGACAGCGCGGAGCGGCAGCGCACCGGCGCGATGCGCGCGCGGCCGTGGCACCGGTTGTCGCTGACGCAATCGTTCCGCTCGACCAGGCCCGTGCTCGAATTCGTCGACGCGGCGATCGAACTGATCCCCGAACCCGGTCTCGGGCTGTTCGTCGAGGCGGAGCGCCACGCGAGCGAGGTGCCAGGGCCCGGCACGGTCAGCCTGTGGCCGCTCGTCGTCGCGGGCGGGAGCGACGAGGATGAGGAAAGCTGGGTCAGCGATTCGACCCGCGCGCTCGCGATCCAGATCGCGCGGACGCTCAAGGGCTGGGTCGGCACGCTGATGCTCGAGAGCAAGGGGCGGACGCTGCGGCCCGAGGATATCATGATCCTCGTCAAGCGGCGCGGTGAACTCGCGTCGCTGATCGTCGCGCGGCTGTATGCCGAGGGCGTGCCGGTCGCGGGCGTCGACCGGTTGCGGCTCAACGCGCCGCTGTCGGTGCAGGATCTGCTCGCCGCGATCCGCTTCGTGCTCCAGCCGGAGGACGATCTGTCGCTCGCGTCGCTGCTGGTGTCGCCGCTGATCGGGTGGAGCCAGGACCGGCTGATGCACGCAGCGCCCAAGCGCGCGGTCAGCCTGTGGCGGCATATCGCGCGCAACGAACCGCGTGGCGATCTTGCCGCGCTGTACGCGATGCTCGACCGCGCCGACATCGCGACGCCGTATCAGTTTCTCGAGGAACTGCTGTCGGGGCCGCTGGGCGGACGGCGCAAGCTGTTGCGGCGGCTGGGGCAGGAAGCGCGCGACCCGATCGAGGAACTGCTCAGCGCGGCGCTCGACTTCGAGTCGCTGGGGACGCCGTCGTTGCAACGCTTCCTCGACTGGTTCGATCGTGGCGAGGTCGAGATCAAGCGCGATCCGTCCGCACCGCTGGATGCGGTGCGGGTGATGACCGCGCATGGCGCGAAGGGGTTGCAGGCGCCTTTGGTAATACTTGCGGATGCGGCGGTCGATCCGACGAGGTCGCCGCGCTCGACGCTCAAATGGCAGGCGGGGGAGATGGCGGCGGCGCTGCCGATCATCCGTCCGCGCAAGGGCGAGGCGACCGGGCCGCTCGCGGTGCTGGTCGACGAGGCGGCGGCGCGCGATCTCGAGGAGCATTGGCGGCTGTTCTACGTCGCGGCGACGCGCGCGGAGGAACGGCTGGTGATCGCGGGGTCGGTCGGGCCGAGCGCGAAGGGCGTCGCGCCCGAGGCGAGCTGGTATGCCGCTGCGGACCGTGCGTTGACCGCGCTCGGTTTCCCTGCCGAGACCGCGCCGCGCGATTTCGTCGGCCATGCGCCGCAGAAGCCGGTGCCGCTGGCAAGCGCGCGGGCGGGGGGTGTGCGCGAACCCGACCCGGTGCCCGACTGGGCGCTGCGCGTCGCGCCGGTCGAATCGCGGCCGCCGCGTCCGCTCGCACCGTCTTCGCTCGGGGACGATGCGGTGGCGGATGCGCCACCGACGCCTGCGATGCGCGATGCGGCAGAACGCGGGCGGCTGATCCACGCATTGTTCGAGCGGTTGCCACCGGTTGCGCCGCACGACCGCGCGGTGGCGGCGGATCGCTGGCTCGAGCGGAGCGGCGCGGTCGCCGATCCCGCCGCGCGTGCGGCGATCGCTGCGCCGGTGCTCGCGGTGCTCGACGATCCCGGGCTGGCGGACGCGTTCGGGGAACGGTCGCTGGCGGAGGCGCCGATTGCCGCAGTACTGCCCGACGGGTTCGTCGTGTCGGGGACGGTCGACCGGCTGCTGGTCGAGCCCGACCGGATCCGCATCGTCGATTTCAAGACCGGGCGTAGCGTGCCCGCGACCGAGGGCGATATCCCGTCCTATCATATCAAGCAGATGGCGGCTTATGCCGCGGCGCTCGGGGTGATCTTCCCGGGGCGGACGATCGAGGCGGCGTTGCTCTATACCAGCGGACCGGTGCTTCACCTGTTGTCGCCGCAGGCACTGGCAGCGAACAAGCCGGGCTTTGCAGGCGCGGAGCAAAGCTAGGCTTCGTGCGCTTGAGCTATGAAGCGCGCGAACCTACGTTCATGCCCGACACAAGGAGATTGAAGATGGCGACCAAGAAGATCACCGACGCAAGCTGGGATTCGGACGTTACCAATGCGCAGGGCGCGGTGCTGGTCGATTTCTGGGCGGAATGGTGTGGTCCGTGCAAGATGATCGGGCCGAGCCTCGAGGAGATTTCCGAGGAACTGGGTGAGCAGGTGACGATCGCCAAGCTAAACATCGACGAGAATCCCGATGCGCCGGGCAAGTTCGGTGTCCGCGGGATCCCGACGATGATCCTGTTCAAGAACGGCCAGCCCGCAGCGACCAAGGTCGGGGCCGAGCCCAAGGGTCGGCTGAAGGCGTGGCTCGAGGGCGAGCTGGCGTAAGTTGCGAAAGGCCCCCGGATCGGATGATTCGGGGGCCTTTTTGTATGTCGGACGGCACTGTTTTGCTTCTCTGACTTATCTCTTCCCCGGCGAAGGCCGGGGCCCGGTAGTGAGAGTTTCTGAAACTGGGCACAGCGCTCAATACCTCAGGCTCCGCTACTGGGCCCCGGCCTCCGCCGGGGAAAAAGGTTTTCTGGAGCCAGAGAAACTCAGCTGCGATAGTCCGCGTTGATCGAGATGTACCCGTGCGTCAGGTCGCACGTCCACACCGTCGCCGACCCGTCGCCGAGCCCGAGATCTACGCCGATCTCGATGTCCTGCCCCTTGAGATGCGCTGCGACCGGCGTCTCGTCATAACCGGTCACCGCAAGCCCTTCCCGCGCGACCTGCGTGTCGCCGAAGCGGATCGCGAGCAAGTCGCGCTCGGCGGGTTCTCCGGCCTTGCCGACCGCCATCACGACGCGGCCCCAGTTCGCATCCTCGCCCGCGATCGCGGTCTTGACGAGCGGCGAATTGGCGATGCTCATCGCGATCCGCTGCGCGCTGCGGTCGCTCTCGGCACCGGTCACCGCGATCTCGATGAACTTGGTCGCGCCTTCGCCATCGCGGACCACCAGATGCGCGAGCTGACGGCAGAGGTCGCCGAGCGCCGCGCGGAAGGCGTCTGCCCCGTCGTCGTCCGCGCCGGTCAGCGGCGCATTACCCGCCTGGCCGGTCGCGAAGGCGAGCACGCTGTCGCTGGTCGAGGTGTCGCTGTCGACCGTGATGCACGAGAAGCTCGCGCGGTTGGCTTCGCTCAACGTCGCCTGGAGGAACTCGGCGCTGACCGCGGCATCGGTGAAGATATAGCCAAGCATCGTCGCCATGTCGGGCGCGATCATCCCCGAGCCCTTGATGATCCCGACCAGCGTGACGGTGCGTCCGCCGACCACTGCCGTCACGGTCGCGCCCTTGGCGAAGGTGTCGGTCGTGCCGATCGTGTTGGTCGCTTCCTCCCACGAACACGGCAGCGCGGCAAAGGCGGCGGCGAGCCCGGCCTCGGCCTTGTCGATCGGAAGCGGCACGCCGATCACCCCGGTCGAGGAGACGAACACGTCCGACGGGCGGCACGCCAGCGCGCCGGCAACCTTGGCGGCGATCGCCTCGACCGCGGCGCGACCGCGCGCGCCGGTGAACGCGTTGGCGTTGCCCGCGTTGACGACCACCGCGCGCGCCTCCCCTAGGATCAGCGCGGAGCGGCACCATTCGACTTCGGGCGAGGGGCATCTGCTTTGCGTCAGCACGCCTGCGACGGTGGTGCCGGGATCGAACGTGATGAAGGTCAGGTCGGTACGTTCCCACGGCTTGTACCCGGCGCGGGCGACGCGCGGCGTGACCCCTTCGATTGCGGGCAGGGCGGGGAAGGGGCGGGCGAGCGGGGAGCGCGGACTGGTCATGCCGCCTCATAGATCGCTTGCACTGGGACGCAAAGCACGCGACGCAAGGAACCGGGCGCAAAGCAGAGGGGACGCAAGGCAAGGGGCGCGCCCGCGAACGGGCGCGCCCGAGCGTCATTTCGCCATCTTGATTTCACCCCAGAGCGAATCGTCGAGAAATTGCCGGTATTTCTCGTAAACCGCGACCGCCGCCTTGCCGTCCGCTTCGCTGAGATTGGCGGTGATCTCCCTGTCGATCATCTCGTCGCGCGCCTGATCGGGTTCGAGCATCGCGCTGCTCACGTAATGGACCTTGATCAGCACGCTGGGATACCCCTTGGTGTACCCCACCTTCGTCAGGATCCGATAGTCGTCGATCATGCCGTGCTTCTTCAGGATCTCGAAGACCGGGATCTGGGTCCGGCGCAGACCCGTCAGATACTCGTCGATATGGTTGGGATCGACGTCGATCGCGTTGATGTCCCACACACCCTTCAGCGGCGTGTAATCGACATATTGCTTTGCGAACGCATGGGTCGAGAGCAGCGCGGATATCGCCGCGGCGGTGCAGATCGCCTTACGAATCATCTCAAGCCTCCTGTTGCGAGACCCGCAGTCTGCGCTCTTCCGAAAGTTTCGCAAGCGCAACGACCGGGATGGTAGCGTCGTTACCCGTCCCCGCGGAACCACGGTCGCCCCGTTCCGGACCGTCCGCGGCACGCTTCACCGCTGGACGGCGGGGCGGTTACCGCCTAGATCGCGCGAAGCCATGCCGTTTCTGCTGCTTCTTTCCGCTCTCCTGACCGCGCTGACCGGCGCGGTGACGGGTGTGCGGCCGGTCGGGATCAGCGCGCACTGTCCGGCCTGTGCGTCCAGTGTCCAGCGGATTGCCGCTGCGGCGACGGTCGCCGTCGCAGGGCATCGGCACTTGCTTGGGGCGACGGGACAATCCTCGGCGTTTGCGTTAGGCGAGTCGAAAATGCCGCGTGTGGTGCGCCAGAACCGTTTGTACCTGGATCGTCTGCGGGCTTGATCCGGCGGCGCTGACCGCGCCGTCCTTCACGAAATTTTGTGGCGACCGCGTGTAGCGCGTCGCCAATCCCCTTAAAATACAGGAATTCCCCATGTTCGGCGGCATTGCCAAAACCCTTTTCGGCTCGTCCAACGACCGTTACGTGAAGTCGCTCGGCGCGGTCGTCGCGAAGATCAACGGGTTCGAGCCCAGCATCTCCGCCATGTCGGACGAGGATCTCTCCGCCCAGACCGCGCGCTTCCGCGAGCGTCTGGAAGCCGGCGAGGATCTCGACGCGCTGCTCCCCGAAGCGTTCGCGACGGTCCGCGAAGCCGCCAAGCGCGCGCTCGGCCAGCGGCATTACGACGTGCAGATGATCGGCGGCATCGTCCTTCACCGCGGCGAGATCGCCGAGATGCGCACCGGCGAGGGCAAGACGCTCGTCGCGACGCTTGCGACCTATCTCAACGCGCTGCCGGGCAAGGGCGTCCACGTCATCACCGTCAACGACTATCTGGCGGCACGCGACGCCGGCTGGATGGCGCAGGTCTACAACTTCCTCGGGATGACGGTCGGCGTGATCGTCCCCAACTTGTCCGACCAGCAGCGCGCCGACGCTTATGCCGCGGACATTACCTACGGCACGAACAACGAGTTCGGCTTCGATTATTTGCGCGACAACATGAAGTATGAGCGCGAGACGATGGTCCAGCGGGCCTTCGCGATGGCGATCGTCGACGAGGTCGATTCGGTGCTGATCGACGAGGCGCGCACGCCGCTGATCATTTCCGGCCCGACCGACGACAAGTCCGACCTGTACCGCTCGGTCGACCTGATCGTCCGTCAGCTGGCTGCGGAGGATTACGAGAAGGACGAGAAGCAGAAGTCGATCATCCTGACCGAGGACGGCACCGAGAAGGTCGAGCGTCTGCTCGAGGCGGCGGGGCTGCTCGAGGGCGCGAACCTGTACGATTTCGAGAACACCCAGGTGGTGCACCACACCAATCAGGCGCTGCGTGCGAACATGATGTTCAAGGCGGACATCGACTACATCGTCAAGGACGGCAAGGTCATCATCATCGATGAGTTCACCGGCCGCATGATGGACGGCCGCCGCTGGTCGGACGGTCTGCACCAAGCGATCGAGGCCAAGGAAGGCGTCGAGATCGAGCCCGAGAACCAGACGATGGCGTCGATCACCTTCCAGAACTATTTCCGCATGTACCCCAAGCTTGCTGGCATGACCGGCACGGCGGCGACCGAGGCGGCGGAATTCTACGACATCTACAAGATGAACGT
>CAZNQA010000062.1:0-18957 GCA_964575105.1 uncultured Stakelama sp.
AGTCGAGAAACCCGGCACAGCGCAGGTTTCTCGACTTCGCTCGAAACGAACGGGAAGAGGTCATCATTTCGTTCCTCAGAACCCCAGCTCCTCCATCGCCACCACCCGCTTCTCGCGCGCGCTGATCTCCGCCGCAGTCCCGATCGCGACCGCGAGCATCCCGTCGCGTGCGGTCACCTCGACCGGTCCTGCCCCGCGCACCGCCGCGTTGAAACGCTGATGCTCGTAGAAGGTCGAGCCGTGATGGCTCCCCGCATCGAGCGCGGCCTGATCGACCTCGACCACACGCCGGGTCGCCTGTTTCGGATTACGGAACCCCACGCGCGGAGAGTGGACCAGCGCGCCCTCGGGGATCAGCACGTCCAGCCGCGCCTGATCGCCGACCGCGGTGATCTCTTCCTGGTTTTCCGCGCCATCCGCAAACATCGAAAGGTCGAGCATTGCGCGGACGCCGTTGGCGAAATCCACGGTGGTATAGCTGTTGTCGATGATGTCGGGCCGCTCGCCGCCGTAAGTCTCGTCGACATGGTTCACGTCCATCGCGCCCGAGCAATAGACGCGCACCGCCTCGCTCTGCGTGATCAGTCGCATCAGGTCGAAGAAATGGCAGCATTTCTCGACCATCGTCCCGCCGGTGTTGCGGTTGAAGCGGTTCCAGTCGGCGACCTTGACGAGGAACGGGAAGCGATGCTCGCGGATCGACAGCATCTGCAACCGCCCGATCGCGCCGCCCCGGATCTCCTCGATGAACGCGGCGGCGGGCGGCATGTAGCGATATTCCATCGCGGTCCAGAACACGCGGTCGCTTTGCTCGGCGCGTTCGACGATCCAGCGGCAATCCTCCAGCGTCGTCGCCAGCGGCTTCTCGCACAAAATATGGAGCCCCGCGTCGAACAACGGTTCGAGCACGCTGCGATGCGTGAAGTTCGGGCTCGCGACGATCACCGCATCGCACAATCCGCTGCTCGCCAGCGCCTCGACCGAGTCGAACGCGGTCGCCCCCCCTGCACGCTCGCCCAGCGCGTCGCGGGCCCAGCCGAGCGAGCCCTCCGCCGGATCGGCCAACGCGGTCACCACCGCCCCCGGCGTGATCGCGAGGTTGGTGATATGCTCCACCCCCATCATGCCGGTGCCGACCAGCCCGTAACGCACTTGCTCTGCCAAGGTCTTCGCCTCTATATGACAACGATGTCTGAGATCATCCTTACACCCGAATTGCGTCCCCTCGGCAAGAGCGGATTGCTGGTCAGCCCGATAGCCTGGGGGATGTGGCGCTTCGGCCAGTCCTCGGTCGCGGAGGGCCGCGCGCTGATCGACGCGGCCTTCGACGCGGGGGTCACGCTGTTCGATACCGCGGATATCTATGGGTTTAATGGCACCGACGGATTCGGCGACGCCGAGTCGCTGCTCGGCAAGGTGTTCGCCGAGGACAGCGCGCTGCGCGACCGGATGGTACTCGCGACCAAGGGCGGCATCCTTCCGCCCGTCCCTTATGACCAGAGCGCGACGTATCTCACCAAGGCGCTCGAGGATTCGCTGACGCGACTCGGGGTTGGGCAGGTCGATCTCTACCAGATCCATCGCCCCGATATCCTGACTCACCCGCAGGAAGTCGCGCGCTCGCTTGAGCAGATGGTGTCGTCGGGCAAGGTCCGCGCAGTCGGCGTGTCGAACTTCACGATCCCGCAGATCCGCGCGCTCGAGGCGTTCCTAACGATCCCGCTCGCGAGCATCCAGCCCGAGCTTTCGCCGCTCGAACTCGCGCCCGTAGAGAATGGCCTGCTCGATCTCGCGATGGAACGCGATCATGCTGTCCTTGCCTGGTCGCCGCTCGGTGGCGGGCAGATCGGGTCGCCCGAGGACGACCGCTCCAAGGCCGTCGCCGCCGCGCTCGACGTCGTCGCCGAACAGGTCGGCGTATCGCGCGCCGCCGCAGCCTATGCCTGGATCATGGCGCACCCCGCACGCGCGATCCCGATCGTGGGCACGCAGAACGCTGCCCGCATCGCGGAGATCGCCGACGTCTACAAGGTCCGCTTCACGCGGCAGAGCTGGTACGATGTGCTGATCGCGTCGCGCGGGGAACGCCTGCCATGACCGACCGCCCCCCCTGTGAGGTCAGCTGGTTCTCGGCGCTGTGCGACGACGATTACGAGTTCCTCGGCGTCCCCGATGCCAAGCTCAAGTCCAGTTGGGAGCATTGCCGGGACATTGTGCTTCAGGCAGAGAGCGGCGGGTTCGACAATATCCTGCTCCCCTCGGGCTATGCGCTCGGGATCGACACCACCGCGTTCGCCGCCGCGATCGCGCCGATGCTCAGGCGGATGGCGCTGTTGATGGCAGTGCGCGTCGGCGAAAGCTGGCCGCCGCAACTCGCGCGCCAGATCGCAACGATCGACCGGCTGCTCGGCGGGCGGCTGACGGTCAACATCATCTCGTCCGACATGCCCGGCGAAACGCTTGGCTCCGCCCCACGCTATGCGCGCACGGTCGAGCTGATGCGGATCCTCAAGACGCTCCTCAACGGCGAACCGCTCGACCATGACGGCGAATTCTGGAAGCTGAAAGTCGATCCCGCGCGGATCGGCACCGTCTCGGGCAAGGCACCCTTGCTCTACTTCGGCGGCCTCTCCCCCGACGCGCGCGATGCCGCCGCCCGCGAAGCCGACGTCTTCCTGATGTGGCCCGACAAGCAGGAAGCCGTCGCCGCGATCATCGCCGACATGACCGCGCGCGCCGCCGCCTACGGCCGCACGCTCCAGTTCGGCTATCGCGCGCACGTCATCGTCCGCGATACCGAAGCCGAAGCGCGCACCGCCGCTGACCGGCTGCTGTCCAAGCTCGATGCCGCGGAGGGCGCAGCGATCCGCGCGAAGTCGCTCGATTCGACTTCGGCCGGGGTCGCCGCGCAGGCGGCGCTGCGCGAGAATGCAGCCGATGACGGTTATGCCGAGGCCAATTTGTGGACCGGTGTCGGTCGTGCCCGCTCCGGCTGCGGAGCCGCAATCGTCGGCGACCCCGATCAGGTGCTAGCCAAGATCAACGCCTATCGCGACATGGGGATCGCGGCGTTCATCCTCTCGGGTTACCCCCACGCCGCCGAAGCGGACCTGTTCGCACGGCACGTACTGCCCCACATCGATCACCAGCGGCTGGCGGCGGCGTAACGCCACCGCGCCGGTCGTCCGTCACCCGCGGAAGCGCGGGGGCTCGCTAAACGTAGCGGTGGCCTCCGACGTCGCCAACGGACGCGGCGGAACGACGCGTACGCAGTCCTGAAAGTCGGACCGTTCCATCCGACGCCGCAGTTTTTCTGCAAGGACCCGGCCGATCAGCTCGTGGTCGGCCCGGAAGTAAATGGTTCCGTTCATCGCGACGCTCCTCCAGCGAGGACGTCTTTTTAATGCGACGAGACGCCCTTCACCAGCGTCTAACCGAAGGATCGGGCAAGAGTTCCTGAGTCCGCCTAAAGGTGGAGGCAGGTCTTCCTCTATCTATTCGTTTCGCGCGAACCGGCGCGCCACGCTGGCCGTTGATAAACGCTGACCAGGGGACAGGAAATTGTTCGCCCGTCGATAGCACTGGTCCGCACGCGCGCGATCAGCTCGATCACATCGAGCGCCTCGCCGGCGCTTACGGGTGGAGCGCCGCCTCGACGGATCGCGGCCGCAACACCCTCATAGTACCGCCGCCAGTCGCCCCGTTCGCTTGGGACCGTGCGCCTGCTGCCGTCGCCGAGCGTTAGCACGCCATGACCCGCGGCGGCGTCCACGCCATATCCCGGATCGCGCGGCGATCCGCCGCCGCGCAACACCGCTTCCTGCGGGTCGATCCCGTATTTGACGAAGCTGCCCTTGGTCCCGTGGAGCGCGAACCGCGCGCGCGGCGCGGCGGCCAGCGTCGCCGCCGATACGATCACCCGCCGCGCGCCATAGTGCAGCGTCGCCTCGAAATAATCGTCGACCGCCGCGCCGCCGCGCTGAGTCGCAAGATCCCCCGTCACCGCCTCCGGCATCCCGAACAGCTGGACCACCTGGTCGATCAGATGTGGCCCCAGGTCGTTGAGCAGCCCGGCACCGGGCGTTTCGCGCCAGCCCGGCTTGATCGCGGGGCGGAACCGGTCCCAGCGGAACTCTGCGAGCGTAACCTCACCCAATACGCCCTCTTCCACCAGGCGACGCACGGTCAGGAAATCGCCGTCCCAGCGGCGGTTGTGGAATACCGACAGCATCAGCCCACGCGCCTGCGCCAGCGCCACCAGCGCCGTGCCATCCGCCGGATCGATGACGAACGGCTTGTCGACCACGACATGCTTGCCCGCCGCGAGCGCGGCGCGCGCCAGCGGCGCGTGCTGCACGTCGGGTGCCGCGATCACGATCAGGTCGATCGCGGGATCGGCCAGTACCCCTGCAACGTCGCCCTCGACCCGCGCGTCCGGCAATGCCTGCGCGACCGCATCGGCGCGCGACGTCACCACGGTCGTCAGCGCGAACGCATCCAGCGCGGTGATCAGCGGCGCATGGAACGATGCGCCCGCCAGCCCGTAGCCGATCAGCCCGACCCGGATCGGCGCATCCGCCCTCACCGCCGCACGTCCAGCCCGCCCGCAAGATAGGCATCGATATCCGCCTGGCGGAACAGGCACGCATCCCCCGGCAACGAATGCTTGAGCGCTGCCAGCGCAAGCCCGGTCCGCGCCGCCGCCGCCGGGTCGCCACCGTTCCGCAGGGCATGCAGCACGCCCGCGGCGAACGCATCCCCGCCGCCGATCCGGTCGACGATCCCGGCGAGCACGACTTCCTCGGTCTGTGCGCTCGCGTCGCGCGTATCGACTCGCGCGGACAGGCGGTTGAGGTCGACATGCTCGACATGCCGCGCGGTCGACGCGATCGTCTTGAGTCGTGGGAATGCCGAAAACGCCGCCTCGACTGCCTCGCGCCGCCGTTCCTCGCCGTCCGACGCAAAGTCGCGGCCGAGCAGCAGAGCGATGTCGCGGTGGTTACCGAACAACAGGTCCGCCTTGTCGACCAGTTGCATCAGGATACCGCGCGGGTCGCTGTCCCACCGCTCCCACAATTTGCCGCGCCAGTTCCCGTCGAACGCGATCGAGATGCCGCGCGCCGATGCCGCCTCCGCCGCCGCGATCGCACTCGCGGCGGGAACTGGCCCGAGCGCGGGGGTGATCCCCGACAAGAGCAGCCGATCGACCCCGTCGAGCAACCGGTCCCAGTCCCACGCTTCGGTCGGCATCTCGGCAAAGGACGAATATGCGCGGTCGTAAATGACCTCGGTCGCGCGCAGTCCCGCGCCCGAGGTCGCGAAATACAGCCCCATCCGCTCCCCGCGCAGCTGAATGTCGCACGTCTCGACCCCCGCCCCGCGCAAAGTGGTGATCGCCGCGCGCCCGAGATCATTGTCCGGCACCGCGCTCGCGAAGGCGACGTCATGCCCGAGCCGCGCAAGCGCCCCCGCGACGTTCGCCTCGGCGCCTGCGACCCACACATCGAGCTTCGGGGTCTGGAGCAGCAATTCGCGCCCCGGCGGGGACAGCCTTAGCAGGATCTCGCCGAATGCCAGGAGCTTCATCATGTCGTCCTTCTACGTGTCCGAGCGGTGGCCGGGTGCCAGGGGCACGAAGCGCAACGGCAGCCCGTCCTTGGGTCGCGGAATCGGCCAGGCTTGCCATTCCGCCCCCGCATCCTCCTCCAACGCGATACGGTACCGACTTAGCAAGTGCGTCAGCAAAATTCGGATCTGCATCGTCGCAAAATGCAGCCCCAGACACATATGCGCGCCCCCGCCGAACGGCACCCACGCATATTTGTGCCGCGCGCGCACCGCTTCGGACGTGAAACGCAGCGGATCGAACCGCGTCGGTTCTGGCCACAGCTCGGGCATCATGTGGGTATAGGCGACACTGACGCCGACCGTGCTTCCGGCGGGAATGTGATAGCCGCCGAACTCGAAATCCTTGATCGCACGCCGCGGCAGCGACGGGACCGGCGGGATCATCCGCAGCGCTTCCTTGAACGCCATGTCGGTCAGTTCGAGCCGGTCGAGCTGGCCATAGGGCAGCGCACCCGCGTCGTTGAGACCGAGCCCGGCAATCTCCGCGCGCAGCTTCTCCTGCCATTCGGGGTTACGCCCGAGCAGCATGACGAGGCTGGTCGCCGACGAGGTGATCGTGTCATGCGCCGCCATCATCAGGAAGTTCATGTGGTCCGCGATCGCATCCGCCGACAGCGGTTGCCCGTCATCCCCGGTGGCACGACAGAATTGCGAGAAGAAGTCCTGCCCGTCGCCCGCCCGCCGCGCCGGGATCTCGCGCTTGAACAGGTCGATCAGATAAGCGCGCGCCTTGACGCCCTTGCGCATCTGCGATCCCGGCAAGGGGATCCGGATCGGGGTGATCGACGCCTGCACCTCGTCGACGAACGCCTGGTTGATCCGGTTCGCCGCCTCCCCCAGCGGCATCCCGAGGAAGCTCTCGGCAGCGAGATCGAGCGTCAGTTCCTTGATCGCGTCGTAGAAGCGCAGCGGCCGATCGCCCCAGGTCGCGACTTCGCGCGCGATCCCGGCGTTGAGCGTCTCGGCGTAATGCCGCATCGGCTCGGGCTTGAACGCCACTGCCATCACCTTGCGGTCGGCGCGGTGCTTCTCGAAATCCATCAGCATCAGCCCGCGCGGGAACAGCAGGTTGAGCAGCGGCCCCCACCCCTGTTCGGACGAGAACACGCGGTCGCGGTCGAACAGCACGAGTTCGTTCGCCTCCGCGCCGACCATCGTCACGGTCGGGCCGCCGAACGCATTGTTGCGGAACACCGGGCCATAAGCAGCAATCATCCGTCGCCCGAACGCGCCGGGATCGCGGAGCATCCGGAAGGTGTTGCCGATGAAGGGAAGCCCGTCCTCGCCGGGAATGGCACGGATCGCGGATTGCTTCTGGCGTGGCAGCCAGTGCGGATTGGCCTTGAACGTGTGGGCGTATGCCATCGTGTCGCTCTCCCCGCTTATTGACACCGGTATAAGTAAGCGGGGGGATGGTGGGAAGGCCTCGATGCGCTTCCCGAGCGACGGCTGTTCTCCCCTTGATTCCTTTCCCCGGCGAAGGCCGGGGCCCAGGAGCGGAAGCTGGGAAGTTCACACACTGTGCCCCGTTACCAAGGCCATCGCTACTGGGCCCCGGCCTTCGCCGGGGAGCGTAGTGTGGGGGGAGTGGGGAAGCCGAGCGCCGGGTGCGAAGCACGGAAGAAACCCGCGCCCGCCTCAGTCGAAGCGCGTTTTGAGCGCGATCATCGCAAGCGCGGCCTTGGCAGCTTCCCCGCCCTTGTCCTTCTCGTCCTTGCGCGCGCGCGTCAGCGCCTGCGCCTCGTTCTCGGTGGTCAGGATGCCGTTGCCGATCGCGAGCCCGTCCATCGACAGCGCCATCAACCCGCGCGCGCTTTCGCCCGCGACGATCTCGAAATGATAGGTCTCGCCGCGGATCACCACACCCAGCGCGACGAACCCGTCATACTGGTCGCTGTCCGCCGCCAGCGCGACCGCGCCGGGGATTTCGAGCGCGCCGGGGACGGTGATCGTCTCGTGGCTGTGCCCCGCTTCCTCGATCGCGGCACGCGCGCCTTCGAGCAGCAGGTCGTTGAGATGGTCGTAAAACCGCGCTTCGACGATGAGGATCTTGGCCATTATTCTCCGCCCGTGCCGGGGATGGGACGTTCGTCGACGATCGAAAGGCCATAGCCCTCGAGCCCGACGAGCGCATGATGCGTGTTGGTCAGCAGGATCATTTCCTCGACCCCGAGTTCGGCAAGGATCTGTGCGCCGACGCCATAGTCGCGCAGTTCCTCGACCTCGGGCGCGCCCGCGCCCTTGCCCTCGCCGCGCAGCTTGATGAAGCGCGTGACCGAATCCTTCATCGGGCGGTTGATCACGACGATGACGCCGGTCCCTTCCGCCGCGATCGCCTCCATCGCGCCCGACAACAGGCCCGAGCGCTGCGACTGTTCCCCGAACATGTCGACGAAATAGGAGGCGGTGTGCATCCGCACCAAAGTCGGCTTGGTCGGGTCGATCCGGCCCTTGACCAGCGCGATCGTCTCGTCGCCGGTCGCCTTGTTGTGGAAGGTCATCGCCTTCCACTGGCCACCCCATTTCGACTCGAACGCCATTTCGGCGCGCTTCTCGACGAGATGGTCGTGGCGGCGGCGATAGGCGATCAGATCGCGGATCGTGCCGATCTTGAGATTGTGGAGCTGCGCGAAGCCGACGAGATCGTCGAGCCGGCTCATCGTGCCGTCCTCGTTCATGATCTCGCAGATCACGCCAGAAGGATTGAGCCCCGCCAGCCGCGACACGTCGACCGCCGCCTCGGTATGGCCGGCGCGGACCAGCACGCCACCATCACGCGCGACCAGCGGGAAGACGTGGCCCGGCGTGACGATCTCGTCCTTGCCCTTGGACGAATCTATCGCGACCGAAATCGTTCGTGCACGGTCGGCGGCGGAAATGCCGGTGGTCACGCCGTCACGCGCCTCGATCGAGGTGGTGAAGGCGGTTTCGTGCCGCGTGCCATTGTGGCGGCTCATCAGCCCGAGCCCGAGTTCCTCAACTCGCTTCTTGGTCATCGCGAGGCAGATCAGCCCGCGGCCATGCTTGGCCATGAAGTTGATCTTCTCGGGCGTGGCCATCTGCGCCGGGATCACCAGATCGCCTTCGTTCTCGCGATCCTCGTCATCGACCAGGATGAACATGCGGCCGTTCTTGGCCTCGTCGATCAGTTCCTCGGGCGAGGACAGGAAGCCGTGGCGCAGGCGCGCGACTTCGGGACCGGACGTCGGGTTAACGGCCACGATAATGCTCCATTCGCTTGAGATACCGCGCCAGCACGTCGATCTCGATGTTGATCGGCGAACCGGCATGAAGACTGCCGAGCGTGGTGACCGCCGCGGTGTGCGGGATCAGGTTGATCCCGACCAGCACGCGACCGTCCTCATCCTCGACGCTGTTGACGGTGAGCGACACGCCGTCGAGCGTGATCGACCCCTTGGGGGCGACGAACGGCGCGATGTCGGGGCCCGCCGCGACGACCACCCGGAGCGATCCGCCCTCTGTCGTCATCGAGACGATCTCGCCGATCCCGTCGACATGCCCCGTCACGATATGCCCGCCAAGTTCCTCGCCGAGCTTCAGCGCGCGTTCCAGATTGAGCTTCGCGCCTTCGGTCCACTGCCCGGCGGCGGTGCGCGACAGCGTTTCGCCCGAGACGTCGGCGGCGAACCATCCGCCGAGCGCGTCCCCGCCCCCAGTGCCGCCCTTGTCGACGACCGTCAGGCATACGCCCGAGCAGGCGATCGACGCGCCGAGATCGACCCCGCTCATGTCATAGCCGGTCGCCACGATGACCCGCAGGTCGCCGCGCTGCTCGATCCGGTCGATCGTGCCGACGTCGGTAATGATCCCGGTGAACATCGCTTTATCCTCTTGCCCCCGGCGTCGCCGCGGTGGTGCGCATCCCTACGCGGCCCCTTACGCATTCGTAAACCTCGAGCCGGTCGCTGCCAAGGGTACGCGCATCGGTCAAGGCCCAGCGGCCATGCGCGTCGGCCAGATCGGTCAATCCGATGTCGGGGAGCGTGCGTCCGCCGCCGACCAGGATCGGCGCGCGATACAGCAACAGCCGGTCGACCAGATCCGCCGCGAGGAAGGCGGCGGCGGTGGCGGGGCCACCCTCGACCAGCAGGTGATCGACCGCGGCAAGGTCGCCGACCGTCTCGGGCGTGGCGAGATTCTCCCAGCCAGCCGCATTGCCATCGGGATGCGCGAACGCAGGCGTGCGCGACAGGATGACGCGGCGGGGCGATCGTTCGGCCAACCCCTCCAGCCGGACATCGAGCGCAGGCGAATCCGCGTCGACGGTCGCGCGCCCGACGAGGATCGCCTCGTGCCGCGCGCGCTCGAGATGCGCGTGACCGCGCGCCGCCGCGCCGGTGATCCATTTGCTCGCGCCCGAATCGAGCGCCATCGCGCCGTCGAGCGACAGCGCGAGCTTGAGCGTGACATGCGGCCGCTTGAGCGCAAGCCGCGTGAGGAACCCGGCGATCTGCGCGCGGGCCGCCGCCTCGCCCGTGCCGACGTCGACGATGATTCCCGCCTCGCGCAACCGCGCGATCCCCGCGCCATTGGTCCGGACGTCGGGGTCGCCCATCGCCACGACGACACGCGCGACGTTCGACAGGATCAGCAGGTCGGCGCAAGCCGGCCCGCGCGGCGAGACATGCGCGCACGGTTCGAGTGTCACATACACAGTCGCGCCGCGCGACTTCTCGCCCGCCTGCGCAAGCGCCATCGCCTCGGCATGCGGACGCCCGCCGGGTTGAGTCCAGCCGCGCCCGACGACCTTGCCCCCTCCCTCTGCCGACGCGACGATGATGCAGCCGACATTCGGATTGGGCGCGGTCCGCCCGCGACCGCGCGACGCGAGCGCGAGCGCCGCGTCGATCCAGCGGGAATCGTCCACGCCTTAGATTCCCCAGGCCTTGAGCCCGTCGTTAACCTTCTTGAACTGCGCCTTGCGTTCATCCTGAAGCCGCTTGAGCTCGGCGTCCTGCTTCGCCTTCTCCGCGCCGTCGATCTTCTGCTGCGCGATGATCTGCGCATCGGTCCGGTCGAGCCGCCAGTTCTGCACGTAGATGATGTCGCGGTGATACGGCTTGGGCGGGATCCGCGATTCATAGATCACGCCCATGATCATGACATAGGTCAACGCGAGCGCGACCCCCATGAAACCGAGCTGATGCGGCCGCCGCGTCGTCACATAGGAGCGGACATCGCGCCACGCCTGCCGGGGCGAGAGATATTGCAGGAACTTCATGACCCGAAGATAGGCGCGGCCGGGGGGCGGCGCCAGCCCCGTGCGGGACCGCGACCGTCATCCCGCCCGCCGACGCGGCCGTTCGCCTAGCGCGGCAGGTGGAGCACCAGGTCGTGATACCGTTCGCGGCGGGGATAGGCCGCGTCGATCGCATCCGCGACGACCGGATTGTAGCGTTCGTCGTAAAGCCGGTCCCCGCGGTCCCCAACGGTCGCGAAGAACCCGAACTTCCCCGCGCGGACGAGCCGGGCGAAACCGGCTTCGTCGTAAACGCCCGCATGCCCGAGTTCCGCCGCGATCGCAGGCTCCCACCGCACCGGCTGGCCGCCGCGGATCAGCAGCACCATGTCATCCGACACGACCGGGCGCGTCGACCGCGCGATCCGCTCGACCACAGGCGCGTAGGAAAGCGTCATGTCGCTCGGGTTCCGACCGACCAGAATGTGATACGCCTGGATCGGGACCCCGATCGTCATCATCGCGACAAGCAGCAACGATGGCCGCCGGCTGCCGGTGAAGACCGCCTCCACCAGCGGCACGACGCCGATCCCGACAAAGGCGGCTGCGGCGTACAGCCATTCGATCAGGTAATTGTCGTTGCTGCCGGACTTGAGGATCGTTGGCAGCATCGCGGTCTTGAGAAGGAGGAAGCCCAGCATCAGCAACGCCGCGAACGCACCCGGGTCGGTCGTCACTTTCCGGCGCAGCGCCGCGACGGTCGGGGATCGCAGGGTGCGGCAGACCGCTACGACTCCCAGAGCGGCAATCGTCAGGATGCCGATATGCACCAGGATCGCGAACGCCACGATCTGCGCGCGCGACAGATCGGGCCGGTTCAGATTGTAGAGCAAGGTATGCCGCAGGAAACCGCCGTGGCTCATCACACTCAGCACCCCGAGGATCCCCAGCCCGAGCGCCGCGCACCATCCCAGCAGCATCCACGCCGCCCGCGGCCGCGCGAGCCACAAGGCGACGAACGCCGCGGCGGGGGCGGCGATCGAGGTCTGCTTGGTATAGATCGCCAGCACGAAGCACAGCGCCGCCAGCGCAAGCCGCAGCGGGCGATTCGCCGCCCCCGGCGTCAGCGCGAGACCCGCGAGCGAGAATGCGCCCGCCAGCATGTCGACTCGCATCAGGCTCGACCAGTGGAGGATCGGCGGTGACAGCGCGAGGCATCCCCCCGCGATCGCCGCCGCCAGCAACCGCACGCGGCGCGGCTCCTCCGCCGGGATCATCGCGAAGGCGAGACGCCCCACCAGCCCGATCGAGGCGAGCGTCGACAGCAACGAAACCATCCGGCCGGTCGCGAGCCCGTCGCTGCCGAACGCCTGCGCGACCGCGCCGACGACGAGGTGATAGACCGGTGGGTAATGATAGACGATCGCGGGAAACACGCCGAGCGGCGCATAGCCCGCACCCGCGACGATATTGATCATCTGTTGCCAGACGATTCCCTCGCCATAATCGAGGTCATACGCATATTGGACCGCGCGCAGCCCGGTACCGATCAGCCGGACGAGGTCGAGCGCGAGCAGGACGACCGCGACCGCGACCCCGATCCGCAGCGCCCACAACCGCAAATCCCCCCGCGACGTCGCAACGATCACCGGGGACGCGCCACGACGAGCATCTGCTTGCCCATCGGCTTCAGCGGCGAGGCGAGATAGGCACCGATCAGCCACGGCCACACCGGGAGCCGCGACTTGACCGTCAGCGGCAGGAACCGCGGGCGCACCTCGATCACGTCCCAGCCATGCGCGGTCAGCAGATCGGCGAGGCTGATGTGCGAATAGACCGCGACATGGGTGTAATCGTCGAAATACTCGCGGAAAGCATAGCGATAATTCGGCTGCAAGATCGTCAGCGTGCCACGCGGCGACAGGGTGCGCCGGATTTCGTGCAACGCAGCAACGAACGCATCCTGAGGCAGATGCTCGAACAGATTGGAGGCGAAGGCGAAATCGACCGTGCCATCGGCAATCGCGCCGAGCTCGGTGACGGGGGAGACGATCGCCTCGACCCCGGGCGCGACATGGTCGGCGAGCCCGGGCCAGGTGTCGACCGCGATCCGGCGGCGCGCGCTGACGTTGTTGATGAAGTCGCCATAGCCCGCGCCGAGATCGAGCACGCAGGCGTCGGCGGCGATGCGGTGGCGGAAGACATAGCGCCACAACGCACGCCATACCGCCCCGCGGCGGTGGTCCTCGGTCAGCCGGGATGCGTGATAGTCGCCGCTCATGCGAAGCGCTTCCAGTCCGACAGCAGGCCGTAGATCATCCGCGTCCCCACCGCAAAGCCGCGCCAGTTGTTGACGTTACCGCCCTTGCTAAGCCCGACTCTCGCATGGAACGTGATCGGGCACTCGAGCAACAGCAAGCCACGGCGGAGCGCGGTATCGAGGAAATGCGCGTTGAACTCGAGGTTCACCGCAGGATTGAGATGCGGCAGCAGCGCGATCAGCGCGTCGCGACGGCACAATTTGTACGTCGTCCCGACATCGGTGATCGTGCCACGGCCAAGGTGCTTGGCCTCGAGCAGCTTCCCGACGAACAGGTTGCCGTAATACATGAAGACGGTCAGCTGCGTCAGATACTGCCGCAACGGCTCGACGATCCGCGAGCCGTTCACGACGTCGGCGTGGGGGGCGTAGGCCAGCAGCTTTTCGACATCATACGCGCGAAACGTGCTGTCGCCTTCGCACAATACCACGAATTCGGTGTCGTCGAACTTCACCGCTTCGCTGAGGCAGCGATACACGCAGCGCCCATAGCCGGGTGCCGCCTCGTTGAAGGTCAGCGCGCCGGCCGCCTCGGCGCGCTCGAAGGTCGCGTCGCGGCTGTTGTTGCTGACGACGATGACTCGCTCGACCAGCGGATGCGCAAGAAAATCCTCGACCGCGCCGGCGATGCTGTCCTCGTCGTTATACGCCGTCAGCGCCACGGTAACGCGCCGCCGCTTCACCGGGATATAGCGGACCGGAACATCGGGCTTCTTGTGCTGGTGCATGTACAGCAGATCGAATAACGCCAGCACGATGCCGATCATGATCGGCACCCCGCTATACCACACCAGCCATCCCGCGACCGGATCCAGCAGCGCGTGGAGGTTGAGCAGATAGCGCGGGAAAACGAGCAGCACGCCGGTGACGTACATTGCCATCCCGGCGACGAAACATAGCACACCGTACAGCAGGAACGGCGTGTCGAGCGGATGGCTCACGGCTCGGTTCGGGGGAAAACCTGTCATTTCGCGCTTCCTGGTCGCGCCACCGCTCGAACCGGTGGCACGGATGTCTTAGGAAGCAATGGTTAACGACATGGCCTTGCCACTGGACGCACCGGCACTTTCGCGGCGCCGGATGCGGACCGATGTCGCGTGGCGGCACGGAGGGTGCCGCCGCCCCTCATTCCTGTCCGAGCTGGAAGCGCACCGCCATCTGCTGCCACGCCTCGACCGCGACCCCGTCGCGCGTTGCCGGCGTGAAGCGCCACCGGGTCAGCGCCTGGCGACGGGTCGCTTCGAGGAACGCTGGCGACGCCGCACTGATCGCCTCGACCTGCTTCACCCGCCCGTCCGTGCCGACCAGCACGCGCACCACGACACGGCCCTCATGTTCGGCAAGCCGTTCGTCGGCGGGATAGGCGGGCTGGAACGAGTCGCGATAGCGCGAGTCGATCCGCGCCGCGGTCAGCACCGGCGGAGGCGGCAGCGGGATCGTCCCCGTGGTTCCGGTATCGCCGGAACTGGCCGCACCGCTCATCGGCGGCAGATCGATATTGACCCCGGTGAGACCGCTGGTGGTGACCGGGATCGGTGGATCGGTCACGTCGACGTGATCGATCGGTTTTGGGGTCGCGATCTTCGACAGCGCGGTCGGCTGCAGTCTCGGGTGTTCGGGCGGGGGTGGATCGGTCGGCAGCGGGATGTTCTTCACGAGCATCGTCGGGTCGATATGCCGCACGAAATGCGGCGCGGTCAGCGACAGCCCGAACAGCAGCACCCCGCTCGCGCCGAGCGCGAAGGCGAGGCCGCCGGGATTGAGTCCGCCGGGCCGGGAATAGCGATCTGCGTACATGCGCTCATCTCCACCTGAGACCGCCCGGTCTGCGCCGGGACTGCGGAGGATGTTACATCATAACCTTTATAGCACAAGAGACATTGTCTCATGTCGCGGCGAGACGTTCCCGCGCACGATCCTGTCCGATCAGCGGCAACAGCGCCTTCATGTCAGGCCCGTGATCGAGCCCGGTCAGCGCGCGGCGCAGCGGCAGGAACAGCGTCTTGCCGCTTCGCCCGGTCTCGGCCTTGAGCGCGGCGGTCAGCGCGTGCCACGGGTCGGCGTCCCACGCGATGACGTTGATCATGCGCGCCGCCGACTCGAGGAAGTCCGCATCGGCGGGGTCGCGCTCCACGGTGATCGGCCCTTCGATCACGCGCCACCAGTCGGCGGCTTCCGCGACGGTCGTCAGATTGGGCCGCACCGCCGCCCATTCCGCTTCGCCCATCCCGGCGGGAAGCCGCTCGGCGACCTGCGCGAAATCGAGCTGGTGGACGATCTTGGCGTTGAGCCCGGCGAGCTCCGCCTCGTCGAACCGCGCGGGTGCGCGGCCGAATCTGGCGAAGTCGAAGCTCTCGACCAGCGCGTCGGTGCCGACCAGCGGCTCGACCGGCAAGCTCGTCCCGATTCGCGCGAGCAACGCGCGCACCGCCTCGGGCTCGATCCCGATCTCGCGGAAATGCACGACACCGAGCGAGCCGAGCCGCTTGGACAATTTGCCTTCCGCCCCGGTCAGCAGCGCCTCATGCGCGAAGGCGGGCGCGGCGACGCCCATCGCCGCGAACATCTGCAACTGGAGCGCAGTGTTCGAGACATGGTCCTCGCCGCGCACGACATGCGTGATCCCCATTTCGGCATCGTCGATCGCGGAGGGCAGCATGTAGAGCCACGAACCGTCGGCGCGACGGATCACCGGGTCGCTCATCGTCGCGGCGTCGAACTTCTGGGGCCCGCGGATCAGATCGTCCCACACGATCGGTGTGGCGTGGTCGAGCTTGAAGCGCCAGTGCGGCTGGACGCCCTCGGTCTCGAACGCGGCGCGATCCGCGTCGGTCAGCGCGAGCGCCGCGCGATCGTAGATCGGCGGAAGCCCGCGCCCCGCCGCGATCTTGCGCTTGAGGTCGAGCTCCTGCGACGTCTCGTACGCGGGATACACCCGCCCCGCAGCGCGCAACGCCTCGAACCGCGCTTCATACAAGGCAAACCGCGCCGACTGGCGTTCCTCGCCATCGGGCACGAGACCGAGCCACGCGAGATCGGCACGGATCGCGTCGACGAAACGCTCCTCGCTGCGCTCCGCATCGGTATCGTCGATCCGCAGCCAGAACTGCCCGCCCTGCGCTTGCGCCCACAACCAGTTGTGGAGCGCGGCGCGGATATTGCCGACGTGGAGGTCCCCGGTGGGGGATGGCGCGAAACGGGTGCGAACGGTCATGTGCGTGGCCTACGCACCGGCGCGATCCGGGGCAAGCGGGGGGAAGGTTTGTCCCCCGCCCCCTTTCGCGATCCGCCCCGCGCTTCTAAGGGAGTCGCGATTTTGTCATGCACTATAGGGCGGCCGCACATGAAACTTCTGACCGGGAACGCCAATCTGCCCTTGGCGCGCGATATCGCCGCCTATCTCGAGATTCCGCTGACCCAGGCGAGCGTCCGCCGCTTCGCCGACGAGGAAGTGTTCGTCGAGATCCACGAGAACGTCCGCGGCGAGGATGTCTTCGTGATCCAGTCGACCGGCTACCCCGCCAACGACAATCTGATGGAATTGCTGATCTGCATCGATGCGCTCAAGCGCGCGTCGGCCAAGCGGATCACCGCGGTGGTGCCGTATTTCGGCTATGCCCGGCAGGACCGCAAGCCCGGCCCGCGTACCCCGATCTCGGCCAAGCTCGTCGCCAACCTCATCACCGTCGCGGGTGCCGACCGCGTCCTGTCGGTCGATCTCCACGCCGGGCAGATCCAGGGTTTCTTCGATATCCCGACCGACAATCTGTTCGCCGCACCCGTGATGTCCGCAGATATCCTGACGCGCTACGGCAGCCGCAACCTGATGGTCGTCTCGCCCGACGTCGGCGGCGTGGTCCGCGCGCGCGCGCTGGCGAAGCGGCTCGACAACGCCCCGCTCGCGATCGTCGACAAGCGCCGCGAGCGCGCTGGCGAGTCCGAAGTGATGAACATCATCGGCGAGGTCGAGGGCCGCTTCTGCATCCTGATCGACGATATCGTCGATTCGGCGGGAACGCTGTGCAACGCCGCCGCCGCGCTCAAGCAGGCGGGTGCGGAGGGCGTCGCAGCCTATGTGACGCACGGCGTGCTGTCGGGCGGCGCGGTCGCGCGAGTCGAAGGCTCGGCGCTCGAGGAACTGGTGATCACCGATTCGATCGGGACGCACGAAGTGATCAAGGGGGCCAAGCGAATTCGCAACCTGACGATCGCACCGCTGCTGGCGGAAGCCATCCGCCGGATCGCGGACGAAAGTTCGGTGTCGTCGCTGTTCGACTGAGGGATTGGGGACCCCGTCCCATCCCACCTCCGTCATTCCCGCGAAGGCGGGAATCCATTAGCGCAACGGTCCGCAGTCATAGCGGCCAGCCCGTATGGATCCCCGCCTCCGCGGGGATGACGGAGGAAGAGAATTGGTGGCCCCGAAAATGCTCAGTGAATCGGATCGCGCTGCCGCCCCGGCGCACGGACGCCCGCGCGCTGGCGGCGCTTGAGCTCCGCCTTCAGATCCTCCGGGCGCTGCGCGACGAGGAACCCGAAGCTGACGCTCCCGTCCTTGGTCTCGACCACGTGATGCAGCCGGTGCGCCTGGACGATGCGCTTCATATACGCCGACTTTGGCAGATACCGCGTCGGCAGGCGACGATGCACGATGATGTCGTGAAACCCGAAATAGATCGCGCCATAGGCCGCGACCCCGGCACCGATCCACACGCACCCCGGCCACCAGCCAAGCTGCAACCCGCCGAAGATCAGGAAGAACGACGGCACCGCGAAAATCGCGGCATACCAGTCGTTGAGCTCGAACGCGCCAGTGCGCGGCGCATGATGGCTGGCGTGGAGCAACCAGCCCGGCCCGTGCATGATCCAGCGGTGCGCCGCATAGGCGAACGCCTCCATCCCGACGACGGTGACCAGAAACAGCGCAAGGCCCGAAATCCACGACATGACAGCCCCCATAGGCGACCCGCGCGACCAAGGCGAGCCTTGCAAGGGGTGGATTCACCGCGCTCGCTGTGCTTAAGGCACACGCAAACTCGACCCGTGAAAGGCACGAACCCATGAACATCCACGAATATCAGGCCAAGGAACTCCTGGCGAAATTCGGCGTGCCGGTTCCGGCGGGCTTCTCCGCCATGTCGGTCGAGGAAGCGGTTGCAGCCTGTGAGAAGCTCCCCGGGCCGCTCTATGTCGTCAAGGCACAGATCCACGCGGGCGGCCGCGGCAAGGGCAAGTTCAAGGAACTCGGCCCCGACGCAAAGGGCGGTGTCCGCCTCGCCAAGACCGCTGACGACGTTCGCGCAGCCGCGACCGACATGCTCGGCAACACGCTGGTGACGATCCAGACCGGCGACGCGGGCAAGCAGGTCAACCGCCTGTACGTCACCGACGGCGTCGACATCGCCAAGGAATTCTACCTCGCATTGCTCGTCAACCGCGCCACCGGCCGGGTGTCGATGGTTGCCTCGACCGAGGGCGGAATGGACATCGAGACCGTCGCGCACGACACGCCCGAGAAGATCCACGCGATCGACATCGACCAGGCGACTGGCTTCCAGCCGCATCATGGCCGTGCGGTCGCAGCCGCGCTCGAGCTCAAGGGCGATCTCGCCAAGCAGGCCGCGAACGTCGCGTCCAAGCTGTATGATGCGTTCATGGGCACCGACGCCGAGCAGATCGAGATCAACCCGCTCGCCGTCACCGAAGACAATAAGCTGATGGTGCTCGACGCGAAGGTCGCGTTCGACGGTAATGCGATGTTCCGCCACAAGGATTTGATGGAACTGCGCGACGAGACCGAGGAAGATCC
>CAZNQA010000063.1:0-18300 GCA_964575105.1 uncultured Stakelama sp.
AAGCGCAAGGCGATCCGCAAGGAGCGCGCCGCTGCGGTCGAGGGGCTGACGATCCGCCATGTGACGGGCGCAGACATCAGCGAAGCCGATTGGGACGCATTCTGGCGTTTCTATCAGGACACGGGTGCGCGCAAATGGGGGCAGCCGTATCTGACGCGACGCTTCTTCACGCTGCTGGGGCAGACGATGCCGGACAAGGTGCTGCTGATCTTCGCCGAGCGCGATGGCCGCCCGATCGCGGGGGCGCTCAACCTGATCGGGGAGGAGACGCTCTACGGCCGCTATTGGGGCTGTAGTGAGGACGTCCCGTTCCTCCATTTCGAGCTATGCTATTATCAGGCGATCGACGCCGCCATCGCGCGCGGGCTCAGGACGGTCGAGGCGGGCGCGCAGGGGGAACACAAGCTGGCGCGCGGCTATGTCCCCGTGCCGACCTGGTCCGCGCATTACATCCCGGACCGCAACTTCCGTCGCGCGATCGCCGATTTCCTTGCGCGCGAACGCGCTTCGGTCGAGGCGGACCAAGAATATCTCGGCGAACTGACTCCGTTCCGTCGCGGTTGAATCAGAAGGGCGAGGGCATCGGGCGTGAGCGCAGCCGGAGCGATTCGTCGCTGACCTTGATCCCCGGCGCGCCGTGATCGACGCGGAACAGGACGCTCGTCCCGTCGCGCCAGATCGGCACCAGCCCTTCGTTGAAGCGCGGATCGTAGGCGGGTGGGCGGATCAGCCAGACGTAATCGAACGCATCGCGTGGGAAGCGCGCCATCGACATGTTGATCGGGCGCCACCATTCGCGCGGACATTGGACGCTGGTGACGATCTGCGACGGATCGTGCGCGAACCCGCGAGCGGCGACGTAACGCGTGGTCAGCAACTGCGCGCCCGCCATTGACCATTGGTCGTTGGAATAGGCCAGCCGCCGCTCGAGCGCGATCGCGGGGAGATGTTCGAGCCGGCTCATCACCCACGGGTTGCCGCATTGCTCGCCGACGAACGACACCAGCCGCGCTCCCGTGGGGACCCGGTCGAGCGCCTTGAGTTCGCGGTCGTAATCGTTCGCGAACAGCCAGAAGCTGACGGTCGTCGCGCCGGTCCGCGCCAGTACGAAGGCAAGGCCCAAAGCGGCCAAGGTTGCACTGCCGCGGATCGACAGGCCGGGCTTGGGGCGCAGCGCGATCACCGCGATCCCGAGCATGAACGGCGCGAGCCGCATGTCGGCATAGGCCGAGCCGAACACGATGCGCGGCAACACGATAAAGACGAGCAGAAGAAAAAGCGCAGATAACAACAGGTTACGCGAATATTGAATGCTCGGGTCGCGGATTCCCTTGAACAAAATCAGAAGCACCACCGCGATCGACGCGATATCGAAGGTGATCCAGCGATCGCGGAACGTCATCGTCATCCAGCGGATCTTGGCGCGCCAGTCGAACCAGTCCGCGGTCTGTCCGCCGACATGCTCGCCGCTGCGCCAAACGACCATCAGCACGAGCGGCAGCGCAAGCGGAAGGCAGCCGAGCCCGGCATAAAAAATCGCCTTGAACCAGCTCTTTACGCCGCGCTGGCCGCGTACGTCATGCTGGCGGATCAGCTCGCCCGAGAAGGCGAGCACGCCGAGCACGCCCCAGCCGAAGGTATGGCACACCCACAAGAAGCAGGAGAGCGGAACGAAGATCGCCGCGCGGAGCCGCAAATGCCCGAGCCGCGCGAGCCGCAGCCACAGGGCATAGAGATTGAGCGCGATCGCCATCGAAAGCGCGAAGTTCACGAAGCCGAAGTGGATCGGGAAACTGTAGGCGATTGGCAAGGCGAACAAGGCGGTCGGCGGAATCCGCCCGTGCACCTCGCGCGCGATCCACAGATATCCCGTCACGATCATCAGCGGGATCGTCATGATGATCAGCTTGACCGACAGTTCCAGCCCGAACAGCTTCGACAGCGGGATGACCAGAATGTCGATCCCGAGGTTGCCGATCAGTTGCCAGCTGAAATTATACCAGTTTTCAAGCCACGGATGGTCGCCGATCTCGAGCTGGACACGGTACCGGCCCATATGCCCCGGCAGGTCGACCAGCGGCGCGATCTCGGGACGCAGCAACGGGACGATCGCCGCCAGCGCCATCAGCGCGACGAACGTGCGTGTCTGCCACCAATGGAGTGGTGCGGTATTCGCCTGCATCCGAGGCCCTTACCGTGTCGGTTCGGGTAGAAACAAGCCGCCACGTGCGCGGCGGCGACGGCACCCGCACGGTGCCGCCGGAGCGGGCGTGCTCAATACATGTGCTGCCCGCCGTTGATGCTCAGCGTCGATCCGGTGACGAATCCGCCCTCTTCCGAGCATAAAAACGCAACCCCGCGCGCGATTTCGCTCGCCTGACCGAGCCTTCCGACGGGAATTTTCGCGACGATCTTCTCGAGCACGTCGGCGGGGACCGCGGCAACCATGTCGGTGTCGATATAGCCGGGTGCGATCGCGTTGACCGTCACCCCGGCGCGCGCGCCTTCCTGCGCGAGCGCCTTGGTGAAGCCGTGGATGCCCGACTTGGCGGCGGCGTAATTGACCTGGCCATATTGCCCGGCCTGCCCGTTGATCGACCCGATGTTGACGATCCGCCCCCATTTGCGGTCGCGCATCCCCGGGAACACGCCCTTGGCCATGTTGAAGCAGCCGCCGAGGTTGGTGTCGATCACCTCTTTCCACGCCTGGTAGCTGAGCTTCATGATCGTCCCGTCGCGCGTGATGCCCGCATTGTTGACGAGCACGTCGACCGGCCCGAGCTGTTCGACGACCTGCGCACAGCCCGCCTGGCACGCTTCGTAATCCGACACGTCCCATTTGAAGGCGGCGATTCCGGTGCGTTCGGTAAAGGCCTGCGCGCGTTCGTCATTGCCCGCGTAATTGGCGGCGACGGTCATCCCCGCATCCTTGAGCGCAAGGCTGATCGCCTCGCCGATACCGCGGGTTCCGCCGGTTACGATCGCGACGCGTGCCATGCCTTCTCTCCTGCTGGATCTTTCAGTCCCGCTCCCTTGCTATGCGGGGTTGGCCCAGCCTTCAAGTTCGCGCGCGAGTAAAGTACGCAACATTTTGATACCGATATCGCTGGCGTTAAGGCACGGAATATACGCGAAATGCGTACCCCCCTTTTCCTCGAAGCTCTCGCGCCCGCGGATCGCGAGTTCCTCGAGCGTCTCGAGGCAGTCGGCGGAGAAGCCCGGCGCGAAGATCGCGACCTTCCTGATCCCCTGCGCGGGCAGTTCCTCGAGCGTCAGATCGGTCGCGGGTTCGAGCCATTTCGCCGGGCCGAAACGCGACTGGAACGACACGATCAGCTTCTTGCCGAGCCGTTCGCCGAGCAACCGCCCGGTCTTCTGGCAATGGCAATGATAGGGATCGCCGAGTTCGAGCGTGCGCTTGGGCATCCCGTGGAAGCTCGCGATCAGCGCGTCGGGCTCGAAGTCGAGCGCGGCGACGCCTTCCTCGATCGATTGCGCGAGCGCCTCGATATAGGCGGGCTCGTCATGATAGGGCGGGAGCGTGCGCAGCGCGGGCTGCCAGCGCATTTTCGCCAGTTCGGCGAACGCCTTGTCGTTCGCGGTCGCGGTCGTCGCGGCGCAATATTGCGGGTAGAGCGGCGCGATCAGGATGCGGTCGCAGCCAGCGTCCTTCATCGCCTGCAACCGTTCGCCGATCGCGGGCTTGCCGTAGCGCATCGCCCAGTCGACCACCACGTCCGGCCCGAACGCGCCCTGGAGCGCGGTGTTCTGCGCCTTGGTGATCGCGGCGAGCGGCGAGCCGTCCTCGGTCCACACCATCGAATAGGCGTGCGCCGACTTCTTGGGGCGGGTGTTGAGGATGATCCCGCGCAGGATCGGCTGCCACAGCAGCGGCGGAATCTCGACCACGCGCCGGTCCGACAGGAATTCGCCGAGATAGCGTTTGACCGAGCGGACGTCGGAGCCGTCGGGCGTCCCGAGATTGGTCAGCAACACGCCGATCCGGCGGGGCTTCACCGGCGGATGGCCGGCGGGGAGAACAGCTTGCATCACTTGGATCCCGGAACGAGCGGAAGACCGCGCAGACGATAGCCCGTAGCGGCTTGCAGCGCATTGGCAATCGCGGGCGCAACCGGCGGCACCGCGAGTTCGCTGACGCCGCCCGGATCGGCCTCGCTCGAGATGAGCTCGACCGTGATGTCGGGGGTGTCGGCGAGGCGTGGCAGGTCGAGGTCGGCGAGGCCGCGCGCCGTGGGCAGGCCGAGCGCGAAGCCGGTCGATCCGCCGGTCGCCGCTGCCATGCCGAACAGCAATCCGCCCTCGATCTGCTGGCGTACCAGATCGGGGTTGATCTGCCGCCCGCAATCGACCGCGGCGACGATCCGGTCAACGCTGACCGCGCCGCCTTCGCCGACATGCGCCTCGACCAGCACCGCGATATGGCTGCCGCGGAAGCTGTGGCAGGCGATCCCCTGCCCGCTCCCCGCGATCCCGCCTTCCCAGCCGCCGAGCGCCGCCGCGGTCGACAGGCAGCGCGCAAGCCGCGGATTGCCGCCGAGCAACCCGATCCGGAACGACAGCGCCTCGATCCCGCTCAGATGCGCGAGTTCGTCGAGGAAACATTCGGTGAAGAACGCAGTGTAGCTGTGCGCGCCCGAGCGCCAGTGCCCGGTCGGCACGCCGATCTCGGCGGGGTGATGGTCGATCGCACAGGCCGCCATGCGATACGGCGGCAGCGCGCCCGCGACCGCATAGGGGTCGCCCGTCGGCGTCAGCGCGTGCGCAGTGCGCAGGCCGGTATCGTGCACGAACAGCCGCGCGGCAATCTCCTGCCCGGTCGCGGGTGCTGCGATCCGCGCGTGCCAGCCGAGGATCTGGCCGTTGGCGCCGAGCCGCGCCGCCATCCGCGCCGACGCGGGCGGGCGGAAGCGATCGTGGAGCATATCCTCGACTCGCGACCAGGTGAGCTGGACCGGGCGCTTGAGCGTCACCGCGAGCACCGCGGCCTGCTCGGCGCAGGCATGATCGAGGTTCGCGCCGAACGACCCGCCGATCAGCATCGGATGGATGACGACCCTGTCCGCCGCAATCCCCGCCGCCGCCGCTGCGGCATCGCGCGCGATCCCGGGGGCGAGCGTCGGGAGCCACAGTTCGAGCCGCCCGCCGTCGAACCGCGCGGTCGCGGTCATCGTCTCGAGCGCAGCATGCGGGGCGAGCCCGACGGTGTAGTCGGCGGTGACGAGCCTCGCGTCCTTGAACGCCGCATCGACATCGCCGACCGCCGCGACCCGCTTGCCCGGCGCGGCGAGCGCGGTCCTGAGCGCGGTGTCGATCGAGGCGCTGCTGACGATCGCCCCGCGTGTCTCGAAACGTGGTGCGAGCGCATCGAGCGCGCGGTTCGCCGCCCACCAGCTGTTGCCGATCGCCGCGACCCAGCGATCGTTGGTGACGACCTGGAGCACGCCCGGAATCCGGTCCGCCGCCGCGCGATCGACACGGCGGAGTTTCGAGTCCCCTGCCGGCCCCTGCCGGATGCTCGCGAACACCATGTCGGGCAGCCGGACGTCGCCCGCGAAATTGGCCGAGCCGTCGAGCTTGGCGGGCGCGTCGAGCCGCGGGAGCGATTGGCCGGAGAGGCGGCTGTCGTCCTGATTGACTCGCATCGGCAGCGCCTCGGGAAGCGTGCCCCCCGCCGCTTCCGCCGCAAGCTCGGCGAAGCGCAACCGGTCCTTGCCGTGGGTGACGAACCCAGCGCTGGTGTCGCACGCCTGCCAGTCGACCTGCCAGCGCGCGGCGGCGACCTTGCACAACAGGACGCGCGCCGCCGCGCCTGCCTGTTGCAGGTCGTCCTCGAAACGGCGAACCGAGCTTGATCCTGCGGTCAGCATCGTGGTGCCCTGCCAGCGCGCCGCAAGCGTCCCGGGGACGGTCTCGAGCAGGTCGGTCGCGCCGAGCGGGTTGCCGTAGAGCGGGTTGATCGGTGCCGGTTCGACCGCGATAGTCCGCCAGTCCGCGCCGAGTTCATCCGCGACGATCTGCGGGAGCGCGGTGTAGACGCCCTGCCCGTGCTCGGCCTGCGGGACTGCGACGGTGACATGCCCGTCGGTGCCGATCTTGATCCACGCGCCGAAGATCGTCTCGCCCGGATCTGCAGTGAGGTTGGGGAGATATTTTCGCGGCCATACCGCCCACGCGAGCACCAACCCCACGCCCGCGCCGCCCCCGATCAACAGGCCGCGACGGGTGATCCCGGCGGCCGGGGGCGATGGGGGCGGGCTTTGGCGCATTGCGGCTGCTGTATCGCGGGGATCGGGCGGGGGAAAGCGGCGGACGCGGTGCAAGGTCAGGTTCCCCGGTTGCCGGAGGACGAGTGGATGGCGCGGGGTGCGTTTGGCGGGGGTGAACGCCGTGCGGGACGCGCAAACCGTTGCCATTCCGTTCCGCGCGCGCGATAGCAGTCCGGTGAGCGCGCTTCCCTATCCTGCCCTGCATGCCAGCCACAGTGGCATCTGGATCGCCGATGCGAACGGCACCCGCCCGATCGGGCGGGGCGAGGCGATCCGCATCGCCGCCGACACCCCCGTCATCCTGCTCAACGCCGCGCTGATCGGGCAAAGGCTGGGCTATGCCGATCTGTCGGGGCTCGACCTGCTCGAACTCTACGCTTTCCTGTGCCCTGCGCGCTTCATGGTGCCGACCCCGCGCGGGCTGGCGCGTGTCGCGGGGCTCGACGCGCCCGAGACCGACGCCGAGATCGCGCAATCCCTCCGCGCCGCGACCGAAGCGCTGCTCGGGATGATCGGATCGGACGACTGGCCCGAGCGCGAAGGCGCGTGGACCGCCGCGCAATCCTTGTTCAAGCTGCGCTGGACCTGGGCACCGCTGCTGGTCGACCGGCTCCCCAAGCCCAAGGTGGCCGAACGCTGGCTTTATACAAAGCTGCCCGAATGGTCCGAGGGCGCGCCGCGCCCGGCCCCGCGCACCGTATCGCTCGATGCCGACCAGACGCAGACGCGGCTCGCGACGCTCACCGGCAGCGCCGCCGAGCAGCGCCCCGGCCAGCGCGCCTATGCTCAGGCTGCGCGCGAGGCGTTCGCGCCGCGGATGACGCAGGGCGCGCCCAACATGGTGCTGGCGGAAGCGGGCACCGGGATCGGCAAGACGCTCGGCTATCTCGCGCCCGCGTCGCTCTGGGCGGAGCAGGCGGGCGGCGCGGTGTGGGTGTCGACCTTCACCAAGGCGCTGCAACGGCAATTGGGGCAGGAAAGCGCGCGGCTGTTCCCCGATGCGACCGTCCGCAAGGCCAAGGTCGTGACGCGCAAGGGGCGCGAGAATTACCTGTGCCTGCTCAATCTGGAAGACGCGTTGCAGGGCGGGTTCGCCGGGCGCGCGGCGATCCTCGCGCAACTGGTTGCGCGCTGGGCAGCCTATACCGCGGACGGCGACATGGTCGGGGGCGACCTGCCCGGCTGGCTGACCACGCTGTTCCGCCGCAACGGATCGACCGCGCTGACCGACCGGCGCGGCGAGTGCGTCTATGCGGGCTGCCCGCATTACCGGAAGTGCTTCATCGAACGCGCCGCGCGCGCGAGTGCCGATGCCGATCTGGTGATCGCCAACCACGCGCTGGTGATGGTCAATGCCGCGCGCGGGCGCGAGCAGACGACTCGCCCGACGCGTTATGTGTTCGACGAGGGGCACCACATTTTCGACGCCGCCGACGCGATGTTCTCGACTGCGCTGACCGGTGCCGAGACGATCGAGCTGCGCCGGTGGGTGATCGGTCCCGAATCGGGCGGGCGCGGGCGGCGGCGCGGGCTTGCGGCGCGACTGTCCGACGTCGCGAGTTACGACGAGGCGGGCGGCCGCGCGATTACCGATGCGGTCGTCGCGGCGCATGCGCTCGCCAGCGACGGCTGGTTGCAACGGCTCGGGGAGGGCGCGCCGTTCGGGCCGGTCGAGGCGCTGCTCGCGGCGGTGCGCGGGCTGACCTATGCGCGCGCCGAGGCCGAGGGCGATGCGGGCTATGGCCTGGAAACCGAACTCGCCGAGCCCGACCCCGCCTTGATCGAAGCCGCAGCACCTGCCGCCGAGGCGCTCGATGCGCTGGTGCGCCCGCTGGTCGCGCTTGGGCGGCGGCTCGAGGCGGTGCTCGAGGAAGGGCCCGACTGGATGGACGGACAGGCGCGCGCGCGGATCGAGGGTGCGGTCGCGTCGCTCGCGTGGCGCGCGGATACGGTCGCGGCGTGGCTGTCGCTGCTGACGCGGATCGGCGGACCGGCCTCGCCCGACTTCGTCGACTGGATGGCGGTCGACCGGGTCGAGGGGCGCGATTACGACGTCGGGCTCCACCGCCACTGGCTCGACCCGACCCGGCCATTCGCCGAGACGGTGCTCAAGCAGGCGCATGGCGTACTGGTGACGTCCGCCACGCTGCGCGGCGGCGATGCGAGCAGCGACGAAGGCTGGGACGTCGCCGAAGCGCGCACGGGCGCGAACCACGTGCTGCGCGGCGCGAGCCGGTTCGCGGCGCTGTCGCCGTTCGATTATGCCAACCAGGCCGAGGTGTTGATCGTCACCGACGTCAAGCGCGGCGACATGGCGGCGCTCGCCAACGCCTATGCGCGGCTTGGCCTTGCGAGCGGCGGGGGGATGCTAGGGCTGTTCACTGCGATCCGACGGTTGCGCGGGGTTCATGCGCGGATCGCGGACCGCCTGGCGCGCGAAGGGCTGCCGCTCTACGCGCAGCATGTCGACCCGATCGATACCGGCACTTTGGTCGATATCTTCCGCGATGACCCGGCGGCGTCGCTGCTCGGGACCGACGCCTTGCGCGACGGGGTCGACGTGCCCGGGCGCTCTTTGCGGCTCGTCGTGCTGGAAGGCGTGCCGTGGCCCAAGCCGACCGTGCTTCACGCCGCACGCCGGATGGCGGCGACCGGCGAGGGCGGCGGCAAGGCCTATGACGACCGCATCGTCCGCGCGCGGATGGCGCAGGCGTTCGGGCGGCTGATCCGCCGCGCGGATGATCACGGGATGTTCGTGCTGCTGTCGTCGGCGATGCCGTCGCGGTTGCTCACCGCCTTCCCACCGGGGGTGACGATCACGCGCGTCACGCTCGATGAAGCGGTCGCGCGTGCGGCGGCGCTTCCCTCGGTCGTGCAAACGGGGCATGGGGCTCGCGCAACCGCCTGAACGACGGAGAAGGCCCGTGAAGACGCTGACGCTGCTGCGCCATGCCAAGTCGGGCTGGGATGACCCGACGCTGCGCGATTTCGATCGGGCATTGAATCCCAAGGGAAAACGCGCCGCCGCGATGATGGGGACGCATCTGCGCGGCGCAGGGCTGGCGTTCGACCATGTCGTCGCCTCGCCCGCGGTGCGCGTGGTCGAGACGCTCGGCGGAGTGGAGAGCGGCTATGGCCGGACGCTCGCGCCGGCGTGGGACCGGCGGATCTATCTGGCGTCGGCGGTGACGCTGCTCGACCTGGTGCATGAGGTGCCCGCAGCGACCGAGCGGCTGCTGCTGGTCGGGCATAATCCCGGGCTGGAGGATCTCGCGATGTGGCTGGTGCCATTGTCAGAGGAGCCGCTGCGCGTTGCGCTCGAGGCGAAATATCCGACCGCGACGATGGCGGAAATGACGTTCGAGGGGGAATGGGGGGATCTCACGCCGGGCGCGGCGCGGTTGACGAGGTTCGTGCGGCCGCGCGATCTGGACGCGAGCCTGGGGCCGGACGAGGACTGAGGGCGTGGCGCCGCTACGGTCCTGCAAATCGCTACAGCCCGGACTGCTTCCCCGGCGGAGGCCGGGGCCCAGTGGCGGGCGTTGAGGAGCAGACGCCGAGCTCCGTTTCAGCGACCTTCGCTACTGGGCCCCGGCCTTCGCCGGGGAAGCGCTGAGCTTGACGGTCTGAAGCGCCCGCCCCCCTCAGGACCGGTCGAGTCGCTTCTCCAGCGCCTCCTTCAGCCCCGCGAGCGCGCCCGCGGGCTTGGCCTCTTCCTCGCTGATGACGCCTGCCGCCTTGAGCGCCGCCGCGGCATTGGGCCCGCGCGGGAAGGGATCGAGCGACAGCGCCATCGTCTCGGCGGCGGCTTCGCCAAGATCGATCGCCGCGCCGTCGAACACCATCGTGTCGAGCGCGTCGGGATCGAGTTCGATTTCCTCCGAATCGGGTTCGTGGTCGACGAAGCGCAGCGCGATCGGCTCCTCGACCGTCACGGGCAGCGGATCGTCGGTGACCGAGCAGGCCTGCACCACCGCCGCGCTGACCGTCCCGCGGGCGACGACACCCGCCGCATCGCGGCGCACCGTGAATTTCGCCTCGAGCCGGTCGACCGAAATCAGGTCGAATCGCTTCGCCAGCGCCGCGCGCTCGGCATCGTTGGCGGTGATCGCGATCGTCCGTTCGCCCTCGCCGATCGTATCGAAGCGTTCGGTGCGTGAAAATTCGGGGGCGGTCATGCGATGTCTCCCGCAAGGATTCTGGTCGTCGAAAGGGCCGCGAGGCGCGCGTCGAACGCGAACAGCGCGTCCTGCGTATAGGCCAGCGCGGCGGGCGCGGGCGCGCCCGAACGGTACAGGTTGCGCTCGAGCGCCACGCGCAGGTCGCGCGCCGCGAGACCGTCGCGATACGCGCCCAGCCGCCCGCCGAGCATCCCCATCATCTTGCCGATATGCTTGCCCACGCCGATGTCGCCGACCCCCGATTCGCGCAATTGCCCGTCCATGTCGCTGACGAACCGCTCGGTCAGCCGGGCGCTCGCGCCCGCCGCGGCGGCGGGATCGCGCTCGAGCCGCAGCAGCACGAGCGACAGGATCGCCGCGATCATGTCGAACCGACCGTCGATCGTGTCGGGGACGCCCCCCGCCTGATACCAGTGCGGCTGCCGCGCCTGCGTGACGACCGCGTGATAGAGCGCGAGCGCGACATCATCCTCACCACGCCCGAAAACCTTTGATAGCCAGCTCAAACGCATATCCTCTCGCGGTTGCCCAAGGCCTGCCCTTGTTTGGCCGCGTTTCCCGGCATATTGAGGCATCGCGTCCGGGATGCAATGGAATGGCGCGCCCTGCCCTGGGTGCCGCGCCGGTGTGGAGAAGTCGATGAGCCTCAAGTCCGTCCGCCAGCTGACGGCCGCCGTCCTCGCCGCCACCATCATCGTGGGGGGGAGCGCGTGCGTTCCGCTGAAGTCGCACCAGGGCTATGTGATCGATCCCGATCTGGTCAATTCGGTCCAGACCGGCACCGACAACCGCCAGTCGGTGCTCGCGGTCCTCGGCAAGCCGAGCTTCACGAGCCAGTTCAACCAGGGCGACTGGTATTACATCAGCCGCGAGACGCGCAATTTCGCGTATAACAACCCCAAGGTCCGCGAGCAGACCACGGTGCGGATCAGCTTCGACGATCGCGGCGTCGTCTCTGCGGTGCGCCGCACCGGGGCGGAGCAGGTCGCGAGCATCAGCCCGTCGAGCAAGATCACCCCGACGCTGGGCAAGCGCCGCAGCTTCTTCGACGAACTGTTCGGCAACATCGGTACGGTCGGCGCGATCGGCGGTGGTGCGGGCGGCAGCAACACCGGTGGTGGCCCGAACGGCAGCGGCGGCGGTCGCGAGACCCCGTAAACGACCGGTTACGGCGGATCGTTACACTCTGATACAACCCTGACGTTTTGCTGACATCCGTGTTCGCGCGGTGTTCAGTCGAATCGGGGCATAGTCTCTTTCAAGGTCTGGTGCTCAGATGCAGCGACAGGCCCGCACCGGAGGAGATGATTCATGCGTAAATTCGTCGTCACCGCCCTGCTCGCCGCCACGCTGATGCCCGTGGCCGCGCAGGCGCAATCGTACCAGGAACTGCGGCACGACCGTCGCGACATCCGTGAGGAACAGCGCGACCTGCGACAGGCGTATCGCAGCGGCGACCCGCGCGACGTGCGCGAACAGCGCCGCGACGTCCGCGAGGCGCGGCAGGAATATCGCGAGGACCTGCGCGACCGCGATCGCAACTGGGGACGCGACGACTGGCGCGGCTGGCGTGACCGGAACCCGAATACGTACGCGCGCGGCAACTGGAATGCGCCGTTCGGCTATACCGCCTTCCGCCCCGGCTTGCGGATCGGCGCGCCTTATTACGGGTCGCGCTACGTCATCGCGGATCCATACCGCTACCATCTGCGGCGCGCGGGCTGGGGCCAGCAGTGGGTGCGGCATTATAACGACGTGATCCTCGTCGATACGCGGCGCGGGTATGTCATCGACGTGATCCGCGGCTTCTACCGCTAACCGTCCTGTTCGTCACAGCGGTGTCAGCCGTCCCCGGGATCCCCCGGGGGCGGCTGAACTGCCTTGCCACGACCCTGCGGCAATCCCCGGGATGTCCGGCGTCTTCCGTGCTAGTCTTCGCCCGGGCTGAGTCGGGGGGCGCGGCGTGGGGGCGGGCTGGATAGTCGCCGCGATCGACATGATCGCGCGCGAGGCGATACTGTTTTCGACAGTCGGTTTCTTCATAGGCGGGCTGGACGATCTGGCGATCGACCTGACGTGGCTCGCCACCCGGCTCGGGCGGCGTTCGCCGACACTGCCAAGGACGCTTGCGGACTGCGACCCCGCGCCGCAACGGCGGATGGCGGTCTTCATCGCGGCGTGGGACGAGGCAAGCGTGATCGGCGCGATGCTCGCGACCGCGCTCGATCGGTTCGACCATGACGATTACCGGCTTTACGTCGGCACTTACCCCAACGACCCGGCCACGATAGCCGCGGTCGCCGAGGTGGCGGCGCGTGACGCACGCGTGCGGCTGGTGATCGGCACCCGCGCCGGCCCCACGACCAAGGCGGATTGTCTCAATACGCTATGGCGCGCACTCGCCCGCGATGAATTGCGCGAGGGACGCACCGCTGCGGCGATCATCCTCCACGATGCCGAGGATGTGGTCCATCCCGGCGAACTGCGCGTGTTCGATACGCTGATCGGGCCGTACAGTGTCGTCCAGTTGCCGATCCGACCGCTGGTCGATCGCGGCGCGCAACTCGTTTCGGGGCATTATGCGGACGAATTTTCCGAAGCGCATGACAAGCAGCTGGTCGTCCGCCAGTTGCTCGGGGCGGGAATACCGCTGGCCGGGGTCGGTTGCGCGATCGAGCGCGGGATGATCGAGCGGATCGCCGCGGCGCGCGGCGGGCATCCGTTCGATCCGGCATCGCTGACCGAAGATTATGAATTCGGCCTGCAAGTCGCAAGCCTGGGGGGGCGGGGGATGCTCGCGCGGGTGCGCGAAACCGCGTCGGGCCCGCTCGTCGCGGTGCGCGCCTATTTCCCGTCGACCAGCGCCAGCGCGGTGCGGCAGAAGGCGCGCTGGATGACCGGGATCGCGTTGTCGGGATGGGATCGGCTGGGGTGGGGCCCGGCGCGGGACTGGCGCGACCACTGGATGCGGATGCGCGACCGTCGCGCGCCCCTCGCGGTGCTGGTGGTGGCCGCAGCGTATCTTGCGCTGGCGACCTTCGTCGCGTCACGGCTGGGCCATCTGTTGCTTGCGACTCCGTCGCCGAACCTCGCGGCGGGGACCGAATGGCTGCTGCGGATCAATGCCGCGCTGCTCAGCTGGCGGCTGGCGATGCGCGCGCTGTTCACCGGGCGCGCCTATGGCTGGCGCGAGGCCTGCTGGTCGTTGCCGCGCGCGGTCGTCGCCAATTATATCGCGCTGTTCGCGGTCCGGCGCGCGCTGATCGGGTATGTCGGATCGTTGCGCGGGGTCGCGCTGCGGTGGGACAAGACCGCGCATGTCTTTCCGGATCTGTCCGGTCCCCCGGCGTGACGTTCGCGCGGCGGGTCGACCGGGGGCGCCCGCTGCGGTTTCTCGGCGCGGTCGCGGTCGGGTGGATCGGCCTGCGCGTGGCGATGCTGTTGCCCGAGCCTGAGCCGCCCTTGACCACTGCCGCGCGAGCTCGTGTGCCCATGCCCCCGGCATCGCACCCCGTTATCGCGATGAAGGGGCGTATCGCCACGCCGCGCGGTGCCGGGAGGACCGAGGTGACCCGCGGGGGTAGCATGGTCGGCCATCGTCCGAACGCCCTGCGTCCCCCCCGGCCCCAGCGTCACCCTGAACACGTTTCGGGGCCCACTGCACAGCAAGGCCAGTACGGCGAGGATGCGCGGTGGATGCTCAGACAGGTCCAGCATGACGGTGCCGTCGATGAGGCGGTCCGCGACCAGGATGCCTCGCAGATGCTCGGACCCGTCCGGCATGACGGTGGGGCAGGGAAACCGGTGGATAATCCCGCGCGGCACAAGCGTTGGTCGGTCAGCGCATGGGCGGTCGCGCGCGCCGGGCTGGGCCAGGAGCAGGCGGTGACGGGAGGGCAGCTTGGAGGCTCGCAGGCAGGGATCCGGGTCGTCCGCAGCCTCGACCGGCGCGCGCGGTTCGCGCTGTCGGGGCGCGTGACGACACCGCTGGGGGCGGGGCTGCGCGAGGCGTCGGCGGGACTGGAATGGCAACCGACCCGGCTGCCGGTGAAGCTCGTGGCGGAGCACCGCTTTGTGCTCGGACGGGGAAATGGTGGTCCGGGGGTTGCGGTGATCGGCGGGTTCGGCCCGACCGCGCCGCGATACGGGCTTCGCACGGAAGCCTATGGCCAGGCGGGTGCGATTCGTCGGGCGCGGATCGAATCCTATGCCGATGCAGCAGTCCGCGTGACGCACCGGATCGGGCATTTCGGGCGGGTCGCGGTCGATCTCGGCGCGGGTGCATGGGGCGGCGCGCAACGCGGCGCGGCGCGGTTCGACCTCGGGCCGAGCCTGGTACTTGCGATGCCGGTGCACCGCGCCGCGCTGCGGCTGACGCTCGACTGGCGCGAGCGGGTTGCCGGGCGTGCGCGGCCGGGCGCTGGCCCGGCGCTGACGCTCGGGACCGATTTCTGAGTCGCGGCTTTGCGTCGACCGCGCTATCGCGTGGGGACATGGACATTTACCTGCCCATCGCCAATCTTTCGGTCAACGCGCTGGTGATCATCCTGCTGGGTGGCGGCGTCGGCTTCCTGTCGGGGATGTTCGGCGTTGGCGGCGGGTTCCTGACCACGCCATTGCTGATCGTCTACGGCATCCCGCCGACCGTCGCCGCTGCGTCTGCCGCGAGCCAGGTGACCGGGGCGAGCGTCTCGGGGGTGTTCGCGCACGTCCGGCGCAAGGGGGTCGACTTCAAGATGGGCGGGGTGCTCGTCGCGGGGGGGATGATCGGCTCGGTCGCGGGCGGGTTCCTGTTCCGGCTGCTCCAGTCGACTGGACAGATCGATACCGTGATCGCGATCGTCTATGTGCTGCTGCTCGGCTCGATCGGGAGCATGATGGCGACCGAGGCGATCGGCGCGATCCGCGCGATGCGCTCCGGCGCGCCGCCGCGACCGCGCAAGCGGCGGCATCACCCGCTGGTCGCGGCGCTGCCGCTGCGGACGCGCTTCTATCGCTCGGGGCTGTACATCTCGCCGCTTGCGCCGTTGTTGCTCGGGTTCGGGGTCGGGATCCTGACGATCCTGCTGGGCGTCGGCGGCGGTTTCATCCTCGTGCCTGCGATGCTGTATCTGCTCGGCATGACGACCCAGGTCGTCGTCGGCACGTCGCTGTTCCAGACGCTGTTCGTCACCGCGACCGCGACGATGGTGCATGCGACGACGACCAAGGCGGTCGATATCGTGCTCGCGGTGCTGCTGCTGGTCGGGTCGGTCGCGGGCGCGCAGGTCGGCGCGCGGTTCGCGAGCAAGGTGAAGCCCGAATATCTCCGGCTTGCGCTCGCGGTGATCGTGTTGCTCGTCGCAGGCCGGATCGCGCTTGGGCTCGGCTGGCGGCCGGACGAGATCTATTCGGTCGAACTGTCGTGAAGCGGGTCGCGCTTGCGGTGGTGGCGGCCCCGTTGCTGATGGCGCAGACCGCGTCCAAGCCGGTGCTCGTCCCCGACGTGTCGCAGCGCGATATCGAGATCCAGTACAGCTTCACCGGCGCGAACCTGCTGCTGTTCGGTGCAATCCTCTATCCCGGCGGGCGGTTGCCCGATGACGACAAGCCGACCGACATCGTCGTGGTGGTCAAGGGGCCGACGCAATCGATCCTGGTGCGCGAGAAGGACAAGCTCGGCGGCTTGATCTGGGTCAACGCGGCGCGGCTGCGCTATCGTTCGGCGCCGAGCTATTATGCGATCGCGTCGTCCAAGCCGATCGACCAGCTGATGAACACGCGGACCCGCGCGATCTACGAACTCGGGCTGGAGAGCCTGCAACTGTCGCCTGCGTCGAGCGCGCCGACCTCCGAACAGGATCGCTTCGCGCGCGGGCTGGTCGATCTCAAGACGCGGACCGGGCTGTATGTCGAATCGCCGGGTGCGGTCGAGATCACCGATGGCGTGCTGTACCGCGCGCGCGTGACGATCCCCGCGCGCGTGCCGGTCGGCCGGTTTACTGCGGAAACCTTCCTGATCCGCGACGGTCGCGTACTGGCGGCGGCGACGCGCGAAATCGAGATCCGCAAATCGGGGTTCGAACGTTTCGTCGCGCGCTCGGCGGAACGCTGGTCGGTGGCGTACGGACTGGTCGCGGTCGCGCTGTCGGTGCTGTTCGGCTGGACCGCGGGGTGGATCGCGCGGCGGTTCTAGTCGCGGCCGGCCTCGGGGGCGGTGTTGTCACCCGCTTTTGACCGGGCATTACCTGTCCGGTATGAAGAAAATCGGAACGCCTGAGTCGCGTGACGGTGCGTGTTCCCATCGGGGGGTATGATGGCAACGCTTGCTCTGCGCGCATCTGCGGTTCGTCCGGAACGCACCTTCTTCACCGGCATGGCGATACTGTGTCTCGTCATCAGCGCCGCCGGATTCTGGCGCACATACTATCTATCTGCTTGGTATGGTACCAAGGTTCTGATCCCGATGGTGCAGTTGCACGGCGTCGTGATGACCGCGTGGATGCTGTTCTTCCTGCTGCAGACCACGCTGGTGCGGACTGCGCGGGTCGACCTCCACCGGCGCTGGGGGATGGTCGGGCTGATGCTCGCAGGCGCGGTCGGCGCGACCGGGCTGGCGACGGCGATGACGACGCTGGGGGCGGGGCGGCTCGATCATTCGGTGCCGGTGTCGGTCTTTCTCGTCTTCCCGATCGGGCTGTCGCTGATGTTCTGGCTGCTGATCGGCTGCGCGGCCTATTGGGTGCGCGATCTGCAGACGCACAAGCGGCTGATGCTGCTGGGTACGCTCGCCGCGATGGCGACGCCGATCGCGCGGATGCGGCTCCCGTTCCTGCCGCCCGCCGCGCTCGGGGGCAACCTCGCGGTGATCGCGCTGATCGGCCCGCTGGTGGTGCACGATCTGGCGTCGCTCAAGCGGATCCATCCCGCGACGCTATGGGGCGGGGGATTCATTGCGGCGATGCTGCCGCTGCGCCTGCTGCTGGCGCAAACCGCGCCGTGGAAAGCGTTTGTCGCCTGGCTCGGCGCGACCTGAACGCGGCGCTGCGGCAAACCCCGACGGGTCTCGATCGCCGTTTGCCATCATCCAATCTTTACCCCTCGGCGGCAAGGATGGGTGGTCCATCATCGCTAAACGAGAACCCCATGACCGAAATGCCTGCCCCCCAGGCCTTTGCCGATTCGGCACCGCTGACGATCGCGACCTGTATCGGCATGGTGTTCGACATCGCGGGATCGAGCGGGATGGTCGTGCTCGACGCGAGCGCGCTCGACGAGACCGGCGCGAACCCCGACCCGGTCGTCGCGAGCGCGGGGTCGGTCGGCAGCCAGATCAAGATGCGGGTCGGCTCGACCTGGCTGATCGCCAACGTCCGTTCGCTCAAGCTGCTCGACGGGCATACCGACCGGATCGCCGCGCAGATCGACTTCCTCGGCGAGGGCGACGAGGAAAAGCTCACCGGCAAGCTCTACAATTTTCGGCGCGGGGTAACACGCTATCCGGTCCCGGGGAGCAGGGTCTACCCGGTCTCGTCCCCCGACATGAAGCAGATCTACGCTGCGGACGACCGCGCGAACATCGAAATCGGCACAGTCTATCCAACTCGCGACGTCCGCGCAGCGTTGTACGTCGATGCGCTGCTCGGCCGGCATTTCGCGTTGCTCGGCAGCACCGGCACCGGCAAGTCGACCAGCGCCGCGCTGATCCTCCACCGGATCTGCGAGATGGCGCCGCAAGGTCACATCGTGATGATCGATCCGCACGGCGAATATGCGTCCGCCTTCCGCGACAATGGCGCGATCTACGACGTGTCGAACCTGCAGATGCCGTACTGGCTGATGAACTTCGAGGA
>CAZNQA010000064.1:0-11479 GCA_964575105.1 uncultured Stakelama sp.
TATCGCAAGCTGCGCAACACCTTCCGCTATCTGCTCGGCGCGCTCGAGGGGTTCGACGAGGCGGAACGCCTCCCGGTCGCGGAAATGCCCGAGCTCGAGCGTTATGTGCTCCAGTTGCTCGGCACGCTCGATGCGAAGCTGCGCGCGGCGGTTGCAGTGTATGATTTCAACAACTACGTCCGGCTGCTGACCGAGTTCGCGCAGGAGGATCTGTCCGCCTTCTACTTCGATATCCGCAAGGATACGCTTTACTGCGACGGGGTGGACGATCCCAGGCGGCGCGGGTGCCGGACGGTGTTCGACATGCTGTTCCACGCGCTGGTGCGCTATGCCGCCCCGGTGCTGTGCTTCACCGCCGAGGAAACGTGGCAGGCGCGCTTCCCGAGCGAGGACGAGTCGGTGCATCTGCTCGAATGGCCCGAGCTGCCCTTGGTCGACGGGATCGATGCCGCGCATTGGGCGCAGGTTCGCGCGCTCCGCACGCAAGTGACCGAAGCGATCGAGCCGCTGCGGCGCGAGAAGATCGTGCGTTCCAGCCTTGAGGCGGAGGTCGTCGTTCCCGAGGCGCCGATGCCGGTCGAGGCGCTGGCGGAGCTGTTCATCGTCGCCAAGGTGACGACGGGCGATGCGATTGCGGTCAGCCGGACCGACTATGACAAATGCGGGCGCTGCTGGCGGCTGCTGCCCGAGGTCGCCGAGGACGGCGCGTTGTGCGATCGCTGCGCGGAGGTGGTGGCGTGAAGCTCCCGCTGGCTGGCCTCGCCACCGCGCTCGTGCTGTTCGTCTGCGACCAGGCGGCGAAGATCGGCGTGACCGAGGGGCTCAAGCTCGATGCGCTGAGCGATGCGCATTACGTCACGTCTTTCTTCAACCTGCGCTTCGTCGCCAATCACGGCGTGTCGCTCGGGTTGCTCCATGCCGATACCGACACGATGCGCTGGCTGCTGGTCGCGATGACCGGGGTGATCGCGCTCGGCGTCTTGGTGTGGATGTGGCGCGAGACGAACCGCGCGGAGCAGGCGGCGCTTGGGCTCGTGCTCGGTGGTGCTGCGGGAAATATCCTTGATCGCGTGCGGCTTGGCTATGTCGTCGATTTCGCGGACCTGCATTTCGGGAGCTGGCAGCCGTTCCTCGTGTTCAACATCGCCGATGCCGCGATCTCGATCGGCGTGGTCATCTTGTTCGCGCGCGCGCTTCTGGTACGAGAGAAGCCGGTGCGGGGGAGTCCGGCAGCGGATGCACCGGCGACAACATCAGCGACCGGGCCCGGATCGCCCCGGGCACGATAGAATTCAGGGGCAGATCAGGGCCCAACGGAGACTTTGCATGCGTATTTCGACGATCCTCCCCGCGGCGCTTGCGCTGGTTCTGCTGTCGGGCTGCGCGCACAAGAGCGTCGGCGGGCGCAGCGGCCCCGACGAGTTCACCGTCGCACGCCAGGCCCCGCTGGTGATCCCGCCCGATTTCTCGCTGACCCCGCCCAAGCCGGGCGCGGCGCGCGCGAACGACGTCAGCCCCAATGCGCAGGCGCTCGACGCTTTGTTCGGCGGCGCGGCGCAGCGTAGCGCGGGCGAAGCGGCGACGATCAGCCAGGCGGGGATCGACAATGACGACCCGGGTATCCGCTCGTCGGTCGGCGATCCGGGGACGACCGTCGTCGACAAGGGCACGACGACGCGCGACATCGTCTCCGCGCCGGAAGGCGACGGCCAGACCGCGCGGACCTCGACGCCCAAGTAAGCGCAAGGCGCAGCACGACGAAAAAGGGGGCAGCGATGCCCCCTTTTCCTGGACTAGAACGCGACGCCCAACGAGGCGACGACGCCGCCCTTGCTGACGTTGCGCCCGCCGCTCGACAGAAAGCGCGCGTCGGTGTCGACGTATGACACCCCGAGCGTGAGCACCTTGTAGGTCGCGGTCGCGCCGAGGCCCCAGTCGGTATAGCCCTTCTTGCCGGTCGAATCGGTCGCGAGCCAGCTCGGCCCGAAACTGTGCCCGACATGCGCGGTCAGGCCGAGCGGGGTCTTGGGGATGCCCGCGGAGAAATCGCCCGCGAGATAGACGTTGTCGCGCTTGCGCACCAGCCCCGACGCGCCCTGGTCGAGCGCGAGCGCCTTCTGCTTGGGCGCGTAATTGACCGTCACCTTCGAGGTCAGCGGGCCGAAGGTGTGCGCGATGTCGAAATAGGGCTCAACGAAATCCGAGCTGCTGGCGTCCCCCGCCGGATGCGTCTTCGGGTAGAAATAGTAGAGCGCGCCGATGTCGAAGGTCGTTCCGCCGACGATCTTCTTGTAGCCGCCGATCAGATCGATCTCCTGATGACCGGTGCCGGCGACGGTGACGTAATTGTCGACCGACGACCCCCAGACCGAGGCATAGAAGCCCGATTCATGCGTGACGGTAATCGATCCCTGGACCGCCGCGTTGCGATCGGTCTGCGAGATCCCGCGGAAGCGATAGTCGGTGACGACCGCCGCGGTGCCGTTGATCGTGATTGCGGGTGGTGGCGCGGTTTCCTGCGCGAACGCAGGGGTAGCGGATACGGCGAGCAGCAGCCCGCCGAGCGTTGTTCTGGAGAAGCGCATCATTTCCCTTTCGAAATGCGACTGTCCCCGCCTGCCGTCTTCGATCCGGCATCTGTCGAAGGCTCAAAGCCGTCCCGCGCCGATGACCGAAGAGGCGTTGATGATGCCGTGTTTCACCGCACCGCACAAGAACCATTGCGCAAGCGTTGCGCGTTCGTAACGCAATGTTGCTGCGGAACCACAGCCCCGGGTCAGCGGGTGGCGGCGAACCGTTCGAGACCCGCGGCAAGGTCGGCAATCAGATCCTCGGGATCTTCCAGCCCGATCTGCAGCCGCACCATCGGCCCGGCATCGTTGCGACACGTGGCGGTGCGGTGACGGTGCGGATCGACCGGGATCGCGAGGCTTTCATACCCGCCCCAGCTATAGCCGATCCCGAAATGCTCGAGCCCGTCGATCAGCGCGGCGCGCGCCGCTTCGTTGCCGCCCTGCAGCACGAACGAGAACAGCCCGGACGAGCCCGAGAAATCGCGCAGGAAGGTTTCGTGGCCCGGGCAATCGGGGAGTGCGGGATGCAGCACGGTCGCGACCTCGGGCTGCTCCTGCAACCAGTGCGCGATCTGGAGCGCGCTCTGTTCGTGCTGGCGCAGCCGGATCGCCATTGTGCGAAGCCCGCGCGAGCCGAGCCAGCAATCGTCGGGGCTGGCGACCTGCCCTAGCTGGAAGCTGGTGTCGCGCAACCGCGCGAAATGGCCGGGCGCGGCGGTGACCGAACCGAGCATCACGTCGCTATGCCCGACGATGTACTTGGTACAGGCGAGGATCGTCAGGTCGATCCCATGCGCGATTGCGGGGAAGAACAACGACGTCGCCCAGGTGTTGTCGAGCAAGGTGGTGACGCCGCGCGCTTTGGCGGCCGCGACGATCGCGGGGACGTCCTGCACCTCGAAGGTCAGGCTGCCGGGGCTTTCGAGCAGGATGGCGCGAGTCGTGTCGCCGATGAAGTCGGCCATGCCCGCCCCGATCAGCGGATCGTAGAAGCGCGTCGTGATCCCCATCCGCGCGAGCAGCCCGTTGGCGAGCGAGCGGGTCGGGTCATAGGCGGTGTCGGGGATCAGCACCTCGTCGCCGGGGGACAGGACCGACAGCAACGCGGCGGCGATCGCGGCGACGCCCGAGGGGTAGAGGAAGGTGCCCTCGGCGCCGGGTTCGAGTTCGGTGAGCGCGTCGGCGAGGCTCCATTGGGTCGGCGTGCCGCGGCGGCCGTAGAACAGGCGGTGGTGGGTGTCGCGCGCGCCTGCCGCGCGGAGGTCGGCGACGGTGTCGTAGAGGATCGTCGAGGCGCGCCAGACGGGGGTGTTGACGATTCCCTGGGTCCATTCCTTGCGGCGACCGGCGGTTACGACGCGGGTGGAGGGGCCCTTGGGGGTTTCGGTTTTCTTCATGGCGCGGGGTCCTGCAATGCTGGTCACTGCAAAGCGGGCGGCGTGGAGAAAGGCAAGCGTGGTTCTTCAAGCCCCTCCCCTTCAGGGGAGGGGTTGGGGTGGGGCCGTGCAGCAGGGGTTCTCTCTCTGCGAGGCACTGCCCCACCCCCAACCCCTCCCCTGAAGGGGAGGGGAGAAGAAAGGGGCTGGCCTCCTCCCGCTGAAGGGGAGGTGCCTAGAAACAAGAAGAAGCGTTACGCTTCCCCCGTCGCCTTCGGCGTCGAGCGATCCGCGCCCCATTCGGACCAGCTGCCGTCGTAGACCGCTGCATTCGTCCCAAGCAGATGCGCGCCGAACGCGAGTGCCGAGGCGGTGATGCCTGATCCACACGTCGTCACCAGCGGCTTGGCGAGGTCGATCCCCGCGCCCTCGAACGCGCTGCGCAAAGCGTCGCCGGTCTTCCAAGTGCCATCCTCGTTGAACAACTGGCCCACGGGGAGGTTCTTCGACCCCGGGATATGCCCCGGATGCGTCGCGGGGCGCGGGTCGGCTTCCTCGCCGGTGAAGCGCGCGGCGGAGCGGGCGTCGAGCACCTGCTCCGCGCCGCTGTCGACGTTCGCCTTCATCTGGTCGAGCGTGCGGACGCCCTTGTCGTCGGCCCAGACGGTGAAGTGGCGGTGCCGCAACTGCTCCTTGCCGCTCGCGGTGTCGCGGCCCTCGGCCTGCCATTTGGCGAGCCCGCCATCGAGGATGGCGACGTCATGCGCGCCGAAGGTGCGAAGCATGAACCACGCGCGCGCGGCGGTGTGGTACGGCGAGTTGTCGTAGAGCACGATCCGGCTGCCGTCGCCGAGCCCGAGCGACTGCATCCGGCTCGCGAATTTCTCGGGCGTGGGGAGCATCGAGGGCAGGTCGTTCGACGTGTCGGCGATCTCGCCCAGATCCATGAACACCGCGCCGGGGATGTGCGCTGCCTCATATTCGGCAGCGGCATCGCGGCTCCCGAATCCGGCGAAATAGGTCGCATCGACGACCCGCAGGTCGTTCGCGCCGAGTTCGTTCGCGAGCCATTCGGTGGTCACCAGCGAGTCCATGTCCCGTCTCCTTTTTTGGTCGTTTTGGGGAGCCTAACGCGGCTCTGCGGCGGCGTCGAGACGGTCAAGAAAGGCTTTTGCCGACCCGCGGATCTCATCCTGGGTCGCGGGGGCCATCTTGCTCCACGTCCGATACGGCATCGCCATGCGCGGATTGCGCGCGAGCCGGTCCTCGTGCCGCGCGATGAAATCCCAGTAGAGCGCGTTGAACGGGCAGGCGTCGGGGCCGGTGCGCTGGCGGACGTCGTAGCGGCAACTCTTGCAGTAATCGGACATCTTGTTGATGTACGCGCCGCTCGCCGCATAGGGTTTGGAGCCGAGCAGCCCGCCGTCTGCGAACTGGCTCATCCCGAGCGTATTGGGCAGTTCGACCCATTCGTACGCATCGATATAAATTTCGAGATACCACAAATGGACCGCGTGCGGGTCCGCGCCGATCAGCAGCGCGAAGGTGCCGGTGATCATCAGCCGCTGGATGTGATGCGCGTGCGCGTTGGCGAGCGTCTGCCCGAGTGCCTCGGCCATGCAGTGCAGGTCGGTATCGCCGGTCCAGTAGAATCCGGGAAGCGCGCGGGTCGCGCCGAGCGCGTTGCGGTGCGCGTAATCGGGGCCTTCGCGCCAGTAGATCCCGCGGACATATTCGCGCCAGCCGATGATCTGGCGGATGAAGCCTTCCGCGGCGTTGATCGGCACCTTGCCTGCGCGGAACCGCTTCTCGACCGCGCGGCACAAGGCGAGCGGGTCGAGCAGGCCGGCGTTGAGATAGGGGGAGAGCAGCGAATGCCACAAGGCGGGCTCGCCGGTGAGCATCGCGTCCTGGTAATCGCCGAATCCTGCGAGCGCATGATCGAGGAAGTGCTTCTGCTGGCGTTCGGCGTCGTGCGCGGTCACCGCCCAGGCGAAGCTGTCGAGGCTGCCGGGGTGATCCGCGAAGCGTTCCGCGACCAGCGCGAGCACGGCCTGCGTGATGTCGTCGGGCGGGAAACGCAACGGGTGTGGCATCAGCAGGTCGGACTGCGCGGGCTTGCGATTGTCGTGGTCGAAATTCCATTGTCCGCCAACGGGATCCTTGCCGTCCATCAGCAGCCCGGTCTCGCGGCGCATCTCGCGGTAGAAATATTCCATGCGGAGCTGCTTGCGGTCCTCCGCCCACGCCTGGAACGCAGCGTGAGTCGCGAGGAAGCGGTCGTCGCTGCGGATCTCGACCGGGATACCGAACAGCGTTTCCCATGCCTCGAGCATCGCCTGGACACGCCATTCGCCCGCCTCGGTGACGACGATCCGCTCGGGCGAAAGCCGCGCGACCGCACGCGCGACCTCACCGGTGAAACTGCCATTGTTGTCGGGATCGTCGAGCGTAACATACTCTACGCTCCAGCCATTCTCACGGAGCAGCGCGGCGTGGTGGCGCATTGCGGAGAAGATGAACGCGATCTTCTGCTTGTGATGGCGGACATAGGTCGTCTCGTCGGCGACCTCCATCAGTAGGATCGTGCTGGTCGCGGGGTCGGCATCCTCGAGCGAGGACAGGTCGAGCGAGAGCTGGTCGCCGAGCACCGGGATCAGTGTGAGGGGCGGCGGTTTCATTTCGGCGGCTGCTCCCCTATCTTTTGGGGATGACCCCACTTCATCTTGGCCAGACCAGCGCGCTGCCCGCTTCCCCAGACGCCGCGGTGCTCGATTACGTTCCCAACCCGCGTGCGGGATCGCTGTATCTCGTGCGGTTCGCGGTGCCCGAGTTCACCTCGCTGTGCCCGGTGACGGGCCAGCCCGACTTCGCGCATCTCGTGATCGATTATGCCCCCGGCGACACGATCGTCGAATCGAAATCGCTCAAGCTGTTCCTCGGCGCGTTTCGCAACCATCAGGGATTTCACGAGGATTGCACGGTCGGGATCGGCCAGCGATTGTTCGACGAAATGCAGCCGCGGTGGCTGCGAATCGGCGGTTACTGGTATCCGCGTGGCGGGATTCCGATCGACGTGTTCTGGCAATCCGGACCGCCGCCCGAGCATCTGTGGCTGCCGCCGCAGGACGTTCCGGGGTATCGCGGGCGGGGGTGAGAGGCTCATTCTGTCGGACGAATGATCGAAGTTAACGTGAATCCTGCGTTGCACTGCAACATCTCTGCAACCATATTGAAACTTGGCCGTTCGTTCGGTGACAGCTGAGGGGTATTCCCCCGATTTCACTCTTAGGATTACGAACATGGTGCATTTGGCAGATGTCGTGACCCCGATCGATCACCTTGCACTGATTGGCAATTTCCTCCCCCGGAAATGCGGCCTTGCAACATATACGACGGACACGTTCACGGCGCTCAAGGGGCGTTTCCCCGATCTCGCGATCGACGTCTATGCGATGGACGACCATCCGGGACGCTACGTCTATCCGCCCGAGGTGACGCGCAGCATCCCCGAGCAGGACCGTGGCGCGTATCTCGATGCCGCACGCGCGATCGAGGCGAGCGGGGCGCAGGCGATCTGGCTGCAGCACGAATATGGCATCTTCGGCGGCCCGGCGGGCGAGCACATTCTTGCGCTGCTCGACCGCGTTTCGCTCCCGGTTATCGTCACTTTGCACACGATTCTCGAGAAGCCCGACGCCGATCAGCGTCGGGTTATGGAAGGTTTGCTGCAACGTGCGTCGCGCGTCGTCGTGATGGCAGAGCGTGGCCGCGAAATCCTCGAGCGGGTCTATGGCGCGAGCGGACGGTCGATCGTGATGATCCCGCACGGCGTGCCGGATCGCGATTTCGTCGAGCCCGATACGCTCAAGCCGCGCTTCGGCTGGGAAGGCCGCAAGGTCGTGCTGACCTTCGGCCTGCTCGCCCCGGGCAAGGGGATCGAGGTGATGATCGAGGCGCTGCCCAAAATCGTCGCGGCGCACCCCGAGACGCTGTATGCGGTGCTCGGCGCGACTCATCCGAACCTTGTCGCGTACGAGGGCGAGAAATACCGTGACCGGCTGAAGGCGCTTGCCGAAACGCTCGGTGTGTCGGCCAACATCCAGTTTATCGATGCCTTCCTCGAGCATGACGAGCTGATCGATTACCTGCAGGCGGCGGATATCTATGCCACGCCGTATCTCAATCCGGCGCAGATCACGTCGGGGACGTTGAGCTACGCGGTCGGGGTCGGCAAGGCGGTCGTCTCGACTCCCTATGTCCATGCGACCGAGATCCTTGCCGATGGGCACGGTGTTCTCGTCGATTTTAGCGATTCGGATGCGTTCGCGCGCGAGATCAACGCGCTGCTGAGCAGCGATCGCAACCGCAAGCGGCTGCAGGAGCGCGCCTACGCGCGTGGCCGGACGATGATCTGGCCGCGGCTCGCTGAGGTCGCGATGCGGGAGGTGACCGCGATGGTCGCCGCCAAGCCGCGTCGGCTCCACGGGTCGAGCATGTCGTTCACCCCGCTCGAGCCCGATTTCGCCGCGGTCGAGCGGATGAGCGACTCGACGGGCATGCTCCAGCACTCGATCTATTCGGTCCCCGACCGTCGCCACGGCTATTGCATCGACGACAATGCGCGCGCGCTGATGTTGGTCAGCCAGATGCCGGGGATGGACGAGATCCAGCGCGACAAATGGATGACGATCTACGCCTCGTTCGTCCAATATGCGTGGAACCCCGACGAACGCCGCTTCCGCAACTTCATGAACTTCGACCGGACCTGGTGCGAGGATACGGGATCGGAAGATTCGAACGGGCGTGCGCTCTGGGCGCTCGGCGTGACTGCGCGCGATGCGCAGTCGTCCAAGCATCGCGACTGGGCGGTCCGGATGTTCGACATGACCGTGTCGATCACGATGGAACTTGGCTCGCCGCGCGCGCATGGTTTTGCGATGCTGGGGGCCGCCGCGATGCTCGATGCGCATCCGGGGCATAGCCAGTCCAAGCAGATCCTCTCGCGCTTTGGCGACGAGCTGTGTGCCTTGCTCGAAGTCGCGCGGCGGCCCGAGTGGGAGTGGTTCGAGATCGTCCTCGCCTATGACAACGCGCGTCTGCCCGAGGCGCTGATCCGCGCCGGCATGGCGCTCGACCGGCCCGATTTCGTCAAGTGCGGTCTTGCCACGCTCGACTGGATCGTCGGACGGCAGACCTCGCCCGAGGGACGGTTCCGGGCGGTCGGGAGCGAGAGCTTCGGGCGTGTCTATGCCGAGCCGCTCCAGTTCGACCAGCAGCCGCTGGAAGCACAGGCGACGATCGATGCATGCCATGCGGCGTATCTGGCATCGGACGACCAGCGCTGGGTCGAGGAAGCCGGGCGGGCCTATCGCTGGTATCTCGGCGCGAACGATCTCGATCTTCCGCTGGCGACCTCGCAGGATGGCGGGTGTTTCGACGGGCTGATGCCGACCGGATTGAACCGAAACCAGGGTGCCGAGTCGATTCTCGCGCTGCAAATGGCAAATTGCACGATTTCGGGGCTGGCAAAGCGTACGGAAAGCGTGGCAGGACCCCACAGCGCCGTCGCGTAGCCTCGCTCGCGATGCCGCCAAGGCATTGAACGAGGCATTTTGCGCGTGATAGAACTGTTTCAGCATGCCCTCCGGCTGCACGCCGACCCTTCGCGGGTCGTCGTGCGGCCGTTCCATCTGGCCTGGTCGCGGAATGGCGGCAGCCGGACCGAGCGGATCGTCGCCGCGGTGATGTCGCTCGACGCGGCGCAGACCCGCGCCGAACTCGAGCTCGTCCTCAAGGATTTCGAGGCGCGCCACTGGCAGACGCGCCGCGTCTTCATGACTCGCTACGACGAGATCGAGGATATGCTCGGGATCGACGGCAGCGAGATCGGCGACGAGAAACGCCAGCTGATCGGCGCGTATTTCTGCCATGAATACAGCTATGCCGCCGCCGCGCTGATGAACCCGAGCGCGGTGCCGCATTTCGACCAGTCGGGGATGCCCGCAGGATCGCAGCGGATCCTGATGTCACTTCGAGCCGTCGGCGAGGGGCACATCTCCTCGGTCGCGTTCCGTGAGGGGATCATCACCGACGGAAACCAGCTCAAGCTCGCGCCCGAGCCGCCGTTCGCGACCGCGACCGATGCGGTCGGGATCGACGAGGAAACGCTCCCCGAGGGGCCGATCACGGTGTTCCGGCATCGCGACTCGACGCTGTCGGGCACGGTGATTTTCCCGATCACCGCCGCGCAGTCGAAGGGGCTCGAGGATCTCCGCCTCGTCCACTTCACGCATGACGACGGCACGGTCGAGTGGCTTGGCACCTACACCGCGTATAACGGCTCGGTGATCCAGTCCGAGCTGATGCGCACCCGCGATTTCCGCGCGTTCGACCTGGTCCCGATGACCGGCCCCGCCGCGCGCAACAAGGGCATGGCGCTGTTCCCGCGCAAGGTCGGCGGGCAGTATCTGATGATCGGCCGGCAGGACGGCGAGAACCTGTTCCTGCTCAAGTCGGACACGCTCACGCATTGGGACGAAGGGCAGAAGCTGCTGACCCCGGCGTTCCCGTGGGAGCTGGTGCAGATCGGCAATTGTGGGCCGCCGATCGAGCTCGACGAGGGCTGGCTGCTGCTGACGCACGGCGTCGGCGCGATGCGGAAGTATGCGATCGGCGCGGTGTTGTTGGACAAGGCCGATCCGTCGAAGGTGATCGGGCGGACGCGCGAGCCGATCCTCGCGGCGGCGAATCAGGACCGCGAGGGGTATGTGCCCAACGTCGTCTATACGTGCGGCGCGATCCGGCATGGGGATACGCTGTTCGTGCCTTATGGCGTGGCGGACAGCTCGGTGGCGTTTGCGTTCATTCCGATCGGGTCGTTGATCGAGGCGATGGAGTAGCGGTTTTGGATGGGGTGGCCGGCACGGTGCAACCCACCCGTCCTTCCCGCAGAAGCGAGCGTTCTGCAAAACCGTCCGTCATCCTGAACTTGTTTCAGGATCCAGCCCTCCGCGAGCCCGGACTATGCCCGCTGCACGGTTGATGCTGAAACGAGTTCAGCATGACGGCAGCATTTGGGGCGAGGGTGCTGACCAAACCTCCGATTGTCTTATGCGGAGGCCTCGCACAGGCGGGAATCCATTAGCGCCGTCCGGCGTGTCCTGCGCCGTCAGCCAGTATGGATCCCCGCGTTCGCGGGGATGACGGGGGAGGGGTGGGAAACTTGAAACCACTTCGTCATTCCCGCGGAAGCGGGAATCTATTAGCGCCGCCCGTCGTGTCCTGCGCCGTTAGCCCGTATGGCTCCCCGCGTTCGCGAGGATGACGGAAGGGGAGTGGGTGCCCCGGTGCCCGGGATTACGGGTTCGGCGTCTGTTGCCCAGGACTCCTGCTTTCGCAGGAGAACGGTCGGCGGCTTTGCTTGCGCTACTGCCCCACCGTTCGTTTCGAGCGTAGTCGAGAAACCGGCACGGCGCAGGTTTCTCGACTTCGCTCGAAACGAACGGGAGTGGTCGTGAGGCGTGAAAT
>CAZNQA010000064.1:11579-18280 GCA_964575105.1 uncultured Stakelama sp.
CGCAGGTTTCTCGACTTCGCTCGAAACGAACGGGAGTGGTCGTGAGGCGTGAAATTTGGGCCTTTGAGGCGTCAGGCTGAACGGCGATCGTTGGTGGAAAGCTGACGTTGAGGTCAATCAGTCGAGGCTGCGAAGAACGCCTCTTATTTCCACATAAGGCCTGCCTCTCATGGAGGGGCTGGCGGGCGATGGGCAAAGGCGCGCGGCTTCGATGACGACAACAGCAGCACCTCGCGTTTTCAACGCGTCCGACACGTTCCTCAGTGCGGCAAGAGCGAGTGTCCAGATTACAGGTTTGGATGCAGACTGAAAACACAGAGAGAACGCGGATAGCTTCGGCCCGCTCCAAGAACGAATCGCATTGGCGGCTACTCCAACGTTTTCTACTGAGCCTTGCTCATCAACGGCGCTTAAATAAGGGCCGGGCACGGGATCGTACGTAGGTTCGGGTGGTGGAGGAACTGCCAAGCTCTTTTGAGGTGTGACCCATCGAGCTTCAGAAGCCGTACTCCACACGCCAACCGAGACCGCAGCAATAAATACGAGGTACTGTTTATAGCGTGCCATCTGCTGACCGTAGCTAAGATCGGAATGTCTGAAAATGGGCGGAAGCGGAATGAGTGTTTCAGGAGTTGACTGCCAAAGCGCCCGGAACCGTTACGCCCCCTGCGCAACCACCCGCCGCATCGTCGCGCGGTACAGCAGCGCCACCATCGCCGCGAACAGCACCGTGCCCCCGATCAGCGCAGGCGTCGCGAACCCCGCACCCACCACCGCGAGCGGCGAATCCGTCCCCGACCCCGCGACGACGAACGCGAACAGCACGCCGAACAAGCTCTCGCCCACGATCAGTCCGGTCGCGGTCAGCACGCCGAAGCGGCGCGCCCGTTCGGGGTTGGCGGTGCGGTCAGCCCAGCGGTCGTAAAACCAGCCGACCACCGCGCCGATCACCGTCGGCAGGATCACGCTCATCGGCAGATAGATCCCGATCCCGATCGCGAGCGGCGGCAGGCGCAACAGCTTCGCGCGCCCGAGCAGCATGTCGACGACGATCGCGACGACCCCCGCCGCGACGCCCCATTCGAGCATCGTCCAGTTGAGATTGCCGCCGAGCACGCCCTGCGCGAGCGTCGAGATCAGCCCGGCCTGCGGGGCGGCGAGCGCGTTCGGCCCGGCACCCGGCGCGCCGACGAACCCGAACGCGGTGTTGAGCACGTTGAGCACTGGCGGCACCACGAGCGACCCGAACACCACGCCGATGATCAGCGCGACCTGCTGTTTCCACGGCGTCGCGCCGACGAGTTGCCCGGTCTTGAGATCCTGCAGATTGTCGTTCGAGATCGTCGCGACGCCGAACACGATCCCGGTGACGATCAGCGCATAGGCGATCAGCGCCTGCGTCGTTTCGGGCGGGGTGCCGCGCCCGAACAGCCCGACCAGCATCAGCGAGGAGGCGATCACCGCGAGGATACCGATCCCCGAGACGGGCGAATTGGACGCGCCGATCAGGCCCGCCATATAGCCGCACACCGCCGCGATCATCAGCCCGATGACGAGGATGAAGACGAGCGCGCCGCCGATCAGCGCGAGGGCTGCGGGGGCGAGCGGGCCGCCCGCGATGACGCTCCACAACAGCCACGCGATCGGCAGCAGCACCGCGAGCGACCCGGCGAAGACGATCCCGATCGGCAAATCGCGTTCCTCGAGCGCGAGCGTGTCGCCCGCACCGCGCGCACGCGATGCCGCGAGCGCCGAGCGGACTCCGCCGATGACGGGGCGCGCGATGCTGATCAGGGTCCACACCGCCGCGACGCCGATCACGCCCGCGCCGAAGAAGCGGACGTCCGAGCGGAAGACGGTGTTCGCCCAGGTCTCGGCATCGCCCGCGACCGGGTGGAGCGCGGTGAGATAGGGGAGCAGGATCCACCAGCCGATCACCATCCCGAGCCCCTGCGCCATCCCGACCGAAATGCCGACGAGATGCCCGACCCCGAGCAGCGCGAACGACAGCCCGCCCGAGATGCCCGTCGCGCCAGCCCCCGCGCGGAACCACACCGACGCCTCGGCGAGCGCGAGCTTCATCTGCGTGAGGAGCGCGAACCCAGCCGCGGCGAGCGCATTGACGGTAATGATCCGCAGCCCTGTCGCGCTTTCGGCGGCACCGCTCGCATCGCCGTCGCCGCGCACGCCCGAGCCGACCTGAAGCACTTCGGCGGCGGCGCGGCCTTCGGGATAGGGGAGGTCGGTGTCGACGACGAGCGCGCGGCGGAGCGGTACCGAGAACATCACGCCGAGGATGCCGCCGGTCATCGTGATCGCGGCGGTGGTGGCGAACGGGAAGCCCTGCCACCAGCCGATCATGATCAGCCCGGGCAGCACGAAGATGATCGCGGCCAGCGTCCCCGCCGCGCTCGCGATCGTCTGGACGATGTTGTTCTCGAGGATCGTCGCGTCCTTGAAGCCGCTCAGCACCGCCATCGAGATCACCGCGGCGGGGATCGACGTCGCGAAGGTCAGCCCGACCTTGAGCCCGAGATAGACGTTGGCGGCGGTGAACAGCAGCGTGATGATCCCGCCGAGCACGATCCCGCGCAGCGTGAGTTCGGCGATCGGTCTGGCGGCGCTTGTGTCGGTCATGCGCCATCGTTGCACGATGCGGTTGCGGCGGGACAGGGGTTTGTGGTCTGCGGTTCGCGCGAGGTGACTTTTCGCGGACTGGCGCGTTGGCGGAACAATGAAGACTCTGTGGTTCATCACCAACCCGAAATCGGGCACCGCGACCCCCGCCAAGGCCAAGGCGCTCGAGGCGATCTGCAGCGAGCGCGGCCTGACGCTGGCCGGGCGTACCGCCTTTCCCGACGAGCCGTTGCCGACGCCGCAATCGCTCGATGCGGCGGGGGTCGATACCGCGGTGCTGTTCGCGGGGGACGGGACGATCAACGCGGCGGTGACCGCGTTGCTCGACTGGAAGGGGTCGATCCTGATCCTGCCGGGGGGCACGATGAACCTGCTCGCCAAATTGCTCCACGGCGGGACCGATCCCGCGAAGATCATCGCCGCGGCGCACGACCGGGCGCGCGCGACCGCCCTGCCGTTCGCGCAGGTCGGCGAGAACCGTGCGTTCGTCGGGCTGATCCTCGGGCCGGCGGCAAGCTGGGTCCATGCGCGCGAGATCGTGCGGAGCGGGAGCCTGCGCGGGCTCGGGCGCGCGCTCAGACATGCGTGGAGCCGGACGTTCGGCAAGGGGATCCGGCTCGAGGGCGTACCGGGCCTGAAGCCCGGCGCGCAGGCGGTGCTGGTGCGCGCGGAGGACGACCGGCTCGACATCGCCGCGATTGACGCGCGCGATTTCCGGGGGATCACGCGGCTCGGCTGGGAATGGCTGACCGGGGACTGGGTCGCGGCGTCCGAAGTGACGCAATGTCACGCGACCAGCTTCCGCACCGCGGGCAAGAAACCCGCCCTTGCGCTGTTCGATGGCGAACCCGCGATGCTGGAACCGGGGAGCGAAGTCCGTATCGGACGAACGCGCGACCTGTTCCTGACCACACGCGATCGATAAGGGGCGTCCGATGATCCGTCTTTTCCATGTCAGCGACGTCCATTTCGGACGTGAGGATGCCTCGGCAATCGCGTGGTTCGACGCGCTCGTTCAGGCCGAGCGCCCCGATGCGGTGGTGATGACCGGCGACCTGACGATGCGCGCGCGGCGGCGCGAGTTCGCGGCGGGGCTCGAATGGCTCCAGCGGCTGCCGGTGCCGGTGACGGTCGAGGTGGGCAATCACGATCTGCCGTACTGGAACCTGTTCGACCGGTTCTTCCGCCCGTATCGGCGGATGGGGAAGGTCGAGCGGATGGTCGAGCGGCCGATCGACCTCGCCGGGGTGGCGATCGTGCCGCTGGTGACGACCGCGCGCGCGCAGTGGCGGCTCAACTGGTCGAAGGGCTATGTCAGTCGCGGCGCGTTGCGACGGACGCTCGACCTGATCGCGGCGGTGCCCCAGAACCGGCTGATCTTCATCGCGGCGCATCATCCGCTGATCGAAGCCGCGACGCATGCGTCGGCCAAGACGCGGCGCGGCGCGGAGGCGCTCGATGCGCTCGCTGCGGCGGGGGCGGATGCGGTGCTGACGGGGCACGTGCATGACCCATTCGACATCGCGCACGACGTCGACGGGCAGGTGATCCGGATGATCGGCGCGGGGACGCTGTCGGAACGGACGCGCACGACGCCGCCGTCGTTCAACGAGATCCGCGTCGCGGACGGGCGGTTCGATGTGGTGTGCCGGACGATGTCGCCGACGCCGGATGCGGTGCTGACGCGCGAACGAGGGTAGCGCGGGTTCTGGTTATCCTTACCTTTGAACTTACCCTTACCCCTTCCTCTTCCCCGGCGAAGGGGGAAGGGGAAACGGGAAACGGGAAGGGCGCAAGACGGGGTCAGGCCTTCCGCATCTCCACCGGGAAGGCGACGCTGAAATGCGCGCCGCCATCCGATGTCGCATCGACGCTGCCATCGAGACTGCGCGCGAGCGTGCGGATCAGTTGCAGGCCGAGGCTGGTGGAGGAGCCCGCCCGCACGTCGAACGTCGCGGGGAGCCCCGCGCCATAATCCCGCACGGTGAGGCAGACCGACTCGCCGTCGAGCGTTGCCGAGACCGAGACCCTGCCGCCCTCCTCGCCGTAAGCATGTTTCGCTGCATTGGTGACGAGCTCGGTGATGAGCAGCCCGACCGCGACCGCCTGATCGGCATCGATCGAGATCGCATCCGACGTGCAGCCGAGCGTCAGCGCCGGCAATTGCCCGGACAGGCTCGCACAGAGATCGTCGAGCAATGCGGGCATCTCGACCCGCCCGCTGCCCTGCCGCCACAACTGATCGTGCGTCCGCGCGATCGCGATGACGTGCCCCGACGCCTCGTTAAGCGCGCTCGACACTTCGGGGAGCGGGTTGCCGCGCGATTGCAAGTGGAGGATGCTCGACAGCATCGTCAGGCTGTTCTTGACGCGGTGGCTTGCCTCCTGGACGAGCACCTTCTGGTAATCGAGCGCCTCTGCGAGACGGCGTTCGTTCTCCTGCCGCTCCATCGCGACGCCGAGAAGGTTGGCGAAGCCCTGCAGGAACGCGATGTCCGCCGCCTCGAACTGGCCCGCGCTCGGGCTGTCGACCTCGAGCACGCCCCACGCGCCAGCGGTGGTCGAGATCAGTACGTTGATCGCGCGGCGCACGCCGTGTTCGACCATGATCTGCGGGGTGCGGAAACGGTCCTCGCCCTCGAGATGGTTCGAGATGACCGGCGTGCCGTTGCGGAATGCGAACCCCGCGGGGGACTTGTCGTCCGCGCGCAGCGTCGCGGTGCCGATCACCCCAGCGCGCCAGCCGACGCCAGCGCGGAACAGCAGGTCGCCCTGATCGGGGCGGTATTCGAGAACCTTGCACAGCCCGGTCCGCATCCCATCCGCCGCCATTTCGGTGGCTTTCGCCAGCAGCGCATCATTGTCGCGGCATTGCAGCGCGAACAGGCCGAAATCGGACAGGATCGCCTGCTGCTGGAGTCGGTAGCCGAGCAACGACCCCGCACCGACCTGCTCGATCGCCGCAGTGAACGAGGTCGGCTCGTTCGATGTCCCCTCGGCGGTCTCGACGACATCGTCGGAGGATCCGGCCAGCAGGGCGGTCTGCGTCGTGGCGTGCGGGGTCGGGTCGTCGGTCACTGGGTCTGGTCCTGTGGTGGGGGAATGGCACCTATCCTCACCGTTCGTTTCGAGCGTCGTCGAGAAACCTGTGCTGTGCCGGACTTCTCGACTACGCTCGAAACGAACGGAAAGGGTGGTCTCGACGTCTTTCGGGACGAATGGTCAGGGGATGTCCTTACCGGACGCGCCTAACGGTCCGGCTCATCAATAAGAAGGACGGGGCAGCGCCCCCCAAACGAAAAAGGCGGCCCGTTGCCGGACCGCCCTTTCGCAAGCATCGAGGTTCGGGAAGCTTAGCGCTTCGAGAACTGGAAGCTACGACGTGCCTTCGCACGGCCGTACTTCTTACGCTCGACGGTACGGCTGTCGCGCGTCAGGAAGCCTGCCGCCTTGACGGGCGCACGCAGGATCGGCTCGAACTTGGTCAGCGCCTGGCTGATGCCATGCTTGACCGCGCCGGCCTGGCCCGAGAGGCCACCACCCTTGACGGTGCAGACGACGTCATACGCACCCTCGCGCTCGGTTACGCCGAACACCTGGTTGATGACGAGACGCAGCGTCGGACGGGCGAAATACACTTCCTGGTCACGACCGTTGATCGTGATCTTGCCCGAGCCGGGCTTGATCCAGACGCGTGCAACCGCGTCCTTACGACGACCGGTCGCATAGGCGCGGCCGTACTGGTCGAGGATCTGCTCGCGCAGCGGCATCGTCGGGGCAGCGGGCTCCTCGATCTTGCCCGCCATGTAATCCTCGGCCTGCGCGTCGGACTGGGTTGCTGCGGCCGGAGCGGCAGCAGGTGCGGGGGTGTTGGTCAGAGCGGCGAGATCGGCCAGCGACTGGCGGTTGTCGGACATTATGCGCCCACCTTGTTCTTGCGGTTCATGCTGGCGATGTCGAGAACCTCGGGGTTCTGCGCCTCATGCGGATGCTCGGTGCCGGCGAAAACGCGCAGGTTGCGCATCTGCTGACGGCCAAGCGGGCCGCGCGGAATCATCCGCTCG
>CAZNQA010000065.1:0-18072 GCA_964575105.1 uncultured Stakelama sp.
TGGTCACCCAGGCGTTGCGATGCGGCGTGTTCCACATGCCGAGTTCGACGCGGACCGTATCGGGTCGCGCGGACTCCCACAAAGTCTGCCAGTGCGACGGCCCCGACCCACCAAGGCCGGGGACGGTCAGGATCGTCGGCTGCACGGGTTCGAAACTCGAGAAGCTACCCATCGATGCTCTCCCATTCGAGAATGGCAGACGTGACCGCCCGTGCTCTAGGGGGACGCCGCGCGGCCACGCCTCCCGGCCTCGAAAGCTATTCCTACTGTATCGGTAGGCAATAGACCTGCGCCGAATCGAGAGGCGGATGCGCCGTGCTGAAAAGGCCCTTTCGACCCGTCGCGGATTTGCGTGACTCGGGCGAATGGCGCGATCGTCAACTCGCCCCGCTTGGGGGTGGGCGCAAAGCTTGATACGGGGTGGCGATGCTCCAGATGCCCCGCCTCTCGCTCCCCCATGCCCAAGCTTAGGGCGGACCAACTCTTGGTCGAGCGCGGCCTCGCCGAAAGCCGGACACGCGCGCAGGCCTTGATCATGGCGGGGCTGGTGTTCCTCGGCGACCGCAAGATCGACAAGCCCGGTCAGGCCGTGGCCGACGATGTTCTGCTGGACGTGCGCGGGCGTGATCACCCGTGGGTGTCGCGCGGCGGGATCAAGCTCGCGCACGGGCTCGAGGCGACCGGGTGGGACGTGACCGGCGCAATCGCGATCGATGTCGGTTCGTCGACCGGCGGCTTTACCGACGTCTTGCTGCAACGAGGGGCGGCGCGGGTCTATGCCGTCGACAGCGGGACCAACCAGCTCGCGTGGAAGCTCCGTCAGGACGACCGCGTGATCGTCCACGAACAGACCAGCGCGCGGATCCTGTCCGGGATGCACATTCCCGAACCGGTCGATCTGATCGTCTGCGATGCAAGCTTCATCGGACTTGCCAAGGTCCTCGACGTGCCGATGCGGTTCGCCACCCCCGATGCGCGGCTGCTCGCGCTGATCAAGCCGCAATTCGAGGCGGGGCGTGGTGAAGTCGGCAAGGGCGGGGTGGTCCGCGATCCCGCCGTCCACGTGCGGGTGTGCGACGAAGTGTCGGCGTGGGTCGCAAGCAAGGGCTGGCAAGTCGTGACGCTGGTCGAAAGCCCGATCACCGGGCCGGAAGGCAATATCGAGTTCCTGATCGGGGCAATTCGCGCGGGCGAAGCGTTGGCGACGGGAAATAATCCTGACACCGCCGAGGGAGTCCCTCTATAGCGGCGGCGGGGGAGGGTTCGCGTCGCTTTCGGCGCGCGGACCGATGATGCGGATAAACGGAGTGCGCGAAGTGGCGACGAACATGGCTGGCGGCATCGCATCGCGAGGGCAGCTTCGTGCGTCCTTCCTGCGCTGGACCGCGGTGACGGTCCCGGCAATGCTCGCGCTCGGCTTCGGTGTAGCGCAATTGTCGCCGACCGGAAGCGAAAACCGCTGGTATTCCGCGCTCAACAAGCCCGCGTACAATCCGCCGGACTGGGTGTTTCCGGTGGCCTGGTCGCTGCTCTACGTTATTCTCGGCATTGCGCTCGCGATGATCCTCAACGCGCGCGGCGCGCGGTTGCGGACGCCGGCGCTGATCGTGTTCTTCGGCCAACTCGTGCTCAACCTTGCCTGGTCGCCACTGTTTTTCGGTCTCCATCAAGTGGTTGTGGCGCTGGTGCTGGTCGGGCTGATGTTCGGCGTGACGATACTCATGACGATCCTGTTCTCGCAGGTGCGTGGGCTCGCGGCGGTTCTGCTCGTGCCCTATCTTGTGTGGCTGCTATTCGCGGCGTATCTCAACTATGAGATTCTGGCGCTCAACCCGGGGGTGGAAACCCTTGCACCGGGTTCGACGACAACCCAGATCAGAGCCAGATAGTTCGATTGGACCCTTCCGCATGCAAGCCGACAACAAGATTTTCGACGATTTCGCCAAGCTCCTCAACGGCGCGGCCGGCACGCTTGCGGGCGTCGGTCGTGAGGCGGAAGCCGGGGCGCGGGCGCGTGCGCGCGAGTGGATCGGCGGGCTGGACTTCGTCTCGCGGGACGAGTTTGAAGTGGTGAAGGCGATGGCGGTTGCCGCCCGCGACGAAGCCGATGTGCTGCGCAAGCGGCTCGACGCGCTCGAGGCCAAAGGGTCGTCGGCGTCCGCAACGTCGTCCGCTGCAGCCTTCACCTCGCCCCCCCAGACCGGAGTCTGACCTCATTTTATCCACAGCTAATTCGACGCGCGTGTCCCCCTGCCGCTTGTATCGCCGCGCCGAAGCGGCCACGCTTTGTGGCACAAGGCGGACGGGAGGCTCCGAATGATGTTGGATGAAGCCGATTTCGACCGCGACGATGCCGCGCCGATCGACATGCTCGAAAGTTATTTCGCAGCGCATGGCTGGGATTACGAGCGGCAGGACGACGAGGTCATTGCCAAGGTCAAGGGCAGCTGGGCGCAGTATGAACTGCGCGCGCTGTGGCGCGACGAGGATGGCGTCATCCAGTTCCTCGCCTTCCCCGACATCAAGGTCGCTGACGAAAAGCGGTCGGCGATGTATGAGGCGATCGGGCTGATCAACGAGCAATTGTGGGTCGGTCATTTTGAGCTGTGGTCGTCGAGCGGGATCCTGCTGTATCGCCACGCCGCGATGATCGACGGCGATGGCGGAACGCTGTCGCTGGGGTCCGCCGAACTCATGGTCGAAAGCGCGATCGACGAGTGCGAGCGGTTCTACCCGGTGTTCCAGTTCATCCTGTGGGGCGGCAAGACCCCCAAGGAAGCGCTCGCCGCCGCGATGACCGAAACCCAGGGCGAAGCCTGAGCCAGTGAGCGACGCGGGCATCGGCCGGATCTGGATGGTCGGATGCGGCAACATGGGCGGCGCAATGCTACGTCGCTGGATCGACAGTGGCGTGGTCAGTGCGACCTCGGTCGACGTCGTCAATCGGTCTGACCGGATGCTACCCGACGGCGTTCGACAGGCACGTGATCTTCCGGATGGCGCGTTGCCCGATGTCGTCGTGCTGGCGATGAAGCCGCAGCAGATCGACGAGATCGCCGAACGGTTCGCCGGACGGCTGGCAGGCGTCCCGCTACTGGTGTCGATCCTTGCCGGCGTCGAGGAAGCTGCGCTCGCCGCGCGATTTGCCGCCGACGCGATCGTTCGCGCGATGCCCAATCTCCCGGTCGCGATCGGCAAGGGTGTCGTCGCGCTCGACAGCGCTCACGCGAGTGCTGGGGCACGCGCGACGGTCGACCGGCTGATGCACCCGCTCGGTCTGGTCGAATGGGTCGCGCCCGCGCATTTCGACGCGGTGACCGCGCTCGCAGGGAGCGGACCCGCGTTCCTCTATCGTTTCGTCGCCGCGCTTGCGGCGGCTGGCATCGCACAAGGGCTGTCGCCCGAGCAGGCGCAACGGCTGGCGCTCGCGACCGTTGAGGGGGCGGGCCTGCTCGCCGCCGCGGCAGACGTCGACCCCGCCACGCTGGCGGACCGTGTCGCGAGCCCGGGCGGATCGACCCGCAAGGGACTCGACGTCCTCGATGCGGGGGGCGCACTCGACGCGCTGCTGCGCGAGACGATTGCCGCGGCAACCGGGCGAAACGCGGAAATGGCCGCCGCGGCGAGATAGTCGAAGGTTCGGTCCGCGCGATGCCCGTGAAGGTCAGTCCTGCGGCCCTGACAGCCGCGTAAGGCCTTCCTCGCCGATCATACCCTCGAGGACCGACCAGAAGCCGCTCACCGCGCTTTGCCCCGCCCGTGCGTAAGCGCGCGACCAGTGTTCGCGGACCATCTCGAACAATTCCTGCTCCAGCGCCGTGCCCGTAGTCGACAGTCGCAGCAATCGCTGCCGCCGGTCGCGCTCGCCGACACGCGTCTCGACCAGATCACGATCGACCAGTTCGTTGAGCACGCGCCCGAGCGACTGCTTGGTAATCCCGAGCAGACTCAGCAGCGCACTCACCGTAAGATCCGGATGTCGCGCGATGAAGTACATCGCGCGATGATGCGCGCGACCGAGCCCCATCTCGCTCAGTCGACCCTCGGTCGAGCGGGCGAGCCTGCTCTGGGCGAAGTAGAGCAATTCCATGCCGCGCCGAATTTCGGGTTCACGGAGGAAGAGCGGCGAAGCAGAGGCGATTGCGGTTGCCATTGTTGACCGCGTTTGACGCGTCCCGTACACCCCTTCAACCCCCAAATTGTCGCAATATGTCGCAAGGATATCATGCCGAACACCGTTACGCTCGCCGGCGGTCAGCCTGCCGATCCCGCATTGTCCGAGACACCGGTCTTCGCGTTCGAACCGAACGCCGCGCCGCTCGCCGCGAACGAGCGCGCCGCGCAGCTCGTCAATCCGGGCTTCGGCCGGGTCTTCACCGATCATATGGTGACGATCCGCTACAGCGAAGCGGAGGGCTGGCACGACGCGAAGATCACCGCGCGCGCGCCGTTCACGATGGATAGCGCGTCGGCGGTGCTGCATTACGCGCAAGAGATCTTCGAGGGGATGAAGGCGTATCGCCTCCCCGACGGGGGTGCCGCGCTGTTCCGCCCGACCGCCAATGCCGCGCGCTTCCGCTCCTCGGCCGCGCGAATGGCGATGGTCCCGCTGCCCGAGGATCTGTTCGTCGAGTCGGTCCGTGCGCTCGTCCGGCAGGAAGCCGAGTGGATTCCCGACATCGACGGCGGCGCGCTGTACCTGCGCCCGTTCATGATCGCGAGCGAGGTGTTCCTCGGGGTGAAGCCTTCGACTGAATATCTCTATGCGGTGATCGCTTCGTCGGTCGGTGCCTATTTCAAGGGCGGCGCGCCTGCGGTGACGCTGTGGGTGTCGCAGGACTATACCCGCGCCGCGCCCGGCGGGACGGGGGCCGCGAAATGCGGCGGCAATTACGCGTCCAGCCTGATCGCACAGGCCGAGGCGACCCGGCAGGGCTGCGACCAGGTGCTGTTCCTCGACGCGGTCGAGCGCCGCTGGATCGAGGAACTCGGCGGGATGAACATCTTCTTCGTGTTCGACGACGGCAGTCTGCAGACCCCGCCGCTGACCGGCACGATCCTCCCCGGCATCACCCGTGATTCACTGATCACGCTCGCGCGCGACATGGGGCTGACGGTGCGCGAGGAGCCCTATGCGATCGACCAGTGCCGCGCGGACGCGGCGAGCGGCCGGCTGCGCGAGGCGTTCGCCTGCGGCACCGCGGCGGTGGTGACGCCGATCGGCACGATGAAGATGACCGATGGCGCGTTCGACATCGGCAATGGCGGCGCGGGGGAGGCCACGTTGCGGCTTCGCCAGGCGCTGATGGATCTCCAGCGCGGCAATGCGCCGGATCCGCATGGTTGGCTCGAGCGCGTGATCTGAGGACCATGCGCATTTTTTAGGTTTGCAACGGGGCAAGCGCAGCTTAAAGGCCTGCGCTCCCGGATTGGGGCGTCGCCAAGTGGTAAGGCAGCGGCTTTTGATGCCGCCATTCGCAGGTTCGAACCCTGCCGCCCCAGCCAGTCCGGAAAATACGCTTCAGCGCCTTGGATCACGGTTCGTGATCAGTATCGCGCAGGTTTGCAGGGTAGGGGCGTTCCGTCTCACCACGCCCTCCTATGCCTCGTTTGAAAATGACTTAACTTTTCCCTGGCAAATCCCCAGGCGTACAAGCCGAAGGGGCCTTCCACGATCGATGGCGGTCGCTACGCGCACCCACCGACATCATTCAGATCAATGAGGCATCAGTAAAATAGCGCGCCTCAAGGACGAGCCGCAATTGCTCCCCCCTTCACGGCAATACAAAAAAGCAGCCCCACGCGCCCGAACGTTCATTTCTCGGCAAGCCGTCGACCAGGCTGTGATACCCTGTCGCCGTTCGTAGTGGCGTATCGCGTCATGCCGGGGGCAGGTTGCCGCTCGCGCCTGTATCTCCAGACAAGGATGAACCATGCTGACCGAACGCTTCGATGAGGCGCTGGCCTATGCCAGCAAGCTGCATCGCGACCAGCGGCGCAAGGGGACCGATATTCCCTATGTCGCGCACCTCCTCGGCGTCGCCTCGATCGCGCTGGAGAATGAGGCGGACGAGGATCAGGCAATCGCGGCGCTGCTGCACGATGCGGTCGAGGATCAGGGTGGCGCGGCCCAACTGGCGGCGATCCGGGCGAAATTCGGTGACCGCGTCGCCGAGATCGTCGATCATTGTACCGATGCCGATGCCGATACCGATCCGAAGCCGCCGTGGCGGACACGGAAGGAAGCGTATCTTGCCAGTCTGGCGCACAAGCCCGTCGCTTCGCTGCAGGTCAGCCTTGCGGACAAGACCCATAATGCAGGCGCGATCGTCGCCGATCTTGCGGTGCATGGCGACGCTTTGTGGCAACGCTTCACCGGGGGCAGGGATGGCTCGCTATGGTATTACGATGCCCTGGCTGAGGCGTTTCAGGCCCGCATTCCCGGACCAGCGACCGACCGGTTGGCGGCGCTCGTCGGCGAGATGCGTCGGCGCGCATGACGCTGTGAGCGCGGCGTGAACGGCGGGGACGATCGGCACGCCTTCGCGCCGCACCGGCTATCCGCAACAAATACGATGACCCGTCGGGTCAGGCGATCTAGACGACGCAACTCAGGGGAGCATGGGGGGCGGCGTTGACCAGTCATCGGAAGCCGGTTCAGGCGCGGTCGCGACGAACCTATGAGACGTTGCTCGATGCGGCTGGCCATCTGCTGGGCGAAGTCGGGGTCGAGCGCATTTCGAGCAATATGATCTGCGAGCGGGCAGGCACGTCGCCGCCCGCTTTCTATCGCTATTTCGATGATAAATACGCGATCATCGCCGCGCTCGCCGAGCGACTGATGCGGCGGCAGAACGTTGCGCTGGAGGCCTGGGTCGCGCGCTACGCCGACGCCGACCTCGACGTCCTGGCGGACCGAACCGTTGAACTGTTGCGGATGATGCATGCGGTTACGAGCAGCGAGCCCGGCGCGTTGTGGATCATGCGGTCGCTCCACGCGGTGCCGAGCCTGACCCATATCCGGCTGCAGTCGCATAATTTCGTCGCCGACACGTTGACCGAACTCTACGCGCCGCATCTCCCGCATGTCGACCGCGCGCTGGTGCGGCGGCGGACCCGGCTTTCGGTTGAACTGGCCTATTCGATCGACGAGATGCTCAAGGAGGAGGACGTCGACCCCGAGGCGGTGTTCGCGGATGCCGGGTTCGTCTTCAAGGCGATGTTCGATTATCCCGAGTACAGGCTGCCCTGAACCGTTCGTGACATCTACAAGTCAGCGGTGTCATTAAAATGATACCATAAACTATCATATGCCGCCTCGACTCGATAAAGGGTGGGGCTCGCAATGACTTATACGTTTGTTTCCCGCACGGCGCTGGCCGTTGCGATCACTGGCGCGGTATTGTCGAGCGGGACCGCCGTCGCGCAGACCGATCCGGCCGCGGTGTCCGACCCGACGCAGACCGCGACCAGCGGCGACGATATCGTCGTCACCGGGCGCGCGGGCGTGAAGGGGCAGCGCAAGGTCGACACGAGCTATGCGATCTCGACCATCTCGGACCAGGACCTGCGCGTCCGCGCGCCGATCGGCGTTTCCGAGGCGCTCAAGCAAGTGCCGGGCTTCTACACCACGCCGACCGGGGGCGAAGTCAGCGGCGGGGTGCGCGTCCGCGGGATTCCGAGCGACGGTTTCCAGACCGTCGCGCTGCTGGAAGACGGCATTCCGATCCAGGGCGATCCCGGGCTCGGCTGGCTCAACGGCGACCAGTCGCTGCGGATCGACCAGACGGTCGAGCGGATCGAAGTCGTCCGCGGCGGGCCCTCGGCGATCTTCTATTCGAACGCGCCGGGTGCTGCGATCAACTTCATCACGCGGCGCGGCGGCGACCATCTCGAGGGCTTGGTCCGCTACGAAGGGTCGAGCTATAACTCGCACCGCGTTGACGGCTGGATCGGCGGGCCGATCGGCAAGACCGGCTGGCGCTTCTTCACCGGCGGTTATTACCGGTTGTCGGATGGCCCGCACAATTCGGGCTTCACGCAGGACAAGGGCGGGCAGATCCGCCTCAACGTCTCGCGTGATTTCGATCGTGGATCGGTGACGCTGGGCGTCAAGCGGATCGACGAACGCGTCGGCTACTGGGGCGGCGGGATCTACACGACCGACCGCGCGGGTGACATCGTCAGCGTGCCCGGGCTCAACAACCGTAAGGAGAATATCGCGGGGCCGGACACGCGCTATTTCACCTTCCTGACGCCGGGCGGCGACGTGAAGTTCGACAATGCGCTTGGCAGCACGGTGAAGCTGACGCAGCTCAGCCTGCACGCGGACTATGCGCTGAGCGACACGTTCAAGGTGCAGGAAAATCTCCGGTATCGCGACAGTTTCACGCAGCGCAACAGCATCACGCCGTACTCGGTCGCCCCGGCCGGCAGCTTCCTGAGCGCCAATTACGGCAAGGCAGTCAACGCCGCGGCGCGCCAGAGCCTCGGCCTGTTCTACCGCGATTCGGGCGCGGCGTTCGATCTCGCGAACCAGAATGGCAACGGCCTCGCGCTGGTCGATCTCGCGCGCACCCATACCGTGCCGCTGGAAGAGGTCATCAACGACACGCGAGTCGTCGGTGCGGTCGATCTGCTCGGGCATCACAATCTCGCGCTCGGCTTCTATTTCGCGCATGAGAACGAGCAATATGGCGCGCTCAGCGCATCGGTGCTGACCGACGTAACCAACCATGCCGACGTGCTCGACGTCTATCTGCTCTCTAACACCGGCGCGAAGCTTGCGCCGCTCACCAATGGCGGCGTGGTCGGTTACGGCGCGGAATATGCCAATGGCAGCGGCAAATCGGACAATATCGCGGTCTATGCCAGCGACGAGTGGCAGATCACCCCGCGCTTCCGCCTCGACGGCGGCGTGCGCTACGAACAGATCCAGACATCGGGCCGGGTCGAGGGCAGCAAGAAGATCAACCTCGGCCAGAGCACGACCCCGGCGGACGATTCGGTCGGCGTCGGCACCGGCGTGTTCACGCCCTTCTCGCGCAAATATGACGGCTTCGCCTATACCGCCGGGGCGAATTACCAGCTCCGTCCGTATGTCGGCGCGTTCGTCCGCTACACCAACACCTTCCGCTTGCCCGCGATCTCGAACTTCATCACCAACGCGGGCGCGACCCCGGTGGTGCAGAAGCTCAACATGCTCGAGGCGGGGCTGAAATATTCGCGCGGGCCGGTCGATTTCTACGCCACCGGGTTCCGCACGATCTACAACAGCTATCAGATCAGCGACTATCGGACGCTGGCGAACGGGTTGCTGTCGCCGTTCACGGTCTACGGTGACACCAACACCAAGGGGATCGAGCTCGAGTCGACGATCCGTCCGGTCAAGTGGTTCGATCTCCACGCGTCGTGGACGTACCAGGACTCGCGCTTCTCCGATTTCGTCTACACCAACAGCGCGGGCCAGCTGACCGACTATTCGCATCACCGGCTCAACGGCATTCCCGAGAACACCTTCCGCATCACCCCCGGCGTCACGCTGTTCCGGGATCGGCTGCGGCTGCAGGCGGACATCAATTATAACGGTCAGCTTTACACCGACGTCGCCAATCAGATCAGCCTGCCATCCTATGCCAGCCTCGACCTGCAAGCGCAGCTCAACGTGACGCCCAAGCTGCAGCTCCAGCTGATCGCGCAGAACCTCACCAACACGCTCGGTCTCGCCAACGGCAACCCGCGTGCGGGAACGATCGACAATAGCGAGGCGGGGCAGGCCGTGTTCATCGGGAGCTCGATGTATCAGCGCAACGTCCGCGCCGCCGTCACCTACCGTTTCTGAAACACCAACGCCGGTCCGCCTCGGGCGGGTCGGCGCTGGTCCCGTATTCCCCGGTCCGAAGGATACCGCCTGTGCTCGCAAACTTCCTGTCCGCCGCCGCGCTGCTCGCCGCCACGCCCCCCGCAACGCCTGAACCGAAGATCCCGCCGGTCGCCAGCCTCGACGACGGCGTCTGGCTCAAGGGCGATCTCCACCTCCACTCGCGCCACAGCAAGGATTCGAGCAACAATCCCGAGGCGAAAATCATCCGCTTCGCCGAGACGACCGGGTTCGATTACATCGCGATCACCGATCACGACAATCACGTCGCGGGCGACATTGCGCACAACACGTGGAGCGACCCCGAATTCAAGTCGAAGTCGGTGATCCTGCTGTACGGTGCCGAATGGACGACCGATCGCGGCCACGGCAACGTCTTCTCGGCCAAACCCTATGACCATCAGCGGCTGTACGACGTGCGCGATGCGCGAGACGCGAAGATCCTGGCTGTCAAGAAATCGCTCGGGATCCATCTCTCCGCCAACCACCCGAGCGGCAAGGACCATTTCGGCTTCTCCTACGACATGGTCGATTCGATCGAAGTGTGGAACTCGGCGATCTGGAGCCACAACGCCGCGGCGATGATGATCTGGGACGACATGCTCCGCTCGGGCCGCAAGCTGACCGGGCGTGGCGGCAGCGATTCGCATCACGGCGTCCCCGACACGCCCGCGCTGGCCGTCCCGAACAGCAATCAGGCGACCGCCAATTACGTCGGCACGCCGACCACCTGGGTGTTCGCCAGGAACCGCTCCGCACAGGCGGTGGTCGATGCGCTCACCAACGGCCGCGTCTCGGTCAGCGCGAACCCGAACGATCCGCGGGTCGAGTTGCGCGCCGATCTCGATGGCGACGGCAAGCCCGACATGATGATGGGCGACAACGCAAAGGCGACGGGCAAGCCGGTGACGTTCGAGGTGAAGCTCACCGGCGGCGGCGCGAGGACCGCGGCGTACCGCGTCAAGGTCGTCAAGAACGGCGAGGATTTCGGGGCGTACACCACCGATCCGGCGACCGGGACGGCGCATTTCACCGACACCCCCGCGCAGGACGTGCGGAGCTATTACCGCGTCACGGTCGAGGGCACGCAGACCCCCTATCCGCAAATCCCGAATTCGATGGCGCTGAGCGGGACGATGGTGGCGCTGTCCAACCCGGTGTTCTTCAACTTCGATCCGGATTTCTGAAGCGACAGAACAATGGCGTCGAGCGGCACACGACTCCATCGAACCGGCTTGATTTCTCGCGCCAGATCAGTGAAACGCAAGACCCACGAAGTAATGTGATCAACCGCGTACGTAAATTAACAACAGTATCAGCGGCGAGAGCAATATGGCAGGTCGGGGCGGTTACGAGAACGTCGGTATCGAGATGGGTCATCTTGTTGATCCAGGCCGGATTCCACACTTTCTGGAGCTTTCGGAGCAATATCCGGACCAGAATGAGATGCTGCTCAATCAGGCAAACGTATCGCTCAAGGGAATCACCGAAGATCAGCAGAGCTGGCGCGACGACGGCTTTCTCATCAAGCGCAATTTCATTCCCGGCGACTGGATCGACGAGTATAACGCGATCCGCACCAGGATGAACCTCGGCGACGGCCACTTCCCGTCCATCACCCCCTATCTCAACCATAGCACGATCCGCGACATCTGCTGTTCGCCGGACATGCATCACCTCCTCGTCGACCTTCTCGGCGAGGAGATGGGGCTGCACTTCACGCTCACCGATTACGTCTCGACGACGCGGGGGTGGCACCAGGACGATTATCTCAACCCCGACGATACCTACGCCCGCTATTGCGCGGTGTGGATGGCGATGGACGATATCCACCCGGATTCAGGCCCGTTCCAGTTCGTACCGGGGTCGCACAAATGGCCCTGCCTGCGAAACCAGCTCGTCAAGCAGCTCATCATCCCGGAACAGCGGGAGACCGGCGGGCATCATTGGGCGGTGGCTGCCGAGTATCACGTCAACAAGTCGGTCGAGAATTACATCGCCGAAACGGGATCGAGGGTCGAGACCTTCCACGCCAGGAAGGGCGATATCCTGGTCTGGCACGGCAAGCTGATGCATCGCGGTTCGATCCCCAACAACAAGGATCTGATGCGCCCCGCGGTCATCTCGCATTACAGCAACGTGCGAAACCGCCGGGATTTCAGCAACGAGATCACCCGCCACGGACGCGGCGCCTATTATTTCGAGTTCAGCGCGCAGGGTCGCACGCTGACGGAGGACATGTTCGACCGGGGCAGCCTGTTGCCGGCCAGGGCAATCGCGCCAGAGCCAATGAGCAAAAGTCCAGAGACCGGGCAGGAGCACACCCCCTTCCGGGAGAAGCTGGGGAAATTTTTCGGGAACCTCGTCTCCTGAGAAGCGGACACGGCACGACGCATCGCCCCCGCCCGATCCGCGCCCGATCCGCGCCCGGTTCGCGCCGGGGAACCCCGCGGCCTAGCGCACCGGGCTGACGGGCTGGACGTCCGCCGATTCCTCCGCCTTCGGCATGCGGATCGACGGACGTAGCCGCGCGAGGCTGCACAGCCCCGCGACGAACGCCAGCCCTGCCGCCACCAGCGGCGGAGTCGCGCCGCCCCCGAGCCCGAGCGCGAGCAACGCCGCCACCAGCGTCGCCCCCGTCGTCTGCCCGAGCAGGCGCGTCGTCGAGACAAGCCCGCCCGCCGCCGCCGCGCGTTCGCGCGGTGCGCTGCCGATGATGAGCCGCGCATTCGGCGGCAGGAATGTCCCGAACCCCGCGCCGCACAACGCCATCCGCCACGCAACGTCAAAAGCGCTCGGATGCACGGGCATATAGGCGATCAGCACCAGCGCGACGATCGAGATCGCCATCCCGATCCCGCCGAGCAGCCCCGCCGGAATTCGGCTCGACAGCCAGCCCGACAGCGGCGCGACGATGATGTTGGTCAGCGGCCACGGCGCCATCAGCAGCCCCATCTCGGTCGGCGTAAAGCCGAACTCGCTCTGCAATCGGAACGGCATCGAGATGATCAGCGTCATCGAGGCGATGAACGCGGTATACGCGCCGATCACCGAAAGCCGCAGCACCGGGCGTTCGAGCAGGTCGATCGGCAGGATCGGGTCGCGCTCGCCGCGCTCGCGCCGGACGAACAGCGCGCCGACCACGACCCCGGTCAGCACGATCGCCGCCGACACGACCGGGCTGTCGCCATGTACCCCGCTCTCGAGCCCGCCGATGATCAGCCCGAACATCGCCGCGCACATCACCGCGCCGACCACGTCGAACGGCGTGTCGCGCGGCGGGGTGTCGGGCAGCGCGCGACCCAGCAACAGCGAGCCGATCGCGAACGGAACCGCGCTCGCGAACACCCACGGCCACGGCGCGATCCCGAGGATGAAGCCGCCCAGCGATGGCGCAAGCGCCGCGCCGGCGGACACGATCGCGGAGTTGATGCCGAGCCCGCTGCCGAGCTGTTTGGCGGGATAGGTCGAGCGGATCAGCGCCGACGAAACGCTCAATGCCGCTGCCGCGCCGATCGCCTGCGCCGCGCGGACGATCAGCAGGAACGGCAGGCTCTTGGCGAAGAAGCACAACAGCGTCGCGACGGTGAAGACGAGCTGCCCGATCTGGTACATCCGCTTGAGCCCGATCCGCTCGCCGAGCCCCGCGAAGGGCAACAGCAGCATCACCAGCATCAGCTGATAGACCGTCACCACCGACACGACCGAGGAGCGATCCACCCCAAGGTCCCGCGCGATCGTCGGCAGCGCGATGTTGGCGACACCCCCGTCGATGATGATCAGCGCGGTCCCGAGACACAGCGTCGCGATCGCGGCGTAGCGCCGGGGAAGGGGAAGGCCATCGGTCATGTCAGCGTCACGCTCCGTGCATGGCGGAAAAAAGCTGTGCTTTCAATCGAGGGAGACCCTGCCGCAATTGTCCACCAGGTCATTCTCGGGGCGGGCGCTAACATCGCCGTTCCGTCGATGCCAATGTCTTCCAAAGCGTGTTCCGCCCCGGCCAGATCGGTCGTCACGGTATCCGCGCGCATCGCAACGGGTGTTCGCTCTGCCGGGTTCCGCGGCGGCGACCCGCTGGCCCCGATCGGGCAAAATCATGGTTCGCCGTGGATCCGACGCGCCGGATCGAACGTTGCTTGCTGCACCGCACCATTTTTGGTACAACGCTGTCATGAAATATCCTGACGAACAGGGCGAAGCTGCAATGCCTACCGGACCCACGCCAACCGTTTTCGAGGCGATCGTCCGCAAGAAGTGTCTGAGCGCGACGTACAACAAGATGCAGATCGTGCTCGCGCCGCACATCATCTACACGCGGCATGATGAACTGTACGTCGACGGCGTCGTGCTCGAGCGCGAAGGCAAGCCGCCGAAGGAGTTCAAGGTCGGCACGTTCAAGCTGATCGGTCTGGTCGACCTCGCGCTGGTCGATCGCAATTTCCAGGTGAGCGACCTGTTCTCGCCGACCGATCCCAAATATGCCGACACCGCGCTGATGGCGGTCGAGCACGCCTGAACGAGCGACGCCTCTAGTTTATAGCTGTCATTCATTCCGGTTGGTTTGAAGCCGGCTTGTTTCCTCCCGTCGTTTCGAGCGAAGTCGAGAAACATGGCGCACTGCCTGTTTCTCGGCAGGTCCAAAACACCTGCGTAAGGCCGATCGTCAAACCACCCGTGTCCGCTGGTCCGGCTGAACCGGCAGCCGTCGCCGCACCATTGCAATCACGCCAAGCGCCACGACCGCGACGGTTGCACCCGCCAGCATGTCGGCAAGATAATGCGTCCCCTCGACCGGCGTCGCCAACAGCATCGCGAGATTGACCAGCAGGATCGGCTTGCGAATCCGCGCAAACGGCCATGCCGCCGCGATATACAACACGGCGCTCGCGGTATGGAAACTCGGCGCCTCGACCAGCCCGCGCAGGTTCCCGAGATCGACCTCGCGCATCACATGGCTCCGCAGCAACGGCACCAGCAGCGATTCGTACAGCCCGCTCTCGGTCATATACGGCGCGGGACCGTGCCATAGCGTCGCGAACGGCCCGTACGCCGGCCAGAAGCGGAACAGCACCAGCGCCAGCACTGCCGCGACCCAGAAGCTCGCGATCAACCCGCGTGCGGCGGCTCGCTTGTCCGCCCAGGCGCAATAGCCGAGGATCAAGGCGGGGCTGACGTAAATGCTCTGATAGGCCGCAGCGCCGAGGAACTGCAGCGATCGATGGTCGGCCACCACCTGATACCAGGCGAGCCAGTCGAAGTGGAGCGCGACGTCGATCTGCTGGAGCAGCGGGTCGATCGTGCCGTGTGTGTCGGCGGCGATCGGATAGGTCGAAACCGCCCCCGCGAGCGAGACCGCGGTAAACAGGCCAAAAGTCTCGGCAATGTCGCGCGCGACGCGTTGCGCCGGGCTACGCGGGATCCGCAGGAAATAGCGCAGGCTCGCCGCGAGCGTGAACACCGCGGCGAAGAGGAGCGAGCTCGGTGCCTGAGGATCGATCGTCAGTCCGGTGTCGATCATCAGCGCGATCAGGCAGGCAAGGCTCGCGGCGAAACCGATCGCAAGCCAGCGTCCCGGGATCAGCCCCGACTGCGACCGCCCGGCCGGGTAGACGGGGGCGGGGGGAGCGAAAGGAAAGACGACCGAATTGAACAAATATGCTGCGCCTGATGAGGACGATCGACCCGACCGTCGCAGGATAGGGCGCTGTTACCCCGACCGACCCCCTTCATGACGTGAAGACTTTATGACGTAAAGGTTACATTCGTCCGACTAGGCCAGTCGGAGCCGGAGGGACGCCGGGGCGTCCCTCCGAAACCAGGTCAGCGGCAGATCTGGACGCGGCGATGGTTGCGCCAGTCGGTCCGGCAATTACGGCCGCGGTTATTATAGCCGTTGTGGCGGCCGTGATAGCGATTGTCATAGCGACGGTCGCCGCGACGATCGTCGCGGAAGTCACGATGCGGCCCGCGACGGTCGTCGAAGCGGCGATCGTGATGGCCGCCGCGGTCGCCGCGATAGTCCTGCGCCGACGCGGTCGTCGAGACACCGATCCCGGCGGCCAGGCTTGCAGCGGCGAGAATATGGGCGATCTTCATGATGAGTCCTTTCGGCCCGGCGATCGGGCTTGTGACGTCTATGGCGTACGCGCGGGTTATAGTTGCTGAACGCGTCCGACAGCGCACGTACACTTTAGGACCGGGATGGTTGCGTGAAGCGGGATCTCACAGCGCAATGCCGAGGCGCGGCGCGACCGCGACGAGGATTGTGTAGAGCGCGATCGTCAGCGCGCAGCCCGCCCCGAGCGTCGGCCAGAACCCGATGCCGTGGCGCAGCAGCATCGGCATCACCACGAACATCGGCAGCGACGGCAGGACATACCAGAAGGTCGCGCCGATATGCGCGGCCATGTTCCCGGTGTCGGGCTTCTCGCCCCATAGCCAGATCATCCCCAGTACCGATACCAGCGGCAGCGATGCGACCAGCGCGCCGAACCCCGGGTAGCGTTTTGCAAGGGTCGACGCCGCGGCGATCAGGACGCCGGAGATGATCGCCTTGAGCGCGAGGAACAGCATGGTTGTCTTATGCCTCGAATCCGGATGTGCCGCCAACGCCATCAGCAGGGTCGGGCCGGACGTCGGGCATGCCTAGCCACCGATCGTCACGAAACTGTCCATCACGCGTTTGCGCCCCGCGCTCTCGAAATCGATCTCGAGCTTGTTGCCCTCGATCTCCGCGATCAGCCCGTAACCGAACTTCTGATGAAACACGCGCATCCCGACCGAGACATCGCTCCGCCCCTTGTTGCCGAGGCTGATCGCGGACGACCGCGATTCCTGCACGCGGCTGGGCTCCCGCGAGAAGGTGCGGCTGGTGAAGTCTCCCCCCGGCTTGGCCGAGCCGCCAACCCCCGCCGCACGCTGCCAACCGGGGCCGCGTCCGGTGCCGCGCGCGACATCGGCGAACGGATCGGCGCGTTCGGACCAGTTGGCGCGCCACAGGCTCTCGCCGCCCGCCATGCTGCTTTCCGCCTCGATATGCTCGGGTGGGAGTTCGTTGACGAACCGGCTCGGGATGCTGCTCGTCCACTGGCCGTAGATCCGGCGGTTGGCGGCGTGGAGGATCGTCGCGCGACGGCGCGCGCGGGTGATCGCGACATAGGCCAGGCGGCGTTCCTCCTCGAGGCTCGCGGTCCCGCCCTCGTCGAGCGACCGCTGCGACGGGAACAGCCCTTCCTCCCAGCCGACGAGGAAGACGGTATCATATTCGAGGCCCTTGGCGGCGTGGATCGTCATGATCGTGACCTTGGGGTCTTCCGCGGCGGCCTCATTGTCCATCACGAGGCTGACATGCTCGAGGAACGCACCGAGCGTCTCATATTCCTCCATCGCGCGGACGAGCTCGGTCAGGTTCTCCAAACGGCCCGCCGCCTCGACCGATTTCTCGGCCTGGAGCATTCCCGTGTAACCGCTCTCGTCGAGGATGACCCGTGCGAGATCGCCGTGCGACAGCTCGGTCACCTGCGCGCGCCACCGCGCCATGTCGATCACGAGATTGCCGAGCGACTTGCGCGCCGCGCCGGTCAGCTCGTCGGTATCGAGCAACCTTGCGGCGGCGGTGACGAGCGGGATGCCCTGCGCACGCGCATATTGATGGACCCGCGACACCGCCTTGTCGCCAAGGCCGCGCTTGGGGACGTTGACGATCCGGTCGAACGCGAGATCGTCCGCCGGCTGCGCGACGACGCGGAGATAGGCGAGCGCGTCGCGGATCTCGGCGCGTTCGTAGAAGCGGAAGCCGCCGACGATCCGGTAGTTGATGCCCGTAGCGATGAAGCGGTCCTCGAACTCGCGCGTCTGATGCTGCGCGCGCACCAGAATCGCGACCTCGTCGAGCGAGGTGCCCGTGCGCTGCGCCGATTCGATTTCCTCGCCGACGCGCCGGGCTTCCTCGGGGCCGTCCCACACGCCGAGCACCTTGACCTTCTCGCCGACGTCGAGCTCGGTCCACAATTGCTTGCCGAGCCGCCCGCTGTTGTTGGCGATCACCCCCGACGCCGCGCCGAGGATGTGCGGGGTCGAGCGGTAATTCTGCTCGAGCCGGATCACCTTCGCCCCGGGGAAGTCGCGTTCGAACTTGAGGATGTTCTCGACCTGCGCGCCGCGCCACGAATAGATCGACTGGTCGTCGTCGC
>CAZNQA010000066.1:0-18037 GCA_964575105.1 uncultured Stakelama sp.
CGATCTACGACGTGTCGAACCTGCAGATGCCGTACTGGCTGATGAACTTCGAGGAGCATTGCGAGGTGTTCGTCACCAGCTCGGGCTCGGAAAAGCAGATCGACGCGGACATCCTCGCCAAATGCCTGTTGATGGCGCGCGCCAAGGGGCGGCTCGGGCAGGAGATCAGCAAGCTGACGGTCGATGCGCCGGTGCCGTATCTGCTCAGCGACCTGACCAACCTGATCAGCCTCGAAATGGGCAAGATGGACCGCGCGGGCGACACCGCGCCATATCTGCGGCTCAAGACCAAGATCGACGAGATCAAGGCCGATCCGCGCTACGGCTTCATGTTCTCGGGCATGCTGGTCGCGGATACGATGGCGGGGTTCCTGCAGCGCGTGTTCCGCCTGCCCGGCGACGGCAAGCCGATCTCGATCATCGACGTGTCGGGGGTGCCGAGCGAGATCACCTCGGTGGTGGTCGCGGTGCTCAGCCGGATGGTGTTCGACTTTGCGATCTGGTCGCGCGGCGAGCCCAAGCGCCCGATCCTGCTCGTCTGCGAGGAAGCGCATCGCTACATTCCGAACGGCGACAAGATCGATTCGAGCGTCGGGCGGATCCTCAGCCGGATTGCCAAGGAAGGCCGCAAATACGGCGTGTCGCTCGGGTTGATCACGCAGCGCCCGTCGGATCTGGCGGAAGGCGTGCTGTCGCAGTGCGGGACGATCATCGCGATGCGGCTCAACAACGACCGCGACCAGGCGTTCGTCCGCGCGGCGATGCCCGAGGGGGCGCGCGGGTTCCTCGATTCGATCCCGGCGCTGCGCAACCGCGAGTGCATCGTCTGCGGCGAGGGTGTCGCGGTGCCGGTGCGGGTGTCGTTCGATTCGCTCGAGGATTCGCGGCGGCCGGCGTCGGACGATCCGGTGTTCTCGAAACTGTGGCGCGAAACCGGCGGCGAGGACGAGATCATCGCGCGCACGCTCAAGCGCTGGCGGGCACAGGGGCGGTAAGAGAGGGGCGACTCATGATCCTGCCGTCATTCGGTGACGGCATGGGCTCCGCGAAACCACAGCCGTTCTCCCGCCGAGGCGGGAGCCCAGGAGTCGCAAGAACTGTAAGCCGTTGTTCTGCGTGGCCCTGGATTCCCGCTTACGCGGGAAAACGCAAACGCGGGGGCCGGAAACCGCCTCTTGCAGAGGTCTCGCCTTTGTATGCGTGACGGACTCCTGAGCGTTATCCCTGCCTCAGGCGCCCGGCTTGACCGCGAGCAGCCCCGAAACCTTCGAGCGGAACGCGCGCAACTGCTCGCCCGACAGCGTCGACAGGCTGGAGAAGGAGAACCCGCGCGGGTTGACCGCGACGCCGCCGCGCAGGACCTCCCAGTGGAGATGCGGCCCGGTCGACATCCCGCTGTTGCCCGAATAGGCGATCACGTCGCCGCGCGACACGCGCTGCCCCGCATGCACCGCGAAGCGGCTGAGGTGCCCGTAACAGGTCACGATCGACCCGCCGTGTGCCATCTTGAGCAGATTGCCATAGCCGCCGCTGCGCCCCGCGAAGGCGACGACGCCGTCGGCGGGCGCGTGAACCGGCGTGCCCCAGGCGGTGCCGATGTCGATCCCCTTGTGCATCCGGGAGAAGCCGAGCAGCGGATGGAAGCGCATCCCGAAGCTCGACGTGACTCGCGCCATCGACACCGGCATCGTGAACTGGCCCTGCCGTTCCGCCTGGCCCGATGCCTCATACCAGGTGCCGTCGTTCCACTGGACGAGTTGCGTCTTGTGCGACCGCTGGCCGAGCCCCGCGAACAGCAGCTTGCCGAGCTGCGTCTCCCCGGTCGCGGCGCGCTGGCGCTCGACGATCAGGTCGTAGGTGTCGGTCGAACCGATCTGGCCGACGGGCACCTTGCTCGCGATCGCCTTGATATACGCCTCGACCGCGCGGATCGGGACGCCCGCGGCGCGTGCCGAGCGATACAGGCTCGAGCCGACCGCGCCGGTGATCCTGAGCGGGGTATCGTCGACCGCGATCGCGTGGCGTTCCATCACCAGCCGGTCGCCGACTCGCTTGAGATCGAGCGCGAGATCGAACCGTGCGCGCAGCGACAGCGCCTCGAGTGGGCGCGCGACGCTGCGATTGGGGCGACGGCCGAGCGTCATCGGGATCTGCGTGCCGGGCTTGAGATCGCCGAGCGACACCGTCGTCGCGACCAAAGCGACCGTATCCTGCGCATCGCGCTCGGAAAGGCCTGCGCGCTGGAGCATGTCGCCGAGGCTGTCACCGTGGCCGACGGTCGCGGTGCGTTGCTCGATCGGGCGTTCGGGGGCTTCGGTGAGCGGGCGGACGAGGTCGTTCGACGCCATGTGCCGCCCGGTGTCCGCGCCCCAGGCGAGCGGCGCGATGATCTGCGCGCGCGCTTCCTCGCGGTCGGTGCCGGTCAGCGGTGCGGTGGTCTGGCCGTGCAACGGGTTGAAAACAGGCGGCGCAATCGCGACTGCGGTTGCACATAACAGCGCGCAGGTCGCTGCGCCGCGCCACCAGTCGCGCGAGCCGATCCGCGTGCCGAGATCGGGAACCCAGTCGACCTGCGCCGCGGCGGCGCGCAACCGTTCCACCCGGCTGACCGGGGCGACGGGCGCGATCGCGCGGCCGAACGACAACGCAGTGGTGCCGCCGGCATTTTCAAGGCCCTGGACATTAGGTACGAACAAGGCTGAATGGCCCCCGCAAGACGTGACGCGCTGCTTGATATCGCCCCGCAGCGTCGGGCCCGAGGACTGTGCCGCGCAAGTGCTAAAGTCAAATTAACTGCCCCTTGCGCTCTTCCCCGATGCGGCGAAGCGTTCAGGCGTTGCGACCGGGCTCGGAACACTTTGCATGCATGTCCCCGGCCAGGGACCGACACCGTGATCGGTCGGTGATTTTTAACAAAGACGGTGGTTGCACAACGCGTTCGGCGACGCGATGTTGGGAGCGTCATGCAACGCCAAAACGACAGCACCGTCACCGCGGTGCTCGGGCCGACCAACACCGGCAAGACGCATCTCGCGGTCGAGCGGATGTGCGGCCATTCGAGCGGCATGATCGGCTTTCCGCTGCGCCTGCTGGCGCGCGAGGTGTATGACCGGGTCGTCAAGATCAAGGGCGAGAACCGAGTCGCGTTGATCACCGGCGAGGAAAAGATCGTCCCGAAAGACGCGAGATGGTTCCTGTGTACCGCCGAATCCATGCCGGTTGACCGCGATCTGGCGTTCGTTGCAGTCGATGAAGCGCAACTTGGCGCCGATTTGGAACGGGGTCATGTCTTCACCGATCGCATCCTGCGCGCGCGGGGGCGCGAGGAGACGATGCTGCTCGGATCGGAGGCGCTGCGCCCGATGGTCAAGGCGCTCGTCCCGGGAATCGAGATCATCAACCGTCCGCGCTTCTCGACGCTGAGCTATGCCGGCGCGAAGAAGATCAGTCGCCTCCCCAAACGCTCCGCGATCGTCGCGTTCAGCGCGGAGGAGGTCTATGCGGTCGCCGAGATGCTGCGGCGGTTGCGTGGCGGTGCGGCGGTGGTGATGGGCGCACTCTCCCCGCGCACCCGCAACGCGCAGGTCGCGATGTTCCAGGCGGGCGAGGTCGATTATCTCGTCGCGACCGACGCGATCGGGATGGGGCTCAACATGGATGTCACCCATGTCGCCTTCGCCAGCCTCAACAAGTTCGACGGGCATCGCCAGCGCCGGCTGACCGTCGCCGAGATGGCGCAGATCGCGGGCCGCGCGGGGCGGCACCAGCGCGACGGAACGTTCGGCGCGCTGGTCGAGGAAGGGCCGGGGGCGTTCGCGCCCGAGGAAGTGCTCGCGATCGAGGAGCATCGCTTCCCGCCGCTCGAGCATCTCTACTGGCGCGAGGGCGAGCCCGATTTCTCGAGCATCGCCGCGCTGATCGCGAGCCTCGAGGCGAAGCCCGAGAACCGCCGTTTGCGCGCGGCGCCGCAATCGGTCGATCTCGCGGTGTTGAAGCGGGTGGCGGAGGAGGACTGGGTCCGTGCACGGGCGCGGCATCCGCTGATGGTCGCGCGGCTGTGGGCGGCGTGCGGGCTCCCGGATTTCCGCAAGCTCGGGGTCGATCCGCATACGCGCTTCGTCGCGCGGATCTTCGGGCATCTGAGCGAAGGGCAGGGGCATATCCCGCACCAGTGGTTCGCGGCGGAACTCGCGCGGCTCGATACGGTCGCGGGCGACGTCGAGACGCTTGCCGGGCGGATCGCGGCGGCGCGGAGCTGGGCGTATATCGCCAACCGGGTCGACTGGCTCGCCGACCCCGCGCATTGGGCCGCCCGCGCGAGCGCGGTCGAGGAACGGCTGTCCGACGCGCTCCATTCGAGCCTGACGCAGCGGTTCGTCGACAAGCGCACGACGCTGCTGATGCGGCAGATCGGCGCGGACCCGCGGATGCTCCCCGTCACGATCGGCGCCGAGGGCGAGGTGATGGTCGAGGATCATGCGATCGGGCGGCTCGACGGGTTCCGCTTCACCGTCGCCGCCAATGCGCGGGCGAGCGACAAGCGGATGCTGCTCGCCGCCGCCGAACGCCGGCTGGGGGACGAGCGCGGCAAGCGCGGGACCGCGCTGGCGGAGGCGGCGGACGCCGACCTGTCGCTGCGGACCGACACTGGCGAGACGCCGGTGCTGGTGTGGCGCGGCTTCACCGTCGCGACCTTCGCGCCCGGGCAAAGCCTGGTGCGGCCACGGATCCTGCTCGACCGTGCGCTCGATTGCCTCGACGTCGCCTTGCGCGCGAAGATCGAACTGCGGTTGCGCGGCTGGTTCGGCGACGCGGTGGCGCGCGCGCTGCCGGGGCCGGTGCTGCTCGATTCGGTCCAGCGCGATCCTGCCGCAAGCCCCGCGTCGCGCGCGGTCGCGGCGGCGCTGGTCGCGGGGGGCGGGATGGTCGCGCGGAGCGAGGTCGTCGCGGTGCTCGACAAGCTGGATGGCGTCGCGCGCAAGGCGTTCCGCCGCGCGGGCGTGACGATCGGCGCGCTTGACCTGTTCGACCCGCGCCTGCTCAAGCCCGCCGCCGCGCGGTGGCGGCGGGCCTTGTTTGCGATCCGCGAGACGCGCCCGATCGCGGAAGCGCCACGCGAGGGCGCGAGCGTGCTGGTGCGCGGTACGCCTGGCGCGACGCTTGGGGACGGCTATCGCCCGATCGCGGCGCAGGCGGTGCGGATCGACCTGATCGAACGGATCGCGCGCGCGGCGCACGATGCGCGGGGTGCCGCGGGACGCCAGCCGTTCGCGCTGGACCCGGCGCTTGCGCTGTCGATGGGGCTGACCCCGCCGACGATCGAGAAACTGATGGCGGGGTTCGGCTTCCGCCCTGCCCCCGCTGCTGCCGAGGATGGGGTGCCGCGCTGGGTGTGGCGCGGGCTGCCGACCGTCCGACCCGTCGCTGCCCCGCGCGGTACGCACTTTGCGGCGCTCGCCGACCTGGCGGTGCATGGCTGAAGCCTTCCCCCGCGGCCCGAGCATGCGGCTCGACTGTTTCCTCTGGTTCGCCCGGATCGTGAAGACGCGCGGTATCGCGCAGGGGATGGCCGCCAGCGGGCGGTTGCGGATCGACGGGCGCGCGGTCGACCGGCCTGCTGCCGCGGTGCGGATCGGCAGCGTGCTCGCCTTCGTCACACCGTCTGGCCGGGTCCGCGCGATCCGCGTCGAATGCCTTCCCGAACGTCGCGGACCACCCGATGCGGGGCGCGCCTGTTACACCGACCTCATCGAAAATGACCGAACTGGCACTGCAATCATTGACGGGGCCGACGCTCGGGCATAGCAGCGTCGGGTTCGTTGCTCCGGGAGTTACCTAATGACCTACGTCGTCACCGATGCCTGCATCAAGTGCAAGTACATGGACTGCGTCGAGGTGTGCCCGGTCGACTGCTTCTACGAAGGCGAGAACATGCTGGTGATCAACCCCAGCGAGTGCATCGATTGCGGCGTGTGCGAGCCCGAGTGCCCCGCGGAAGCGATCCTGCCCGATACCGAGAGCGGCCTCGAGCCGTGGCTCGAACTCAACACGACCTTCTCGAGCCAGTGGCCCAACGTCACGCGCAAGGCGGACCAGACTCCGGCAGACGCGGACGAGCACAAGGGCGAGACGGGCAAGTACGACAAATACTTTTCGGCGGAAGCCGGCGCAGGCGACTGAGCCGCGTCGGTCTGGTCGGAATCGGGACTGTCGCCGGCGTTTAACGACGTCGGCGCAGCGCGTTCCGCGACGTTTGTCTGGTAATTTTATTACGACTATGTTAAACCGGGGATGACGGTAAGCGCTGCCAGTGCTTTTCCGACACGGAGACGTTTAAAACCCACACACCCCCCGCGTGCGCTGATGCAGCTTTGCTGCGTGAAGTGCGTTGCACCGGGATACCCGGTTCACAGAAAGGTCTAACGGAATGGCTGCCAAGGCGCTGTCCTTCGACGTCGGCGATTATGTCGTTTACCCAAAGCACGGCGTCGGCCGTGTGATCGAGCTCCAGCGGCAGGAAATCGCCGGGATGCAGCTCGAACTCTATGTCCTGCGGTTTGAAAAAGAGCGGATGACGCTGCGCGTGCCGACCAACAAGGCGGAAAGCGTGGGAATGCGCAAGCTTTCCAGCGACAAGACGCTTCGCGAGGCGCTCGAGACGCTGACCGGCAAGCCGCGCGTCAAGCGCACCATGTGGTCGCGCCGTGCACAGGAATATGAAGCGAAGATCAATTCGGGCGACCTCGTGTCGATCGCCGAAGTGGTCCGCGACCTGTTCCGCGCGGACGACCAGCCCGAGCAGAGCTATTCCGAGCGGCAGATCTTTGAAGGCGCGACCAGCCGCCTCGCGCGCGAACTCGCCGCGATGGAGCAGGTCGACGAGCCGACCGCGCAGGAGAAGATCCTCGACATCCTCCGCAAGGCGGCAGCGATCCACAATAAGGACAAGGCTCCGGCCTGATCTTATTGCGGACGATCGCGGTATGAAAAGGGGGCGGCCGGCGACGGTCGCCCCTTTCTCGTTGGGGCGGGGCGAAGCTGTCATAACCGGCGTCACCCTGAACTCGTTTCAGGGTCCACCGCGCCACGATGGCGGTCTGCCGTTGTTGCGCACTGGATGCTGTAACGAGTTCAGCATGACGGCGGGAAGGGTGGACCGGCGGTTCTCAGTGCCGCGCGAACAGTCCGCGTCCGCTGTGCCATCGACCGAAACCAATTCGGCGTGACGTCAACGGGGGGTTGCACCAGCTATCCGAAGGTGTATTGTCGGGGCAACACACAGGAGGTAGCCCATGCGCAGTCTGTCCTTGATCGCCGTTCTCGCGCTGGCGGGGTGTTCCAACACCAGCGACGCCGCCGAACCCGCCGGGGCTGGCACGACGCGCACCTTCGCCATCAGCGACTTCAGCGCGGTTTCACTGATCGGATCGGACGATGTCGATGTGCGCGTGGGCACCGGCTTCTCGGTCCGCGCCGAGGGACCGCGCATCGAGCTCGACAAGCTCGAGATCACCCGAGTTGGCGATATGCTCAAGGTCGGGCGCAAGAAGAACCTCGCAGGGTTCAGCTGGAGCGGGGGCGGACGCGGCGTGAAGGTGTTCGTGACGATGCCGCGGATCGTTGCCGCGAAAATCGCAGGCTCGGGGGATCTCGCGATCGACCGGGTCGAGGGACAGCGGTTCGGCGGGGAAGCGGCGGGGTCGGGCAATCTGACGATCGGTGCGCTGAGCGTTCCCGAGGCACGGCTTTCGGTTGCGGGATCAGGCGACATCGCCGCCAAGGGGCGGGTCGAGCGGCTGATGATCGATGTCGCCGGATCGGGCAATGTCTCCGCGCGCGGCGTCACCGCGCGAAGTGCGACCGTCTCGCTTGCGGGATCGGGGGATATAAGCGCCGAAGTCGCGGGGCCGGCGTCAGTCTCGCTGATCGGGTCGGGCGATGTCGATCTCGGGCCGCAGGCGCGCTGCACGATCAGCAAGACCGGGTCGGGCACCGTCCGCTGCGGCGGCTGAATCACGCGCTTGCTTACGCGATCGATCGCGGCGATGCCAGTCGGATGATCCTTGCCCGCCTCTTCGCTTTTCTGCTGCTCGTCGTACCCGGTGCTGCATCGGCGGCGGCGGGGCGATCCTATGTCGTCACCGATTATGACCGGATCCGGATCGACGGGCCGTTCGACGTCGCACTGACCACCCGCACCGCCCCCTCGGCGCGCGCGGATGGCCCGGCGGAGGCGAGCGACACGATCGATATCCGGGTCGAGGGGCGGACGCTCGTGGTGCGCGCGGGCAGCCGCGGCTGGGGCGAGGTTCCCCGGCGCGGGGCGGCGAAACCGCTGGTGATCCGGCTGGGGGTTCCGATGCTGCGCGCCGCGACCGTTGTCGGCGGAGGGCGGCTTGCGGTGGCGGGGCCGTTCCGCGCGCAGCGGGTCGACCTGCAGGTGACGGGGAGCGGCTCGATCGACGCGCCCGCGCTCGACGCTGACGAACTCAACGCGACGATGCTCGGGTCGGGCGCGATGACGCTCGGCGGGCGGGGCGGGCGCGTGCGGCTGCTGACCAGCGGGACCGGGGGGATCGACGCGACCGCGTTGCGGAGCGACGCGCTGACGGTGCGGCTCGACGGATCGGGGACGGTTACCGCGACCGCGCGGTTCACTGCGGATGCGACCAGTACGGGGCTGGGTGCCGTGACGATCTACGGGAAGCCGACGTGCCGGGTTTCGGCGGCTGCGAGCGGGCCGATCCGGTGTGGGGTCGGTGCGGTGCCGTAAGACCGCCCCTCCTTCCGTTCGTTTCGAGCGTAGTCGAGAAACCGGGCACGGCGCGGGTTTCTCGACTTCGCTCGAAACGAACGGGGGGAGAGAGTGGTGGGATCAGCGCGCCTCAGATCAGCCCCAGCGCCGCCAGTTTCCCGATCAGCGCGGCGGGCATCGCATCCCCCACCACCACGTCACCGCCGAGATCGGCGGGCGCGTCGCCCGGCTCGAGATAGCGCCAGCCCTGGTGCGCGCGCTTGGGGCGGCCTTCGGTCAGCACCAGCGCGGGATCGATGTGGATCGCGACTCGCCCGCCCTCCGCCTCGCCGAAGCCAAGGATCGGCGAGCGCGCGACCAGCGTGTGCTTGATGATCCAGTAGAGCGATCCGCCCTTTTCGCCCTCCCGCACGATCTCCTCGTGCCGCTTGGGCAGGTAGCGCGTGGTGAGGAACACCGGGCCTTCCGCGCCGCGTTGCTTGAGCCGTTCGGCGAGATGGTCGAGGCTCGTCGCGCCGAACGCAACCTTGGTCAGATGCAACATGCGGATGGATTTGGGCGCGGCGGGCTCAGCCGCCAAGCCCCCACAGCGTTGCAAGTCCCAGAAACGACAAGAAACCCATAACATCGGTCATCGTCGTGACGAACACCGCGGACGATACCGCGGGATCGACACCGGCACGTTCGAGCGACACGGGGACGAGCACGCCCGCCAGCCCCGCGACGAGATTGTTGATGATCATCGCCATCGTGATCACGACCGCGAGCCCGACATTGCCGAACGCCAGGTAGGTCCCGCTCCCGACCAGCACCCCGAGCATCGCGCCATTGGCGGCGGCGATGCGGAACTCGCGGAGGATCATCCGCGCGGTGTTGGAGCTGGTCAGCTGGTTGGTCGCGAGTGCGCGCACGACGACCGCGAGCGTCTGCGTCCCCGCATTGCCGCCCATTCCCGAGACGATCGGCATCAGCACCGCGAGCAGTGCGAACCGCGCGATCTCGCCCTGAAACGCGCCTACCACCGACGCCGCGAGCATCGCGGTGCCGAGGTTGACGACGAGCCAGGTGATCCGTGTCCGCACCGTCAGCAGGATCGGTTCGTTGATGTCGCCATCGCCCGCGCCCGACAGGCGGAGGATATCCTCGCCCGCTTCCTCGGAAATGATGTGGACGATGTCGTCGACCGTGATCATCCCGACCAGCCGCCCGCCCGGATCGACCACCGCCGCCGAGATCAGCGCATATTTCTGGAAGCGCAACGCGACCTCTTCCTGGTCCATGTCGACCGGGATCAACGTCTGCTCACGCTGCATCACGTCGCCGATGCCGATCCCGCGCGGGGTGCGCAGGATCCACGACAAGGCGACGGTGCCGATCGGCTTGTGCGCCGGGTCGACCACGAAGATTTCCCAGAAATCGGTGGTCAGCGCGTCATGCGTGCGGAGGTAATCGAGCGTGTCGCCGACGGTCCAATGCTCGGGCACCGCGATCAGCTCGCGCTGCATCAGGCGGCCCGCGGACTCCTCGGGGTAGCTCAGCGCCTCCTCGATCGCGGCGCGATCGTCGGGGTCGAGCGCGCGGAGCACTTCGCGCTGGTCCGCGGGCTCCATGTCCTCGATGATCGCGACCGCGTCGTCGGTGTCGAGTTCGGACGCGATATCCGCGACCTGCGCCGCCGACAAAGAATCGATCAGATCCTCGCGGACGTAATCGTTCATCTCGGCGAAGACGTCGCCGTCGAGCAGGTCGGTGATCGCGGTCGCCAGCGCGGCGCGGCAATCCGCCGGGGTCAGCTCGAACAGATCCGCGATATCGGCGGGGTGGAGCGGTTCGACCAGCGACCGGGCCGTCTCGGCGTCGCCCGCCTGCACCGCGTCGAGCACCGCGCGGACGAATTCGGGCTTGAGCCGATCGTCCTCGTCGAGCTGGGTGGTGTCGGTTTCGGGTAGGAGCTCGGTCTCGCTCACGGGTGGACCTCCTGATGCCCTCAAGGCGCTCGTCTAGCCCGATATGGGAACAAAGCCAATCGGTGACGATTTGCCTCCGTAACGCTGCATCGCTACGGCAGCGTCGTCCCCATTTCAGGAGCCCTATCATGGCCGATCTTCCCGAAACCCTGACGCTGACGCTCGACAGCGGCGATGTCGTGATCAAGCTGCGTGGCGATCTCGCGCCGCAGCACGTCGCGCGTGTCGCCGAGCTGGCGAACGACGGCTTCTACGACGGCGTCGTGTTCCACCGCGTCATCCCCGGCTTCATGGCGCAGGGCGGCGACCCCACCGGCACCGGCATGCACGGGTCGGACAAGCCCAACCTTCCGGCGGAATTCTCGAAGGAGCCGCATGTCCGCGGCGTCGCGTCGATGGCGCGCACCAACGATCCGAACTCGGCGAACAGCCAGTTCTTCATCTGCTTCGACGACGCACGCTTCCTCGACGGCCAGTACACCGTGTGGGGCCAGGTGACGTCGGGCATGGAGCATATCGACGCGCTGCCGAAGGGCGAGCCGCCGCGTGCGCCGGGGAAGATCGTGAAGGCGACGGCGGCTTAAATCTGTCTTAGCCCCTCCCCGTCAGGGGAGGGGTTGGGGGTGGGGAAGTGCCTCGCAGAGAGTGCAGTTCTGCTGGACTGCCCCACCCCAACCCCTCCCGCGAGGGGGAGGGGGAGGGGCCAAGATAATCACACGCTCGGATCCGCGATCGTCGCGATGAGCCAGTCGTGGAACAGCTTCACCGGTTTCTGCATCAACGCGCGCGGGCGGCAGGCGAACCAGTAGCTGTACGGGCTCTCGACCGAAATATCGAACAACCGCACGATCCGCGAATCCTTGGCATCCGCGAAATGGCTCTCGTGCATGAACGCGATGCCGAGCCCTTGCGCCGCCGCCTCGAGCATCAGCGCCCCCGAATCGAAATGATCGACCGCGAGCGGCTCGAGATCGTTCAGTCCGGCCGCCGCGCGCCAGGCGCTGAACGTGTCGGGCATCTCGCGATGGACCAGCGCGGTGAGACCGGCGAGCTGGTCCGGGCGGACCACCGGGTCGGGCCCCTCGATCAGCGATTTTGCGCCGATCACATAGACCTGGTTGCGATCCAGCCGCCGCGAATAGAGCGCGGGATCGATATCGCGGGCGAGCGCGATCACCGCGTCGAGCCCTTCGCCGAGCCGCGAGATGTTATGCGTACTCGTATCGATATCGAGATGCAGTTCGGGATGCCGCGCGCGCAATTCGCCAAGCCGTGGGAACAGCCGTTGCGACGCGTAGAGCGGCAGGATGCCGAGCCGCAGCCGGAGGACGTCGGTATTGCTCGTCATCACCTCGACCGCGTCGGACAATTGGTCGAGCGCGGGCGCGATCTGCTGGAGCAGCCGGTCGCCATCCGCGTTGAGCACGACCGCCTGATGGCGGCGTTCGAACAGCGGCCGCCCGATAAACCGTTCGAGTGCCTGGATCCGGCGGCTGAGCGCCGGGGGTGACAGTGCCAGTTCCTGCGACGCGGCCTTGATCGACCCGGTCCGGGCGACCTGGACGAACGCTTCGATCGCGGTGAGTGGCGGTAATCTCCGCATGAGGAGCCTTTCCCAAGCCAAATGGTGCGACGCACCATGTTGCTATCGTTCAATTACAGAATACGCGGCACGCGCAATCGATAGCGGCAATTGCAGAAAGCGCAATCGTATCCAATCCTTTCGCACTTGCAACATAATCCCGGTGCGGGCATTCAGACGGTGCCTTTCAGGCATCCTCTCCTAAAACTTTCAAGGCCGATCCTCCGGGGTCGGCCCTTTTTTTGTCCGTCGCTGATCGGGGCCGGTCTGGCGTGCGGCCTCGTATTCACGGAACCGACCCCCTATCTCGCGCGCTCATCAGCGGGTTTCGTAAGGGTAAAGACTATGGCGGACGCCGAGGCGCCGATTCGAAAATTGCAAGTTGCCAATGCGCGCGCGGAAGATAGCGGGCGTGGCCTGGCACACGTGCCGCGCTCGATGCTTGCCACGCTCGGGATCGGCGAGGGCGACGTGATCGAGATCGTTGGCAAGTCGACCACGCCTGCGCGCGCGGTCGCCCCTTATGCCGAGGACGAGGGGCTCGAGATCATCCGGATCGACGGGCTTCAGCGTGCGAATGCCGGGGTCGGCTCGGGCGATTTCGTCGAGGTCCGCAAGATCGAATCGAAGCCCGCGACGCGCGTCGTGTTCGCACCCGCACAACAGAACCTGCGGTTGCAGGGTTCGTCCAATGCACTCAAGCGCACCTTCTTCGGGCGGCCTTTGTGTCAGGGCGACGTCGTTGCTACCGCAGGGCAGCAACGCGTCGACAACATGCCCCCGGGTGTCCAGAACATGCTGCGCGCGCCGGCTTATGCGCTGCAGGAAATCCGCCTTGCGGTGATCTCGACCGTCCCCAAGGGCGTGGTGCATGTCGACGAGACGACCGAAATCGAGCTTCGCCCCGAATATGAGGAGCCAAAGGAAGCGCGTCGCGCCGATGTCACTTATGACGATATCGGTGGAATGGGCCCGACGATCGACCAGTTGCGTGAGATGGTCGAGTTGCCGCTGCGCTATCCCGAACTGTTCCAGCGGCTTGGTGTCGATCCGCCCAAGGGGGTGTTGCTGCATGGGCCACCCGGCACCGGCAAGACGCGGCTTGCGCGCGCGGTTGCCAACGAATCGGCGGCGGAATTCTTCCTGATCAACGGACCCGAGATCATGGGCTCGGCCTATGGCGAATCCGAGGGCAGGCTGCGGCAGGTGTTCGAGGAAGCGGCCAAGGCGGCCCCGTCGATCGTGTTCATCGACGAGATCGACTCGATCGCGCCCAAGCGCGGGCAGGTGTCGGGCGAAGCCGAGAAGCGCCTCGTCGCGCAGTTGCTGACGTTGATGGACGGGCTCGAAGCGCGTGCCAATGTCGTCGTGATCGCCGCGACCAATCGTCCCGAGGCAATCGACGAGGCGTTGCGGCGTCCCGGCCGGTTCGACCGCGAGATCGTCGTGGGCGTTCCAGATGAACGCGGGCGTCGCGAGATCCTCGGGATTCACACGCGCGGGATGCCGCTCGGCGACAAGGTCGACCTCGGCGAACTTGCACGGACGACCTACGGCTTCGTCGGTGCCGATCTGGCGGCGCTCGCGCGCGAGGCGGCGATCGAGGCGGTGCGCAAGCTGATGCCGCGGCTCAACCTGTCGGAGGGGACGATCCCGCCCGAGATCCTCGACACGCTTGCGGTGACGCGCGAGGATTTCGTCGATGCGCTCAAGCGCGTCCAGCCGAGCGCGATGCGCGAGGTGATGGTCGAGGCCCCGCGTGTCCGCTGGGACGATGTCGGCGGCCTCGATACGGCGCAGATGCGATTGAAGGAAGGCGTCGAGCTTCCACTCAAGGATCCCGACGCATTCCGTCGGCTCGGCATCCGCCCGGCGAAGGGCTTCCTGCTGTACGGTCCTCCGGGCACCGGCAAGACGCTGCTCGCCAAGGCGGTCGCGCGCGAGGCGCAGGCCAATTTCATCGCGACCAAATCGTCCGACCTGCTCAGCAAATGGTATGGCGAGAGCGAGCAGCAAATCGCCAAGCTGTTCGCGCGCGCACGGCAGGTGGCCCCGTGCGTCATCTTTATCGACGAGCTCGATTCGCTGGTGCCGGCGCGTGGGAGCGGTGGTGGCGAACCGCAGGTGACCGAGCGCGTCGTCAACACGATCCTCGCCGAGATGGACGGGCTGGAGGAACTTCAGTCGGTTGTCGTGATCGGTGCGACCAACCGGCCCAATCTGATCGACCCGGCACTGCTCCGCCCGGGCCGGTTCGACGAGCTGATCTATGTCGGCGTGCCGGATCGCGCGGGGCGCAAGCGCATCCTTACGATCCAGACCGGCAAGATGCCGCTTGCCGAGGATGTCGATCTCGATGTCGTCGCAGAGCGGACCGATCGCTTTACCGGCGCGGATCTCGAGGACGTGGTGCGGCGCGCAGGGCTTGCGGCGCTCCGCGAATCCATGTCGGTCAGCCAGGTGACGATGGCGCATTTCGAGACCGCGCTCGGTGATTCGCGCGCTTCTGTCACGCCCGAGCTGGAGCGCGAATATGAAGCGATGTCCGCACGGCTCAAGCAGGATGCGACCGCGCTACAGCCGATCGGTTTCGCCTTCCCGCCCCGTGCGAGCGAGGGACCACGCTGACGGCTCGCGTAAGGTGACGCGGCAATAGACGAGGAGCACCAGCATCGCTGCCCCTGCCACGAGGTAGGGCAGCGCATGCTGGGCTTCGTACAGCCCGACCCCGATCGACGGCCCGAGCACGAACGCCGCACCGTTGATCGACGTCACCTTGCCCGCGACCGATCCCTGCGCATTGTGCCCCACCGCGAGCGACGCGCCCGCGGTAAAGGCGGGACGCGTGAAGCCGAACCCGACCGAGGCGAGCGCATAGGCGCAGGCGATGCCGTAAAGCGACGTCGCCACCCCGGTCAGCGCGCAGCCGACCGCCGCGATCGCGAGCCCGACCAGCATCATTGCGCGCGGGCGCAGGTCGAGGTTGGGAATGATCCCCCATTGCACCAGCAACGCCGCGAGCGCGCCGATCATCAGCACGATTCCGGTCGGCTGGAGCGCGGTCGCGGGAAGCAGGTGCAGCCGGTCGATCACGAGAAAGCCGATCGCCTGCCCGGTCATCGCCTGCCCGTGCCCCGCGACGAGTCCCGCGATCAGCCAGGGGCGGATGCGGGGGTCGCGATAGCCGACCTGTTCGGCATTCTGTTCGGTTGCGGGTTCGGTGGCGGCGACGATGCTGGCGCCGCCGCTTTGTCCGCCGATCGAGGGGTAGGCGTTGGCCGCACCATGCGTCGCGGTGTCGGGGTGGAGGTCGTTGGGAAGCAGCCGCCGCACCGCAATCCACACGCCCAGCCCGAACAGCGCGAACAGGAAGGCGGGGCCGGAAAGCCCGATCTTGACCCCCGCGATCGTCCCCAGCACAAGGAACGGCGCGATTGTCGGCCCGAGGATCGTCCCAAGCCCGAAGGCGGAGCCGAGCAAGGTCAGCGCCCTGGTCCGTTCCTCGCGGGTCGTGTTGCCCGCGACCAGCGCCTGGACCGCGGGGGGCGCTGCGCAGCCGAAGCTGCCGTAGATCAGCCGCCCGAGGATGAAGCAGACGAACGCGGTCGTCCCGCCGATCCGGCCGTTGATCCCGGCGGCGAGGAACACCCCGCAGACGAGCAGCGACACGCAGAACCCGCCGACCCCGAGCAGGATCATCGCGCGCCGCCCGTGCCGGTCCGACCGGCGGGCCCAGAACGGCGCGGCGATCACCCACAACAGCGCGGAGACCGAGAAGGCGGCGGCGACCGCGCTGTCGGGGACCTTGAGCGACCGGCCGAGCGCGGGAAGCACCGATTGCAGCGCGGTGTTGCCCGCCGCAATCGTCAGCATGACGACGAAGAGCAGGCCGAACTCGCGATTGATCCGTGCCGATTTCACCGCTCGGGTCCGAAATTGAGGCGTTTGGTGATGTTATAGTCGAGCACGGTCATCACGAAGAAGGCGGCGGCCTGCTTGACCCGCATCCACGGGCTGGTCCGCGCCTTGTACAGTTCGGGCGTGATCGCCTCCGAATTGGCGACCTCGCCGTCGACATAGCGGCGGACGTGCGCGGCGAAAGCATGGTCTTCGATCCGCAGCATCATCTCGAGATTGAGGAACAGGCTGCGGATGTCGTAATTGGCAGAGCCGATATAGACGACGTCGCCGATCAGGAACAATTTGGTGTGCAATTTGGTCGGCTGATATTCGTAGATCTTGACGCGTTTGCGCAGCAGCCCGGCATAAGTGAAGCGCGACGCCCAGATCGCAGCGCCGTGGTCGTTCTTGGACGCCAGCACGATCCGTACGCGCCCGCGCATCCCGACCGTGTCGAGCCGCCGCAACATTCCGGGGTTGGGGGCGAAATAGGCGGAAATCAGGTCGACCTGAGTCGCATCGCGCATGTCGCGCTTGACCGCGCGCGCCCATGGCGAAAGCCGCCGTGTCGGGCCGCCGAACAGCCAGCGCACGGCACCCTGCGGTTCGCTCCACGACGACAACGCGCGACGCAGCGTGCGGAGCGGCGGCTTGGGCTGCCCCGCCCAGCGCCCGAGCGCGTCGAAATAGCCGGTGATCCGCTGCGCCGCCGGCCCCTCGACGATCAGCCCGAGATCGCGCCACGCCTGTTCGGCGACGGTGCCGAAATAGCTGTCCTGAACGTTGAACCCGCCGATGATCGCGCGCGGATTGGCGGTTTCGCCGTCCGCCAGCGCGAGTTTCTGGTGATTGCGGAGCAGGTAACGTCGTCCCCAGCGCGGGACGAAGCGGCACACCTCGACCCCGCCCGCGCGGAGCGGATCGAAGAAATCATGCGCATCGGCGGCCTCGCTGCCGAGGCCGTCGACGATGAGCGACACCGCCACGCCGCGCGCCGCCGCACGGAGGAGGGCCGCGCGGACCGCTTCGCCCGCGTCGTCATCGACATAGATATAGAAGATCACCCGCAGCGAGCGGCGCGCGCCGTCGATCAGGCCGATCAGCGCTTCCAGCCGGCGAGGTCCGGTATCGAGCATCGTCAACCGGTTGCCCGCCACGGTGAAACTCGGCTGGGGGGCGGGCTGCGTCATCGCAGCGAGTGATGCCGCCAAGCGTCATGGGCCGCAAGGTGTTGAAGCCGCACGCATGGCCGATTTTCTTGACTCCTGTAGGGTTGCCGCCTAGGAGATCATCTTTCCGAATACCGTCGTTTGCGAAGGAAGCCATTCATGGCGCGCGTCACTGTCGAAGATTGCGTCGACAAGATCCCCAACCGGTTCGATCTCGTCCTGTTCGCCGCGCAGCGTGCGCGGGCCATCTCGGGTGGTGCCGACCTTACCGTCGATCGCGACCGCGACAAGAACCCGGTCGTCGCGCTGCGCGAGATCGCCGAGGAGCGCGTGCGCCCGGCGCATCTGAAGGAATCGGTCATCAACGGTCTCCAGCGCGTCCAGGTCGACGACGAGGACGAAGCGGATGCGGTCGGCAGCCTGTCGGCTTCGGCCGAGGCACTTCGCCTCACCGCCGCCGCCCCGCCGCGCAACCAGAATCTGGGTGCCGATTACGAAGGCTGAGGCTTTTCTGAGCGGCGTTTGACCCCGGCGTTGCGCCGGAGGCCTCGACTTCGCTCAGCCCGAACGGATGTGGTGGCGACATTACATGCGTTTGGGTGGCCGCCATCGCGGTATAGTCGACAAAACTACCGTTCGCCCTGAGCGAAGTCGAAGGGTCCGC
>CAZNQA010000067.1:0-17891 GCA_964575105.1 uncultured Stakelama sp.
CTGTGCCGGACCTGCGGGCATCGCTTCCAATGCCCCAATTGCACCGCGTGGATGGTCGAGCACCGGCTCGTGCGCCGCTTAGCGTGCCACCATTGCGGCCATACCGAGCCGGTCCCGCGCGTCTGCCCCGAATGCCAGAACGAGGACACGCTCGCAGCGGTCGGCCCTGGGGTCGAGCGGATCGCGGACGAAGTCGCCGCGATGTTTCCCGATGCGAAAACCGCCGTCGTCACGTCCGACACCATGTGGTCCCCCGCCAAGGCCGCCGAGTTCGTCGCGCGGATGGAGGCGCATGACATCGATATCGTGGTCGGCACGCAATTGGTGACCAAGGGCTATCACTTCCCCAATCTGACGCTGGTGGGGGTGATCGACGCCGACCTCGGGCTCGATGGCGGCGATCTGCGCGCGAGCGAGCGGACCTTCCAGCAGATCATGCAGGTCGCGGGCCGCGCCGGACGCGGAGCGAAGCCGGGGCATGTCTATATCCAGACGCACAGCCCCGATGCGAGCGTGATGCGCGCGCTGGTGTCGGGGGATGCGGAAGCGTTCTACACCGCCGAGACCGAACATCGCCGCGAGGCGGGCGCGCCGCCGTTCGGGCGGTTCGCGGGGATCGTGATCTCTAGCGAGGATCAGGGCGCGGCGCTTGAGACCGCGCGCGCGATCGGGCGGTCGGCACCGACGCATGAGGCAATGGAAGTCTATGGCCCCGCACCTGCGCCGCTCGCGATGCTGCGCGGGCGGCATCGCTATCGGTTGCTGGTTCATGCGCGGCGCGCGTTCGATGTGCAGGATATGCTGCGCGAATGGCTTGGCGGGGTGGACTGGCCGTCCAAGGTGCGCGTGGTGGTGGATGTGGATCCGTACAGCTTCGTGTAACTGCCTGTTACAAGATACTACCCGCTAATCGCTTCACCGGCGAAGGCCGGGGCCCAGTAGCGAGACGGCGGAAGGCGGGCGGATGCGCGATACTTCCTCCGTCACCTCGACTGGGCCCCGGCCTTCGCCGGGGAAGCGCTACCGGTTCCAACCCGATCCACGTCCGCCAGAGTATCGCTACAGATCCACCGAAGCCGACACCTTCACCGTCCGCGGTGCACCCTGCAACAGTGCCGCCCCGAACGAGTCGAACGACGACGCCCAATAGCGTCGGTCCGCAACGTTATCGACACCAACGCGGAAAGTCACCGGCCGGTCCGCGACGGCCGCGACATAACGCGCGCCGAGGTCGATCCGAGTCCACGACGGGATCGACAGGCTGTTCGCCGCATTGACCTGCTGCTTGCCGGTGTTGACCACCCGCCCGGTCAGCGTCACCCCGCGCAGGAACGGCGTATCCCACTCGACATTCCCGTTGATCAGATAGTCCGGCACGCCGACCGCGGTGTTGCCGTCGTTCGCGCCGCCAGCGGTGTTGCGGAGCTTCGCGTCATTGACCGACCCGCCCGCGATCACCCGCAGACCGCGCGTGAGTTCGCCGTCGACACTCAGTTCGATCCCGCGGTTGCGCTGCTTGCCGAACACCCCGTAGCGGAACGTCGTCGGCGTCACCGCGAGGCTGTACGCGCTTGGCTGCTCGGTCTGGAACAGCGCGACGCTAGCGTTGAACCGCCCGAGCCCGAGCTTCCCGCCAACCTCATATTGCGTCGATGTGTACGGCGCAAAGATCTCGCCCGCATTGAGCGTCCCCGCCGGTGCGACCGGCCCCGCCGCGAGCCCCTCGATCCGGTTGGCGAACAGCGACACTCCTGAAACCGGCTTGATCACCAGACCGACCACCGGAGTCACCGCGCTCTCGTCATAGGTGCTGTCGAGCGACCCGTCGCTGTACGAATAGCTGCGCTGGTTGATCGTCTGGAGCCGAAGCCCCGCAGTCAGCAACACGCGGTCGTCGAGCACGCCGATCGTGTCCGACGCGAACGCGCTGCCGAGCCGGGTCCGCGAGATTGGGAACGGGTCCGCCAGATTGCCGCCAACCAGCAACGAGGCAGGAAGCGCGACCTGCTGCGTATCGTAGAGGTTCGTCGCAAACCCGGCAAAGCTCGACCCGTAGCGGAAATCATAGGCGTTGCGATTGACCTGCCATATCATCGACCCGCCGACATTGATTTCCTGCGTAACGCCCCCCGCCGCCAGCTTGACGCGAAGCCCCGCTTGGGCGGTCTCGTTATTGTCGGTGCGCGGGACATACAACGCGGTGCCGCTTGCCGCGCCCGTTACCGCGTTGGTGACGGTAATCCCGCTGTAAATCCCCTGCTCGCTCCCGTCGCGCGCGCCCGCGGCGGCGTAGAGCATCGCATTGTCGGTGACGTCATATTCGATCCGGCCCGACCCGAAGATGTCGCGCAAGGTGGTGTAGGCGAACTTCTGTCCGTAGTTGGCGGTGGAGTCGGGCACGCGCGGGATCGTCGCGCTGGCGATCGTCACCTTGGGGCGCAGGTTGCGGACCTGGACGCGCTGATACGCGAGATCGAGCGACAGCCGCAGCCGGTCGCCGCGGTAATCGAGCCCTGCGCCGATCACCGCGCTTCGGCGGAATTCGTCGTCGATCGCGACGTCGCCCGCGCGATACGCGCCGTTGATCCGCACGCCGATTTCGCCGCCGTTGCCGAAGCGACGACCGACATCGAAGCTGCCGCCGAAATGCTGGTCGCCGCTATAGGTTGCGCTCAATCGCGTGAGCGGTGTGTTGCCCGCCCGCTTCGAGACGAGGTTCACGCTCCCGCCGATCCCCGATCCGCCGGGCGCCGCGCCGTTGAGGAACGCGCTTGCGCCGTTGAGGACCTGGACCTGTTCGTACAATTCGGGCGCGACGAGTTGCCGCGGGGTAAGGCCGTACAGCCCGTTGAACCCGATATCATCGCCGAACAGCGTGAAACCGCGGATTACGAACTGCTCGGCGGCATTGCCGAACCCGTACGTCGTGCGCACCGACGGATCGTTCTCGAGTACCTGCCCGAGCGTCTGTGGCTGCTGGTTGAGGATCAGCGCGGCGTTGTAGCTCTTGATGCTGAACGGCACGTCCGCCGCCGCCTTGTCGCCGAGCACGCCGACCGACCCGTCGCGCGACACTTCGGTGCGGTTCTGGCGCTGCGCGGTGACGACGATGTCTGTCGGGGACTCGTCCGGCGCGGCGTCCTGCGCGAATGCAGGGCTCGCCAGCGTGGCAATTACAACGGCGATAGCCGAGGCGGATCGGCGCAACCGGAACGTCATGCGTTCAGTCCCGGACCAGCGTCGGCGTCGGCACCCACAGCAGCGGCGCGCGCGGCTGGCGCGGAATCCGTGCGATCGCCCAGCCGACCGCGGCGACCGGGCACCCCAGCCCGATCCAGCTCAGCGTATCGCTTATCCCGTCCCCGGTCAGGGCGACGACGAGGCCGAACACCGTCGCGAGCGCGATCAGCACGGGAAGGGCAAAGGTCGACCGGATCATTACGAGATTCCCTTGTTGAAGACAGGCGCGCGCACGGCGCGGTCGGGGGCAAGCCGGGTGGCATCGCCGAGCGAGCGACGGCGACCGATCCACAGATAGATGCCCGAACCGAGCACGATGATCGTGAAGACGTCGAGCGCCGCCCACAGCAGCTTGAGCGGCATGCCGCCGTAATCGCCGAAGTGGAGCGGGCGCGACAGCGACAGCGCCTTGAAATACCACGGCATCGGCCGTGCATCGGTAAGCGTGGCGGTTTCCGCGTCGACCAGCGCGGTGGTCAGCAGATGCTTGGTCAGCGGGGTCGTGCCCTGGAAGAACACGCCATAATGATGCCCACTGCTGAACGACGTCCCCGGAAACGCGATGAACTGCGGGTTCATCCCCGGGATTGCGCGCCGCGCGGTCACCATCGCGGAGTCGACCGAGCCGTAGCGCGCTGGCGGCAACGGCGCGCGCCCGGCGTAAGCGTGGGTCATCGCGGCAAGCTCGTCGGCCTGCCACACCTTGGTGATCGGCGTGATGAACGCGTTGATCACCCCGGTCAGCCCGACGACGGTCATCCACGCCAGCGCGACGATCCCGACGAGATTGTGATAATCGAGCCACTTGAGCCGCGTGCTCCGGGTCGTGCGCAATACGCCGAAGTCATGCTTGCGCATGAACGGCGCGTAGACGACCACCCCCGAGATGATCGCGACGAAGAACACCAGCCCCATGATACCGAGGAACAGCTCGCCGCCGAGCCCGAGGAACATGTCGGTATGGAACTGGAGCAGGAACTCGGTGATGGCATGCCCGCCGCCCGTCTCTGCTACCGGCTCCCCGGTCAGCCGGTTGACGACCTGGATGTGCATTCCGCTGACCGGGACATCGGGCCGTGCGCCGGTCGTGACGGTCATAAGGGGGCGATCGTCGTAGAACGCCATATAGAGCGGGATCTCGCCCGGTCGTTGCGCGAGCGCGCGCTTGAGAATCGAATCGAGCGGTAGCAATGCGGGATCGCTGCCCGACGCAGCGATACCGGACACGATCGCCGCCGGATCACCGGCCGCCGCATCGATTTCCTCATGGAATATCAACGGCAGCCCGGTAACGCACAGCATCAGGAGGAACAGCGTGCACACGAGGCTGCTCCACTTGTGCAGCTCGATCCAGAAGCGAACCGTTCCGCGTGTCATCGCGACTGTCCGTTGTTTTTATTGCGACGCATTCGCAGCGACTAGCGCACCGCCTTGTTGCGAGCAAGTCGCAAATTGTCCCGGAGCCATCACCCCGCCGCGCTTCGCCGGACTGCGGTCGCCAAGGGGCTCGAAAAGCTGACTTATAAATTTGCCCGCGTAGTTGACGACCGGGAAAGCGCTGATACTCTGGTTAATATAAGGTTAACCATCGATCGAATGGGCACCGGTAAAAAAGGGGTTTTGAGGTTTAGTAAAACAGTGCGTACGCTGACCGCATTCGCGGTCGGCACGACGGTCCTTGCAACCGCGCCGGCACGAGCCGTCACGTTCAACCTCATCGATACCGGCGGCACTGCGGCAGGAACGCAAGCGCGCGGCGGTTTTGACATCGCGACGGCTTATTGGTCTTCGGTCCTCAAGGACAATATCACGATCAACCTCCAGATCGGGTTCCGCGAACTGGGCGCGGGGATCCTGGGTTCTACCGGGAGCACCCGTACGCTGACCTCGATGAACGCCGCGTACAGCGCCCTCGGGCAGGATCAGACCAGCCTGCTCGATGCGCAGGCGGTCGCCGGTCTCCAGCCGCTTGGCCTGAGCACCAGCGTCCCTGGAGCGGGCGCGGTCACCGCGATCACCAATGCATTCAACGCCACCAACAACGGCTATGTCGACAATGTGACGCGTTTCGACAATGACGGCAGCGTCAACAACTCGACGCTTTCGATGACGAGCGCCAATGCGAAGGCGCTGGGAATCACGACCGACGTCAACGGGCGCACGGTCAACCCGGCAGCGGTCGACGGATCGATCTCGTTCAGCAGCTCCTTCGCGTTCGATTTCAACCCCAGCGACGGTATCGCATCGAACGCGTTCGATTTCATCGGCGTGGCAATCCACGAAATCGGCCATGCCCTCGGGTTTGTCTCCGGCGTCGACAGTTATGATTCACAGACAAACGCCGCCGGAACGATCACGACCGGTACGCTCGAAGGGAATGTCGTCGCAAGCACGCTCGACCTGTTCCGCCACAGCGACGCCACCACGCTCGACTGGTCGACCAGCACGTCGCCAAAGTATTTCTCGCTTGATGGCGGCGAGACGCAGGTGTTCGGCAGTTCGCTTTTCTCGACCGGGCGCGCCAATGGCGATGGCCAGCAGGCGTCGCACTGGAAGGACAGCGCCGCCGGCCTCCCCCAGCTCGGCATTCTCGACCCGACCTCGGGACGTGGGCAGATGCAGGAAGTGACCGCGCTCGATCTCGCGGCGTATGACGCGATCGGCTGGAACATCGGCTTCGATGTGCTCGCCAACCCGAACTACCGTTTCAGCACCGCCAGCATCTATCAGTCGCTTGGCGGCGCGGTACCCGAACCGAGAACCTGGGCGATGATGCTGATGGGCTTCGGCGGGATCGGCGTCACGCTGCGCCGGCGACGCGAGACGGTTGCGAAGCAGGGCGCCTGCGCGGCCTGATCGCCGGGACGAACGTGGGGGAGCGGTCTTGCGCGCTCCCCACCGTGCGACGGTACGCTTCGGTGCCATAATCCCCCAAGTCGGCGTCACCCTGAAGGTGTTCCAAGGTCCACCGCGAAACGACGGCTGGCTGCCCAAGTAGAGAGCTGGATGCTGAAATAAGATCAGTATGAAGGCGTACGGGGGGCAGTCCGTCTGCCCCCTCCCACACGGCTTCCCCCGTCCGGTCCACCCACCCCCTTTTACCGCTCGGCCATGCTCGACCATGCGGTCTGCACCACCCCGCGAAGCTTTCGTCCGCGCGCGAGCGACACTTCGCGCAACCGTTCGCCCGCGCTGGTCAGCGCAAGTGAACGGTTCGCAACGCCGTCGAGCCCCTCGACCTGCATCACCCACAACTGCCGGAACGCGCCACCCTTCTGCCGAAGCAGGAGTTGCGGCGGGCCATCCTCGATGATCCGCCCGTTCTCGACCACGATCACCCGATCGAACCCGACGATCGTCGACAGCCGGTGCGCCACGGCGATCACGGTACGGTTGCGCACCAGCGCGTCCAGCCCGTTCTGGACCTCGAGTTCGCTCTCGGTGTCGAGCGCGCTGGTTGCCTCGTCGAGCAGGACGATCGGGGCGTTCTTGAGGAACGCACGCGCGATACCGATCCGCTGGCGCTGCCCGCCCGACAGGTTCGCGCCGCGCTCGCCGACGATGCTGTCATAGCCGTGTGACAGGCGGCGGATGAAATCGTCGCAGCCCGCCGCGACCGCCGCCTCGTGAACGTCCTCGTCACTCGCATCGGGGCGCGCGATCCGGATATTGTCCATCACCGAGCGGTGGAACAGCAGAACCTCCTGCGGCACCACCGCAATCGCGTCGCGCAGCGATTCCTGCGTCACCTGGTCGATCCGGTGCCCGTCGATCGCGAGATGCCCGATCTGCGGATCGTGAAAGCGTTGGACCAACTGGAGTAGCGAGGATTTGCCCGCACCCGATGGACCGACGATCCCGACCTTCTGCCCCGCGGGAACGGTCAGCGACAGATCGTGGATGATCGGCTCGCGCGGATCATAACCGAAGGTGACGTTGCGCAGCTCGACGCTCCCCTCGCCGACGCGCAGCCGCGCTGCGCCCGGAGTGTCGCTCAGCGTCTGCGGCACCCCGATGATATCGAGCGTCTCGCGCAGATAGCTGAACTGCTGGCTGGTATCGATCACCGCCATCGCGAGATCGCGCGCGCCGTGGAGGATGCGGAAGGTCATCGTGGTGATGATCACGACATCCCCGGTCGAGATCGCGCCGGTCGACCAGCGCCCGATTGCCCACACCAACGTGCCCCCCATCAGGACCGCGAGCGTGATATCGTGCAGTCCGCGCATCTGTTCGACGAAGAACCACCCGCGCCGCTGCGCATGCGCTTCCTTGTCGAGAAACCCTTCGAGCCGTTCCAGCTCGCGGTCGCGCGCGGCGAAGGCCTTGACCACCCAGATGTTGCCGATCAGGTCGATCAGCTCCCCGCCCGCGGTCCCGGCATGCTGCGCGAACGCGGTATGATGGACGTGGCCGCGCAAGCCCAGCACGATCAGCGCCGCGGTGACCAGCAGGAACACGACCCCGAGGATCGCCGCCATCACCGCATCGATCGTCACGAAGATCAGCATTGCGCCCGCAAAGCCGATCAGCGGCGGTGTCACTTCCTGCAACAGCCGATGGACGATCGCCCCGAAGATCCCCGCGAGCCCGGAAATGCGATGCCCGAGCGACCCCGCGCGCTGGTTCTGGAAGAACGGCATCTGGTGCCCGGTCAGATAGTTGACCATGTCGAGGCGAATCCCGACCCCGGAGGTGACGGTCGCCTGCCCCAGCGTCAGCGCGGCGGCGCGTTGCAACACGCTTTCGAGGATGACGAGACCGAGGAAGACGGCGAGCGCGGTATAGACCAGTCCGCGCGCGCGGACGCCGGTGGTCATCGCGTCGATCAGCACTTTCATCGCATATTGCGTCCCGATCGAACTGATCGACGCGCCCGCGACGAGCAGGCCGAGCAACAGGAACATCCCCGGCCGCGCCGCGACGTAATGAAGGATGAACCGCGTTGGACTTTGCAGGAAGGGCAAAAGATCGTGCTCCGAGGGTGAGCGTATCTGCTGCAACGCAGCAACAACCGACACAAGTGGTCATTGGTTGCACCGCCCTGCGCGCACGGCGGCTGGAGCACAAAACCGCTTGAAACGCACCCCGTCTGGCTATCGCGAGAGTTCGGAATGCGGGACGAAGGCAAGCAGCGCCCGGCGAAACCTTGCCATCCCTCCGTTTCAGACGCGATCCATAACCTCGGCACCGTACAGGCAACCGTTTCTTGATTGCGCTCGAAACGAAGATATTGAGGTTGAACGGTAAAAGGCCGCCGGTTGGCAAACCGACGGCCTTATTGGTCGCCCCCGAATCAGGCGGGGACAGCCCCCCGCAACCGGGCGACCGCGCCACGCCGGGCGGCGAAGCCGATCAACGCGAAGCCCGCGATCATCATTGCCCAGCTGGCCGGTTCCGGCACCGCTGCGACCACGGCATTCGTCGCATGGACCCGGAACGAGTCGATCGCGAGACCATCATCCGCACCGGCCGGATCGGCATCGACCCAGCGGAATGCGAACGTCGTCCCCGAACCGATCGCCAGATTCGACAGCGTGCCGCTCAGTGCACGACTGTTCGCAGCGGCATTGCCGACGAGCGCGCCGCCGTTGCTGCTGTTGGTCGGCGACAGGAAATTGAGCGACGACACCGACGTCCACGCCGAACTCGTCAGCGCGTCGGCAATGTTGGTCGAGGTCAGCGAATATTGAAAGTTCAGCGAATCGATCGCGCTACCACCATCGCGCCACTGCTCGCCGGTATAGGCGATGACCAGATCGGTGATGCTGCTCCCGGTTGCATTGGTAAAAATCGCGCCGACCGTCGGCACGAGCTGGCCGCTCCGCAACGTCCCAAGTGCCCGGTCGGTCGACCCCGCTGTGCCGAAGCTGTAGACGTTGCCGGTGTTCAGGCTGCCGGTGCCGACGCCGTAGGTTCCGTTTGCGGCGGCACCATCTTCGGAAACGCGCCAGCCGTTCGGCAGTGCGATCCCCGTCGTGCCGGTCGCGGCGAGGGTATCGAAGCTCTGCGTATACAGTGTCGTGCCAAGCGCGATCGTTCCTGCGCCGTAGGTTGTGGCCGCAAAAGCTGGTGCTGCAGCGAACGCAAATGCCGTGGCGACGACGCCAAGGGCGGCTGCAATCGAAGGTCTCGTCATGAAATACTTTCCCCGGTTTTAACCCAGCGCAATGCTCGCGCAACCGGGGCGGTATCGATCAATTGCGCAAATTATATTACGATCTTAAAATTATGTTAACAAAACAGAATATAGGTTCCGGTAAGCGTATCGCGGTATCTGCGGAGGATTTTCGACATTCCGTATCGCGCAAGTGAAAACCGCGCGGGAACAGTTCCAATTTGGGGCGGTCTCGCGACATCATCGCAGCGATCGGCAAATTCGTCACCTCGTCTGCGGGTTTTGTCTGGATGGCGGCGTGTCCTGTTTCCCGACCTCGCGATCCGCTCGCTTCGACGCCTGGCGCCGGCGCTGGCGCAACATTCCGCTGTCCTACACCGCGCCATGCTGGCAGAATCGCGACATCATGGCCTTTGCATATCCCCCTTGCCGGTCCGCGCCTGCGCGTTTGCTGTACGCCTTTCGCACCGTTCGCCTGCTTCTTGCCGCCGCATTTTTGCTGCTGGCCGGGCTCACGTTCGGGGCCCCGGCGCGCGCCGACGATATTTCGGCGACCGCGCGGAGCGTCGTCCGGGTCGTGTCGATCGCGATCGTCGATGACGAGGTCGTCGGCTTCGGGCACGGCAGTGGTTTCGCGGTGGCGCCCAACCGGATCGTTACCAACGCGCATGTCGTTGATCTTGCCTCACGATATCCCGGCAATGTCGTCATCGGTGTCGTTCCGTCAGAGGGCACCAAAGGGTATGAAGGCCGCGTCATCGCGATCGACAAGGTCCACGATCTCGCGCTGATCGAGTTCACCGGCGGGCGGCTCCCGACCGTCGCACTCTACAGCGGACCGGTCGACGAGGGCGGGATGGTCACCGCGCTTGGCTACCCAGGCAATGTCGACATGGCGACCGCGCGTTCGGCGGCGGATTACATTCACCCGCTCTCGCCGATCCGTTCGGAAGGCGTGTTCTCGGGGCGGCGGCAGATGTCAGGGACCGACGTTTTGCTCCATACCGCGGGGATCGCGCGGGGCAATTCGGGCGGGCCGCTGCTCGACCGGTGCGGGCGGGTGCTCGGGGTCAATTCGGCGATTACGCAGGGCGAAGAAGGCGATACCAACTTCGGCTTCGCAATTGCCGACAGCGAACTCGCGGCGTTCCTGACCCGTGCAAAACAACCCTATGCCGCGGTCGGCGCGCCCTGCACCAGCATCGCCGACAGCGAGAAGGCGGATCGCGACGCGGACGCGCGGGCGTCCAGCCTTGCGGACGCCGCCCGCCGCGATGCGGCGTCGCGCATGGCGACCGAGCAACAGGCGGCGATGGCAGCCGCGCGGATCGCCGCCGACCGGCACCGCGAGAACGTCATGGCGATTGCGACGCTGCTGCTCGTGCTTGGCGCGATGGGGATTGGCGCTGGTACGTTGTTCGAATTGCAGGACAAACGTCGCGAGGCGTGGTGGGGCTGGATCGGTGGGGCCATGCTGATGCTCGGCGCGATCGCGGTGTTCGTGTTGCGGCCTTCGGGTGAGGCGATGCTGCCGCGTGGGGTCTCCACGACTGCGCCGCTTTCCACCTCCGGCGCGGTGTCCTCGACCGCGGCACTCGGCAAGATGACGTGCCGTTTCGTCCCCGAGCGCAGCCGGGTCGTTTCGTCGCAGACGACCGATGTTGCGATCGACTGGGGGGCATCGGGGTGCATGAACGGGCGGACGCAATATGCCGAGAATGGCAGCAAATGGGACCGAATCCTCGTCCCCGCCGAGGAGCAGACCGTGTCGGTGATGCAGTTCGACCCGGCCACCCGCGCTTATGTCACGCGGCGGTATTTCCTGTCGGCGGATCAAATGGATACGGTCCGCAAGATCCGCTCGCAGGTGACGCTCAAGGCGTGTTCGCCCGACGAGGCGGGGCGCGCCAACCTTGGCACGCAACAGGCCGCGATCCGCACCGCGCTCCCGCCGCAACCCAATGAAAGGATTGTCTATAGTTGCTCGCCAGCCGCCGCGTCAGGCGGCTGAATGGCGACGCATCCACATCGGCGCAACCACTCGCCCGCGGCGCTGGGCGAGGACCAGCAGAGCGACCCCGAAGACGGTGTTGACCAGCACCGCGGGGAGCGACGCTTCGGCGCCGAAGCTGCCGCCGGTGAGCCACGCGGGGCCCTCTACAACCGGGCGCAGCAGGCCGGTCTGCTTGAAGCCCGATACCGCGATCCCGTAGATACCGCCCTGCGCGAAGTTCCACGCGGCGTGGAGCCCGATCGCAGCCCACAACCGCCGCGTCAGCATATAGAGCGCGGCGAGCATTACGCCTGCTTCCAAGGCGATAGCGAGCGCGGCGGAGGGCGTGGCATTGGGGTTGCCGAGATGCAGCGCGCCAAACAGCGCCGCCGACAGCGCGAGCGCGATCCAGCTCCCGAGCAGCCGTTCGAGCAGCCGGAAGAACAGCCCGCGCAGGACGATTTCCTCGACCACGCCTGACAGGATCGCCAGCGCGGCGGCTGCATACAGCGACGATATGGCGCCGGTTCCGACCACTTTATAGCCGCCCAGCGTCGCAATGATGCCGATTACGACACTGAAAAGCACCGTTCCGCCCACGATTCCCGCCGCCAGTTCGCGCGCCCATCCCGCCGCGCCAAATTCGGAGACGGGTCGCCGCTCGATCAGCCGGACGAACGCGACATAGGCCCCGGCGATCAGCGCGGCGAAGGCGGCGGCCTGAAGGATGCTGACCGGGGTTCCCTCGAGCGGGGGCAACCATCTGGCGAACCCGCTCGCGACGACCTGTCCGCCGAACACGAAGACGAAGCCGACGAACAGCAGGACGAGCGGGTGATGGAGGAAACGCCAGACGCGACTGTCGGGCGGGGTGTTTGGTTCGGTCGGCAGCATAAGCGGGTCCCCTTGGGCGGGGGGACGCTAGCGGGGTTTTGGCGGGAGGCAATGGTCGGGGGGTGCGCGGCCTGTCCGAGGGAAGGACTGCTGCCTCCTATGGCTTCCCCGGCGGAGGCCGGGGCCCAGGAGCGCAGCGGGCGATGGCGAGCGACTGCGCTTGGTTACCTTGGCCACTTCTACTGGGCCCCGGCCCTCGCCGGGGAAGCGGTTCTTCAGGAAGCAGCTCTCGAAATCCAAGCCCCCCTAAACCACCCCCTCGCGCTTGCGCAGCACGACCTTGCGGTCGATCCCGTAGGCATAGCCGCCGAGCGTCCCGTCGCCGCGCTGGACGCGGTGGCACGGCACCACGATCGACACCGGGTTCGCGCCGCACGCGGTCCCCGCCGCGCGGACCGCGGAAGGGTTGCCGATCATCGCGGCGAGCTCGGCATAGCTGCGAGTCTCGCCCAAGGGGATCGCGCGGAGCGCCTGCCAGATCGCTTCCTGGAACGCGGTGCCCTGGACGTCGAGCGGCAGATCCTGATCGCGCTCGGGCGATTCGACGCTCGCGACGACCTGCGCGGCGAGCGTCGCGAGCGCGGCACCGCCGGGCAGGATCTCGGCCTGCGGGAAGCGCGCGCGCAAAGCGGTCTCGTCCTCGTCGAACGAGACGCGGCACAGCCCCCTGTCGGTCGCGGCGACGAGCATCGCGCCGAGGCTGGTGTCCGCGATCGTCCAGCGGATCGTCACCCCTGCCCCGCCGCGCTTCCACGCGCTCGGGCTCATCCCGAGGCGTTTCGCGCCATCCTCATAGAAGCGGCTCGGCGCGGAATAGCCCGCTTCGTAAATTGCTGCGGTCACGCTCGTTTCTCCCGTCAGCGCCAGCGCCGCCCGCCGCGCGCGCAACCCGCGTGCATAGGCCGCAGGCGTCACCCCGGTCGCGCGCTTGAACAGGCGGTGGAAATGATGCGGCGCATAACCGACCTGCGCCGCGAGCGAGTCGAGCGCGAGCATGTCCTCCGCCGCCTCGAGCAACGCGACCGCGCGCGCGACCGCGATCCGGTCGCGACCGACCTCGTCGGGCTTGCAGCGCAGGCACGCGCGATAGCCAGCGGCGCGCGCCTCGGCGGGATCGCGGTAGAAGGTGACGTGTTCGCGCTTCGGGTGGCGCGCGGGGCAGCTCGGCTTGCAGTAGATGCCGGTGGTCTTCACCGCGCCGACGAAGCGGCCATCACTATGCCGGTCGCGCGCCTCGAACGCGGCCCAGGCCATCACGGGATCGAGGAGGAAGGTCTGCGTCATGCCGACGCTATACGCTTCGGCGGGATGCGATCACATCCCGCCGGTTGCGCTCAAAGCATCAGCCGCCGTTCGCGGCGAACAGGTCGAGCGTGCGCTGCTTGGCGAGCTTCGCGCTCTCCGCGTCATAATCGTCGCGGCGGTCGGAGTTGAAGCCGTGGCCCGCGTCGTAGAGATAGACGGTCGCGTTGGGCCAGTCCTTGGCGATGACTTTCTCGACGCCGGCGAGCGGGATGTGATCGTCCTGCTTGCCGAAGTGGAGGATCGTCGGGACCTTGGGTTCCTCGTCCGCGGCGTCGGGAATCATGCTGCCGTAATAGCCCGAGACCGCTGCGACGCCGCGCAGGCTGGTCGCCGCCTTCCATGCGACCGAACCGCCGTAGCAATAGCCGACGACGAACACCGGCCCCTTGTCGGCGAGCGAATCGATGCAGGTCTGGACGTCGGCGAGCGTCAGCTCGAACGGGTGGAGCTTGCTCGCGAGCTCGACGCCGCGCGCAAAGCCTTCGCCCGAATATTCGGCCTCGAAGCCGGGATGCTCACGGTCGAACACCGCGGGGGCGAGCACCTCGAAGCCGTCGGCGGCATAGCCGTCGCACAGGCTGCGGATGTGATCGGTCACGCCGAAAATCTCCTGGACGAGCACGAGGCCGCCGCGGCGCGTCCCTTCCGGTTCAGCGTGATAGACGGCAATCTCGGCGCCGTCGGACATGGTCATCTTGATGGTGGTGGCGGACATGGGAGTCGCTCCTGCTTGGGGGTGCCTGCGCCATACCGCGCGCGCGGCATTGGTCTAGGGGGTGCGTGGCCTTCCGCCGGGTTTCCGCCGCGAAGGGGTGTCGGGTCGGCGCAGGGCCGGGCGCCTGCGAAGGTCCGTTCGACGCCCCCGCTCCCGTCACCCCCGGCGGAGGCGAGACCTCTCCAAAAGTTGGTTTACCGACCCCCGTTTGCTGTTTCCCCGCGAAGGCGGGGATCCAGGGCCAGGCAAGACAACCGAATACAGCTCTCGCGATTCCTGGGCTCCCGCCTTCGCGGGAGAACACATATGGTTTCGCGGAGGTCGCGAGAACCGGGGCCGTGTCGTATTTCTTCCGCGATGAATGATACTCGCGCACGCCTATCAACCGCCGTCATCCTGAACTTGTTTCAGGATCCAGCCCTCCGCGAGTCCGGACTATGCCTGTTGCGCGGTGGATGCTGAAACGAGTTCAGCATGACGGGGACAAAGACAGGCGCTAGCGACGGTCACGCCGCGCGGACGTCCGCGATCAGGCCGTTGATCTGGCCGCGCAACGCTTCCACCCCGCCCGCGACGTCGCAGGCGGTGTGGGTGACCTGGTCCGCGCTGTGGCGTGAGCGTTCGGCGCGTTCGCGCAGCGTCTGCATGTTGGCGGCGGCGTCGGCGGTGCCGTCCTCGACCTCGGCGATGGCGTAGGCGATCGCCTGGGTCATCCCGCGCTGCTGGTCGACCGCCTGCGCGACGTTGGCGGAGGAGCGGTCGAGCTCCGCGACGAGGCCGTTGACCGATTCGATCGTCTCGAGCACCGTGTCGGTCGCGACGCGGACAGCCTCGAGCCGTTCCTCGATCCGCCCGGCAGCGGTCTGCGTCTGGCGCGCAAGCCCTTTCACCTCGTCGGCGACGACCGCGAAGCCGCGCCCCGCCTCGCCCGCGCGCGCCGCCTCGATCGTCGCGTTGAGCGCGAGCAGGTTGGTCTGCCCGGCGACCGCGGCGATCATGTCGAGCACGATCGAGATTTCCGACACCAATGCGCCGAGCGATTCGGCGCGGTCGCGGCCTTCGAGCGTCCGGGCGCGGACCGTCGCGACGCTCGCGCGCGATTCATTCGCCTCGCGGCTGATCTGGTCGATCGCCCCCGCCAGCGCCGCCGCCGAATGCGCGATGGTCCGCGCGTTGCTCGCGCTCTGCTCGGTCAGCGCGGCGGTCGCCATCGCTTGGTGCTGCGTCGTCCCCGCCTCGTCCGCCATCGCGCCTGCGGTCCGGCGCAGCGCCGGGCCGGCCGACGCGAGCCGCTTGACCGACGTCCCCGCCTCCTGCTCGAACGTCTGGAACAGCGCCTCGAGATGCGCCGCGCGGCGCGCGCGCGCGGCATCCTCGCGGCGTTCGTTGGCGTTGAGCGCGTCGGCGGTGCGCCGCGCTTCCTCGCTCAGCCGGCGTGCCTCGGTGGAACGATCGCGCGCGAAGGCGAGCGCGCGCGCGATCTCGCCGATCTCGTCGGTACGGTCGAGCGCGGGGATCAGCGCGTCGGACCGCTCGAGCGTGATGTCGCGGGTCGCGGCGGCGATTTGCGCGAGCGGCTGCTCGACCCGTCGCGACAGCATGCGCATCCCCCAGACCGACACCAGCACCGCGCCGAGGGTGATGAGGGTTACCAGCAGATAGACCTGCGCGAACCCCCGCTCGAGCGCAGCGCGCTCGCGCATCGCGTCCGCGCGCAGGTCCGCGATCAACGTCGTGCTGGAGACGGTCAGCGGGTCGATCGCGGCGTACATCGCGCCGCTGAGGAAGAAATCGAGCTGATCGACATGCCCGCCGCGCAGCAACGCGAGCAGCCGGTCGAGCGCGGCGTCCGCATCGTGTCGCGCGGTTGCCACTTCGGCGACTTCATCGGCCCGGCGGCTGTCGAGATTGTGCCGGGTGAAGGAATTCCAGCTCGTCGCGATCTCCCCGCGGGTCGCCTCGATCGTCGCGATCGCGCCGACCGCGGAGAGATTGCCGCTGCGGACCTTGTTGGCGGTGAGCAACGCGGTGCTGTAGCTTGCGTTGACTCGCTGAAGCTCGCCGATCGGATACAGCCGGTCGACCACCAGCGCGGTGACGCGGTGGCTGGTGGCGAGCGTCGTGCCCAGCAACGTGACCGCGAACAGCGCCTGGATCGCGAGCAGCGCGCAGACGATCCGGCGCAGCTGCACGCGCATGTTGCGTTCCCCCTCCCCCCATTTGACACGCAGACCCCTGATCAGCGGTTCCAGGAAGCGGGTCGGGCGCAGGGGCGTAACGATCTTCATGACGCGGCTAATGCGCACCAAGGGGCTGACAGGTAGTTAACCGAATATTACAGTTAAAAGAAATTGGATGGGAAAACCGTCCCGCACCGGACACATTTCAGCGCGCGGCTTGCATCCCCGGCAACCCGATGCTAGCGAACCGGCAACCCATCTGAAGGCGCGTTTCGCCGCCTTCATTCCCCGTGGGGCCACCTTATGACGTCCAAGAGGATTCCAATCGCGTGGAGACATCCGGCGGTATTCAAGCAAGCTTAAGCGGACGTTATGCCACCGCATTGTTCGAGCTTGCACGCGACACCCGTAGCATCGACGCAGTCGAGGCGAGCCTCGGCCGTGTGCGCGAGGCGCTCGCTCAATCGGACGAATTCGCCGCGCTGGTCGCCAGCCCGGTGATCTCGCGCGCGGCCGCCGCCAAGGCGGTCGAGGCTGCCGCCGAGATGATCGACGTCGATGCGACGACGGGCAAGTTCCTCGGCGTGCTCGCTGACAACCGCCGGTTGCCGCAACTGCCCGCAATCATCCGCGCGTTCCGCGATCTGGCTGCACGCCACCGCGGCGAGACGACCGCAGAGGTCACGTCGGCGCATCCGCTTTCGGACGATCAGGTCGACGCGCTCAAGCAGCAGCTGCGCACCCGGATCGGGACCGACGTTTCGGTCGACCTGTCGATCGACCCCGCACTTTTGGGAGGGCTGGTCGTCAAGATCGGCTCGCAGATGATCGATTCGTCGATCCGCACCCGTCTCAACACCCTCGCGCACAAAATGAAAACAGCCGACGGCGTTGCCGTCGGAGGGAAAGGCTAAGTCATGGATATCCGCGCCGCAGAAATCTCGAAGGTCATCAAGGACCAGATCGCATCGTTCGGCACCGAGGCGCAGGTCTCGGAAACCGGCCAGGTGCTCAGCGTCGGTGACGGCATCGCGCGCATCCACGGGCTCGACAACGTCCAGGCGGGCGAGATGGTCGAATTCTCGAACGGCGTGCAGGGCATGGCGCTCAACCTCGAGGCCGACAATGTCGGCGTCGTGATCTTCGGCTCGGACAGCCAGATCAAGGAAGGCGACGTCGTCAAGCGGACCGGCACGATCGTCGACGTCCCCGTCGGCAAGGGCCTGCTCGGGCGCGTCGTCGACGGCCTCGGCAACCCGATCGACGGCAAGGGCCCGATCGTTTCGGACCAGCGCAGCCGCGTTGAGGTCAAGGCACCGGGCATCATCCCGCGCCAGTCGGTCAGCGAGCCGGTCCAGACCGGGCTCAAGGCAATCGACGCGCTCGTTCCCGTCGGCCGTGGCCAGCGCGAGCTGATCATCGGCGATCGCCAGACCGGCAAGTCGG
>CAZNQA010000068.1:0-17881 GCA_964575105.1 uncultured Stakelama sp.
ACGCCCTGGTCGATCCAGCGCACGACATAGCCGAGGATCCCCTGCGCATTGTTGTCGAGTTCCGCCCGGATTTCCTCGGGCGTCCAGTTGCGCCCCTTAGCCGAGACCGGTACGTGCAACAACGCCGACAACGACGGGATGCTTTCGCGCGCGATAGCCTTCTGCCGGTCGAACACATCAACCTTATGATAATGCATCGCATGGAGCGTCGCCGCGGTCGGCGACGGCACCCAGGCAGTGTTCGCACCCGCGGTCGGATGGCTGATCTTCTGCTCCATCATGTCCGCCATCCGGTCGGGCGCGGCCCACATGCCCTTGCCGATCTGCGCCTTTCCCGAAAAACCCGAGGCAAGTCCGATCCTTACGTTGCGGTCCTCATACGCCTTGATCCAGTCGCTGCCCTTCATTTCGGCCTTGGGGATCATCGGTCCAGCGTGCATCGCAGTGTGCATCTCGTCGCCGGTGCGATCGAGGAAGCCGGTGTTGATGAACACGACCCGGTCCTTAACCGCCTGAATACAGGCGGCAAGATTGGCGGATGTGCGGCGCTCCTCATCCATCACCCCGACCTTGACCGTATGCCGCGCGAGCCCGAGCAGATCCTCGACCGCATCGAACAGCCGGTCGGTGAAGCCGCATTCCTCGGGCCCGTGCATCTTGGGCTTGACGATATAGACCGACCCCGCGCGGCTGTTGCGATACGTCCCCAGCCCGCGCAGGTCGTAGAGCGCGATCGTGCTGGTGACGATCGCATCGAGGATTCCCTCTGGTGCGTCAGTGCCATCGGGGAGTTGCATCGCAGGGGTGGTCATCAGATGCCCGACGTTCCGGACGAACAACAAGCTGCGCCCCGGCAGCGTCAGCCCGCCGTCATAGACGCGGTCGGGGTTGAGCCGCCGCGTGATCGTCCTGCCACCCTTGTCGAACGCCTCCTCCAGATCGCCGCGCATCAGCCCTAACCAGTTGGCATAAGCCGCGACCTTGTCCTCGGCATCGACCGCCGCGACCGAATCTTCGAGATCGCAGATCGTCGTCAACGCGGATTCGAGGATCACGTCCGCAATCCCCGAGGGGTCGTCGCGCCCGATCGGATGATCGCGGTCGATCACCACTTCAACGTGCAACCCGTTGTTGACGAACAGCCACGATTTGCCTTTGCGCGCAACCAATTGCTCGGGATGGCGCAAGTCCGGTTCGTCACCGCGAAGGTCGTCCCAGCACCCGGTCGTCAGCGGCACCGCCTCGTCGAGGAACGCTCTGGCCGCCGCGACCACTTGCTTGCCGCGGACCGGATCGTACCCGCCGGGCACTGCCATGCCGGGGAGCGCATCGGTCCCGTAATAAGCGTCGTACAGGCTCCCCCACCGCGCGTTAGCGGCGTTGAGCAGGAAGCGCGCGTTGAGGATCGGGACGACCAGCTGCGGCCCCGCCATCGTCGCGACCTCGGCATCGACGTTGGTCGTGCCGATCGTAAAGGCCGCCGGTTCGGGGACCAAATAGCCGATCTCTCGGAGGAACGCCTCGTCGACGGGTTCGCCCGAATCGTAGCGCGCGTCGATCTGCGCCTGAAGCGAGTCGCGGGTTGCGAGCAACGCGCGGTTTTCCGGCGCGAAGCGCGCGTAGATCTCCGCCACACCCTGCCACCAGCCTTCTGCCGTTACGTCGAGGCCGGGAAGGACGCGTTCCTCCAGGAACGCGGCGAGCGGGGCGGCGACCGACAGACCGGCGCGGTCGAGCATTTCGGGCATCAACATCCTCCTGGAAACAACAGCTGCCTGGGGAGGGCTTCGGAACGGACTTAGGCCAGCCGTGCGGTCCGCTTCAAGCGCGTTCGGGGTCGAACGGCGCGGCGGATGTCTCGAGCCGGTCCAGCATCGCGCGGAAGCTCGCGATCTCCGCCTTGGTGAAGCCGGCGAAGACCTGCGCCTCGAGTTCGAGCGCCTTGGGCGCGACGTTCTCATAGAGGGTCCGCCCCGCGTCGGTCAGCGAAAGCAGATGCGAGCGCTGGTCAGTTGCGTTGGGGCGGCGCTCGACCAGCCCGCGCTCGACCAGCGCCGCCGCCGCACGGCTGACCGTCACCTTGTCCATCCGCGTCGCCAGCCCCAGCGCCTGCTGCGTCGCGCCTTCGGTCTCGGCGATGATCGCGACCAGCCGCCATTCGGGAATCTTGAGCCCGAACAACGCCTGATAGGTGCTCGCCACCGCCGCCGAGACGCGGTTCGACACGATCGACAGGCGATAGGGGAGGAACTGATCGAGCTTCAACGTGGTCATCGTTGCACAGGGATAAGGGATGGACCCCCGTTGGCAAGGCCGCTATATGGTTACATCTGAAACCATCTCGGAGCCGATGCGATGACTGTCACCGAAAACCCGATGGGCCTTAACGGCTTTGAATTCGTCGAATTCACCTCGCCCGACCCCGAGGCGATGGCCGACCTGTTCGTCAAGATGGGCTTTACCCATGTCGGCAACCACAAGTCGAAGAACGTCCGCCGCTATGCGCAGGGCGACATCAACTTCCTGCTCAACATGGATGACGCCGGCCAGGTCGCGGGCTTCCGCGATACGCACGGCCCCTCCGCCAATGCGATGGCGTTCCGCGTCGCAGATGGCGAGGATGCGCTGAAGATGGCGGTCGAGCGCGGCGCGGTCGCAGTGAAGGGCGCAGTCGGCCCGGACGAGCTCGATCTGCCCGCAATCGAGGGCATCGGCGGCGCGAACCTGTATCTCGTCGACGAAAAGTCGCGGATCTACGAGACTGATTTCACGCCCGTAGAGGGCGCAGGCGTCGACGATCACAGCGTCGGGCTCCACACGCTCGATCACCTCACGCACAATCTGCAGCGCGGGCGGATGGCCTATTGGGCAGACTATTACGAGCGGATCTTCAACTTCCGCCAGATCCGTTATTTCGACATCGAGGGCCAGGCGACGGGGCTGTTCAGCAAGGCGATGACCGCGCCCGACGACAAGATCCGCATCCCGCTGAACGAAAGCCAGGACGAGCATTCGCAGATCGAGGAATTCATCAAGGATTATAAGGGCGAAGGCATCCAGCATCTCGCGCTCGCGACCGACGACATCTTCAAGACGGTCGATACGCTGCGTGCCAACGGCGTGCGCTTCCAGACGACGCCGCAGACCTATTTCGACCTGATCGACAAGCGCCTGCCCGGGCACAATCACGACGTCGAGGAAATGCGCAAGCGCGACATCCTGATCGACGGTGCGCCCGAGACGGGTGGCGGGTTGCTGTTGCAGATCTTTACCGAGAATATGGTCGGGCCGATCTTCTTCGAGATCATCCAGCGCAAGGGCAATGACGGCTTTGGCGAGGGAAATTTCAAGGCGTTGTTCGAGAGCATCGAGCTGGACCAGATCCGGCGGGGCGTGGTGCCGGGGGCGGTCGAGGCTTGAGGCTCATGGGGGCGGTCTCTGCGAGGCTTCCCCCACCCCACCCCCTCCCCTGAAGGGGAGGGGCTAAGGAGAAGAGCGCGACCGAAAAGCCCCTCCCCTTCAGGGGAGAGGTTGGGGTGGGGGCGTAACGAGCGCCATCCCGGATAGCTGGAGAGCGAAATGACCGACTATTTGACCGGCTTCGGCAACCACTTCGCGACCGAAGCGGTCCCCGGCGCGCTCCCCATCGGGCGCAACTCTCCCCAGAAACCCGCTTTCGGCCTCTACGCCGAGCAACTCAGCGGCTCCGCCTTCACAGCGCCGCGCCACGAGAACAAACGCTCCTGGCTCTACCGCCTCCGCCCCTCTGCCGCGCACCCCGCCTTCACGCGGTACGCAGGCGCCCCCCTCTTCGCCCCCGGCACAACGGACGAACCGCTCGCCCCCAACCGCCTCCGCTGGGGACCGCTGGAGACGCAGGACGCCGACTGGCTCGACTCGCTCACCACGATGCTCGTCGCGGGCGATGGCCCGAAGACGCAGGCGGGCGTCGCGATGCATATCTACCGTGCGACCAAGGACATGGTGAACCGCGCGTTCGTCTCGGCCGACGGCGAGTTGCTGATCCTGCCGCAGCAGGGCCGGCTCACACTGTTCACCGAACTCGGTCGGATCGACCTCACCCCCGGCGAAATCGCGATCATTCCGCGTGGCGTGCGCTTCCGCGTCACCCTGCCCGACGGCAGCGCGCGGGGCTATGTCGCGGAAAATCATGGCGTTCCCTTTCGCCTCCCCGACCTCGGCCCGATCGGTGCGAACGGACTTGCCAACCCGCGCGATTTCGAGACGCCGGTCGCGTGGTATGAGGACATCGAGGGCGACTATGACCTCGTCCAGAAATTCCTCGGCAGCCTGTGGACCACCAACCTGGGGCGCTCGCCGCTCGACGTCGTCGCGTGGCATGGCAATTATGCGCCGTGCAAATATGATCTCGCGCAGTTCAACACGATCGGCAGCATCAGTTTCGATCATCCCGACCCGTCGATCTTCACCGTTTTGACGTCGCCCAGCGACGTTCCCGGCACCGCCAACGTCGATTTCGTCATCTTTCCGCCGCGCTGGATGGTGGCCGAAGACACGTTTCGCCCGCCGTGGTTCCACCGCAACACGATGAGCGAGTGCATGGGCCTCCTCAAAGGCGAATATGACGCCAAGGCCGAAGGCTTCGTCCCCGGCGCGCTGTCGCTCCACAATCAGATGAGCGGACATGGTCCCGACGTCGCAACGTGGGACGCGGCGAGCAACGCCACGCTCTCGCCGCGCAAGATCGACGGCACGATGGCGTTCATGATCGAAAGTCGCTGGGTCTTCGCTCCGACCCGATTCGCCGCGCAAACAAGCGCGCTTGATGAAGATTACGATGCCGCGTGGTCTGGTTTTCCCAAAGCGCAACTGCCGGATACTTAACCCTTATCAGCATGAATTGGAGGAACTGGCATCCGGCGCAGGAGTCTTGTTGTTCTATGCCTACGCCCCAGACCCCGCTGTTCCCGTGGAAGCATCGTGCGCAGCACGACTTTCAGGCCTTGCTCGACGCCCATGTTGCCGAAGCCGATTTCCCCTGCGTCGGTGCCAAGGCGGCGCTGGCGAAGGGAACGCTGTCCGTGCTCGCGTGCGACCGGCTCGACAGCGCGTGGGATGACCTGCGGATTCACGACGGTTTGATGCATTTCGCCGCCGCTTATCGCAAGGATCCCGGCCTCTTTCGCAGCTTTGCGGTCATCTTCGACGGCCCTGACGACCTCAGCGAGCAGGAATTCGAGGCTGCGTTGTGGCAGCGGGTGCAATCGATCTCGGACAAGGACGTCTGGCGCGGCCAGGGCTATGACACGACCGTCAGCACCGATCCCGACAGCCCGCATTTCTCGTTGAGCTTCGGCGGCGAGGCGTTCTTCATCGTCGGGCTCCACCCCAACGCCAGCCGCCCGGCGCGCCGCTTTGCGCGACCGGCGATGGTGTTCAATCTGCACGACCAGTTCGAGACGCTGCGCGCTCAGGGCAAATACGAGGGCATGCGCGAGAAGATCCTGACGCGCGACGAGGTTCTGGCGGGGTCGCGTAACCCGATGCTCGCGCGGCACGGCGAGATGAGCGAAGCGCGGCAATATAGCGGCCGCGCTGTCGACGAGGCATGGGCGTGCCCGTTCCGCTATTCGGGCGCGCCCGAGTGAGCGACGTCGTCGAGATTCCCGAGCGCAGCGGCGATGCGTTCCGGTTGAACGCCGGGCAGACGCTGACCGTGATCGACCCGCGCGGGGTGCAGGTTTCGGATCTGCTGGCGTATAACGCGGACGATCTGGCAGAGGTGATCTCGTCGGGGCGGACGCTCGATTATGCCGAGACGATCTATCTGACGACGGGCAACCTGCTGTATTCCAACCGCTCGCGGGCGATGCTGACGATCATCGAGGATACGGTCGGGCGGCATGACTTCCTGCTGACGCCGTGTTCTTACGATACATTCCATCATTTCTACCCGGATCTGCCGCCGCATCGCGGGTGTTTCGGCAATCTGGCGGCGGCGCTCGAGCCGTACGGCGTCAAGCCCGACATGATCCCGACCGCGTTCAACTGCTTCATGAACGTGACGGTGGACGGGACGACGGGGAAGCTCGACGTGTTGCCGCCGATCAGCAAGGCGGGTGACCATATCACGCTTCGCGCAGAGATGGATCTGATCATCGGGCTCACTGCCTGCTCGGCACCTGCGAGCAACGGCGGAAGTTTCAAGCCGATCCATTACCGGGTGGATTGAGAACGCCGACCTTCCCGGCTTTGTGCTTCCTCGCTTCGTACTCTTTCTCTTCCATCTGCGCTTCCCCTTCCCCGGCGAAGGCCGGGGCCCAGGAGAGGAACAGAAGATTGCTGGCGACTGTGCGAAGTTGCCTCGGACATTTCTCCTGGGCCCCGGCCTTCGCCGGGGAAGAAAGAAAAGGGGAGGAAAGTAGCGGAAGAAGAACGAAGGAGCGCCGGTCCGCCCCCCTATTTCATCTGCCGCCGCACGCTCGTCATCGTCGCCTTGCCATAAGGCGGCTTCAACCCCGCCAGCTTCGCCACGTCGAGCTTCGCCTGCTTGAACACCGCCTTGGCGTGGCTGAACGTCTTGAACCCGTCGAACCCATGGTACGACCCCATCCCCGACGGACCGACCCCGCCGAACGGCAGGTCCTCCATCGAGACGTGGAACACGACGTCGTCGATCGTCACCCCGCCCGAGATCGTCCGGTCAAGCACCCGCCGCCGCTCGGTCTCGTCCGGTCCGAAATAATAGAGGCCGAGCGGGCGGTCGCGGCGGTTCACCTCGTCGATCGCGCCGTCGACGCCACCGGCATAGGTGCGCACCGGGAGGATCGGGCCGAAGATTTCCTCCTGCATCACGGTCATGTCGTCGGTCGCATTCCGGACGATATGCAGCGGCATCTTGCGCGCGTTCGAGCCGGCAAAATCCTCGCCGCCGGGATTGACCACCTCGACCGTCGCGCCCTTCGCGTGCGCGTCGGCGACCCAGTCGGCGAGGCGCTGATGATGCCGATCGTTGATGATCGCGGTATAGTCCGGGTTCGCGAGCAGCGTCGGATACATTGCCGACACCGCCGCCTTGAGCCCGTCGACCACCGCCTGTTCCTGCGCCTGCGGCACCAGCATGTAATCGGGCGCGAGGCAGATCTGCCCGGCGTTGAGCATCTTGCCGATCGCGACTCGCTCGGTCGCGCGCGCGATGTCGGCGTCCTTGCCGATGATGACGGGCGACTTGCCGCCAAGCTCGAGCGTGACGGGGGTGAGATTGTCCGCGGCGGCATGGAGGATGTGGCGCCCGATCCCGGTCGCGCCGGTGAAGATCAGGTGATCGAACGGCAGTTCAGAGAAGGCCTTGCCGACATCCGGCCCGCCGCTGACGAACGCGAGTTCCTCGGGCGCGAAATATTTCGGGCAGACCTGCTCGAACTGCGCGGCGGTGCGCGGGGTGAATTCGCTCGTCTTGACCATCACGCGGTTGCCCGCCGCGAAGATCCCCGCGAGCGGCCCCATCACCAGATTGACCGGGAAATTCCACGGCGCGATCACACCGACGACGCCCTTGGGCTGATATTCGACCCATGCGCGTGCGCCGAGCAACCCGAGCGGGAATTGCACCGACCGCTTGTCGCGCTTCGTCCAGCCGTCGAGCGAGCGCAGCGCGTGTTTGAGGGGCGCGATCGAGGCGGCGATGTCGGTGAGCATCGATTGTTCGCGGCTGCGGTGCCCGAAATCCTCGCTGAGCGCGTCGCAAAAGGCATCCGCATTGTCGGCGATCATTGCGACGGCGCGGTTGAGCCGGTCCTTCCGGGCCTCGCGCGAAACGGGTAATTCCGTATTGAATGCAAGCCGTTGGGCCGTGAGCATTGCGTCGAGTGTCATCCCCGTCTCCCTAAGCGCAGCCGACCAACCCGGCGACCGGCACCACCACACTGTCCTGCCCTGCCCGGTCGAGCTGGAGGATGCCGTCCGACACCACCCCGCCCCCGGTAATCGACGAGCGCGATTCGATCCGCATCGTCAGCTTCGCACTGATCGCGCCGCCGCCATAGGTCGATGTCTCGGCCAGACCGAACGTGCCCCCGCCCATCTGTCCACTGCGTTCGAGATCGGTGATGCGCCCGTCCACCGCGAGCCGCAACCGCGCCGGATCCGCGCCCGCCATCGCGATGAAGGCGCGCGTGCCGGTTGCGGTCCACAGATAGGCTGCGCAGCCTTGCCGCGGCAGGTCCTGCTTCGGGATCGCGCCGAGCGGAAGCCCGTCGACCGCGCTCAGCGGCGCGGGCGTCGGTTGCGGCGCCGGTGTCGCCTGCACGGCGGCGAGCGCGAGGAACAGGAACGCGGTCATGACGCCATGCCTACCAGCATCAGCCACGCCGGGTAAGCCGCGATCGCAAGCAGCGCGCCGAACGGCATACGGTCGGTCATCGCGATCGGGCGACCGCGAAGCGCGCCGACCACGGCAAAGCCGAGCCCCGCGAGTGCCGCGAACAGCACCACCGTCGGCAGCATCCGCCATCCGAGCCACAGCCCGATCGCGCCGAGCAGCTTGGGATCGCCCCCGCCGAGCCCCTCGCGCCCGCGCAGCCGCTTGTACCCCGCGCCGACCGCCCAGAGCGAAACGAAGCCGACCACGCCGCCGATCAGCCGGTTGTCGAGCTCGGGCGCGACCCCGAGCGCGCCGGTCGCCACGCCACCGACCGCGAGCGTGACGGTCAGCACGTCGGGGAGCCAGAAGGCGACGACGTCGAGCGCACCGAGCGTCAGCAGCAGCCAGCCGAACACCGCGCCCGCGACCCCGTCCGGTCCCGGCACCGCCAGCCCCGCCGCGACGCCGATCAGCAGCGCGGCCAGTTCGATCTGCCAGTGGCGCGAGTCGATTGCGGCACCACAGCGGCGGCACTTTCCACGCGCGGCGAGCGCGCTCAGCAGCGGTACGAGATCGCGCGCGGTCAGCGGCACGCCGCACGCATCGCACGCCGAGCGCCCGTGGAGCACCGAACGCCCCTCGGGCCAGCGCACGACGATCGTCGCGATGAAGCTCCCGAAGATCGCGCCGAGGCCACCCAGCAGCACCGGCCAGATCCAGTCATCCATGCGTCTCGCCTCGGTCGCTGCGGGTCATCGAAGCGCGTCCTATAGTTTGTAAATCGGGGATGTCGGCCCTAGATCGCACGCATCACAATCCCATCAGAGGTTTGCACCGTCATGGCTACCGATCCCGTCGTTATCGTCTCCTACGCGCGAACCCCGATGGGGTCGTTCCAGGGCGCATTGGCGGGGGCGAGCGCGACCGAGCTCGGCGCGACCGCGGTCGGCGGCGCGGTCGAGCGTGCGGGGCTTTCGGGCGAGGCGATCGAACGGATCTACATGGGCTGCGTGCTTCCTGCCGGGCTCGGGCAGGCACCGGCTCGGCAGGCGGCGCTCAAGGCGGGGCTGCCCGACCATATCGAGGCGACGACGATCAACAAGATGTGCGGATCGGGGATGCAGGCGGCGATCCTCGCGGCGGACGCGCTTGCGGCAGGGTCCGCTGACTTGCTAATAGCGGGCGGGATGGAGAGCATGACCAACGCGCCGTATCTGTCGCTGCGCCACCGTGGCGGCGCGCGGATCGGGCATGACGTACTGAAGGACCATATGTACCTCGACGGGCTCGAGGATGCGTATGAGCCCGGCAAGCTGATGGGCAATTTCGCCGAGGATACCGCCGCGGCCTACCAGTTCACGCGCCAGCAGATGGACGATTACGCGATCGAGTCGCTCCACCGCGCGCAGCGTGCGCAGACCTCGGGCGCGTTCGACCGCGAGATCGTGCCCGTAGAAATCGCCGGGCGCAAGGGACCGACCACGGTCAGCCTCGACGAGCAGCCCGCCAAGGGCGACGTCGCCAAGATCCCGACGTTAAAGCCCGCTTTCTCGAAGGAAGGCACGATCACCGCCGCGAACGCCTCGTCGATCTCGGACGGTGCCGCCGCGCTGGTGATGACGCGCGCGTCGGTCGCTGAGAAGCTCGGCCTTACCCCGCTCGCGCGGATCGTCGCGCATGGCGCGCATGCGCATGCGCCGTCGCTGTTCACCACCGCGCCGGTGTTCGCGATGCGCAAGACGCTCGAGAAAGCGGGCTGGTCGACCGGCGACATCGACCTGTTCGAGGTCAACGAGGCGTTTGCGGTCGTCGCGATGATCGCGATGCGCGACCTCGACATTGCGCACGACCGGATCAACGTCAACGGCGGGGCGTGCGCGCTCGGCCATCCGATCGGCGCGAGCGGTGCGCGGATCCTCGCGACACTACTGTCGGCGCTCGAGGCGCGCGGCGGGAAACGTGGGCTGGCGTCGCTGTGCATCGGCGGGGGCGAGGCGACTGCGGTTGCGGTGGAGCTGATGGGCTGAAACAGACTTTGTCAGGAAACACATAAGTTAACAACCAGTGTAAGCTCTGTTTACAATCCGGTGGAGGCCCGGTCCCCGAGTTGTCCGATATCGGGGGTTGGCACGATCGTTGCTGTCCCTCTTTACCAGGCGGGGCGCCATTCTGCGTGATAGCCGAGTGGAGTGGGATAATGAACGTATTTGGCAAGCTTGCCCTCGCAGCGACCTGCGCGGTGCTTCCGATCGCGGCACAGGCGGGGCCGATCGTAACGGGATTCAACGGCACCACGCTCGCCCGGGCGGACGACAGCACGACGGGCGCCGTCGATCTCGGGTTCACGGCCAATTTCTTCGGCACCAGCTATACGCAGGCATTCGTCGGCAACAACGGCTACATCACGTTCGGCCGCGGGCAGACCACCTATACCCCGACCGGGCTCGGGTCTGACTACGTCGGCCTGCCGATCATCGCGGCCTTCTTCGCGGATGTCGATACGCGGAATTTGGCCAGCGGCGTAGTGACCTATGGGACGGGGACCTATGGCGGTCGCAACGCCTTCGCCGCGACGTGGACCGACGTCGGCTATTTCAATGCCAAGGCCGACAAGACGAACACCTTCCAGATCCTGCTGCAGGACCGTTCCGACACCGGCGCGGGCAATTACGACCTTTTCCTCAATTACGGTAAGATCCAGTGGGAAACGGGCGACGTCAGCGGGGGCGCCAACGGTTTTGGCGGCGTCTCGGCGGCGGTCGGCTATAATGCCGGCACGGGCAATGCCCCCGGGACCTATTACGAATTTCCGGGGTCGCGCACGCCGGGATCGTTCCTCGACACCGGAACCTCGCCACTGATCTACGCAAACACGACCTTCCAGGGCCGCAGCGGTGCCGCGCCGGTCGCCGCAGTTCCCGAGCCCGCGAGCTGGGCGATGCTGCTGCTCGGCTTCGGCATGATGGGGGCGGCGCTGCGCTATCGCCGTCGCACCACCACGGTCGCCTACGCCGCCTGACCCCTGCGAACCACCGGATCGCCGCCGTCAGGACGGCGGCGATCCATCGACCAACGCCTCGCCGGGCCGCTGCAACTTGGAAGGAATCACACGGCAGCGCGGCGAATCAGACGGTTCCGGCCACATTCACACCAGCGTATGGGTGTCCGGTGTGCGACGGCACCGTCCGCCACGCCCACCACAGCAAGGCAGCGGTCGCAAGTCCCGCCGCAAGCGCCATTGGGGCGGGCGGGATTTCGGTCAGGACGACAACCCACCCGTCCCATGATCTGGTCGCCCCAATCGTCTGATACCCGATCATCTCCGCAGCCGTAGCGGCCGCAGCGAAACCAAAACCGGGCCGTGCAGCGGGGCTTCGGCTGGCGAGCCACAATGCGATGACAAGGGTCATTCCTTCGGCGAGATGAAACCCCAGCCAGAACCCGCCCAAGTCCGTCCATTGGCCTCGCGGGAAGCCGGGGAGAGCGGGCAAGAGCCGCCCGATGATCGGCGGCAAAACGAGCAGCCCCGTCGCCAGCATCGCCGCGGCGTGCCGCGCCGCCTGCCCCCGGTTCACGAAGGCATAGGCGACCAAGGCAACCACTGCGGGTCCGGCGATCACGTCGACGATCACCAGCCGTGCGCCATAGGTGTCATGAAACGGATCCGCACGCGCGCGCCAGAGGAGCGCCATCCCCTGCAATGCGAGCGGCCCCGCCGCGGCAAACAACGGCACGACGACGAACGTCGCCAGCCCCGCCGCACGATGCCATGCAGACCTGCGCGCGTGGATCGACCAGCTTTGCGCGGCAAGGAGGAGAAGCCATGCGGTCGCGGTCAGACCATGCGCGTGCAGCGAGAACGGAGCCTGCGCGAGACGCCCGAGATAATTTGGCCAGAACGCGAACGCGATCAGCGGAAACAGCCCGAGCAGCCACCAATGGGCATGACGATACGGCATAGCTTCCCCCCGAAAACCGAGGCTAAGATACCGAAACGCCGATATTGCGCCAAGCACCGAATAGGGTGACCAATCAGTGTACTCGCCGGTTTCCGATCGCCGAATCGTCTTTCCGCGCTGAAGATTAAGCCGAGTCGCAAGGGAACACGACGCCAGCCTTCGCAGGGTCGCCCGGGGGCAACCGCTACAACGCCTTGGTGAAATACCGCGCGAAGACCGTGTCGTGATACGTCCCGAACGGCGCGCATTCGACAAACCCGGCGCGGCGGTACAGCGCATGCGCGGCCTCGAACGGCGCATCGGTGCCCGTCTCGAGGTTGAGCCGCGCATACCCCCGTGCCCGCGCCTCGGCGAGCACATGCTCGAGCAGCGCCGTCGCAACCCCGCGCCGCACGTGCCCCGGCGCGGTGCGCATCGACTTGACCTCGCCCTCCCCGGCCCCGAGCGCCTTGAGCGCGCCCATGCCGAGCAGCGCCGCCCCCTTCCACAGCGTCCACAGCGTGACGGACGGGTCGCGCAACCCGCTGACATCCAGCGCATAGACGCTCCCCGGCGGGGAGTTCTGGTGTGCCGCGCGCAAATGCAGGTCGAGCAGCGCGAGGACGTCCGGATGCGTCAGATCGTCGCGCCGGATCGTCCAGTCGCTCACGGGAGCGTTTCGCCGGGTTCGCTCCCCCAGAAGCGCATCTGCTCGACGAAGCCGCCGCGGCCATGGACGTCGAAATAGCACCAGCCGCCCGAACAGCGGCTCAACCGCCCGACCACGCCGGGGGCCGCGCGCCATACGATCCGCCCGCCTGCATCCGCGCGGTCGCGCAGGTCCGCGACCTGCCCCGTGACGACGCCCGTGCGCCGCTCGCTGAGCAGGCCGCCGGTCATCCAGCCCTGCGTGCCGTCGGGGTCCTCGACCTTGTACCATTGGCCGTGTTCAAACACATCGACCACCTTTACCGGCAGGTCGGCGCGCTGGTACAGCCATTGCGCGGGATAGGTGCGCGCCGGGCCGCTGCGCATCCGCGCCTTCTTGGCGGAAATCGAGGCGTAGTACGGCGGTTTCTTGTTCGCCATCGCCGAAAACGCAGGCGCAAGCGCCCCCGCGCCGAGCGCGAGCGCCGTCCCCGCCAGAATGATCCTGGCCCCGATCCGCATGCCGTGTTCCCTCGCGTTCATGCGCTCGCTTATCCCAAGTCACGCGCGCGCTTCAACACCCGTTGACGTTGCGCGGGGGCTCCGCCAAGCCTGTCGCATGGCCGAAACCAGACGTGTCCCCAACCCGCGCGTGGCGGTGACCCGCGAATTGCCCGATGCGGTGATGCAGCGGATGGAGCAATTGTTCGACACCCGGATCCACCGTGGCGCCGCCGCACTGACCCGCGCCGAACTCGCCGCCGCGATGGCGGAATGCGACGTGCTGGTGCCGACCGTGACCGACGAGATCGACGCCGCGCTGATCGAGGGCGCGGGCCCGAAGCTCAGGCTGATCGCCAATTTCGGTGCGGGCGTGAACCACATCGCGCTCAAGGCCGCGCGCGCGCGCGGCATCCTCGTCACCAATACGCCGGGCGTGCTGACCGAGGATACCGCCGATTTGACGATGGCGCTGATCCTGTCGGTGCCGCGACGGCTGGCGGAGGGCGAGAAGCTCGTCCGCTCGGGCGCATGGCAAGGCTGGACCCCGGGCGGGATGCTCGGGCACCGGATCGGCGGCAAGGCGCTCGGCATCCTCGGCATGGGGCGGATCGGTCAGGCGGTCGCGCGGCGCGCGCGCGCGTTCGGGCTGTCGATCCATTACCACAACCGCCACCGGCTCCCGAAGGTGGTCGAGGCCGAGTTGCAGGCGCAATGGCACCCCAATCTCGACGAGATGCTCGGCGCGATCGACCTGCTGACGATCCACACCCCGCGCAACGCGGACAGCGAGGGGCTGATCGACGCGGACCGGATCGCGCTGCTGCGCCGCCACGTCTATGTCATCAACACCTCGCGCGGCGGGATCGTCGACGAGGATGCGCTGGTCGATGCGCTCGAGAACGGCCGCCTCGCGGGCGCTGGGCTCGACGTGTGGAAGCACGAGCCCGAGATCGACCCGCGGCTGCTCGCGCTCCCCAATGTCGTGATGACCCCGCACATGGGGTCCGCGACGTTCGAGGGACGGCTGGCGACGGGCGAGAAGGTGATCGCCAACATCCGCATGTGGGCGGACGGACACCGCCCGCCGGACCAAGTGCTGGAGGGGTGGGCGTAAACGCCGGGCTTCAAGGCTGGACTCCAACGCTGGACGATGATGCCCCCGACCCGCCGTTCGTTTCGCGCGTCGTCGAGAAACCTGCGAGGTGCCTGGTTTCTCGACGACGCTAGAAACGAACGGTCGTTTACCCGTCGGAGAGGCTCATACCCGCGACGGCGGGACCAGCCGCCATGCCAGCGGCAACTCCTGCCGCCACAGGGCCGCTGCGCGCTGACGCTGCGGCAGATCGTCGGTCAGCGTCGCGATCTGCCGGGGCGACAGCCCCGAGCGATAACAGAAATACGGCCGCTGCGGCACGTGCGCAAAATAGCTGAAGAACAAGGCGGCGCGATCGCGCGCAGTCGCTGGCTTGCCGCGATGGAAGAAGCGCGCGGTATCCGCGAAGACCGCGGTCCCGGCGGGGCCCATGCACGCGATCGGCTCCGCGCCGAGCACGCGTCCATCCTTCATGACCTCGTCGGCATCGCGCAGATAGAACATGTCGCGCGGGCCGGTTTCGTACGACAGGGGCTCGACGACCGGCAGGGACTCGAACGGACCGCTGTCCGCATCGACATCGGTCAGGTACACCGCGAGCTTGATCATCCGCCGGTCCTCGCGGTCGCGGTGCCATTTGCGGGTGGAGACGGCGCGCCCGTCCGCCACCGTATATTGCAGGATCACGCCGTCATACGCGACCGGCAGCCCGATGTACCCCTCCACCAGATCGAGCAGAGCATCCTGCAACCCGAAGCGATACAGATCGGGGTGCGCGGCAATGTCGTCAGCGGGGACCTTGAGGAACTGGACGCCGTTCTCCGCCTGCGCGCGCAGCGGGGCGGCCCAGGCGTTGGCGAGCGCCGTCGCCTGTTCCAGCAAGCCCGCCGTACCCGGCAACGCGAGCGTGTTGAGGTCGGCCTGCGCGACTCCCTGCCGTTCGACGGTGTCGACGATCGCGGCCTGCCACGGGGCAAGCACGGGAAGTTTCGGACGGTGTCGCTCGAGCGCGGCATGATACTGCCGGTCGCGGGCCGAATGGATCGGTCGCACCTGCGCAAGATCCGCCGCGATCCGCCACGGCACCGCTCCCACGCGACGCTTCAACCCACGCATCACGTCCATACCGCTACGCCTTAAAGGCCAGACGAGACGGTCGCGAGACCGCCCAGGAATGGCAAACCAAACAAAACCCCCTAATTTGTAATGAACCATTGCGCGCCGATTTACCAGAAGCGGCACGCCATGAATTCAGGTGAACGCCGCGGTCCGATGGCTTTTCGCGGCGGGGCGCAGGCGCGCGTTGTGCGGTTCGGTGGTTGCGGATAACATCCGGGCAAGACAGCGATCGGAGAGCGACACGATGACGGTTCCGCCACCACCGCAAAACGTCCGCACGGTCGAAATCGCGCGCTTTACGCCGGGGCTGGTCACCTGCGGCGGGCAGGTCGTCGCGGGGGCCGTGCTATCCGAGCCGATGCTGACCACGGTGACGCAATACGGCGCAACGCGTCCGGCTGTAGTGGCGACCAGCTTGCGCTTCGCCATAGGCCCCGACGGCCACGCCCGCTCGATTCGTCCGAGCGAACCCTTCGCCGAGGGCGGGGTCTATCTCGACCGGAGCGACCTCGCCCCCGCGCTTGCCGTCGCGCGCTTCCCGAAGGAGCCGCGGCAGGACTGTACGATCAGCTTCGCGACGTCGCTGACCCCGATCTCCGAGGCCCCGCCCGAGACGCTGTACGCCTTGGCCAGCCGCCCCGCGCCGTTCGCCGCGCCGTCCGAGGTCTATGACCGGACGCGTCCGGGCGGATCGACCTGCGCGCGCGGTCCCGGGCAATATCGCACGCTCAACAACCCCGCGTTCGAGACGATCGCGGTGCCCCCGGGAGACTGGGCGTGGGCGTTCTTCGCATTCGACGTCTCGCCGGAGGGGACTCCGCGCAACGTCCGTCTGCTCGGGTCCTCCGGCACGACCACGCTCGACCGCGCGGGCGAGCAGGCGCTGTCCCGCAACCGCTACGCGCCCGGCGCCGCGCAGCGCGGATGCGTCTATCATTACTACCGGGTCGGCGGCGACCGGACGGCTGTGGCGGATCTCCCGGCGGACTTGCCGCCCAGCACCGACGAGACGATCCCCGCCTGCGCGGTCGACCCCAGGACGATCGCCGGGCTGCTGTCCGGCCAGGCTTACCCCGCGCCGTTCGTGCGGCGACGGATCGAGGGGGTGGCGGTGGTACGCTACGACACCGCGCCGTGGGGCGCGATCGGGAACGTCCGGGTGCTCGCGTCCGAGCCTGCGTCGGCCTTTGGCGAAAGCGCGCGCGTCGCACTGACGAGTGCCGCGGTCCGGCCGAGCGAGGCCGGACATAGCGGCTGCGTCACCCGGGTCCGGTTCCGTTTGCCCCCCGAGCGGCCGCGCAACTGACGCCCGCTCAGCGGGTGTGGAAGAAGTCGTAGAGCTGCTGCGCGACCGCCGCGCTCACGCCGGGGGCACGCTGGAGATCGTCGAGGCTCGCGTTGCGGACCGCGCGCGCGGTGCCGAAGTGCATCAGCAGCGCCTTTTTCCGCGCCGGGCCGATGCCCGGCACGTCGTCGAGCGGCGACGCGCCGATCGCCTTGGCGCGCTTTGCCCGATGCGCGCCGATCGCGAAGCGGTGGACCTCGTCGCGCAGCCGCTGGAGGTAGAACAGCACCGGCGCATTGACCGGCAACTGGAACTCGCGCCCGTCGAGCATATGGAACACCTCGCGCCCGTCACGTCCGTGATGCGGCCCCTTGGCGATCCCGACGAGCACGACGTCCTCGATCCCGAGCTCCTCGAGCACGCCCTTCACCGCATTGAGCTGCCCGCGCCCGCCGTCGATCAGCACGAGATCGGGCCAGTCGCCCGAATCGCGGTCGGGGTCCTCGTTCTGCGCGCGCGCGAACCGGCGGCCGAACACCTCGCGCATCATGCCGAAGTCGTCGCCCGGGATCGTGTCGGGGTTCTTGATGTTGAACTTGCGATACTGGCCCTTGCGGAACCCCTCGGGCCCCGCGACGACCATCGCGCCCAGCGCATTGGTGCCCTGGATATGGCTGTTGTCGTACACCTCGATCCGGTCGGGCGGCTCGGGCAGGTCGAACAGCTCCGCCACTTCGCGCAGCAGCTTCGCCTGCGTCGTACTCTCGGCGAGGCGGCGATCGAGCGCTTCCTCGGCGTTGCGCTTCGCCTGTTCTAGCAATTTGCGGCGCGTCCCCCGCTGCGGCATCGACAGCGCGACCTTGAACCCCGCCTGCGCACCAAGCGCCTCGCCGAGCAATTCAGCTTCGGTCAGATCGCGGTCGAGCAGGATCGTGCGCGGCGGCGGCACT
>CAZNQA010000069.1:0-17878 GCA_964575105.1 uncultured Stakelama sp.
TAGTTGAGCAGGCTGAACACCGACTTCTTCATCTCGCCGGCATAGCGCGTGCCGCCGATCAGGATCAGCTTCTCGGTGAAGTTGACCGCGATCACCGTCTCGCTGCGGCAGCCGTGGCGCGCGGGGTCGGCGCGGAAGCTCGGCAAGTCGATGATCGTGTAATCGGGGACGAAATCGCGCAGCTCGGATTCCTGCGGGCGGACCAGCATCGTGCGGATGAAGCTGTTGTGCCACGCCAGTTCGTTGACGACGCGAACTTTCACGCGGTGCTCGGGCTGCGACCCGCCGAACAGATCCTGGACGAACAGGTCTTCCTTGTGCCGCAGTGCTGCGAGGAAATCGGTCTTGAGCGCGGCGAAATGCTCAGGCGACATCGCCTTGTTGCTCTTGCCCCACCAGACGGTCGATTCGGTCTCGGCATCGCGGACGATGAACTTGTCCTGCGCCGACCGCCCGGTATGCGCGCCGGTCTCGACCACGAGCGGGCCATCGGCGGACAATTTGCCTTCGCCGCGCGAGATCGCGGCCTGGATCAGGCGTGCGGTGACGAGGTTCCAGTGAAGGCTCGCGCGGGTCTCTATGCCCTGCGTGTCGAGCCCCGAAGTGGGGATGCGGTCGCTCACGATGTTACTCTCCTACTGTGCCGACCATCGAGGGCCTGCATACGTATGTTTTGGGTGATCCCGCGCATATCGTCACCGCTGGTTCGGGTCAAACCGCTGGTCCGAAACGGCCGACCGATGCCGGGACAGTCCGTTCAGCTTCCATTGAGGCTGGCGGCGTAATGGATTAGGCCGGATCTTTCCCGGCGCCCCGCGCATCAACGACATGAGGCCCCACCGCCGATGACGGCAACGATTGCCCTGGTCGATGACGACCGCAACATCCTGACATCGGTGTCGATTACGCTGCAGGCCGAGGGGTTCGTGACGCGGCTCTACTCGGATGGCGAGACCGCGCTCAAGGCGCTGGTCGACAATCCGCCCGACATCGCGATCCTCGACATCAAGATGCCGCGGATGGACGGTCTCGAGCTGCTGCGGCGGCTGCGCGAGAAGAGCATGGTCCCGGTGATCTTCCTGACCTCCAAGGACGACGAGCTCGACGAGGCGCTCGGGCTGGCGATGGGCGCGGACGATTATATCGCCAAGCCCTTCTCGCAACGCCTTCTGATCGCCCGCATTCGCGCAATCCTGCGGCGTGCGGAAGTGACTCAGGGCGGCCCCGGCGCGGAGGAGCCCGCCGCTGAAACCAATCTCGTCCGGGGCCGGCTCGCAATGGATACCGCGCGGCACCGGGTAACGTGGGACGGCGCTGCGGTCACGCTGACCGTCACCGAATTCCTGATCCTCGAGACGCTCGCGCAGCGCCCGGGAATCGTGAAGACGCGCAACCAGTTGATGGATGCGGCGTATCACGACGATATTTACGTCGATGACCGCACGATCGACAGCCATATCAAGCGCGTTCGCCGCAAGTTCCGGCAGGTTGACGGCAGTTTCGACGCGATCGAGACTCTCTATGGAGCGGGTTATCGATTCTCCGAGGAATGACGAGCCGGCGCGGGAGGACGATGTCCGCGCGCTGTCGCTCCGCTGGTCGGCGCGGGTTTCGCTCACGCCGCGGATTCTGTTCGTCAACGTGTTCGCGCTGGCGATGCTCGCGGGCGGATTCTTCTATCTCGATTCCTACCGCAGCCGGATCGTCGATGGGCGAGTCACCCAGTCGATCCGCGAGGCCCGGCTGATTGCCGAAGCGATCGTCGCGGTGCCCGAGAAGCAACGTGCCGATCTCGCGCTCAAGCTCGCGCGCGACATGGGGGCGCGGGTCCGTATCTACGACAGCGCCGCCCGCCCCGTGATCGATACGCGCGCGTTGGGACTGCGCAATTTCGTGCTGCAGGATCCCGACAAGCAGGACTGGAGCCAGGCCTCGGCACGGTTCCTCGACGCGGTGATCGACACCGTGGTCGGCACCCCGCGCGCGCCGCTCTACCGCGAGCATCGCAACGGGCTCGACTGGCCCGACGTCAGGACGGCGCGCGACACCCCGACGGTCGCCGCGACGGTGTGGCGCGCGCCCGACCGGACCCCGGTGATCACCGCCGCCGCGCCGCTGCCGCGCGGCGGCGTGGTGATGACGACCAACAACACGCAGGACATCACGCAGACGGTGCGGGTCGAGCGGTTCCGGCTGAGCGTCGTGCTGATGATCGTCTCGGTCGTGTCGGTGCTGCTGTCGCTGTTCCTCGCACGGACGATCGTGCGGCCATTGCGGCGGCTTGCGCGCTCGGCGGTGCGGGTGCGGCTCGGGCGCGCGCGCGAGGTCGTCGTGCCGCGCCTTCCCGAACGCCGCGACGAGATCGGGATGCTCGCACGCGCGCTGTCTGACATGAGCCTTGCACTCCGCGCGCGGATCGACGCGATCGAGGCGTTCGCCGCGGACGTGACGCACGAGATGAAGAACCCGCTCGCCTCGCTCCGCTCCGCGGTCGAGGGGATGACGCTGGTCAAGGACCCCGAGTTGCAGGAGCGGTTGCTCGGGATCGTCCGCGACGATGTCCACCGGCTCGACCGGCTGATCACCGACATTGCCGAAGCGTCGCGGCTCGATGCGCAGCTGAGCCGCGCCAAGTTCGAGGAAGTCGATCTCCACGCGATGCTCACCGCGCTGATCGCGGGGCGCGACGCCCGCGGGATCGAACGCGGGATCCGGTTGCAGCTCGACCTGCACGATCCGATGCTCGAAGGGTTCGTCGTGCTCGGTGAAGGCGCACGGCTCGAACGCGTGTTCGACAATCTGATCGACAATGCGGTCTCCTTCTCGCCCGACAATGGCCTGATCGCGATCACCGCCGACCGCGACCCCGAGGCGGTCGTGCTCGATATCGAGGACGAAGGACCCGGCGTCCCCGCGGACGCACGCGAGCAGGTGTTCCGCCGCTTCCAGTCGCTCCGCCCCGAGGGCGAGGCGTTCGGCAAGCATTCCGGACTTGGCCTCGCGATCGCGCGGACCATCGTCGAGGCGCATCAGGGCGAAATCACCGCCGAGGCGCGGCATGGCGGGGTCGCAGGTGCGCGCTTCGTCGTGCGGCTTCCGGTCGGCGAGGCACGATGACCCCGGTGCTGCTTCATGCGACCACGGTCGCGATCGACGGGGCCGCGGTGTTGCTGCGTGGACCGTCCGGATCGGGCAAGTCGGATCTCGCGCTGCGGTTGATCGATCGCGGCGCGACGTTGGTCAGCGACGATTACACGCTGTTGACGGCAAAGGACGGGCATTTGCTGGCAAGCGCGCCCGCCACGATCGCGGGCAAGATCGAGGTGCGCGGGCTCGGGATCGTCTCCGTCGAGCCCTGCGGGGAGGCCCCGGTCGCGCTGGTCGTCCGGCTCGATCAGGCGATGGAACGGATGCCGCCCGAACTGCGTAGCTGCTATAATGGGGTATCGATCGTCGAGGTCGCGATCGACCCGTTCGAGCTTTCCGCGCCGATCAAGGTGGAATTGGCGCTGCAGCACGCTAGAGAGGCGCCATGACGCACGATCCAAAGGAAATCCTGCTCGTCACCGGCATGTCCGGCGCGGGCAAGTCGACCGTGCTCCGCACGCTCGAGGATCTTGGCTGGGAAGTGGTCGACAATTTGCCGCTCCTGCTGCTCGACCGGTTGCTCGGCGCGCCGCTGCCCGAGGGGTTCGACCGATCCGCGCGACCGCTCGCGCTGGGGATCGGGACGCGAACCCGCGACTTCGATTCGGACCGGATCGTCGACCGGATCAAGCATCTCCGCCAGACCTACGGCCATGACGTCGGCACCCTCTTCCTCGATTGCGCCGGTGGCGAACTCGAGCGCCGCTATTCCGAGACCCGCCGCCGCCACCCGATCGCGCTCGATCGCCCTGCCGCTGACGGGATCGCGCGCGAACGCGAACTGCTGGCACCGCTGCGGCAATGGGCGAACCGGTTGATCGACACGACCGACCTGACCGCCAACCAGCTCGCGCAACAGGTCCGCGACACCTTCTCGCGTGATCATCAGGACGGCCCGACGCTGTCGGTGATGTCGTTCGGCTTCGCACGCGGGGTACCGCGGAACGCCGACCTGGTGTTCGACATGCGGTTTCTCCGCAATCCGCACTGGGTGCCCGCCTTGCGTCCCGGAACGGGACTCGATGCGGACGTCGCGGCCTATGTCGCGGACGACCCCGCCTATGCCGAGGCAGTCGGGCGGATCGAAGATCTGCTGCTCCTGCTGCTCCCGCGCTATCGCGCTGAAGGCAAATCCTATTTGACCGTGGCGTTCGGCTGCACCGGCGGACGGCACCGCTCGGTCCACGTCACCGAACGGATCGCGGCGCGGTTGCGCGACGCCGGATTTTCGCCCACGGTCGCGCACCGCGATCTCGCCGCCGCCCCCCAAGACTCGCTCGAGGGGGTGCCCGACGATCATCATCAAGACGGGCATCATCAAGACGGGCATCATCAGGACGGGACGGCTTTGGCGTGAAATGGGCGATGGAATGATTGGGTCGGTACGATGATCGGGCTGGTTCTCGTTACGCATGGCCGTCTGGCCGAGGAATTCGTCACCGCGATGGAGCATGTCGTCGGCAAGCAGGAGCGCGTCGAGACCGTCTGTATCGGCCCCGAGGACGATATGGAGGAGCGGCGCAACGACATTGCCGCGGCGATCGCGCGAGTCGATGCGGGCCGTGGCGTGATCCTGCTGACCGACCTGTTCGGCGGCACGCCGTCCAATCTTGCGATCTCGCTGCTCGAGCGCGGGCGGATCGAGGTGATCGCGGGGATCAACCTGCCGATGCTGATCCGGCTCGAATCCGCGCGCAAGGCGATGAAGATCGTCGATGCGGTCGCCGCCGCGCGCGAGGCGGGGCGGAAATATATTTCGGTCGCCTCGGAAGTGCTGGGCGAGGCCGCCGCCTGATGTCGGCAAGCCGCAGCGTCAAGATCACCAACCGTCGCGGGCTGCACGCACGCGCCAGCGCCAAGTTCGTCACGCTTGCCGCGACTCAGGCGTGCGAGCTCCATGTCGAGAAGGACGGTGCCGGATCGGTGACCGGCACTTCGATCATGGGGCTGATGATGCTTGGCGCGGCGATGGGCGACACGATCGTCATCTCCGCCGAGGGCGAGCATGCCGAAGCGGCGGTCGGGGCATTGTGCGCCCTGGTCGAGGCAAAGTTCGGCGAGGACTGAGCGGTCCGATGCCCCGCGAAATCACGGCCTATTCCAACCCGCTGATCAAGCGCGTCCGCACCCTGCGCGAGAAGCGCCATCGCCGCGAGGAAGGGCTGTTCCTTGCCGAGGGGTTGCGCATCCTGACCGAGGCGCGCGAGGCGGGGCGGATCCCGCACTATCTGTTCTTCGCGCGCGACAGTGCCGCGCATCCGCTTGTGCAGGTGCTGGTCGAGGCGGTCGAGGCAGCGGGTGGCGAGGCGATCGAGACCGTGCCCGATATCCTGTCGAAGCTGTCGGGCAAGGACAATCCACAGGCGGTGGTCGGCGTCTTCGCCGAATTCACGCAGACGCTCGACGACCTCGATCGCGGCACGTCACCGATCTGGCTGGTGGCGGAGCGGTTGCGCGATCCGGGGAACCTCGGAACGATCCTGCGGACCGGGGATGCGGTCGGCGCGGGCGGGCTGATCCTAATCGGGGAATGCGTCGATCCCTTTTCGGTCGAGGCGGTGCGCGCGAGCATGGGTGCGCTGTTCACCGTGCCGGTGGTGCAGTGTGAATGGGATGCGTTCGTGCCGTGGTTGCGGCGCGGGCCGGGACAGCTGGTCGGGCTGAGCCTCGATACCACCACCGATTACCGCGCCGCTGCCTATAGCGCGCCGACGTTCCTGCTGACGGGGAATGAGGCGCAGGGGATGCCCGCAGACTATGCCGCCGCGTGCGACACGCTGGTCAAGATTCCAATGCTGGGGAAGGCGGACAGCCTCAATGCGGCGGTCGCGACTGCAGTGATGGCGTACCAGGTCCTGGACGCGGTCAAGGGTCGCTGACCTGATCGCTTCCCCGGCGAAGGCCGGGGCCCAGTGGCGAGACACTCGAGATCGACGGCTGCGCGTTCTTACTTCGGCCTTACCGACCGGGCCCGGCCTTCGCCAGGGAAGCGGGATTGGAAATATTCTGTTTCAAACGCGCACGGAAGCCAGCCGCCCCCCTTGCCCGCTCGTTTCGAGCGTCGTCGGTAAACATGGCACAGCGCAGGTTTCTCGACTGCGCTCGAAACGAACGGCTGTGAGGCAAGGCCCCGGTCAGCGCACGACCACCCCCGCATTGCGCGCGATGAAATGCTCGAAGACCGCCGGGTGCATCGGCTGCTGGAACTGGATTCCGCACTGCCAGCCGTGACACCAGCTGACCTTTGCCTCGAACGGCTCGAGCCCGGGAAGCTTGACCCACACCACCGTGCCCGCCGCGATCGTCAGGTTGTTGACGCGGCAGCCGGTGCGCGAGAGGTCGATCAGCCCGGCGGGCTGCGCCTTCCAGTTGCGTTCGCGCAGGGTGATCCCGACAGTCAGCGCGACGCGGTCGCCGAGACGGCGCTCGGCGTCGGCCTCGGTCTGGTCGAGGATCGTCGCTGCGGCATCGATACGGGGCGTCTCGAGCGGCGTCGGTTCGAGAGGGGCGCTTTCGGGGCGGGCGGCATGGAGGCGGATCATGTCAGGCGGACGGGGTCCGGTCCGGGATCGCCCGGCGGCCGTGGCTGCGCGGTTGCTGCGCGCGATAGCCTGCGGGCGCTGCGGCGCGCCGGTCGCAGAACCGGCGCTCCGGCCTTTTGTCCTGATTGATACGCGCCATACACCGACCTTTCGGCGTGAGCCTAGCGTCCGGAGGCTTAAGAAGTGGTCAACGCCGCGGGTTTGCGCTCCGCTGCCTCGGGCTCTTCGGGGGTCGGCAAGGCGGCGGGTTCGCCGTAGCGCGCAAGTGCCTCGACCGGGGGAACATCCTCGATCTCGCGCGCGGTCGTCTCGATGTTGAGGTCGCGGAACTTGCGCCCGGTCACCAGCACGCGGCTCTCAAAGCTCGACACGAACGTATTGTAATTGTTCACAGCACTCGTCAGGCCGCTGCCGACCTTGCGCATGTCCCCCGCCGCCTTGGCGAGCCGTTCGTACAGTTCCTTGCCAAGCCGGCCGATCTCGGCGGCTTCCTTGGCGAGCCGTTCCTGCCGCCACACCGCCGCCACCGTCCGCGCGATCGCGATCAGATTGGTCGGGGTCGCGAGCAGCACGCGCTTGTCGAACGCGAAGTCCCACAAGGTCGGATCCTGCTCGAGCGCAGCGGTGAGGAAATGTTCGCCCGGCACGAACATGATGACATAATCAGGCGCGTCGGCGAACTGGCTCCAATAGGCCTTGTTGCCAAGCCCGTTGACGTGCGCGCGCATCGCCGCGGCATGCATCGCGAGCCCCTTCGACCGTTCGGTCTCATCGACCGCGCCGAACGCATCCTGATAGGCGTTGAGCGAGACCTTGGCGTCGATCACGAGGCTGCGCCCGCCCGGCACGGTGACGATCGCATCAGGGCGCAGCCGTCCGCCTTCGTCGCCGCCCGCCACCGAAACCTCGGTCTGGAAATCGGTATGTTCCGACAAGCCACAGGTTTCCAACACATTCTTGAGCTGTTGCTCGCCCCAGCGGCCACGCGACTTGGGCGCGTTGCGGAGCGAATTGACGAGCTTCGCGGCTTCGCGCGAGACCTTTTCCTGTCCGACCCGCAGCCCTTCAAGCTGCCCCTTCAACTGGTCGAACGCGCTGAGCCGCTCGCCCTCGACTCGAGTCACCGCCTCCTCATATTTGAGCAGACGATCGCTGACCGGCTGGAGCATCGACTTGAGGTTCTGCCCCGCGGTTTCCTCGGACTGGCGGAAGCGTTCGTCGGCGCGCTTGAGGAACACCTCCTGCGCATCGTTGAGCAGTTTGTTCGAGACCTCGGCGAACTGTGTTGCGAGCAGCTCCTTGGCGTGGAGCAGTTCGGCGACGCGGGTGGCGTGGGCATCGCCGACCATCTTCTCGCGCGCGGCGGTGGCCTGGTGCAGTTCGACGATCCGCATTTCGTGCGCCGCACGGTCCGCCTGCTGGCGGGCATCGTGATTGGCGTTCATCTCCGCAAGCCGGCTCTCGAAAGCACCGCTGTGCGTTTTGAGCGCGGTATTCTCCAGCCGCGCGACGTCACGCTCGTCGCGCAACGCGGCGAGTTCGATCCGCAGATCGTCCGCCGCGCGCGCGCGCTGTTCGGCGCTTGCGAGGTCGACGATCGCGCGGCGGAAATCGGCGTCGCGCGCCGCGGCATCCGCGCGCGCAGCGGCAAGCGGTCGCGTGCCGAGGAGCCAGCCGAACACGAGCCCGACGAGCAAGGCGCCGATCGCGAGCAGGGAAATCGTCAGGCCGGTCATGCTAAGTCTTTCTGGAACATTTTGGCAACTGTACCCGCGAGGGCCGGTGCGGACAAGCGCAGGCGGTCGCAAATCCCGCGCGGGGCACGTTCCCCCTCCCCCTGTGGCCAGACACGCGATAAGGCGGCGCATGCTCTCCGACATCGCGATCTCGCGCGCCGCCACCCTGCTCCCGATCGGGACGATTGCCACCACCGCCGGGATCCCGGCCGAGGCGGTCGAGCCCTATGGGCATTACAAGGCGAAGCTCGATCTTGCGCGGCTCCCCGCCGCGACGACGACGGGCAAGCTGATCCTCGTCACCGCGATCAACCCGACGCCCGCGGGCGAAGGCAAGTCGACCACCTCGGTCGGGCTTGCCGATGCGCTGGTGCGGACCGGACGCAAGACGATGCTCGCGCTGCGCGAGCCGTCGCTGGGGCCGTGCTTTGGTACCAAGGGCGGCGCGACCGGGGGCGGTTATGCGCAGGTCGTGCCGATGGAGGACATCAACCTCCATTTCACGGGCGATTTCCACGCAATCACCTCGGCGCACAATCTGCTCGCGGCGATGATCGACAACCACGTCCACTGGGGCAATGCGCTCGACATCGACGTCCGCCGGATCGTGTGGCGGCGCGTGCTCGACATGAACGACCGTGCGTTGCGCGACATCGCGCAGTCGCTCGGTGGCCCTGCCAACGGCTTCCCGCGCGAGAGCGGGTTCGACATCACCGTCGCGTCCGAAGTGATGGCGATCCTGTGCCTTGCAACCGACCTGCACGATCTCGAGGCGCGGTTGGGGCGGATCGTGGTCGCCTATACCCGTGACCGCCAGCCGGTGACCGCGCGCGATCTCAAGGCCGATGGCGCGATGGCGGTGCTGCTCGCGCAGGCAATCAAGCCCAACCTCGTCCAGACGCTCGAGGGCACACCCGCGCTGATCCACGGCGGTCCGTTCGCCAATATCGCGCATGGCTGCAATTCGGTGATCGCGACGCGCACCGCGCTCGGGCTGGCGGATTACGTCGTGACCGAGGCGGGGTTCGGCGCGGACCTCGGCGCGGAAAAGTTCTTCGACATCAAGTGCCGCCAGGCGGGGCTAAAGCCCGCCGCGACCGTCCTCGTCGCAACCGTGCGCGCGCTGAAGATGAACGGCGGGGTGGCCAAGGCGGACCTGTCCGCACCCGATGTCGACGCGGTGCGACGCGGTGGCGTCAACCTCGCGCGGCATATCGAGAATGTCCGCGCGTTCGGGGTTCCCGTCGTGGTCGCGGTCAACCGCTTCGACAGCGATACGCCGGAGGAATTCGACGCGATCCGCGAGATCGCGACGGCGCAGGGGTGCGAGGCGATCCTGTGCACGCATTGGGCCGATGGCGGTGCAGGCGCGGAGGCGCTGGCGGAAGCGGTGGTCGCGCTTTGCGATCACGGCGCAGGGCAGTTCGCGCCGCTCTATGCCGACGATCTGTCGCTGTTCGACAAGATCAACACGGTCGCGACGCGAATCTACCGCGCCGAGGAAGCGGTCGCCGATCCATCGGTGCTAGCGCAGCTCGCGCGGTGGGAAGCGGCGGGGTTCGGGCATCTGCCGGTGTGCATGGCAAAGACGCAGTACAGCTTCTCGACCGATCCCGCGAAGCTCGGCGCGCCGACCGGGCATGTCGTGCCCGTGCGCGAGGTGCGGCTCAGCGCGGGTGCGGGGTTCGTCGTGGCGATCTGCGGGGAGATCATGACGATGCCGGGACTACCGCGGGTGCCGGCGGCGGAAGGAATTCGGTTCGGCGCCGAGGGGGAAATCGAGGGGCTGTTCTAGCGCCGCGACGTCACCAGACCGCGACGCGGGCTGTCCAACGCTTACCGCCTTTGGTGCTGGAGGCGTGGAACAGGATCCGGGTGGGGACGATGCTCTTGCCCTTATAGTCGGGCGTGACGGTCATCTGGTCCAGCGTACCAAGCCGAACCTTGTCGATCAGGTCCGCGACGACATGCCTCTGTGCCGTCGCTGCCGCAGGCGGGACAAACCCGCGGTTGGCTGGTACGTCTTCACCGCCCAGTTCGACAGGAAAGAACAATATCCTGACCAACACGCCTGACCTTACCAGGGAAAGCGCTTTGGCCTTGGTCGTGATGAGGGAATAATCCGCCGATTCAGGTTTCGCCACAGTTTCGGCGTGGGCCGGTGACGCGATCGCCATGACGGAGATAGCTAAGCTGAACGCCGCCAAACCGCCCCGGCGGATCATCCCGCCTTGCGCATCTTGGTCAGCTTTTTCATCAGCATGTCACGCTTGAGCTTCGAGATGTGGTCGATGAACAGCACGCCGTTGAGATGGTCGATCTCATGCTGGAACGCGGTGGCCAGCAGACCGTCCATATCGCCCTCCTGCCGCTCGCCCTGCTCGTCGAGCCACGTCGCGCGGCACCGCGCGGGGCGCTCGACATCGGCATATTGCTCGGGGATCGACAGGCAACCCTCGGCATAGACCGACAGTTCATCGCTGACCGAAAGCAGTTCCGGGTTGATGTACACCAGCGGCTTCTTGACCGGCTTGGCCTCTTCGCCCTCGCCTTCCGGCTCCTGGAGGTCGATCACGACGATCCGCTGCTCGATCGCGACCTGAGTCGCGGCGAGGCCGATGCCACGCGCGTCGTACATCGTGTCGAACATGTCGGAGACGATCTTGCGCACCGAATCATCGACGGTTGCGACGGGCTTCGCGACGGCGCGGAGGCCGGGGTGCGGGACTTCAAGGATTTCGAGGACTGCCATTTCCGCGAGCTAGGAAAGCGCGCACGGCGCGTCAAGGTTGCTGCCCTGCTTCTTCGTGGCTTTGTGGCTTTGTGCGAGAAAGTCTTTTTCGCACAAAGCCACAAAGACACAAAGATCAGAGCAGGTTAGACTAGGTTTCTATTGTCAAGCGACAGGTCGCCGCGCGCGCAACGCCTGTGCCAGCGTTCCTTCGTCGAGATAGTCGAGCTCGCCGCCGACCGGCAAACCGTGTGCGAGCTGCGTGATCCGTACGGGGAAGCGTTCGATCCGCTCGGCAATGTAATGCGCGGTGGTCTGCCCCTCGAGCGTCGCGTTCATCGCCAGCACCACCTCGTCGATCCCGCCATCCGCGATCCGCCGCACCAGCGAATCGATCGCTAGGTCTTCGGGGCGAACCCCTTCGAGCGCGGACAGCCGCCCGCCAAGGACATGGAAACGCCCCGGGAACAGACGCGAGCGATCGAGCGCCCACAGGTCCGCAACCTCCTCGACCACACACAAAGCGCGCGCATCGCGCCGCTGATCGGCACAGACGCCGCATGGGTTTGTGGTGTCGACATTCCCACAAACTGAACAGGTTGCGAGGTTTTCATCAACCGCCATCAGAGCATTGAGCAACGGCCCGAGCGCCGCTTCGCGCTTCTTGAGAAGATGCAGCACCGCCCGCCGCGCCGATCGCGGTCCGAGCCCGGGGAGCTTGCTGAGCGCCTGCGTAAGGGCTTCGATTTCGGGAGACGCCATGCAGAACAGATAGGGGGCCGTTACGCGTTCGTCACCCCGGCGCAGATCGTCGGCTACACCTCGCGGATAGATGCCGGTGCTTGTGTTTGGCGTCCCGCAATCGCAAGAGCCGCATCATGCGGATCATCTTCATGGGCACGCCCGACTTCTCTGTCCCCGTCCTGCAGGCGCTGGTCGATGCGGGGCATGACGTCGTCGCGTCGTACAGCCAGCCGCCGCGCCGCGCCGGTCGTGGCAAGACGCTGACGCCAACCCCCGTACATGCGCGCGCCGAAACGCTCGGGATCGCGGTCCGTACCCCCGTCACGCTCCGTGACGCCGAGGCGCAGGCGGAATTCGCCGGTTTTGCCGCAGATATCGCAGTGGTCGCGGCGTACGGCCTGATCCTGCCGCGCGCGATCCTCGATGCGCCGGCGCAAGGCTGCCTCAACGTCCATGCCTCGCTGCTCCCGCGCTGGCGTGGTGCGGCGCCGATCCAGCGTGCGATCCTTGCCGGGGATGTCGCGACCGGCGTTTGCATCATGCAGATGGAAGCGGGACTTGATACCGGACCGGTGCTGCTGCGTGATGAGACGCCGATCGGGGGCAAGACCGCTGGGATGCTTACCGACGAACTGAGCGCGACGGGTGCGCGGCTGATGATCGCGACGCTGGCGGATCTCGCTGCACTTCCTCCGGTCGCGCAGCCCGAGGAGGGCGTCACCTACGCCGCCAAGATCGACAAGGCCGAAACGCGGCTCGATTTTACGCAGGATGCAGCGGCGGTCGAGCGCCAGATCCGCGCGTTCAATCCGCCGGGCGCGTGGCTGGAAGTCGCCGGCGAGCGAGTCCGTGTTCTCGCGGGCAACATCGTCCCGGCGTCCGGCGAACGCACCCCAGCACAACAGGGCGGATCCGACATCGCCGATCGCCCCGGGATCGTGCTTGACGCCGACCTCACCATCGCCTGCGGAACCGACGCGATCCGCCCGACGCTGCTCCAGCGCGCGGGGCGTGGCGTCATGACCGCAGCCGAATTGCTCCGCGGCTTCGCAATCCCCGCCGGAACACAGCTTTGACGCGGTTCGCGCTGACGGTCGAATATGACGGCCGCCCGTTCATGGGGTGGCAGCGCCAGCACCACGGCCCGACCGTCCAGGCGTCGATCGAGCGCGCCGCGCAGGCGATCACCGGCGAGACCGTCGCGGTCCACGCCGCCGGGCGGACCGACGCGGGGGTCCACGGGATCGCGATGCGCGCACATATCGACATCGCGCGCGACATCGCCCCGTTCCGGCTGCAGGAGGCGCTCAACGCCAAGCTGCGCCCCGATCCGGTTGCGATCACGGGGTGCGAGATCGTCCCCGACGACTGGCACGCGCGCTTCTCCTGCATCGGGCGGCATTACGAGTTCCGCATCGTCACCCGCCGCGCACCGCTGACGTTCGAACGCGGGCTGGCGTGGCGGATCCCCGCGGCGCTGGATGTTGCCGCGATGGCGGACGGCGCGGCGCGACTGGTCGGGCGGCATGACTTCACCACCTTCCGCTCGGCGCATTGCCAGGCGGACAGCCCGTTGCGCACGCTCGACCGGCTCGATGTGGTTGCGGACGGCGAGCGGATCAGCGTGTTCGCGTCGGCGCGGTCGTTCCTGCATCATCAGGTGCGCTCGATGGTGGGGTGCCTCGCGCTGGTCGGCGAGGGGAAATGGGCGGCTGCCGACATGACGACCGCGCTCGAGGCGCGCGACCGGACCGCACTGGGGTTCAACGCGCCACCCAACGGACTGTATTTCTTGCGGGCGGATTATCGGTGAGCGGGTGGCGGGCCGCGCACCAGCGGGGTACGGTTTTGTATGTTGCGCGGTCCATCATCTTTCCCGGCGTCACCCTGAACTCGTTTCAGGGTCCACCGCGCAACAAGTCAGGTCCGCTATTCGTGCTCGGTGGATGCTGAAACAAGTTCAGCATGACGGCGCATGGGGGGCACCGAGGTAGCCCCCCGCAGCGGGGTAACAACGCCGCCCGCCGCCGCTAAACCGTCAGATCAACCCCGCCAGCGGGCTCGACGGATCGGCGTAACGCCGCATCCCCATCCGCCCCGCGAGATAGGACAGTCGCCCCGCCTCGACCCCTGCCTTCATCGCCGCTGCCATCATCACCGGATCCTTTGCCTCCGCGATCGCGGTGTTCATCAGCACCCCGTCGCAGCCAAGCTCCATCGCGACCGCCGCATCCGACGCCGACCCGACGCCCGCGTCGACCAGCACCGGAACGCTCGCGCCCTCGACGATCAGGCGGATCGTCACGCGATTCTGGATCCCCAGCCCCGAGCCGATCGGCGCGCCGAGCGGCATGATCGCGACCGCGCCCGCATTCTCTAGCCGCTTCGCCGCGATCGGATCGTCGACGCAATAGACCATCGGGAGGAAGCCCTCGTTCGCCAGCACCTCGGTCGCGCGCAGCGTTTCGACCATGTCGGGATACAGCGTCCGCGCCTCGCCGAGCACCTCGAGCTTGACCAGATCCCAGCCGCCAGCCTCGCGCGCCAGCCGCAGCGTGCGGATCGCCGAATCGGCGTCGAAACAACCCGCGGTGTTGGGGAGATACGTGACCTTCTTGGGATCGATGAAGTCGGTCAGCATCGGTGCGTTCGGATCGCTGACGTTGACGCGCCGCACCGCGACGGTGACGATCTCCGCGCCGGATGCCTCGAGCGCAGCGGCGTTCTGCGCGAAGTCCTTGTACTTGCCCGTCCCGACGATCAGCCGTGAATGGAACGTCCGCCCCGCGACGGTCCAGGTATCCGCCTTGAGCGCCGGCGCATGATCCCCGCCGCCGACGAAATGTACGATCTCGAGTTCGTCGCCATCCTCGACCATCACGTCGGCCAGCGTCGAGCGCGGCACCACCGCGAGATTGCGCTCGACCGCCACCTTCTCGGGCATCAGCCCGAGATCGGCGGCGAGATCGGCGAGGCTCAGCCCGCTGCGGACCCGGCGATGCTCGCCATTGACCTGAATGCTGACAGTTCCATCGGTATGCACGATCATTGACCTTCCGTTCCGCCCGTCCCTCGGCCCGTGCGCATCTCGACTTTGCGCGACACGACCGGGTAAGGTGGGGTGATAACGCGATATACGCGGGGCCGCGCGGCCCGCAACCGAAAGCCTCGCCAGATGCCCGTCAGCAAAGCCGAAACGATTTTCGTCCTCAACGGCCCGAACCTTAATCTTCTCGGAATGCGCGAGCCCGAAATCTACGGCGCGGACACGCTCGACGATATCGCGGGCCAGATGGAGGATCGTGCGCGCGAACTGGGGCTGTCGATCGATCTGCGCCAGTCGAACCACGAAGGCCATCTGGTCGACTGGATCCACGAGGCGCAGGCGCTCCCCGCCAAGGCGGTGATTCTCAACGCCGCGGCTTTCACGCATACGTCGGTTGCGGTACTGGATGCGATCAAGGCGGTACGGACTCCGGTGATTGAAGTCCATCTGTCGAACCCGCACGCGCGCGAAGCCTTTCGCCACGTCAGCCGTATCTCGCCTGCCGTAAAGGGCACGATCAGCGGGTTCGGCGCGTTATCCTATCTGCTGGCGCTTGAAGCGGCGGCGCGACTCTGACAGGACGCACCCTCGAAAAACAGGGAGCATAGGGAATTTATGCCCGAGGACACCACTGCCGACGCCATGCGGATCGATGTCGATCTGGTGCGTCAGCTCGCACAATTGCTCGACGACACGTCGTTGACCGAAATCGAGGTCGAGGACGGCGGGCGCAAGATTCGCATCGCACGCAAGGCCGCAGCGGCTGCCGCCCCGCCTGCGCCGATGCACTATGCGCCAGCGCCGTCTCCCGCCGTGCCCAACAGCGCGCCCTCGGCGGAAATCGTCGCGGCGCCGCCGTCGATGGTCAATGCGGTCAAGTCGCCGATGGTCGGCACCGCCTATCTGTCGCCCAACCCCGAGGCGAAGGCGTTCGTGAGCGTCGGGGATACGGTTGCGGCGGGGGATACGCTGCTGATCGTCGAGGCGATGAAGGTGATGAACCCGATCCTCGCGCCGAGCGCAGGCCGTGTCTCGGCGGTGCTGGTGACGAGCGGGCAGCCGGTCGAGTTCGACCAGCCGCTGGTGGTCGTCGAATAACCATGGCCGACATCAAGAAGCTGTTGATCGCCAACCGCGGCGAGATCGCGCTCCGCATCCACCGCGCGTGCCACGAAATGGGCATCCAGACGGTCGCGGTCCATTCGACCGCGGATGCGGACGCGATGCACGTGCGGCTCGCCGATCAGGCGATCTGCATCGGCCCGCCGTCGGCGACCGAAAGCTATCTCAACATCCCGAACATCATTTCGGCGGCCGAAATCTCGGGCGCCGATGCGATCCACCCGGGCTATGGCTTCCTGAGCGAAAACGCCAAGTTCGCCGAGATCGTCGAAGCGCACGACATCATCTTCGTCGGGCCGAAGCCCGAGCATATCCGCACGATGGGCGACAAGATCGAGGCCAAGCGCACTGCGGGTGCGCTCGGGCTGCCGCTCGTTCCGGGATCGGCCGGGCCGATCAGCGATCTGGCGGAAGCCAAGGAAATCGCGGCGGCGGCGGGCTATCCCGTCATCATCAAGGCGGCATCGGGCGGCGGTGGTCGCGGCATGAAGGTGTGCACGTCCGAGGACCAGCTCGAGACGCTGATGCAGCAGGCCGGAAGCGAGGCGAAGGCCGCGTTCGGCGATGCGACGGTCTATCTCGAAAAGTACCTCGGCAACCCGCGCCACATCGAATTCCAGGTGTTCGGCGACGGCGAAGGCAATGCGATCCATCTCGGCGAGCGCGACTGCTCGCTCCAGCGCCGCCACCAGAAGGTGCTCGAAGAAGCCCCCTCGCCCGTGCTCGGCGAAGAGGACCGCGCGCGGATGGGCGGGATCTGCGCCAAGGCGATGGCCGATATGGGCTATCGCGGCGCGGGGACGATCGAATTCCTGTGGGAAAACGGCGAGTTCTATTTCATCGAGATGAACACGCGGCTGCAGGTCGAGCATCCCGTGACCGAGGCGATCACCGGGCTCGATCTGGTACGCGAACAGATCCGCATCGCCGAGGGCCACGGCCTGACGCTGCGGCAGGAAGACGTCGTGTTCCGCGGCCATGCGATCGAATGCCGGATCAACGCCGAGGACCCGCGCACGTTCGCGCCGTCGCCGGGGCTGATCAAGCAATTCCACGCGCCGGGCGGGATGAACGTCCGCGTCGATAGCGGGCTGTATGCGGGGTACCGCGTGCCGCCTTATTACGATTCGATGATCGCCAAGCTGATCGTCTATGGCACCACCCGTGCGGGCGCGATCCGGCGGTTGCGGCGGGCGCTGGAAGAGTTCGTGATCGACGGTCCGACGACGACGATCCCGCTGCATCAGGCGCTGATCGAGGATCCCGAATTCCAGGCGGGGGACTATACGATCAAGTGGCTCGAGGAATGGCTTGCGCGCGAGGCATGATGGTTCTCCCGCGCAGGCGGGAGTCCAGGGTTGCGGGGACTGCGTCCCGTAACCCTGGATTCCTCCCTCCGCGAGCCTTTGCGAGCGGTTTTTACGGATCCTTCGCTTGATGAATTTTCCGCGAAGGCTGGAATACGCGGCCAGGCAGAACATCAGCGGTTAGTTCTCGCGACTCCTGGGCTCCCGCCTGCGCGGGAGAACAGCTATAGTTTCGCAGTTGCCAAAGCCGGGACTGATCGGGAGTGCAACGACACGGTCCGGCTGCCGTACCGCACCGCTTGCCAGCGGCCGTCAAACCGCCGATCTTTCTCCCGATATCGCCCGGTCATGAGGCGGAGACCCGGGGGGCAAAGCAATGGTCTGGCGCATCATCGGCTATGGCGTGCTCGGCGTCGGCGTGCTGCTCATCATCCTGTTCTTCCATTATCGCACCCCAGATACCGACCCCGCCGCGATGCGCGCCAAATACGGTGCGCCGCCCT
>CAZNQA010000070.1:0-2732 GCA_964575105.1 uncultured Stakelama sp.
GGGCTGATCGGCGCGGGCAATATCGGCTCGATCGTCGCCGACCGCGCGCGCGGGCTCAAGATGAAGGTGGTCGCGTTCGATCCGTTCCTCTCGCCCGAACGCGCGCTCGAACTCGGGATCGAGAAGGTCGAGCTCGACGACCTGCTCGCACGTGCTGATTTCATCACGCTCCACACGCCGCTGACCGACCAGACGCGCAACATCCTCTCGGCCGAGGCGCTCGCCAAGACCAAGCAGGGCGTCCGCATCGTCAATTGCGCACGCGGCGGGCTGATCGACGAGGCGGCGCTCAAGGCCGGGCTCGATTCGGGGCATATCGGTGGCGCTGCGCTCGACGTGTTCGTCGAGGAGCCGGCCAAGGCATCGCCGCTGTTCGGCACGCCCAATTTCGTCTCGACCCCGCATCTCGGCGCGTCGACCACCGAAGCGCAGGTCAATGTCGCGATTCAGGTCGCCGAACAGATGGCGGACTTCCTCGTCTCGGGCGGGGTCACCAACGCGCTCAACATGCCGAGCCTGTCGGCAGAAGAAGCCCCGAGATTGAAGCCGTACATGGCCTTGGCCGAAAAGCTCGGCTCGCTGGTCGGGCAGCTGACGCATGGTGCGATCGGGCGGATCTCGATCCATGCCGAGGGCGCTGCTGCCGAGCTCAACCAGAAGCCGATCGTCGCGGCGGTGCTCGCGGGCTTCCTGCGGACGCAGACCGACACGGTCAACATGGTCAACGCGCCATTGCTCGCCAAGGAACGCGGGATGGAAGTCCGCGAAGTCCGCACCGAGCGCGAGGGCGATTACCACACGCTGCTGCGCGTCTCGGTCAAGACCGATGCGGGTGAGCGTTCGGTCGCGGGGACGCTGTTCGGTGACGCCGCCCCGCGCGTGGTCGAGCTGTTCGGGATCAAGGTAGAGGCCGATCTCGTCGGGCACATGCTGTATGTCGTCAACGAGGATGCCCCGGGGTTCATCGGGCGTCTGGGGACGCTGCTTGGCGAGGGCGGGGTCAACATCGGGACGTTCCACCTCGGGCGGCGAAGCGCCGGTGGCGAGGCAGTGCTGTTGCTGTCGATCGACGAGGCGCTGACCCCGGAACTGCTCGCTCAGGTACGCGCGCTGCCGGGCGTTGTGACTGCGATGGGTCTGGCGTTCTAAGCCGCAAACGGTACCCTTCTTCTCCCTCTCCCCGCTTGCGGGGAGAGGGCCGGGGAGAGGGGGACCCATGAAACACTCGCACGGCACGATGCTCCAGCGCGCCAAAGCCATGCGCCGCGAACCGACCGTCGCCGAGGCGCGCCTGTGGTACCGGCTCCGAGCCCGCCGTCTCAATGGTATCAAGTTCTTACACCAAGTCCCGATCGGTCCCTTCGTCGCTGATTTCGTCGCACGGTCGCCCAAATTGATCGTCGAGGTTGACGGAGACACGCATGGCGGCAACGAGGCAAAAGACCGCAGCCGGACGGATTGGCTGCAAAAGCAGGGCTACCGCGTGATTCGATTCAATAACGCCGATGTGATGGGAAATGAGGCGGCAGTTCTTGAGGCGATCCTCGTCGCCCTTGCGAGCCCCCCTCTCCCCGGCCCTCTCCCCGCAAGCGGGGAGAGGGAGCAGTGAGCACCACCGCCCTCCTGCCCACCGGCTTTCGTGACCGGCTCCCCCCCTTCGCCGACGCCGCCGCCCGGCTCGAGGCCGCCGCCCTCGCTGCGGCTTACGCGTATGGCTACGAACGCGCCGACCCCGCGCTCGCCGAGTTCGAGGCTGGCCTCGCCGGTCGTCTCAAGTCCGCGCGCGCGCAGGATGCGGTGCGCTTCGTCGATCCGGTCAGCCAGGCGACGCTCGCGATCCGCCCCGACATGACCGCGCAGATCGGCCGCATCGCCGCCACCCGCATGGCGCATCACCCGCGCCCGGTGCGGCTGTCCTATGCCGGCCCGGTGCTGAAGCTCCGCGCCTCGCAACTCGCGCCCGAACGCGAACTCCGCCAGATCGGCTGCGAGCTGATCGGGCTCGATACCGTGGCGGCGGCGCGCGAAGTCGTCGAGGTTGCGGTCGCGGCACTCGAGGCGGCGGGCGTCAGCAACATCTCGATCGACTTCACCCTCCCCGACCTGATCGACGTGCTCGCAGGCGGCCCGTTCCCGATCGACGCGGCGCAGATCGATGCCTTGCGCGACCGGCTCGATGCCAAGGACGCGGGCGGAGTCGCGGCGATCGCGCCCGCCTATCTGCCGCTGATCGAAGCCGCCGGCCCGTTCGAGACCGCGCACGACCGGCTGTGCGCGTTCGACGCGCGCGGCGCGCTGACGTCGCGGCTCGATGCGCTGTGGAAGATCGCGGAGGGTCTCAAGGGCCGAGTCGCGCTGACGCTAGATCCGACCGAGCGGCATGGCTTTGAATATCAGAGCTGGCTCGGCTTCTCGATCTTCGCAGGCGGCGTACGCGGCGAGATCGGCCGTGGCGGCACCTACACGATCATGCACGAAGGCGGCGCGGAAGAGTCCGCGGTCGGCTTCTCGCTCTACGCCGATGCGATCGTCGCAGCGGGGCTCGCCGAGGTCGACCGGCGGCGGCTGTTCGTGCCGGTGGGGACCGAGCCGGCGGTCGCGGCGGCAATGCGCGCGGCGGGCTGGGTCACGGTCGCGGCGCTCGAGGCGGGAGATACGCCCGAGGCGCAACTCTGCACGCACGTGCTGGCGGGAAGCGAAGCACGCGCGGTCTAGGCGGCTGGGGGAAGCGG
>CAZNQA010000070.1:2832-17510 GCA_964575105.1 uncultured Stakelama sp.
GGACCCTCGGCCGCGAAACGACCGTCCCGGCCACCCGAAACGCCAGCAGGTCTCCTTTCCGGCGGCGCGTGACATCAGCAAGCGCCGAAGCGGCGGCCGGTCGCAGGTTGATCGACAGAGACCAGTCGTCGTCCTCCTCGCGGCGCGCCACGCTGGCGCGGATCACGCTCGCGCGACAGAGCTGCAAGGGGCCGAACCACGCACCGGCACGAAGGGCGACGGTCGCCTCCGCAAACACCTGTTCGGCTCGCTGCAACGCGACGTCGGCCTCCTGCAGGGCGGCGGTCACGTTCGCCATGGTACACGCCCGGCGGCGCCGCGACGGCGGGTCACGGAGCACGTCCTCCTCGGATCGCGCCCAGATCTCGCTGATCGCGCGATGCAGTTTCATCAAGCGTCGCGTGCGCGCCGCAAGTGCTGCGTCAGCATCAAGGCGTGGATATCGGTCGAGGCATTCGCCCACCGCGTCCAGAGGGGCGTCGATGCCGTCCAGCGTGGCGGCGAGCTCGCGCGGGATTTCTCGCCCGAGATCGCCATAAACCTCGCTCGTCTCCACCCGCGCGGCAGCCAAGAGTATCGCAAGCAGCATGTCGATCCGCCTCCCCCCCGTCCGGTCTATCCGAAATGCCGCCCCCGTCCCCCCGGCGAAGGCCGGGGCCGGCCTGCTTTTCGTCTCCACCGCCGGTTCGCGGGCAACAGCTGCCCCGGCCCGCGCCGGAGTGACGGCACAGGCGCAATAGGCATGGACCCCCCGCCCCCCGCGCATTAGGGCTGCACGCTTTGTCACAGACGATGTGTGGAACAGACCGTGGGAAACGTAGCAGTGATCGGCGCCCAGTGGGGCGATGAAGGCAAGGGCAAGATCGTCGACTGGCTCGCCGAGCGCGCCGATGTCGTCGTGCGCTTCCAGGGCGGGCACAATGCCGGCCATACGCTCGTCGTGGGCGAGAGCGTCTACAAGCTGTCGCTGCTCCCCTCGGGGATCGTCCGCGGCACGCCGTCGGTGATCGGCAATGGCGTGGTGCTCGATCCGTGGGCGCTCAGGGCCGAAGTCGAGAAGCTCCGCGGCCAGGGCGTGACGATCACGCCGGACACGCTGATGCTCGCCGACACCTGCGCGCTGATCCTGCCGTTCCACCGCGATCTCGACGCGCTGCGCGAGGATGCGAGCGGGGCGGGCAAGATCGGCACGACGCGGCGCGGGATCGGCCCTGCCTATGAGGACAAGGTCGGCCGCCGCGCGATCCGCGTGTGCGATCTCGCGCATCTCGATTCGCTCGGCGCGCAGCTCGACCGGCTGACCGCGCATCATGACGCACTGCGCGCAGGCTTCGGCGAACCGCCGATCGATCGCGCAGCTTTGGTGCAGGAACTCCGCGAGATCGCCGATTTCGTGCTGTCCTTCGCCAAGCCGACGTGGCGCGTGCTCAACGATGCGCGCTCGCGCGGCAAGCGAATCCTGTTCGAGGGCGCGCAGGGCGTGCTGCTCGACGTCGACCACGGGACCTATCCGTTCGTCACCTCGTCGAACACGATCTCGGGCACCGCGGCGGGCGGCTCCGGCCTCGGCCCGAGCGCGGTTGGCTTCGTGCTGGGGATCGCCAAGGCGTATACGACGCGGGTCGGTTCCGGCCCGTTCCCGACCGAGCTCGAGGACGCGACCGGCGAGCAGCTCGGGATGCGCGGGCATGAGTTCGGCACCGTCACCGGGCGCAAGCGTCGCTGCGGCTGGTTCGATTCGGTGCTGGTGCGCCAGTCGGCGGCGGTCGGCGGGATCACCGGGATCGCACTGACCAAGATCGACGTGCTCGACGGGTTCGACGAGGTGAAGATCTGCACCGGCTACCGTTTGCGCGGCGAGACGCTCGATTATTTCCCCGCACATGCCGCGGACCAGGCCGAAGTCGAGCCGGTCTATGAAAGCATGCCCGGCTGGCAGGAAACCACCGCGGGCGCGCGGAGCTGGGCCGATCTCCCCGCACAGGCGATCAAGTACATCCGCCGGATCGAGGAACTGATCAAATGCCCGGTCGCGCTGGTCTCGACCAGCCCCGAGCGTGACGACACGATCCTCGTCCGCGATCCCTTCTCCGACTGACACGAAAAAGGCCCCGGTCGCTCTCGCAACCGGGGCCTTTTTGCAGCTTACCGACGTAAGATTACATCGGGCGCTTCTTGGTGCGCTTCGACTTGGTCGTCGTCGTCGCGGTCGTGTCGGTCGTCGCGCCGGTGGTCATCGCCGAATCGGTCGAGGTTGCCGGATCGCTCGTGGTCGGAGCCGAAGGCGTGCTCGGCGACATCGACGGATCGGTCGCGGTCGAGCCCATCGGCGCGCCCGGCATGGTCGACGGCGAACCCGTCATCGGGCCGGTGGTGCCGGTCGAGGGCATGCTGCCGGTCGTACCGGTCTGTGCACCGCCGGGAGCAGGCGCCATCTGCGCTACGGCTGCGGTGGAAAGGCCAAGGGCGGCAATGGTTGCCAAAGTTGCGATACGCATGGGTCTGGTCCTCTTCTGTGACGTGACCTTCGAATGGGTCGGGGGTATAACGGCCCACTTGGCGTTTAGTCGCTCCTTCTATCGACAAATTTAACCATCTTGTCGGTTTGTTACCCGTTTGTTGCGCCGCATTGCGCGCGATGCAGCAGCTTCTGGTCGGCCAGCACCAGCGCGACCATCGCCGCGACCACCGGCACCCCGCGGATGCCGACACAGGGGTCGTGCCGCCCCTTGGTGGCGATTTCCGCCGCCGCACCGTCGGGCGAGATCGTCGCGACCGGGGTCAGGATCGAGCTGGTCGGTTTGAATGCGACGCGCAGCGTCACCGGCTGGCCGGTCGCGATCCCCCCCGCGATCCCGCCTGCATGATTGGCGAGGAATTCGGGGCCGTCCGCACCCGGGCGCATCGGATCGGCATTGTCCTCCCCGCGCAGCGTGGCGGCCGCGAAGCCGTCGCCGATCTCGACGCCCTTGACCGCGTTGATCCCCATGCACGCCGCCGCCAGCTCGGCGTCGAGCTTGGCATAGAGCGGCGCGCCCCAGCCCGCGGGGACGCCCGTCGCGGCACAGGCGACCACCGCGCCAAGCGACGAGCCCGACTTGCGCGCAGCGTCGACCAGCGTCTCCCACCGCGCCGCCGCCACCGCATCGGGGCAGAAGAACGGGTTGCGGCCGATCTCGTCCACGTCAAAATTCGCCGGGTCGATCGCATCGCCCCCGATCGCCTCGACCCAGGCGGTGATCGTCACTTCGCTGACGACCAGCCGCGCGACCGCCCCTGCCGCGACCCGCGACGCGGTCTCACGCGCCGACGAGCGCCCGCCGCCGCGATAGTCGCGAAAGCCGTATTTGGCGTCATAGGCGTAATCGGCATGGCCCGGGCGATACGCCTTGGCGACTTCCGAATAGTCCTTCGAACGCTGGTCGACATTCTCGATCATCAGGCTGATCGGCGTCCCCGTCGTGCGGCCCTCGAACACGCCCGCGAGAATGCGGACCTGATCGGGCTCCTGCCGTTGCGTGGTGAAACGCGAGGTGCCCGGGCGGCGCTGGTCGAGCCACGGCTGGATGTCCGCCTCGGTCAGCGGGATGCCCGGCGGACACCCGTCGACCACCGCGCCGATCGCGGGACCGTGCGATTCGCCCCAGGTGGTGAAGCGGAAGAGGTGGCCGAAGGTGTTGAAGCTCATGCCCTCCCTGTCATCCGCCTAGGCGCGCGGGTCAAGCCGTCGGGTTTTGTTGGCCCTCCGTCCGATCACCGATCCGCGCCGCCAGCTGGTACCGGCGGGGTTCTTCGATCAGGACGGCGAGATAGCCAATTGCACAGACCGTCTCCGCCACGACGGCGATCAGAATACCGGCTTTCACGTGACCAGCGATCAGATCGACGATACCCAACGCCGCCAGTGCCGCGCACGACGTCGCAAGTCCGGTTGAGACGGCAATTCTCGTATTTCGATCGTCGGTCGATCGAATCCGGTACAGTAAAATGGCGATACCTAGAAAGAGCGCGCCGCCGCGCCGGGCCATGACCAGCGCCCCGCTTTGTGAAGGCATTCCAAACAGCCAGAACATCAGGTGAGGATAAACAAGATATACCGATGCCAGGCAGGCGCTTACTGCTGAAAACCCCAAGCTGATCCGGAAGAAGCTGATCCCGTTTCTTGCGCTGGATCTCGCCATGCGGTCGCCGTGGCCCGTGCAGGGAAAGTCCGCACTAGGCGGTTCGGGATGGTCGGCTTCTTCTTCCGCCGACACAGTGCTCTATTTATGAGAACCAATCATTAGGACGGTCGGTGAACCCGAAGTAGCCGACGGTCCATCCCTTCGGGGTTCGCACGAGATCGAACTCCCATCGGGTGACCATATCGCGATGCTGGATCAGGTAATATTGTCGCGTTGCCATCGTACCGAGACTTGTCGATGATAGCTTCTCATAGGAGACTACCGGCCCATAAGCTTTGACTGCAGCGTCGATCTGTCCAACCATTTGTTCGCTTGTTCCGGCTCGCTGCGCCCACAGCGGCGATGACGACAATAACGTGCTGACAGCCTCCTGACCTTTGCCAGCCTTGAGGGTCGAAAGAAACTGCTGCACTTGCTGATCGACTGGACTCGCTTCATTCGGTGCGACCTAGCCTAACACCGTTGAATAGGGTATCGTCGCTGCAAAGATGGCAAGCGCTACGCGAACTTTCATGGACATCAAATTTCTCCCATAGGGGCGTACCTTATCGCTCGAACAACCAACGTCAATTCTGGACGACTGGCCGCTTTCGTGCGGTCTATCACGCGATTGTCCGCCATTGGGCGGTTGAGACCGATCGGTTTCGCGTCCAATAGCTGTCGGGCGGCTGCGAGGCGCCACCGCGTTGGATCGAGGTCGGAACGGCGATAGTGGCAGAGAACGACCGTCGCGGTATAACGGTGGGGTCGGGGAATATCCGCAACCTGCCGGTCATTCCCGCGACGGCAGGAATCCATTAGCACCGTCCGTTCAGTCCTGCGCCGCCAGCCAGTATGGATCCCCGCCGTCGCGGGGATGACGGAAGGGGGATGGCCGTGCCCCTTTGAAAGTTGGGCCGCGGCGCATCAGGTTGAGCGTCGCGGCTTGGTGGGAATCGGACGTTCACGCCATCAAGGCGGATGGCCACCCGATCCGAACGAGAAGGCCGTCAGGGCCTGCAATGCCGACCTCGTAGAGTCCCCATTCTCGATGCCGAAGAATGCCACCCGGCCGGATGACAAGATCGTCCATCCGCGCCGCGATAGCCGCTACATCTGGCGTTCGAATGAAGACGCCGAACGGATTGTGCGCTTCCGGAACCCGCCAATCTCCCTGACCCGCCTGTGTCAGGTGCAATTCGCAACTCCATCCTTCCATGATGAGATAGTCTTCGCTGCCGCCAGCACGCTCGAACCCCAGGCGCTCCCAGAATGGTATTGCGGCCGCCAAGTCGTTACTCGGAACGATCGCGAACGCTCCGACCCCAAGCGCATGTGTCATCCCACACCTCTCCCATCGCGCTGTGCGATGCCGTTGATCGGCTTTGTCCGCAAGTGGGTGATACCGGTCTGGCGGTTCAACCTCTCCCAGGAGGTGTAGCGGAGGTTTGGTGCGCCATACGCGCGCGACGTTGCCGGACTTTCATCGGCACCGCGACGACGACGAACACCATCAGCGCGACGAAGACCCACATCAGATCCGTTTGCCGTTGCTGCCAGGCAATCCAGATGCCGCAGGGCACGGCGATGATTGGCGCAATTTTGGTCGCCCACCACAGGACTGAACCCCATCCCGGTTGGTCCCGTACTTCCTGTTTCACGGTCAGGAGAATGATTGTCGCCAGCGCCTTGAAGCCGAGGGTCAGGACCACGATCCAGCTCAGCAGATCGATCAGCGTGGAGGAACCGAAGGTCAGCATTCATCGATCCCTGTGACCCGGTGACGCGGCACAATGGGAGCGCGCCCCGCGAATGCCGCCCCCCGACGCAACAGGCTGAACCAAGAAAACAGACGTCCCCAGTGCGAACCGTCAGGCCAGCGCGATGTCCGGTGCGTCCTCGGCCTTCATGCCGATCACGTGATAGCCTGCGTCGACGTGATGGGTCTCGCCGGTCACGCCGCTCGCGAGGTCGCTCAGCAAATACAGCCCCGCCCCGCCGACGTCCTCGATCGTGACGTTGCGCTTGAGCGGCGAGTTGAGCTCGTTCCATTTGAGGATCAGTCGGAAGTCGCCGATTCCCGAGGCGGCAAGCGTCTTGATCGGCCCGGCCGAGATCGCGTTGACGCGGATGTTGTCGCGCCCGAGGTCGACCGCCAGATATTGCACGCTCGTCTCTAGCGCTGCCTTGGCGACACCCATCACGTTGTAATGCGGGATGACCTTCTCGGCACCGTAATAGCTGAGCGTGAGCAGCGATCCACCGTTGGGCATCATCGCCGCCGCGCGCTTGCACACCGCGACGAACGAATAGACCGAGATGTTCATCGTCATCAGGAAATTGTCGAGGCTGGTGTCGACATAGCCGCCACGCAACTCGTTCTTGTCGGAAAAGCCGATCGCGTGGACGACGAAGTCGATCGTCGGCCATTCCTTCGCGAGATCCGCGAAAGTCGCGTCGAGCGCGCCCATGTCGGAGACGTCGCAGTCGAACAGGCGGGCGACGCCAAGCTGTTCGGCGAGCGGGCGCACGCGCTTTTCCATCGCCTCGCCCTGATAGCTGAACGCGAGTTCCGCCCCGGCTTCGCTCAGCTTCTTTGCAATGCCCCAGGCGAGCGAGCGATCATTGGCCAAGCCCATGATCAACCCGCGCTTGCCCGCCATCAATTCCATCACGCCGTTACCGCCTCCTGTTGGTCTGCGCTGCTCTCTACCCCGTGTTCGGTCGGTTCCGCCAGTGCCGCATTGAGATGTGCACCGAACACGATCCCAAGTCCGACCAGAAAGAAGAACAACAGCGCGACGATTACGCCCGCGAGACTGCCGTAAGTAAGGTCATAGCTGCCGAGCTGCGACAGCACGAGCGGGAGCAGCGCGGTGATGCTGATCCACCACACCGTGGTGAACATTGCGCCCGGCCATTTCGGGCATTTGCTCAGGCGGTATTTGGATGGCGTGACCGACAGGAACAGCATGTACAACGCGCCGAACATCACCAGCCCCGGGACCGCGCGCGACAGGCCGATCCACCCCGCGACATTTTCCGCGAACGGCAGCAGCGCATAGATGAACCGCTCGGCCGCGGTCAGCACGCCCTGGATCAGGAACGACAGGAGCGCGAGCACGACCGAGGCGATGATCACGAGCATCGAGCTGATCCGGTAATGCCAGAACGGTTTGCTCGATTTCACGCCATAGGCGCGGCGGAAGATGTCGCGGATCGTCTCGACGAAGCTACCGACCGACCAGAGCGCGACCAGCGCGCCGATCCACAGCAGCGATCCGGTCCGCGCAAGCAGCACGTCGTGGATCGGCTTCTCGAGCAGTTCGGCGACATTGCGCGGCAGGACGTGGAGGAACGAGGCGACCGCGCGCTGCGTCTCCGCGCTCTGCCCGATCAGCGAGGCGATCGCGGCGGCGAGGATGAAGAAGGGAAACACCGTCAGCAGCGCGAGATAGGCGAGATTGCCCGCGTGGATGAAGCCGTCGGTAAACACGCCGATCAGTGCGCGCTTGGTGACTTCCCATGCACGCGCCGGCAGCCGGATGACCGGCGGCGCATCGTCGGGGCGGATCCCTGCCTCACCACGGAGGGCGCGTTCTTCGGGCGAAGCGGGGGAAACATCACTCATTCGGGATCAGACGCCCATGTTACCCCGCGGGTTCCCTGAGTCGCGGTCTTTCCAGCCTTGCACGAACTCGATCAGCGCATCGTCGTCGACCGGGAGATCGACCATCAGCGTGACGAGCTGGTCGCCGCGCGTCCCGTCCTTGCGGTGGAACCCGCGCCCGCGCAGCCGCAGCACCTTGCCCGAGGACGAGCCTTTGGGCACCGTCAGCATCACCGCGCCCTCGACCGTCGGCACGCGCACGCTTGCGCCGAGCACGGCTTCTGACAGGCTGATCGGCAGATCGAGCAGGACGTTGTCGCCGTCGCGCTCGAAAAAACGATGCGGCTCGATCTCGATCGTGACGATCCCGTCGCCATTGCCCCCCGGCCCCGGCTGGCCCTTGCCCGCAAGCCGCATCTGCGCGCCGCTTTCGATCCCTGCGGGGAGCTTGAGGTCGATCGTCTTGCCGTCCGCGAGCGTGATCCGCTGCGGCTTGGCGGCGGCGGCATCGGCGAACGGGACGTCGAGCTTGTAGAGCACGTTAGCGCCCTTGGGCTGTTCGCGCCCGCGCCCGAAGCCGCCGAACCCGCCCGAGAAACCGCCACCGCGCCCGCCCCCCGAGAACATGCCCTCGAAGATGTCGCTGAGATCGGGCCCGTCCGCCTGGAACCCCTGCCCGCCCGGCCCGGGGCGGAACCCGCCGCCGCCCGCCTGGCCACCGAAGCCGAATGGCGACGCAGGATTGCCCTCGCCGTCGATCTCGCCGCGGTCGAAGCGCGCGCGCTTGTCCTTGTCGTTCAGGATATCATAGGCCTGCGTTACCTTGCCGAAGCGGTCGGTCGCCTTGGGATTGTCCTTGTTGCGATCGGGATGAAGCTCCTTGGCGAGCTTGCGATACGCCTTCTTGATGTCCGCTTCGCTCGCGGTGCGTTCGACGCCCAATGTCGTGTACGGATCGGCCACTTCTATCCCCGGTGCTGGTCTTTCCCCGTATCTGGGGAGTCATTACGGCAAGCGCAAATACCACGCGCAAATGTCAGAGCGCGGGCTCTAGCACAGGTGCGACGTCGACGCTGACATCCATCTTCTGCGCGCTCGACCCGAGCACGACCCCGTCGATCGGCGCGATCTCGCCGTAATCGCGGCCGATCGCCATGACGATATGGTCGCCCGCCATCCAGATCCCGTTGGTCGGATCGACCCCGACCCAGCCGAGCTCCGGCCCGCACCACAGCAACACCCAGGCATGCGTCGCATCCGCGCCGACGAGCCGCGCCTGCCCGGGCGGCGGGATCGTGCGGATATAGCCCGAGGCATAAGCCGCGGGCAGGCCGGCGGCGCGCAGGCCCGTGATCATGATCTGCGCGAAATCCTGGCAGACGCCGCCGCGCTTGAGGAATGCCTCGTGCGGGGGCGTATCGACCAGGGTCGCATGGGGATCGAACGCGAAATCGTTCTGGATCCGCTGCGCCAGCGCGATCGCGGCGTCGAGCGCGGAGCGATCCGGATCGAGGTCGAGCGCGCAATAGTCCGCGATGTCGCGGTCGAGCGGGATCAGCGGCGAGGGGAACAAATAGCTCGCGGGCCCCGCCGGCGACGGATCGCGGCTCGCGCGCGCGGCGACCGCAATGTCGTGGAGCCGCGGCGATCCGTCCGACGGCATCGGGACGGGTCGGTCGATGTCGATCCGCGAGATGCTTTCGATCACCAGATGCCGCACCGGCTCATCGACCACCAGCCGCACGACATTCGCCAGCCCCGCCTCCGCACGCGCGGGCGACACGCGCCCGGCGGGGGAGATGCGCAGGTCATAGTCGAGCAACCGCTGCCCCGACCAGTGGATCGGCTTAAGCCGCAGGTTGCACCGCGCGAACTTGACGTTGCCGCCATAATCGAACCGCGTGACATGGCGGATGTCGTAAATCACGCGAGCACCATCCCCGCCGCGCGGAGCGGCTCCGCGCCCTGCAGGAAATACCGCCGCGCGATCGCCTCGGACAATTGAAACAGTCGCCGCTCGACATCGCCCAGGATATCCGCATCCAGCGCCGCCGCGGTCGCAGTCGAGACGATCGCGTTGAGCACGGTCCCCTGCGCCTGTTGCGGTTCCTCCATCCCGTCGTCCTCGAGCACGGGCAAGTCCTTCAGATGCTCGCAGATCCGCACGATCTGATAGGCGAGCGAACGCGGGTTGTTGGGGTCGAGCGCGACCAGATCGACGACGGGCACACGCGCCATCCCGGTCAGATACCGCTGGCGATAGCTGATCTGGCTGTCGGCAAGATCGAGCAGCGTCGACAGATCGTCGACCGACGCGCGCGCCATCCCGAACGCGCGGATCGCACGCGTCATCGTCGTCGCACGCTCGAGCCGCCGCCCGAGATCGTGGAACCGCCACGACGCGGTCCGCCCCATATGCTCCGCCGACAGCCCCGACAAAGCCGCATAGCGTCGCTGGAGCGACCCGGCGCGGTCGAGCATCCCGCCCTGGCTCGGGAAGGGCGCATCGAGCAGGCGGATCACGTCCGCCGCCAGCCGGTCGCGCGATCCCTGCCCGATCCCGCGCGCGAGCCGGTTGATCGTCCGCACGCTGTGCCAGCCGTCGTCCTCGAGCGCGGTCCGCGCGAAGGCGGCGAGATCCGCGCGCCGCAGCGTTGCGGGATGCGGCGCGCCGCCCCCGTTGACGACGAGCCCGACCAACCCGCCGACCGTCTCCGCCGCCAGCGCGGCGCCCGCATCCGCATCGATCGAATTGCCGAGCATCACGCGGATCACCCCGAGCAACGCCTCGCCGCGTTCGAGATACCGCCCGAGCCAGAAGAAATTGTCCGCGACCCGGCTCGGCAACGTGCCAGGGTTGCGGCGAACGTGGATCGTGTCGGCAGGCTGGAGCAGCGACACCGGCGCGACCGATTCCCTGCTGCCGTGGACGACGACGTCGGCCGACCACGTCCCCTGCCCCATTACCGACGCACGCGGGTCGGGATGCTCGCCGATCCGCGCGAACCCGCCGGGGAGCACGGTCCAGCGCCCATCCCCCCCGCGCGCGGCGAAGACGCGCAGCGTGAACGGGCGCGCCGCGAGCCCCGCATCGGTCACCACCGGCATCGTCGACAGCCGGACGATTTCCTGCCCGACATAGTCCTGCGGGCGGCGCTCGAGGTCGGCGAGCAGCGCCGCGCGCGCCTCTCCGGTGATCTCGATCCCGGGCCGCGCGACGCCGTCGGGCAAGCCCAAGGGCGCGACCCCGAAGGCGGGGCCGATCAGCATCGTGTCGAGCTCCGCGATCACGCTGGCGCGCGCGGCATCCTGCCCGCACCACCAGGTCGCGATATTGGGGAGGATCAGGTCGCGCCCGGTCTCGCGCGCCGCGATCCGCGGCAGGAACGCCCCGAACGCAGGTGATTCGAGCACGCCCGCGCCCGGCGCATTCGCGATCACCAGATTCCCCGCCGCCACCGCATCTATCAGCCCGGCAACCCCGATCCTGGAGTGCGAATCGAACGCGAGCGGATCGAGCAGCCGCGGGTCGATCCGGTGCCACAGCGCATCCACGCGCTTGAGCCCGCCGATCGTGCGGACGTACAATTTGTCCTCGAGCGCGGCGAGATCGGGCCCCTCGACCAGCAGGAACCCGAGATAGCGCGCGAGATGCGCCTGTTCGGCATAGCTCGCGCTGTACCGCCCCGGCGTCAGCAACCCGATCCGTGGCTCGACCCGGCGACACGCCGCCGCCAGCCCGTCGCGGAACGCCGCGAAGAACGGCGCGTGGCGCTCGACGTTGAGCCGCGCCTGCAGCCCGCCGAGCGTCCGCGCGATCGCGAGCCGGTTCTCGAGCGCATAGCCCGCCCCCGCGGGCGCGCGCAGATGATCCGCGAGCACCCGCCACTCGCCGGTCGGCCCGCGCCCGAGGTCGATCGCAACGAAATGGAGATGATGCCCGCCGGGCGGGACCAGCCCCGCCATCGGGCGCAGGAAATGCGGCGACCCGCCGACCAGCGCGGCGGGGAGCAACCCGCGCGTGACCAGCGTCGCATCGCCGTACAGGTCGGCGATGATGCTCTCGAGCAGATCGGCGCGCTGGACGATTCCCGCCTCGATATGCCGCCATTCGGCGCTGTCGATCAGCAGCGGGACGGGGGAGAGCGGCCACGGCCGTTCCTCGCTTTCGCCGATGATGCGGAAGCCGGTGCCGATATCCTCGGCATGGCGCTGCACACGATCGCGCGCGGTGGCGAGGTCGTCGCCCGCGCCCGCCGCGAGTTCCTCGAACATCGCCGCCCAGGCGGGATCGGGCTGCACGCCGAGTACGTCCCCTGCGCCTGCCCGCGCGCAATACTCCGCGATCCAGCGCGCGGCGTGGGTTCCGGCGTCGAGCAGCGAGGGGGCGGGTGCGGTGGCCATCAGTTCGCCCGATCTTGTGGGAGACTCTGGCTAAACAGTAGCAGTGCTCCTGCGAAAGCAGGAGCCCAAGGGTACCACGAACCAACCGGCGTTGCGCGGCTTGGCTTTGGGTTCCTGCCTTCGCAGGAACACGGGGTAAGCGGTGCGCACGCGACCAGAGCCGCTGCCCGGCGCTCTGCACCGGCCGTCGGACGGTTACGGCAACTGGATGGCGTGACGATCACTCGGGCCCCTTTGATCCCCGCGCGGACTTGGCCACAAACCCCTCGCATGTGCAACATCGCAATCAAAGATCGGGAAGAACCTGATCCGCGACGCCCCACCCCGCCAGCCCGGGCGAGGCGGCGCGTGCAATCAATTCATCCGCGTCCCCGACGCCCCAGCGGTTCGCCGCGTCGATTTCGCGCAACTCGGTCCATGACACCGGCGCTGCCACCGGCGCCCCGGCGCGCGCGCGCGCCACATACGGCAGCACCGCGGTCGCCCCGCGCTGGTTGCGCAGCCAGTCGATGAAGATCCGTCCTTTCCGCTTCGCCTTGGACATGGTCGCGACGAACCGCTCGGGCTCCGCCTCGCCCAGCGCCCGCGCGAAGCGATCCGCGAAATCCTTCACCGCAGGCCATTCCGCCTGCGGGGTCAGCGGCACGACGACGTGGACGCCCTTGCCGCCCGACAGCAGCGCGAAACTCACCAGCCCGAGCTCGGCGAGATGCTCCTTCAGGTCTTCGGCGGCTTTCTTGACCACGTCGAACCCGAGGTCCTCGTCCGGGTCGAGATCGAATACCAGCCGGTCGGGCTTCTCCAGCGTGCCGACCGACGACCCCCAGCCGTGGAACTCGATCGTCCCCATCTGCACGCACGCGACCAGCCCGTCGGCATCGTCGACATAGAGATACTCTTCAGTCGATCCGTCTTTCTCCAGAATCGGGACCTTGTGGACCTGATCCTCCTTGAAGCTGCCAGCGTCATGCTTCTGGAAAAAGCATTGCTTCGCGCGCCCCTGCGGACAGCGAACGAGGCTGATCGGTCGGTTCCCCGCAAACGGAAGCATGATCCCGGCAACCTTGGCGTAATAATCCGCGAGCTGCCCCTTGGTGACGTTCGATTCGGGGAAGATCACGCGGTCGCGGTTGCTGACCTTCACGCTGGTCTCGGGCACCTCCCCCGCCGCGACCGGTGCCGTTGCCGGAGTTTCGGCGACCACTTCGGACGCCTTCTTGTCCTCGCGTAGCCCGAGAAAACTCGAATGCCGCAACACGCCGTCCGGCGTCGTTTCAGCAAACGCGACTTCGGCGACGAGCTTGGGGCTGACCCAATGCGCCCCCTTCACCGCCGCACGCGGGGCCTCGACCGTCGGGGTCTTGCGCTCGATCTTCTCCAGCCGTTCGCGCAGGTCCATCATCGTCGCGGTGTCGAACCCGGTGCCGACTTTGCCCGCGTAGACCATCCCGTCGGGGCCGTTCACGCCGAGCAGCAACGACGCGAACCCGCGCGACTTGGCGCTGGGTGTCCAGCCGACGATGACAAATTCCTGCCGCCGGGTGCATTTGATCTTGAGCCACGCCTGCGTGCGCTTGCCGCGATACGGCGCATCGGCGCGTTTGGAGACGACTCCCTCATAGCCCTCGCGGCACATCGTCTCGAACAGCGCCTCACCCTGTCCGACGACATGCTCCGAATATTGCACGCGCGCATCCTTGCCGTCGACCAGCGGCTGCAGCCGGTCCTTGCGCGCGACGTTGGCGAGTCCGGTGAGGTCCTCGCCGTCTACGCTGAGCAGGTCGAACGCGAAGAAGGTCATGTCGCCGCCCGCCGAGATCGCGTTCTTGAGCGTCGAGAAATCGGGCTTGCCGTCCTTGAACGCGACGATCTCGCCATCGAACAGCGCGGTGTCGACCGGCAGCTTCGCCACTGCATCGGCGATCGCCTGGAACTTGTCGGTCCAGTCGAGGCCGGAACGGGTGAAGACCTTGGCCCTGCCCTTGGCGACTGCGATCAGCGCGCGATAACCGTCGTATTTCACCTCGTGGAGCCACTGGTTCCCGGACGGCACCGAGTCCACCAAGGTGCAAAGCTGCGGCTCCTGGAACACTGGCTTCTCCGTTTTCCGGCGAAGGCCGGAATCCAGAGCAACGGGCGCAGCCTTCGTAACCCTGGGCCCCGGCTTTCGCCGGGGAACGGCAGGTTTCTTCCCCTCGGCAATCTCCACCATCGTCCGCCCGGTCGAAACACTCGTCAGCCCGGTCTCGACCAGCACATCGGTCCCGCCCGCCTCCGCGTCACCGACCTTGCGCAGCAGCCAGTTCTCGCCCTTCTCCTTGCCACGCGGCTTGAGCCGGATCAGCATCCACTCGCCCTTCATCCGCTCGCCCTCGAGGACGAAGTGGAGATGGCCGTGCTCGAGGTCCTTCGCGCTCTTGCCCGCGATCGGCGACCAGGTGCCGCTGTCCCACAGCATCACCGTGCCGCCGCCATATTCGCCCTTGGGGATCGTCCCCTCG
>CAZNQA010000071.1:0-17031 GCA_964575105.1 uncultured Stakelama sp.
GATGACGAACCGAGGATGCCGGAATGAAGCCTATCGTCGCCGCCACGCCCGACCAGGTGCGCGAAACTCTGCGATCGCTCGCCGTCGAGCACCGAGTGACGCTCGCAGCCCTATCGCGCATGCTGCGCCGGCCGTCAGGCTATCTGTCGAGGTTCGCTCGAGGCGCGGGACCGACGCGGCTTCCGGTCGACGAACAGCAGCTGCTGGCGCAATATTTCAGGGTCGATCCGCGCCTGTTCGGCGAGCGGGAGGACTGGAAGTCATAATGGGATGGCTTAGGTAATTATGGAGATTGTGCTCCAAAATTTGACCCGCTCCGCAGGCCCAAATAAAAGGAACTCACTTCACAATTTGACTGACGAAAGGAAGTGAGTTCCTTAAAAGAGACTTGTCAGACGGCGACGGTATCCCACCCAGCCCGCTGACAACCCGAAAGGAAAGTGAGTATGAACCTCACAATCCGGCTTCGGATTTGGAAAGTGACCATAGCGTTCACGATCCAAGCCTAAGAAGCCCCCGCCTCGGTCTGCAAACCGGGGCGGGGATAGGGTCAAAGATACGGCAGGGGCAACGGTGATGCAAGGTTCTGACTTGAAGGAGATCCGCAAAGCGTTAGGAATGAGCCAAGCCGAATTTGGCGACGCGCTCGGTCTTACGTCCAAGTTCGTGGGCATGATGGAACGCGGCGATGCTGCGATTGAGAAACGAACCGAGCTCGCGGCGCGCTTTCTCGCTTTGGACATAAGCGATGGGGATGGGGATGGGGATGGCAGCCCCACCTGAACCGCAGCCTGGGGTGTAGTAACGGAGCATAGGAAGAACTTGATGTATTGAAACCTATGCCTATCGAGCCCGCTTTATAACATTCCGATGGAGGACAACGATCTTATCGCGCTCGCAAAAGTGGCTGTTATCTGGGGCCAGATCGTCTTTCATCTCGACGGCATAATTCTCGGGCTCATGGGGCAGCGCAATGCTGAGAAACTCGCAAAATACCCCACGAAATCTATGAAAACGAAACTGACCGATTTGTCCCCCGAACTCTCGAAGCCAGAACACCAAAAGGTCCACGAACATCTGCTTCTTGGAATGCAGAATGACCCGCGCTCTTGCCGCTCTGCCCGATTGGCCCGCCGCGCTGACTGAATCGGAGGCGCTCGAATACACCCGCGTCAGCGTCGCGCAGATCAAGGAGTGGCGCGACCGCGGCACGGTGCGTTTCGTGCCGCGCGGTCGCAATGGCGCGGCGATCGCGCGTCGGTCAGACCTCGACGCGGCAATGGCAGCGATGTTCGAGAGCAGCTCGAGCACTGGCACGGAAGGCTGGTTCGACTGATGGCACTCGATCGTCTTCCAGCCTACGTCCGCAAGCTCCGAAATGCGGCCGGTGAGCCCGTCTATTATTGGGCACTGCCAGCATGGGCGCGCCCGGTGAAGGACGAGAAGACCGGGGCGATGGTGCCCGCGACGCGCCACGGGAAGCCGATGCTCCTTGCCTCAGAGAAGCGTGGCTCGGATCTAGCCGAGGTCCATCGCAAAGCGCAGTTGCTGAACGCGGCGCTGACCGACTGGCGCAAGGGCGCGGAAGGTGCGGCGATGGTCCCAGGCAGCGTTGAGTGGCTGTTCCAGTGGTACCGTAAGCAGGCGCGCTTCACGTCGAAGAAGGCAAAGACCCGGGCAGATTACGGGAAGCTGATGGCCATGCTGGCCGCGCGCGAGACGAAAAAGGGCGCGCCGCCGTTCGGCAAGCGCCGGGCTGCCGACGTCGATGCCGCCGCATCCGACAGGCTGTACGAAATGCTGCGCGCCGATACCGGGCCCCGCCAGGCTAGCTACGCCATGCAGGTCTGTCGGCTGATTTGGTCGTGGGCGGCGCGACATTACAAGGTAACCGGGGTCAAAGAGAACCCGTTCATGGGGATGGGGCGCAAGAGCATCGCGGCCAAGGGCAACCGGGCAACCTCGCGCAGCGAATACACCGCCTATCGCGCGAAAGCGGTCGAGCTCGGCTTCCAGTCGATGGCGACCGCCGCCGCGCTGTGCTTCGAGGGATGTCAGCGCGTGTCAGACGCATTCGGCTATGTCGATCCGGACGCGCCTGACCGCGCCGCGATCGTTTGGGAAGGCTACCAGCCCGGTGTCGAGATCACGCTCGTCCAGTCCAAGACCGGCAACCCGGTGACGCTTCCACTATTCAAAGAGGTTCCGGGCCAGGGGGGCGGCGTCGAGCGCGTCCTGCTCTATCCCGAACTTGAGGAGGAGCGGGCGCGGTCCCGCGCGACAACTACGTCCGTCACCGGCCCGATCGTTGTCGAGGAGCGCAGCGGTGAACGCTACGTCGAGCGACGCATGTCGAACGTCCATCGCAAGATCTGCGAGGCCGCGGGACTTCCCAAGGACATGACGTTCACCGGGTTCTGGCATGGCGGCATCACCGAGATTGGCGATGCGGGCGAAGACGACGTGCGACCGGTGTCCGGCCACAAGACGCTCGCCGTCACACGGATTTATAACAAGGCGAACGCTGAAAAGGCGCGTCGAATCGCTGGCACACGACGACGCCATATTGCGGCAATCGGGGCTCTGGACGAAGCGAGAACGAAATGAGTTTGTCGGAAAGCGTGTCGGAGAACATGTCGGAGCGCTCGCGCGCTTCGGTAGAAAACCTAAGGATTCCAATGTGAAGAATGGTGGACGCACTTGGGCTCGAACCAAGGACCCGCTGATTAAGAGTCAGCTGCTCTACCAACTGAGCTATGCGTCCATTCCCGCTTGGTAGGGGCAGCGCGTCTGCGCCGCCGTTGCCGGGAGGCGGTCTGTTAGCAGCGGGATCGCAGGTTGCAAACCCTTTTTGCGCCGCACCGCAAAAAAACTACCAGCGGGTGTCGATCTTGCGGTTCGACCGGTCGATCGACATCAGGATGCCGAGGCACAACATGAAGGTCATCTGGCTCGATCCGCCGTTGCTGATCAGCGGGAGCGGGACGCCGACGACCGGGGCCATCCCCATCACCATCGCCATGTTGATCGAGACATAATAGAAGATCGTCGCCGCCAGCCCCGCCGCGGTCAGCTTGGCGAAGCGCGATTGCGCCGAGAGCGCGGTCGAGATCCCCCATTGCACGATCAGCACGAACGCGATGATCAGCAGCACGCCACCGACCAGACCCCATTCCTCCATCATCGTCGCCAGCGCGAAATCGGTATGCCCTTCAGGGAGATAGTCGAGATGGCTCTGAGTCCCGTTGAGGAACCCCTTGCCAAGGATCCCGCCCGAACCGATCGCGATCTTCGACTGGCTGATGTGATACCCGATCCCGAGCGGATCGCTCTCGGGGTCGAGGAAGACAAGGATGCGGTTGCGCTGATATTCGTGCAGCACGAAGTTGAACGCGATCGGCACCGCCGCGCCGAGCGCGAGCGCGCCGCCGATGAACAGGCGGAGCGGGACACCGGCGAGGAACATCACCGTGATCCCGCCGATCGTGATCATCAGCGCGGTCCCGAGGTCGGGCTGTTTCATCACCAGCGCGGCGGGGATCAGGATCAGGATCGCCGCGGGCCAGATCGCGCCGAAGCGGCGGGTCTCGTTGGGCGGGAGCATGTCGTAGAATTTCGCGCAGGCGAGCACGATGCACGGTTTCATCAGCTCGGACGGCTGCAGGCGAATCAACCCGAAGTCGAGCCAGCGTTGCCCGCCGCCGCGCACCGCGCCGACCAGTTCGACCAGCACCAGCATGACGCACAGGATGACATAGGCATAAAGCGCGCCGCCGTTCCACCACCGCTCGGGCACGCGCGACAACGCGAGCGCGACGCCGAGCAGCATGAAGAAACGGATCCCCTGCGACAGCGCCCACGGCCGCACGCTCCCGCCCGCCGCCGAATACAGTACGAGCAGGTCGAAACAGCCGATCGCCACGACGAGGAGGATGATCTTCCACGGGAGCTGGACCAGAGGCGCGGGAACGATGCTGCGCGTGCTCATCGCGGGTCGTGCTCCGGGCTGCCGTCTTCGGCGACGGTACGGCCGCTCGCGGCGCTGTTGGCGAGCGCTTCGGCCGCCGCCACATCGGCGTCGGCGGCAGCGCGCACCGCGGGTGCATCGGTCGGTGCGGTCGCGTTGCGTTCGGTCTGCGCGCCGACCGCGAGCGGGGGCGCGTTGGCGGCGGCGCGATAGGCGGCGCTTTCGGCGGCCATCCGGGTGCGAATATCGCCGCCCCAGGTCGGCTCCGCCTCGGCGAGCGTGGCGATCGCGCGGTCGCGGTCGAACAGCCAGGTCATGACGTCGCGCGCAATCGCCGGGGTATCGAGGTTGCGGACGGTATGACCGCCATGCTCGAGCACCACCGCAATCGCGTAGCGTGGGTTGTCATGCGGCGCGAAGCCCTGGAACAGCGCGTGGTCGCGCATCTTGAAGGGCAATTGCCCGTTCTTGAGAACGCCGCCCGCGCGCTCCGCCATCGTGATTCGCCGAACCTGCGCAGTGCCGGTCTTGCCCGCGAGCGCGACCCCCGGGATCAGCATCTTCGCCGCCCCCCCGGTGCCCCCGCCGTTGACGACGCCCCACATCGCCTCATGGACGATGCGCAGGTGGTCGGGCTGGACCGCAAGCGCGGGCGCATTGGCGTGGACGTGCCCGGCCAGCAGGCTCGGCTGCAACGCCCGCCCGGATGCGAGCCGCGCGGCCATCACCGCGAGCTGGAGCGGGTTGGTGAGGACATAGCCCTGGCCGATCGAAGCGTTGAGCGAGTCGGCGACGGTCCAGTTCTGTTTGTAGCGCCGCAATTTCCACGCCGCGTCGGGCACCGTGCCGTACCGCTGGCTGCGGAACGGAAGGTCGAACTTCTGCCCGAGCCCGAGCGACCGCGCCATTGGCGCGACGTGATCATAGCCGAGCCGCCGGATCATCTCGTAGAAATAGATGTCGCAACTCTGCATGATCGCGTTCTTGAGGTCGAGCGGACCGTGCCCGCGCTTCTGGTGGCAATGGAAGATGCCGGTGCCGACGCGCATCGCGCCGCTGCAGAACACCCGATCGGACGCGGGCACGCCTGCGCCGAGCAAAGCGAGCCCGTTCATCGGCTTGACCGTCGATCCGGGCGGATACAGGCCCTGGAGCACCTTGTTCATCAGCGGCACATGGTCGTTGTCCGACAGCATCTTCCATTCGAGATGACTGATCCCGTCGGAAAAGGCGTTGGGGTCGTAGGCGGGCATCGACACCATCGCGAGCATCTCGCCGGTGGTGCAGTCGATCACCACGACCGATCCGGATTGGGTCCCGAGCCGCCGCGCGGCATATTCCTGCAGCCCCGCGTCGATCGTCAGGCGCGCATTCTGTCCGGGCTGGTCGGGCCGGGTCGCGAGTTCGGCAACCAGCTTGCCCCGCGCGGTAACCTCGACACGCTTCTGCCCGGCAACGCCGCGCAGCGTCTTTTCCAATGTCTTTTCAAGCCCGTCCTTGCCGAGCTTGAAACCCGGTGTGACCATCAGCGGGTCGCGGGTCGCCTTATATTGCTCGGCCGAGGCAGCGCCGACATAGCCGGTCAGATGCGCCACCGCGGCGCCACCGGGGTAGCTCCGCGAGAACCCGCGGGTCGGCGCGACCCCGGGGAGTTCGGGCAGCCGTACGCTGACCGCGGCGAACCGTTCCCAGTCGAGATTCTCCGCGACCTGCACCGGCTGGAACCCCGCCGCATGTTCGAGATCGGCGACGAGCCGGTCCATCTCCTCGGGCGGGAGCTTGAGCAGGTCGCGCAACAAGGCGAGCACGCGGTCCTTGTCCTCGAGCCGGTCGGGGATGATGTCGACGCGGAAGTCGGTGCGGTTGTTCGCGATCGGCGCGCCGTGGCGGTCGACGATCCAGCCGCGGCGCGGCGGGACCAGCGTCATGTTGACGCGGTTGCTTTCGGAGAGGTTGGTGTAATGCTCGTTCTCGGCGATCGCGAGCCACGCCATCCGCCCCGCAAGCGCGAGTCCGACCACGCCCTGACCAGCGCCAAGCAGCACCGCGCGTCGCGAAAAGCTGAAGCTTTGCGCCGCCTCGGTCATCACCTTGTTTGAATTGCCGAAGGTCGGCCCGTTCACGCCGATTCCTCCTCGCGCGCCAGCATCGTGCAGATGCGCGTCGCGAGGGGAAACAGCAAGGTGGCAACGGCGATCTGCAGCATCAAAAGCGTGTCGACGTGCGCGCCGAGCGGCGAAGCGACGAGCCGCCCGAGGATCAGGCAGAAGGCGATCGAGCTTCCCGCGATCAACCAGTCCTGCCAGAAGTCGCGAAACACGACGCGCTGGTCGATCAGGTCGATCATGAAAAAGCACAGGGTCCAGAACAGCATGGCATTGCCGAGCGGCTGCCCGCTGACGAGATCATCATACAGGCCGAGCGGCAGCGCCGCCCACACCGGCAGGCTCAGCGGACGCGACAGCCGCCAGCCGAGCAGCATCAGCAACCCGAACGGCGGCATGACGGGCAAGCTCGCGATGATCGGCCACACCGTCAGCGTCGAGGCGATGACGATCGACAGCGCGGGAACGAACCGCGTGACGCTGGTATCGGGTGGCTCGTCGAAGGGGCCGCGGATCTGGCTCATCGTGCCGCGGCGCTCGGCGCAGGTGCGGACGCGGGCGCGGGCGCAGGTGTGGGCGGGGCGGGGCGCGGCCCGGGCGATTTGGCCGGCTTCGGGGCAGGGGTCGGCTTGGCAACCGGAACGGGCACCGGCGTCGGCGGCAGCGGCGGCATGAATGCGCGCTGCACCATCGCATAATCAAGCGTGTCGGGCTGCGAATAGCTCCGCGCGGGGGCGGAGTCGCGTCCATGCCGGAGCACGCGCGCGACCGGAACGTCGGGCGGATAGATTCCGCCGATCCCCGAGGTCACGAATACGTCGCCCGGGGTGAAGCCCGCATTCGACATCGCGACCGACCGGATGTCGACCAGTCCGTCGCCACGCCCTGCGGCAAGCGCGGGCAAGCCGTCACGTGTCCGGCGCACGGGGACGACGCTCTCGCCATCGGTCAGCAGCAGCACGCGCGCGCTGTTCGGCCCGGTCTCGAGAACGCGCCCGACGAGCCCGTCGGGCCCGGTGACCGGCTGGCCCGAGGCGACGCCCTGCCACGATCCCGCGTTGAGCACCGCGAAACGGCGCGTGCTCGATGCGGAGGAACTTACCAGTCGTGCGGTGACGACGGGCTCGGCGATCCGCTCGCGCAGCTTGAGCAACGCGGCCAGGCGGCGGTTGTCATACACCAGCGAGCGCGCGCGCATGTAGAGGTCGTGCTGGTCGGCAAGCTGCTTGTGGAGCCGCTTGTTCTCTTCGTGCACGCCGACATAGCTGCCAACCCCGCCCGGGATCGCGCCGAACCACTGGCCCACCGCCGACAGGCCCGACGAAACCGGCGTCGTCACTTCCGCGACGGTCGCGCGCAGCACCGCGAACGCGGGCGGATCGATTGCCGACAGCGCAAGCAGCACCGCAGCCACCAGCGACCCGGCAACCGCAATCACATATCCGAGAAACAAACCATATTGCGCCCGCCGCGAAAAACCCGGGCGCCGATTGCGAGGCGGCGCCATGTTACCCCCGTCCAAAGGCCCAAGGGCCGCCTGATGCTACCGTCTGTAGCGAGGGACGGCCGCGCTGAGTAGGGATTCGCGTACCCACCCCGCTCGACCGCCCTGAATAATCCGCCTGAATGATCCGGATGTCGTGTCCGCACCGCTCACGCGCTGTGGAGGACACCTCGGTAGATCGGATCCTCGAGCGCACGCCCGGTCCCGAGCGCAACGCAGGTGAGGGGGTCGTCCGCGATCGTGACGGGCAGGCCGGTCTCGTCGCGCAGAACCTCGTCGATGCCCTTGAGCAAGGCGCCACCGCCGGTGAGGACGATCCCCTGGTCGACGATATCCGCCGCCAGTTCGGGCGCGGTATTCTCGAGCGCGATGCGGACACCCTCGACGATCTGGCCGACCGGTTCGCTGAGCGCCTCGGCGATCTGGCCCTGGTTGATCTGGATTTCCTTGGGCACGCCGTTCACGAGATCGCGGCCCTTGACGTGGATCGTCAGGCCGATCCCGTCGAGCGGCGGCTTGGCGACGCCGACTTCCTGCTTGATCCGCTCCGCGGTCGCATCACCGATCAGCAAATTGTGGTTGCGACGGACGTAGGAGACGATCGCCTCGTCCATCTTGTCGCCGCCGACGCGGACCGACGTGGTGTAGGCGAGGCCACGCAGCGACAGCACTGCGACTTCGGTCGTGCCGCCGCCGATGTCGACGACCATGCTGCCGATCGGCTCGGTGACGGGCATGTCCGCGCCGATCGCGGCGGCCATCGGCTCCTCGATCAGCCACACCTGCGACGCGCCCGCGTTCGACGCGGCATCACGGATCGCGCGGCGCTCGACCGAGGTCGAGCCCGAGGGAACGCAGATCACGATCTGCGGCCAGCGCATGAAGCGCCGCTGCCCACCGTGGACCTTGCGAATGAAGTGCGCGATCATCTGCTCGGCGACGTCGATGTCGGCGATGACGCCGTCACGTAACGGGCGGATCGCCTGGATGCTGTCGGGGGTCTTGCCCATCATCAGCTTGGCGTCGTCGCCGACTGCCTTGACGCGCTTGACGCCGTTGAGCGTCTCGACCGCGACGACCGAGGGTTCGTTGAGCACGATGCCGCGCCCGCGCAGATAGACGACCGTATTGGCGGTCCCCAAATCGATCGCCATGTCGTGCGAGGAGAAGCGAAAGAGATTCGAGAAAAAGCCCATGGATCGTTCCGTTTCACGCCGGGTGCGGAGGCTTCCGGCAGGTCGCATTTCGCCCCCGCGAAAGGCTTATGACCGTGGCTTTCAGAGCGACGCTCACGCCCTGGTTAAGTCACGGTTACGGCTCGCGGGATGGCGTCGCTTGGGCTAGAGCTTAAGGCATGTCAATACGCCGCCTCCCCGAACATCTCGTCAATCGTATCGCTGCCGGTGAAGTGGTGGAACGGCCAGCCAGCGCGTTGAAGGAGCTGGTCGAGAATGCGATCGATGCGGGCGCGACGCGGATCGCGGTACGGCTGGCGGGCGGGGGGACCGATCTGGTCGAAGTGACCGACGACGGGTGCGGGATGCAACCGTCCGACATGGCGCTCGCGCTCGAGCGGCACGCCACGTCGAAGCTCCCCGATGAGGCGATCGAGTCGGTCAGCACGCTCGGTTTTCGCGGCGAGGCGTTGCCCTCGATCGCGAGCGTCGCGCGGATGACGCTCGAAAGCCGCATTCCCGGCGCGGAAGGCTGGTCGCGCGTGATCGACAATGGCGTGCTGGAGTCGGAAGGCCCCGCCGCGATCCCGCCGGGGACTCGCGTGCGGGTCGAGGCGCTGTTCGCGCGGGTGCCGGCGCGGCGCAAGTTCCTGCGCTCGCCGCGTGCCGAGTTCGCGGCGTGCATGGACGTGGTGCGGCGGCTCGCGATGGCACGGCCCGATATCGGTTTCTCGGTCGAGCATGACGGGCGGCGCTCGCTGTCGGTCAGCGCTGACGAGACCTTGCCCGACCGAGTCGCCGGGCTGACCGACCGCGGGCTGGTCGAGAATGGCGTCGGGATCGATTTCGTCCGCGAGGGGATCGGGCTCGGCGGGATCGCGGGGTTGCCGACCTTCAACCGCGGGATCGCGGATCATCAATATCTGTTCGTCAACGGGCGCCCGGTGAAGGATCGCCTGCTGATCGGCGCGATCCGCGGGGCCTATGCCGAGATGATGCCGCGCGACCGGCATGCGGTGGTGGCGCTGTTCCTCGACGTCCCGCCCGATGCGGTCGACGTCAACGTCCACCCCGCCAAGACCGAGGTGCGGTTTCGCGATCCCGCGCTGGTGCGCGGGCTGATCGTCAGCGGGTTGCGGAGGGCGCTGGACGAAGCGGGGCATCGCAGCCAGCGCCCTACGCAAACCGCGCTCGCCGCGTGGACCCAAGAACTTAGCCCCTCCCCTTCAGGGGAGGGGTTGGGGGTGGGGGAGGTCTCACCGAGAGGTAGTTCTGCTGGACTTCCCTACCCCAACCCCTCCCCCGAGGGGGAGGGGCTAAGCGTGGATCAACGCTCCTACTCCCTCAACGACCGCCGCACCTTCTTCACCCCACCCCCGCTAGCCCGCGCCGAGCCCGCCTACACCCCACCCCCCGAAACCGTCGCCTATCCCTTGGGCGTCGCGCGCGGTCAGGTCGCCAAGACCTATATCGTCGCCGAAGCGCAGGACGGCCTGATCCTCGTCGACCAGCACGCCGCGCACGAACGCCTCGTGCTCGAACGGATGCGCAAGGCAATGGCGTCCGGTGGAGTCGCGAGCCAGGCGCTGCTCCTCCCCGAAGTGATCGAGCTCGACGAATCCGCCTGCGACCGGCTCGAGGCGCGCGCGACCGAGCTCGGCGAGTTCGGGCTCGACCTCGACCGGTTCGGCCCGCGCGCGATGCTGGTGCGCGGCGTCCCCGCGATGCTCGGGCAAAGCGACGTGACCGGGCTGGTCACCGATCTCGCCGACGAGCTCGCCGCGTTCGACGAGGCGCTGTCCTTGCGCGAACGGCTCGATCACGTCGCCGCGACGATGGCGTGCCACGGATCGGTGCGGGCAGGGCGGATCCTCTCGGTCGCCGAGATGAACGCCCTCCTGCGCGAGATGGAAGTCACGCCGCATTCGGGGCAATGCAACCACGGCCGCCCGACCTGGGTGAAGCTCGCGCATGGCGATATCGAGCGGCTGTTCGGCCGGAAGTAACACGCGCAAATTCCCTCCCGTTCGTTTCGAGCGAAGTCGTGAAACCTGGCACAGCGCGCGTGACTGTTTCTCGATTTCGCTCGAAATGAACGGGCAGGGGTAAGTCGAAACCCAGCGTTTTGTTCATGCTGCGGAAACAAACCCGGCGCGGCGCATTTACACGGCGACATCCCCCATCGTCGCATCGGACCTCCCCATGACCAAAGTTCTTCCCGTCGTCTTCGCCCTCATCCCGCTCGCTGCACTCGTCGGCGCGTGCGCCGTCACCGGCTGATCCGAACCCGATCCTGCCGGGCAAAACCCGGCGCATAGAAAAAGGGCCGCCCGGATCACTCCGGACGGCCCTTTTTCTATCGTAACCGAAGGACTTAGGCCGCGGCAGGTGCCTCGGCGTCGTCCTGGTTCGACGAAGTCTCGGCGGTCGCGCCGGGCTCGGCGTTGGGATCGTAATCCTCGACGAAGCCAGCCTCGTCCTTCTCGAACATCGCTTCCATGACGTTGACGCCCTCGGCCTGCATCTTCGCCTCTTCGGGCGAACGTGCAATGTTGACCTTGATCGTCACCGACACTTCCGGGTGCAGCGAAACCTTGACCTCATAGAGGCCAATCGCCTTGATCGGCTTGTTGAGCACGATCGCCGACTTCGACACCTTGTGGCCTTCGGCCTCGAGGATCTCGATCAAGTCGCGCACCGCAACCGAGCCGTACAGCTGGCCGGTGTTCGATGCCTGACGGATCAACGTCACGGTCGTGCCGTCGATGTCCTTGGCTTCGACTTCCGCTTCCGAACGACGCGCTGCGTTCTCGGCAACGATGTTCTCGCGGTTCTTCTCGAAGACCTTGCGATTGGCTTCGTTGGAGCGAAGCGCCTTCTTGTTCGGCAGGAGGAAGTTGCGGGCGAACCCGTCCTTCACCTTTACGACGTCGCCGATGTTGCCGAGCTTGTCGACGCGTTCCAGCAGGATGACATCCATCTCAGCCGCTCCTTACTTAACGATGTAGGGCAGAAGGCCCAGATGACGCGAACGCTTGATCGCCTGGGCGAGCTCGCGCTGCTTCTTTGCGCTCACCGAAGTGATGCGCGACGGGACGATCTTGCCACGCTCGGACACGAAGCCCTGAAGCAACCGGACGTCTTTGTAATCGATCCGGGGAGCGTCTTTTGCGGAGAACGGGCAGCTCTTGCGGCGGCGGAAAAATGGGCGTGCCATGGTCTATAGCTCCTTATTCGCCGTCGAAGTCACGACGCGGGCGGTCGCCGCGGTCAGGACGATCACCGCGGCCTTCACGGCCACCTTCACGGTCGCCACGACGCTCACGGTCGCGCTCGGACTTGCGCATCATCACGGTCGGGCCCTCTTCGAGCGCATCGACCTTGACGGTCATGTAGCGGATGATGTCTTCGTTGATCTGCGTCTGGCGCTCGAGCTCTGCGACGACACCGGCAGGGGCGTCGATTTCGAGCATCACGTAATGCGCCTTGCGGTTCTTGGCGATCTTGTACGCCAGGCTGCGCAGACCCCAGCTCTCGGTCTTGACGACCCGGCCTTCGTTATCGTTCACGATCTTGGTGGCGGTTTCCGCCAGGGCGTCCACCTGCGCTTGTGCCAGATCCTGGCGCGCAAGGAACACGTGCTCGTATAGAGCCATGTGTCTCGTCTCTCTCTTTTGGCCGATCGCTGACGCCGCACCATGCGGACGCCCCTCCGGCTGTCGTCTCGGGAATCATATGCGACGACCATTTCTGGCCGCAGCACGGGCGAGCCCTTTGCCCGAACGCGGCGAATCGCACAAGCGCTTTGTTCCGGGGCAGGTCCACGACGGATCCATCTCTGCTGGCGGCGAAAAGCCCGTGACAACAAAGCGATGAAGTAGGTCGGCGGAAACCATACCCAATCCTAACTAATAACTATACGATATATGCAGTATTCTCCTTTAATCCCAATAAATGTAAGCATGGTCTGTAGGAGGTGATCCTCAATGATCCTATTACTTTCAGTAATTCTGAGCGCCACCCTGTTCTCGGTAGGGTTCGTGGCAGGCTGCTTCTGGAGCGCCAACTTCCTGCAGCACCGGGTCGACCGGGAAAGGGGGGCGGGGCTGCCTGCGAAACGGTCCGAGAGTACGGTATCCGCGACACGCGAGCCATCGTTCTCCTTCGGTCTGGTCGAAAGGACGCCTGGACGATGACCGCGCGCGTCGGCTTCCGTTCGGATCACCTGCAGCTTTTCGAGGCGTGCAACATCCATACCCCGGTGTCGGATCGCTATCTCGCGACCTTCGATCTCGATGCAGACGGCCTGCTGCTCGGGTCGAACGCGGTCGGTCAGCATATGCTGGCCCGCCAGAACCTCGTCCACGGCGCGCTCGGGCAGCCGCTGCTGGGGGCATCGCGCGACCTGTCGACCCAGTTCGGCGCAGCCCTCAGCGAATGCGGCGGCGATGTCGTGATGGTCTCGGTGGTCGATACCACCGGGGTCCGGCACGCACTGCTGATCGCACACGAAACCGCGAGCGGCACCTATCAGGCGTCGAGCCGGACGAAGCTGGTGGTGCGTGACCTGCTGGCCTGGGCGGAATCCGAAATGATCGTCCCGTCGCGGGTGTATCTGTTGACCGCGAGCGAAACCGCGCTGGCGCAAAGTCTCGTGATGGGGCGGTCGCTGACGACTCATGCCCGACTGCGTGGCTCGGTCGTCGCGACAGTGCGCAAGCAACTCTCGTCGATCTTCGCGAAGACCGGGACGAGCCGGCAGGTCGAACTCGTCGCGACGCTGCTCGCGACCGCGGCGCTCCACGACCCCTGGGCGACCGGCGGGGAGGCTTCCGCCTTCGGAGCGGTCCGCGCTGCAGACCACGGCGGGATCCGTCGATCTGCGATGCGGGTACGGCACTGACCGCACCGGTCATATATGCAACGGCGTTAAGGCGAGGACGGGGACCGTGGTCGGCCAGACGTCGGCCACGGTCCCCCGTACGATCAGTTGAACACGCCGCTCAACACCGCGCCGATGACACTGCCGTTGGTGCGGATCAGGACTGCGTCATTCCCCGAGCGAACCCAGCGCGATCCGCGCGGCGGGGCATAGAGGCGACGACCGCGATAGGCGCGCCAGTCGTTGATCTCGCGGTAGTTCTGCGCATAGCGACGGTCGAACCGCTGCCCGCGTGCCCAGCGGCGATTCTGCGGTGCGTTGGTCGTCGTGGTGCGGCGAGTCACCACCGTGCCGTTGGGCCGTTCGCGAACGACCGTGCGGGTTTCGCGCTGCTGCGCCTCCGCACTGGTTGCGGCGATCGGGCTGGCGGCTGCTGCGGTGGCGAGCAGCGCTAGGATCAGCTTCTTCATGACAAACTCCTTGGTTTTGACGGCGCCTTGCTCCCGGCGTCGAGACCTATTTGGGACATGCTTGTCGCACATCCGTACCGCCCAGAACGCGAAATGGTCGCAAGGTGTCCCGGCCGGTCCGGGCCCGTTCAGGTTGACGCCGCTTCGCTCGCGGGCCTAACCGCGCGGATAAAGGAGTGATGCGATGCGGGCGTTTGTTTTTCCGGGACAGGGTAGTCAGGTGGTCGGCATGGGCCGCGCGCTGGCGGACTCGAGCGCGGTCGCGCGCGCGGTCTTCCAGGAGGTCGACGATGCGCTCGGCCAGAATCTCTTCCGGCTGATGACCGAAGGGCCCGAGGACCAGCTTCAGCTGACCAAAAACGCGCAGCCCGCGATCATGGCGAATGCCGTCGCGACGTTGCGTGTGCTCGAACAGGAGGGCGGAATCCGGCTCGCCGACAAGGCGGATTATGTCGCAGGCCATTCGCTCGGCGAATATAGCGCCTTGTGCGCGGCGGGCGCGATCGATCTGTCGACCACCGCGCGGCTGCTCAAGCTGCGTGGCCAGGCCATGCAGGCGGCGGTCCCGGTCGGGGTCGGCGCGATGGCGGCGTTGCTCGGCGCGGACGTCGACAAGGCGCGCGCGATTGCCGAAGCCGCGGCCGAAGGCGAGGTCTGCACCGTTGCGAACGACAATGATCCATCGCAGGTCGTCATCTCGGGGCATCGCGGCGCAATCGAGCGCGCGATCGGCCTTGCCAAGGAAATGGGCGCGAAGCGTGCGGTGCTGCTCCCGGTGTCGGCACCCTTCCATTGCCCGCTGATGCAGCCCGCCGCCGATGCGATGGAGCGCGCGCTCGGGGATGCGCGGATCGACGCCCCGCTCGTGCCGGTCTTCGCCAACGTCACTGCAGCGCCCGTGGCCGATGCCGACGAGATCCGCCGGCTGCTGGTCGAACAGGTCACCGGCATGGTCCGCTGGCGCGAATCGGTGCTTGCGATGGCGGACACCGGGGTCGAGCGGTTCGTCGAATTCGGTGGCAAGGTGCTCACCCCGATGATCAAGCGCATCGCGCCCGACGTGGACGCGACCAGCGTGGTGACGATGGACGATATCGAAGCGCTGTCGAAGGCGCTGTGACGGAGAAGAATGATGTTTGATCTGACTGGAATGACCGCGCTCGTCACGGGCGCATCGGGGGGTATCGGCTCCGCCATCGCGCGTGCGCTCGCTGCGCAGGGCGCACGGCTCGCGGTGTCGGGCTCGAACGTCGCCAAGCTCGAGGCGTTTCGCGACAGCCTCGAGGGTGACCACATTGCGCTCCCATGCGACCTGTCCGACGGAGCGGCGGTCGACGCGCTCGTCCCGCAGGCGGTCGAGGCGCTTGGCGGCAAGCTCGACATCCTCGTCAACAATGGCGGAATCACGCGCGACAATCTCGTGATGCGGATGAAGGACGAGGAATGGGACGCGGTGATCCGGGTCAACCTCGAGGCCGCGTTCCGGCTCGCGCGCGCGGCGGCGCGCCCGATGATGAAGGCGCGCTTCGGGCGGATCGTGTCGATCACCTCGGTCGTCGGCACCACCGGTAATCCCGGGCAGGCGAATTATGCTGCGTCCAAGGGTGCGCTGACCGCCATGTCCAAGGCGCTCGCGCAGGAACTCGCGAGCCGCGGGATCACCGTCAACTGCGTCGCCCCGGGTTTCATCGCCTCGCCGATGACGGATGGCCTCCCCAACGCGCAGAAAGACGCCCTCAACGGCCGCATTCCGATGGGAAAAATGGGCGAGGGCATGGATATCGGTGCGGCAGTCGTCTATCTGGCCAGCCGCGAGGCGGGCTATGTCACGGGGCAGACGCTCCACGTCAACGGTGGCATGGCTATGATCTAAGCGCAGACGCCGCACGGTTCGCGGCGTCGCCGCACGCGTTCGGGTACCGGTTCCCCTTGCAAGGGCCTTAACCCCGTTCTACGTGCGTTCAGGAATCAAGAACCCCCAGCTACAGAGGGACGGAATATGAGCGAGACCGCAGACCGCGTTAAGAAGATCGTCGTCGAGCATCTCGGCGTTGAAGCCGACAAGGTGACCGAAGATGCGAGCTTCATCGATGATCTGGGCGCGGACAGCCTCGACATCGTCGAGCTGGTGATGGCGTTTGAAGAAGAATTCGAAGTCGAAATTCCGGATGATGCCGCCGAGAAGATCACGACCGTCAAGGACGCGATCACCTTCATCGACGAGCACAAGGGCTGAGCGCCACGCCACGGGCGCGGCAGCAACGCTGACGACAGAAGCGGCTCCCCGTCCCAGGGCAATACACCGGGGGCGGGGGGCCGTTTCCCATTTGGACGACAAGCAATACAACGGGAGATGGCGATGCGCCGTGTTGTGGTAACCGGATTGGGTCTCGTGACGCCACTTGGCGCCGAGGTCGAAACGGTGTGGGCGAACCTGCTCGCCTCGAAATCGGGCGCAGGGCCGATCACGCGGTTCGATGCGTCGGACCAGAAATGCCGCATCGCGTGCGAGGTGAAGCCCGCCGACCATGCCTATGGCTTCGATCCCAACCTCCGCGTCGACCACAAGGTCCAGCGCCAGGTCGATCCCTTCATCATTTACGGCATCGATGCCGCCGGTCAGGCGCTCGAGGATGCCGGTCTTACCAACATGTCGGAGGCCGAACGCTATCGCGCGGGCTGCTCGATCGGGTCGGGGATCGGCGGATTGCCGGGCATCGCGAGCGAATCGCTCGTATGCGAGAACAAGGGGCCGAGCCGCGTCTCGCCGCACTTCGTCCACGGTCGGCTGATCAACCTGATCACCGGCCAGGTCCAGATCAAATACGGCCTGATGGGGCCGAATCACGCGGTCGTTACCGCTTGCTCGACCGGCGCGCATTCGATCGGCGATGCCGCGCGGATGATCGCGATGGACGATGCCGACGT
>CAZNQA010000072.1:0-17000 GCA_964575105.1 uncultured Stakelama sp.
TGCCGTACATCACGCCGATTTTCATGCGCAGCTGGTTGATGAAGATCACCATGCACCGCGACCGGCTGATCGACCCGGTCAGCTTGCGCAACGACTGCGACATCAGTCGCGCCTGCAAGCCGACATGGCTGTCACCCATCTCACCCTCGATTTCGGCACGCGGCACGAGCGCTGCGACCGAATCGACCACCAGCACGTCGATTGCGTTCGAGCGCACCAGCGTGTCGACGATCTCGAGCGCCTGCTCGCCGGTGTCGGGCTGCGACACGATCAGTTCGTCGATGTTGACGCCGAGCTTCTTGGCATAGACCGGGTCGAGCGCATGTTCCGCATCGACGAATGCCGCGGTGCCGCCGCCCTTTTGCGCCTCGGCGATGACATGCAGCGCGAGCGTTGTCTTGCCCGAGCTTTCCGGCCCGTAAATTTCGATCACGCGGCCGCGCGGCAAGCCGCCGACCCCGAGCGCAATATCGAGCCCGAGCGAGCCGGTCGAGATCACCTCGACCTGCATCGTCTGCTTCGAGCCGAGCTTCATCGCCGAGCCCTTGCCGAATGCCCGATCGATCTGCGCGAGCGCCGCTTCGAGTGCCTTGGCGCGCTCTGCGCTCGCCTTGTCCGTGGATGCCGCCATTTTGCTGTCGATCACTTTCAACGAAACCGCCATTGGAGCCTCCCGCTAGACCGAACGCCCATCGCGTTCAATGCATGGTGGCTATGTACTGTGTTTGTTCGACGAGAACAAGAGGAGAACGGTGTCTTTGTGCGGTTCCGCTGCAACAAACCGTCACCCCGACGACCGCCGGGGTAACGAAACGGTGTCACGGAAGGCCGTTTCCACCCGCCGCACCGTAGACATGCCCGGTGGTGAAGCTCGACCCGTTCTCCGCCAGGATCACGTAGATCCCGGCCAGCTCGCCCGGTTGCCCCGGCCGCCCCGCTGGCGCGTCACCGCCGAAATTCACGAGCTTTTCCATCGTCGCACCGCCCGACACCTGAAGCGGCGTCCATACTGGACCCGGCGCCACGCCGTTGACCCGGATCCCCTTCGGCGCAAGCTGCTTCGCCAGGCTGCGAACGTAGTTGGTCGTTGCCGCCTTGGTCATTGCATAATCGTACAAATCCTTAGACGGATCAGTCGCTTGCTCGGAGGTGGTGCCGATGATCGCCGACCCCGGCTGCAGGTACGGCAGTGCCGCCTTGATGATCCAGAACGGCGCATAGATGTTCGTCTTCATCGTCCAGTCGAACTGCTCGGTCGAGATGTCCATGATCGACGCATGCGCCTGCTGCCGGCCCGCATTGCTGACGACGATATCGAGCCCGCCCAATTGCTTGACCGCGCTGTCGACGAGCTTCTTGCAGAACGCCTCACTGCGCAGGTCGCCCGGGATCGCGATACCCTTGCGACCCGCCGCGCGGATCAGGTCGATCACCTCGCGCGCATCGGCTTCCTCGTCGGGGAGGTAGTTGATCGCGACATCAGCGCCCTCTCGCGCGTAAGCGATGGCGGCCGCGCGACCCATGCCCGAATCGCCCCCGGTAATCAGTGCTTTGCGCCCGGCCAGGCGGCCTGATCCGCGATAGCTCGTCTCGCCATGATCGGGCCGTGGGTTCATCTTGCCGGCAAGGCCGGGCCACGGCTGGCTCTGGCGCTGGAACGGCGGCTTGGGACCTGCGGTGCGCGGGTCCTTGAGACCGGCTGGCGGCGTACCCTGTGCGGGCGCCTGCGGCTTGCCAAGCGCCGGAGCGGCCGCTGCAGCGGCGGCGAGGCCAACCGCGGCACCGCCCACCATCGCGCGGCGCGAAATTCCGTCTTCCTGATTGGCCATCGTTCGTCTCCGTCCAGCATGTCGAGTGCTTGGGAAACTCGTGGTGTCGGAAGCGGTTCAGCGCGTGACGGGCTTTGTTGCAGTAATCTCGATCAGGTCGAGCACCGCGTCCGGCTTATCCTAAGGCGTCAAGCGCCTTGGAAACACCGTCCATCGTGAACGGCTTGGGGAGCGTCGGCCGGTCCGACCAGGCATCGCCGACGCTGTCGTGCGACCCGCCGGTTGCGAACACGAACGGAATATTGCGTGCCGCAAGCGCTTCGGCGATCGGGAAACTCTTCTCACCGCCCCGCAGGTTAACATCGAGGATCGCGGCGTCGATGCCGCCCGCGTCGACCAGCGCAAGCGCCGCGCCGACACTATCGGCGCTCCCGGCGAGCGACTTGCCCAGTACGTCGAGGAAATCCTCGATCATCATCGCGATCAGGGGCTCGTCCTCGACGACGAGAATGGACTGTGGTGCGCTCATCCCGCCGCCTTTATCGTACCGCGATGCGTCGCGCTATCTCATTTTGTTCCTAACACTTCGCGCGTCGCTTCGGCAAGCTGCTGGACAGAAAAGGGTTTCGCAAGGAAGGCGACATTGTCGAGATTAATCGACTTGCGCAGCGTCTCTTCCGCATAGCCTGACATGAACAGGATCGGCAGATCCGGATAGCGTGCGCGGACGTGGCGGACCATCGTCGGGCCATCCATCAGCGGCATCATCACGTCCGAGATCAGCAGGTCGGGTCGCGGATTGACCGCAAGCAGTTCAAGCGCCGCCTCGCCATTCTCGGCCGTCAGTACGGTATAGCCCTGCCGGCTCAGCGCGCGCTCGGCCACCGCGCGGACCATGTCCTCGTCCTCGACCAGCAGGATCGTGCCCGTGCCCCACAAATCGACCGGCTTTTCACGCGGCGCGGCCCGTTGCGGCACCGGCTCGCTCAGCGCACCCTCGGTATAGACCGGCAGGTACATCGTGAACACCGCCCCATGCGCCCCGCGCTGGCTGCCGTCCGCCGCACTTTCCTTGCGGTTGTCCGCGAAGATATACCCACCCGACTGTTTGACGATGCCGTACACCGTCGACAGACCGAGCCCGGTCCCCTTGCCGACTTCCTTGGTGGTGAAGAACGGCTCGAAGATCTTTGGGAGGATCTCGACCGGGATCCCGCCGCCGGTATCCGCAATCTCGAGCACCGAATAATCCGCCGGGGGAAGAATGTCCGACGCAAGCTTGCGCACGTCCGCGGCGGTCACAGCATAGGTCTGGATCGACAGCGTGCCCGCGCCACGCGGATCGTGCGTGATCATCGCATCGCGCGCGTTGACCGCGAGATTGACGACGACCTGCTCGAGCTGCCCGGGATCGGCACGGACCGGGCTCAGGTTGCGCCCGTGCTTGACCGTCAGCGTCACCGTCTCGCCGAGCAGGCGCTTGAGCAGGTTAGAGACTTCGGAGATGACGTCGGGGAGCTGGAGCACCTGCGGGCGGAGCGTCTGCTGACGCGAGAAGGCGAGCAACTGGCGCGTCAGGCTGGCGGCACGGTTGGAATTGGCGCGGATCTGCTGGATGTCGTCATAATCGCTGTCGCCGGGCGAATGGCGCATCAGCATCAGGTCGCAATGCCCGATGATCGCGGTCAGGATGTTGTTGAAATCGTGCGCGACTCCGCCCGCGAGCTGCCCGACCGCCTGCATCTTGGTCGCCTGCGCGACCTCGCGCTTGAGGCGGGTTTCCTCGCTATTGTCCTTGAGGCTGAGCAGCACCGCCGCCTCGCCCAATCCCCGCGCGCCTGCGATCGACAGCGCGACCGGCTCGTCGGGGTGGTCCCGTAGCCGCACCGCGAGATCCGTCGAATGCGTCGCGCCGCCCGCAAACCGACGGATCGCGTCCGCGACGACGCCCTTGTCCTCGCGCACCAGCAGATCGCCCGGGTACAACGGCGGACTGTTCGAATCGACCGCCGCAGCGCGCGCGAAGGCGTCGTTCATCTGGAGGAACCGCCCGTCCGCGCCGATCAGCGCGACGCCGAACGGCATCAGCGCGACGAGGCTCTTGATATGGGCGCTCGCGCTCTCGCCGATCGCTGGGTGGTTGCCGTCCTCCTCGTCGATCAGTGCGACGAGCATCGGCGCATCCTCGCCGTCGAGGAACGGAATCTGCAGCACGCGCAGGGGATTGCGCGTCATCCCCTCGCGCTCGAAGCGCGCCATGCCGTAGGCGTCGGTAATCAGGAACCGCGCAAAGTCGCGCCCAAGGATCGGGCTGTCGCCCTCCCCCATCGCACGCGCCCGCAGTACGCGGTTGGCGGCGCGGATGCGACCGTCCGGGTTGATCAGCGCGGCCATGATCCCCGCGCTGCCAAGCCGATCACCGGTCGGCCCCGAGATCAGCGTCTCCATCGTCCGCGCGAGATCGAGCCCTTCGCTGCCGCGGAACCGCCAGACCAGCAGATTGCCGTCCTCGCCCGCACGCGCGACGTCGGCGGTGAGCGATGTCCCCTTGGCGATCAGCCGCCCCGCGGTCGCCGCTCCGTCGCGCCATGCAGCGCGCCCGGCGGCGCTCAACCGCTCCACCCCGCTCGCATCGAACGGCAGCCCCGGCGGAGTCGGAAAGCCCGAGAACACCGCTTCGTAGCGATCGTTCGCGCAGACCAGCCGGCCGGCCCGGTCGGTCACCGCGATCGCGTCGGCACTGCTTTCTGCAAGCGCCCGCGCGACGCTCCAGTCGGGTTCGCTCGTGGTGTCGGCAGCGATCGGGAAAAGCCGGCGGGAAATCAGCAGCCCGCCGCCGAGGACGATCGCGGACGCAAGGAACGCCGCCGCGATCGGTACACTCCCCAGCGCCCCCAGGATGATCAGCGCCGCAAGAATGCCGGATCCGATCGCGATGAGCAACGCCGAGCGGGCGGGATTGTCAGTGCTCGAAATCGGGACGCTTGCCATAGGACCTCGTGTCGAAGCCTCGCGATGAAGCGTCAAGGGTGTTGCGAACCCGCCCGTCCGATGTTTCGCCGCAACCACCGCCCCGGGCTTCGGCGAGGATCGCCAAAGCCCGGGAACGGTCGCGGTCTACCAGATACGGACGCGCTGTTCCGGCGTCAGAAACAGCTTCTGCCCCGGCTTGGCATCATAGGCCGCATACCACGGATCGAGATTGCGCACGACCCACGCTCGCTGCTCGGACGGGCTGTGCGGGTCGATGACGAGGCGCTGGCGGAGATTGGCCGCGCGGTAGTTGCGCCGCCACACCTGCGCCCAACCGAGGTAGAAGCGCTGGTCCCCGGTGAAGCCGCCCAGCGTCGGGGCCTGACGATTGCCAAGCGCGTGGTGATAGGCGTCGTAGGCGACCGTCAGCCCCGCCAGATCCGCGACGTTCTCGCCGAGCGTCAGCGCGCCCTTCACATGTGTGCCGGGGAGCGGCTCGTACGCGTCATATTCCTTGACGAGCGCGTCGGTGCGGCCCTTGAACGCCGCGACATCGGCGGGCGTCCACCAGTCGGTCAGCTCGCCCTTGGCGTTGTATTTCGCGCCCTGGTCGTCGAAATGATGGCTGAGCTCGTGGCCGATCACAGCGCCGATCCCGCCGTAATTGACCGCATCGTCCGCGTTCGGATCGAAGAACGGCGGTTGGAGGATCGCGGCGGGGAAGACGATCTCGACCATGCCGAAATTGGCGTAGGCGTTCACTTCCATCGGGGTCATGCCCCATTCCCAGCGCTGGAGCGGCTTGCCGAGATGCGCGACGTTATACGCCTGCTGCCACTGGTTCGCGCGCCAGCTGTTGCCATACGCATCGCCCGCGACGATCTCGAGTCCGGCATAATCCTTCCACTGCGACGGATAGCCGATCTTGGGGGTGAAGGCGGCGAGCTTGGCGTGCGCCTTGACCTTGGTCTCGGGCGCCATCCAGTCGAGCTTGTCGATCCGACGGTCCATCGCCGCGATCACGTTCTTGACGAGCTTGTCCGCCGCCGCCTTGGTTTCGGGCGGGAAATATTTGGCGACGTACAGCTTGCTGACATCGTCATCGAGCGCGCTGGTGGTGAACTGGACCGCACGCTTCCAGCGCGCCTCCTGCTCGGGCGTGCCCGACAATTGCGTGCCGAAAAAGGCGAACTGCTCATCGTCGAACGCCTTGGGGAGCACATCGGCATAGCCGTCGAGCGAGCGCAGGATCAGCTGGTCCTGCAAAACGCCAAGCGGCGCGGTCGAGACGAGTCTGGCGATCCCGGCGATCGCGGTCGGCTGCGAGACGATGACGCTGGAAACCTTCGCGCCGATCCCGTTGAAATAGGTCGGGAACGCGAAGCCCGGCGCAGATTTGGAAAGATCGGCGACCGTCATCTTGTTGTAGGTCTTGGTCGCATCGCGGCTGTCGATGCGGGTCCAGCTGACCTTGGCGATCTCGGTCTCAAACGCGACCAGCGCGGCAGCGCGCTGGGCCGCGTTCGGCTCGCCGGCGAGCGTCAGCATCTTGGCGATGTGCGCCTGATACGCCGCCTTCTTGGGGGCAAAGCTCGCCTCGAGGTAATAATCCCGGTCCGGCATCCCCAGCCCCGCCTGTCCGAGCGACAGCGCATAAATCTCCGGCTGCTTGTCGTCCTGCCCGACATAGGCGCCGAACGGACCGCGCACACCCGCGCGCGTCGCTTCGGCGAGCAGCGCGGGATAGCCCGCGCGGGACTTGAGCGCCTTCACCTTGCCGAGCCACGGCTGGATCGGCGCGAGGCCCTTCGCGTCGATCGCGGGGCGGTCGAGGAAGGTCGTATAGGCCTTGCCGATCTTGGACGCAGGATCGCGTGCCACGCCGTCGAGAATCGTCCGGGTCCGCGCTTCCGACAGGTCGGCGAGCAGGTTGAACGATCCGTAATTCGACTTGTCCGCCGGGATCTGCGTCGTTCGCGCCCAGGTACCGTTGGCGAAGGTATAGAAATTGTCCCCCGGCGCGACCGAGCGGTCCATCCCCGCCTCGTCGAACCCGAAACTGCCGAACTGCGGTTTTCCCTTTGCGGCGACAGGTGCGTCGGCGGGGGCGGTCTGCGCGATCCCGCCGGTCGCGACCGCGACCGCCAACGCCCCGGCCGAAGCCAGGGCGAGACCATAAATCCTCTTCATCGTCTTCTCCGGAATCAGGATGCTTGGCTTACCAGACGCGGACGCGGTCAGCCGGCGCGAGGTACATCGCGTCGCCCGGCTTCGCGCCGAACGCCTTATACCAATTGTCGACGTTGCGCACCTCGGCGGTACGGAACGGACCCGGCGAATGCGGGTCGCTCAACAACTGCGACCGCAGCGCGGGCTCGCGGAACTTGGCCCGCCACACCTGCGCATAGCCAAGGTAGAACCGCTGGTCACCGGTCATCCCGCCGAGCACCGGCGCGGGCTTGCCGTTCAGCGACCGCTGATAGGCATCATACGCAACCGCGAGGCCGGCCAGGTCGGCCATGTTCTCGCCCAACGTCAGCCCGCCCTGAATGTGCTGGCCGGGGATCGGCTCGTACGCGTCATATTGCTTCACCAGCCGGTCGGTCAGCGCGGTGAACCGCTTGACGTCCTCGGGCGTCCACCACTCAGTCAGCTTGCCGGTCGAATCGAACTTGCGCCCCTGGTCGTCGAAATGGTGGCTCAGCTCATGCCCGATCACCACGCCGATCCCGCCGTAATTGACCGCCGGGTCCGCCTTTGCGTCGAAGAACGGCGGCTGCAGGATTGCCGCGGGGAAGACGATCTCGTTCATCGTCGGATTGGCATAGGCGTTGATCGTCATCGGGGTCATGCCCCATTCGGTCCGGTCGATCGGCCCGCCGAGCTTGTTGAGATCGCGCTGATATTCGAACGCGTTGGCGGCGGCGACGTTGGTTACCAGATCGGCGCGGGTCACCTTGAGCGCGCTATAGTCGCGCCACTTGGACGGATAACCGATCTTGGGCGTGAACGACGCGAGCTTCTCGTGCGCCTTGACCTTGGTCTCGGGTGCCATCCATTCGAGCTTGTCGAGCCGCTGGCCCATCGCCGCGATGATGTTCTTCACCAGCTGGTCCGCCGCATTCTTCGATTCGGGCGGGAAATACTGCGCGACATATTGCTGGCCGACGTCCTCGCCGAGTGCCCCGCCGACGACCGCGACGCCACGCTTCCAGCGCGGCTGCTGCTGTGGCGCGCCCGACAGGACGGTGCCGTAGAACGCGAAATTCGCCTGGTCGAACTGCTTGGACAGGAACGGCGCATAGCTGCGCAGCAGCTTGAGCGTCAGATAATCCTTGAGCACCGGCAACGGAGTCGCCTGGAACAACTGCGCTTCCGCAGCAACCGCACTGGGCTGACCGACGATATAAGCGGGCTGCTGCGCGACGCCGAGCGCGGTCTGGTATTCGGTCCAGGGGAAGCCCGGCGCCTTCGCCGCGAAGTCCGCGGCCGTCCACTTGTTGTAACGCTTGTCCGCGTCACGCGACATGATCCGGGTCCAGTGGCCTGTCGCGATCTGCGTCTCGAACGCCACGATCGCGGCAGCGCGCGCCTCCGCATTCGGCTCGCCGATCAGCCCGAGCATCTTCGCGAGATACGCTTGATAGGCGGTCTTGGTCTCGACCAGTTTCGCGTCGGTCTTGAGGTAATAATCGCGGTCCGGCAGCCCGAGCCCCGACTGGCCGGTGCTGACGATGTAGTTGGTCGGTGCCTTGGCATCGAGGCTGACCCCGACCCCGAACATCCCGCCGACACCGCGCCGCTGGAGCTTCGCCATCTCGACCGCGAGCGCGGTCTTGTCTTTGACGGCCTTGATCTCGGCGATCCACGGCTGGATCGGCTTGGCGCCCTTCGCCTCGATCGCGGCCTCGTCCATGTAGCTGGCGTACATGTCGCCGCTCTTGTTGCCCGGCGTCTTCATCGCGGTCTCGAGGATCCCGCGGGTCCGCTCGGTCGACAGGTCCTGCAACACGTTGAACATCCCAAACGACGCGCGATCCTCGGGGATCGGCGTGTTCTTGGCCCAGGTGCCACCGGCATATTCTGCAAAATTGTCGCCCGGCTTGATGGACTTGTCCATGCCAGCGGTATCGATTCCGAACTCGCCGTAGGTCGGCTTGCCAGGGACGGCGGCAGTGGGAACCGGCTTGGCCCTGGTCGCGGCAGTCTGGGCGAACGTCGCCCCCGCGATGGAAACGGAGGCAAGCAGAGATATGACGAGATACGAACTACGCATGTCAGGCCCTTCAAAAATCGCGACGAAGCCTGCGTGTTGTATCTAACCGATACGCCTAGTCAAACGGGTTAACAAAATTCCTGCGCAGCGTCCGCTGCCGCCATTTCCGCCCGACCCGGATCCGCCACACCAACCCCGCCCCGACATAGCCGATCGCGGCGAACACCGCCGACATTACTACCAGCCCGACGATCGTGGCGGGACCGACCTGGGCGACGAGCGTGTGGAACCAGTCGGCGTGGGCCGCCACGTTGCGTGCGATCGGCTGGCCCGGAATCGCGCGATCCCATTGCAGGACCCAGCACCCGATATGATAGGCGCTGAAGTACAACGGCACGCTGGTCAGCGGATTGTGAAGCAGCGTTGTCGCCACGGCGACGGGCACGTTGGCGCGCACCGGCAAGGCGGACAGCGCCGCAACCGGGGCGTGGACGAACGGGAACAGGATCCCGCTCACCACCCCCAGCGCAACCCCCCGCGGTACCGAACGCCGGGTGAAACGCCACAGTACCGGATGCAGGATACGATGCGCGACAGGGCGCAGGAAACGGTTGCGTTCGATCCCTTCGCGAGTCGGGATATGGCTCAGCGCGAAGCCCCACGCCCGCGCCACGATACTTTTCGAGGCGGTGGCGTCAGCCACGGTCGCGCATCAGCCGACCCTGTTCGCGCTTCCAGTCGCGCTCCTTGATCGAGTCGCGCTTGTCGTGCGCCTTCTTGCCCTTGGCGAGCGCCAGTTCGATCTTCGCGCGCCCGGTCGAGTTGAAATAGATCATCAGCGGAATGAGCGTCATCCCGTCGCGATTGACCGCACCGTGCATCTTGTTGATCTCGCGGGCGTGGAGCAACAGTTTCCGCGGCCGCTTGGGCTCATGGTTGAAGCGGTTGCCGTGGCTGAACTCGGGGATGTTGGAGTTGACCAGCCACACCGCGCCATCCTTGGCCTCGGCGTAGCTCTCGACGATCGACCCCTGACCGGTCCGCAGCGATTTGACCTCGGTTCCGGTCAAGGCGATTCCCGCCTCGAACACCGACTCGATGGAATAATCGTACCGAGCACGCCGATTCTCAGCGACGATCTTGGTTTTCTCGAAGGTTACAGGTTTGGGGCGCGCCATAGGAGGGGCGATGTAGGGCGTGCCGCGCCGATGCGAAAGCCCCGTGGCGTCAGGCCGTGACGCGATTGCGAAGGATCGAACCGAGCCCCCCGTCGTTATTAACACAATTGTTAAGATCCGTGATCCAAGGCTCTCGCACCGGGGACCGATCTCGGATAGGATATGTCATGGCCCAGTTCGCGACGCACAACTTCCCGATCGACATCGACGCGGCAGACATCGACTTCATGGGGCACGTCAACAACGCGTCTTACCTGAAGTGGGTGCAAGCCGCCGTCATTAGTCATTGGCAGCGTTTTGCCCCCGCCGATGCGCTGGCCTCCCATGCCTGGGTCGCGCTCAAGCATGAGATCACCTATCGCAAGCCGACGTTCCTCGACGACGAGGTCATCGCGACGGTACTGCTCGAAAAGGTCCAGGGCGCACGGGCGTTCTACGAGACGATCATCAAGCGCGGCGAAGAGGTTCTCGCCGAGGTGAAGTCGAGCTGGTGCTGCCTCGACATCGAGACCAAGCGCCCCGCGCGGCTTGGCCAGAGCGTGATCGACCGGTTCTTCGCGAAAGATTGAGGGTCCCGCCGCCCCCTACCCCGGCGAAGGCCGGGGCCCAGTCGCGGAACAGTTGATCGTGAGTGCTGCGCTCGATGACGCAGGATCTCACTACTGGACCCCAGCCTTCGCCGGGGTGAAGTCACTTCTCGGGGCGTGCAAATTCAAGCCAGCCCAGCCGTCGCCAGTCCCGCATCGACCGCGCGCTGGCTATTCTCGCTCGGCCACGTCATCGGCAACCGCAGTGCCTTAGGGAACGACGGCCGCACCCGGTTCAGCGCATATTTCACCGGCCCCGGCGACGCATCGGTGAACAGCGAGACGTGCAGCGCAAACAACCGATCGTGCAACGCCAGCGCCGCCACATAATCCCCCGCACCACACGCAGCCTGAAAGTCCGCGCACAACCGCGGCGCGACGTTCGCCGTCACCGAGATGCACCCCGTGCCCCCGGTCGCGTTAAACGCGAGCGCCATGTCGTCATTCCCCGACAACTGGATGAACCCTTCCGGGCACACCGCGCGCTGCGCCGACACGCGCTGGATCACCCCGGTCGCATCCTTGATCCCGATCACGCTAGGGAACGCCTGCGCGATCCGCCCGACCGTCTCCGCCGCAATGTCGGTCACCGTCCGCCCGGGGACGTTGTACAATACGATCGGCAGGTCGCAGCTGTTCGCCACCGCCTCGAAATGCCGGAAGATCCCCTCCTGGTTTGGCCGGTTGTAATAAGGCGGGACCATCAGTGCGGCATCCGCCCCCGCTGCCTTTGCCGCAGCGATGTTGTGGATAGCGACGCGCGTGTCGTTCGACCCCGCCCCTGCAAGCACCGGCACCCGCTCGCGCGCCTGATCGACGCAGACGGCGACGATATGGAAATGCTCGTCCGCCGTCAGCGTCGCCGCCTCGCCGGTCGTCCCGCACGGCACCAGCCCGGCCGAGCCTTCCGCGATCTGCCACTCGACGAAATCGCGGTACGCCGGCTCGTCGAAGGCGCCGTCGGCGGCGAACGGCGTGACGAGCGCCGGGATCGAACCCGAAAACATGCTGTTATGCTCCTGCACGACGGTCTGCCCGTCGCATTTCCTGTTTTTCGACGGGACAAATACGGACAGGAAGCATAGTCTGTCCACATGATTGCAACGCTGTTCAAATCGGGTTTCCTGCTGGCTGGTGTCTCAAGTCTGGCGGTGCCGGCGGATGCCGTGCAGGAACAGCTCGGCTGGGGCCGCGCGACGCAGATTTTGACCGGGAGCAATCCGTCGAACGTCGGGATCGCCTCGGCGATCTCCGAATGGAAGATGCTCCAGACGACGGGTTATAACTTCGATCGCTACGCCGCCTTCCTGCTCGCGCACCCCGGCTGGCCCAATGAGATGGCGCTCCGCCGCTCGGCCGAACGCGCGCTCGAGACGCCGGGCTGGTCGCCCGCCACCGCAGTCTCCTATTTTCGCCGCTTCCCGCCGCTGACCGGAACCAGCCGCCTGCGCCACGCCGAGGCGCTCGCCGCCACTGGCGCGCGCGCCGATGCCAATGCCGCCGCACGGGCGGCGTGGGTGTCGGGTACGGTATCCCCGGTAGACGAGGCGAAGATCCAGGCCTTCTACCCCGGCGCGCTAAGCCCGGCCGACCAGGACGCGCGAATGGACAATCTGCTCTGGCAAGGTTCGACGCTCTCCGCGCAACGCCAGATCGCGCTCACCAGTCCCGCGCGGCGCCCGCTGTTCGAGGCGCGGCTCGCGTTCCGCACCAATGCGCCTGACGCATCCAACCGCGCCGCTGCAACGGAGGCGCAGGGCGCGACCGACCCGGGCTGGCTCGCCGACCGCGCGACCTGGTACCGCTTCAACGGCGCATCGAACAGCGCGCGCGGGACGCTCGCGCAACGTGCGCCGCTCGCGACCCGCCCGGGCAGCGCAGAGCAGTGGTTCGAGGTTTTGCTGACGAACGCACGCGCCGCCGCGAACGACGGCCAGACCGCCGTCGCCTATGACATCGCGCGCCGCGTCGACGACGCCTACCCTGCGGGCACCGACGTCAGCACGCGCCCTTATGGCGAGCGCGACGATTATACGAGCCTCGTCTGGCTTGCCGGACAGGCGGCGATGAAGCAGATGAACCGGCCCGCCGATGCGACCGGCCTGTTCCTGCGCTACGCCAACGCTTCCAAGACCCCGACGACCCAGTCGAAGGGCTTCTACTGGGCGGGCCGCGCCGCCGAGGCTGCGGGCAACCGTTCGGAGGCGAACGGTTATTATGCGCGCGCCGCTGGCTTCCGCGACATGTTCTACGGCCAGCTTGCGATCGAGCGGCTCGGCCAGACGCTGACCGCCCCCGCCGCCCCGGTCGCGCGACCCGTCGACGCGGCCACACGCACCGCTTTCTATGCACGCGAAACCGTACGCGCGGCGCAATATCTCGGAACGACCGGCGCCTGGCTCGACCAGACCGCGTTCGTCCGCCAGATCGCGCTCGACGCCAAAACCGACAGCGACCATGTCCTCGCCGCCGAAGTCTCGCGCACGCTCGGCCGCCCCGATCTCGGCGTGATGGTCGGGCGCAGCGCGTTGCAGAACGGCCTCAGCGATTACACCACCGTCGGCTTCCCCAACGTCCGTGTCCCCGTCGCGAGCCAGGACGACTGGACGATGATCCACGCGATCGCACGGCAGGAGAGCCAGTTCGACCGCGCCGCGGTCAGCCGCGCCGGTGCACGCGGGCTGATGCAGCTGATGCCCGGCACCGCGCGCGAGACCGCGGGCAAGATCGGCCTCGCTTACGATGCGTCGGCGTTGATGACCGACACCGATTACAACATCATGGTCGGGTCGAGCTATTTCCGGAAGATCTTCGGCACCTTCGGCAGCTACCCGCTCGCAGTCGCGGCCTATAACGCCGGTCCCGGCAACGTGAACAAATGGCTCCGCGCGAACGGCGATCCGCGGATGGCGGGCGGTCCCGACATGATCGACTGGATCGAGGCGATCCCGATCTACGAGACCAAGAACTACGTCCAACGTGTGCTCGAGAATGCGGTCGTCTATGACCTTATGAACCCGTCGCGCGCGCGTTCGTCCGGGCCGAACCGGATCAGCTGGTATCTGGGCAAGCGCATCCCGGGCTGACGCGCGCGATGGATCGCCCGAACTACATCACCCCCGCAGGCTATGCCGTGCTGAGCGCGGAATATCAGCAGCTGCTCGGCGAAGAGCGTCCCAAGCTGGTCGACGTCATTTCCTGGGCAGCGGGCAATGGCGACCGCTCGGAAAACGGCGACTATATCTACGGCCGCAAACGCCTCCGCGAGATCGACCGGCGCCTCGGCTTCCTCGCACGGCGGATGAAAGCTGCCAAGGTCGTCGATCCAGCGGCGCAGCCTGACCACAGCAAGATCTGGTTCGGCGCGACCGTCACCATCGCCGACGAGGACGACGAGGAACGCGTCCTGACTCTGGTCGGTGACGACGAGACCGATGCCGCCGCGGGCAAGATCGGCTGGAACGCCCCGATTGCGCGCGCGCTGCGCGGGGCAGCGGTTGGCGACGTCCGCCGCGTGACCCTGCCGGCGGGTGAACGCAACTATGAGGTGATCGCGATCGCCTACCCCGCAACGGATCGTTTCGTGTCCGACAATTGACGGCCGCTTCGCATCGGCCCACCCAGCCGGTTCCACGATAACGGGAACTTGCCGATGCCGATCCCGACACTCTGGTCTCCGCGCCTGCTGAGTTTGCTGCGTATCATCGTTGGACTGGGGTTCGTCCAGCATGGCTGCTCGAAGTTCTTTGGCGTACCGCCCTTCCCGATGCGACTGACGCCGCTGTTCATCGCCGCGGGCGTGCTCGAGCTTGGCGGTGGTGCGCTGATCCTGCTTGGCCTGTTCACCCGCCCGGTCGCGTTCGTTCTGTCGGGCATGTCGGCGGTCGCCTATTTCATGGTTCACTTCCCGCAAAGCGTCTTTCCGGCGGCGAATGGCGGCGAGGCGGCGATGCTCTACTGCTTCGTCTTCCTGTATCTCGCCGCTGCCGGCCCGGGACCGATCAGCCTCGACGCCCGCCGCAGCGCCTGAGCGGCGCTGGCCTGCGACGAATACCGGTCTGCGCGCGCGCTGTGTTGGTGCGTCGCAGCCCCGGTCGCGCTACACCGCGACTGACTGCGCGGCTTTGCGTGCGGGTCGATGGTAACCGGTGAGTAATGACGATGCAGCGCGTGTTCGTAAGTGGTAAGGTCCAGCGGACCGGCTATCGCGACTGGGTGGTGCGGCGCGCGCAGGAGCTCGGCGTCATCGGCTGGGTCCGCAACCGCACCGACGGGCGCATAGAACTGCTCGCGGCAGGAGACGAAAACGCGGTCGCACGGCTGATCGAGCTGTGCCGCCAGGGCCCCGACACCGCCCGCGTCGACCATGTCGAGGCGCAGCCCGACAACGAACGCGCGCCCAAGGGGTTCACCAAGCGCTTCACCGTCTGATTGCTCCGCGTCCCGCGCCTGCTATGGTGCAGTCATGACCGCGCAGGATGCCCTCGCCGTTCCCTTTACCGCAAAGCTGACGGTGGCTGATTACCTGTTGCTCGACCGGTCGGGTGCGTTCGATGCCTATGCAAAGACGGAGCTGATCGATGGCGCGGTGGTTGCGGTGAATGCGCAGTTCAGCGAGCATTTCACGGTGTCCAACCGGCTGTACATGCGGCTCGTCGCGGCCTGCGCCGTGCTTGATCGTGACGTGGAAGCCTGGATGGAGGGCTCGATCGGTATGCCGCCGCATAATGTGCCACAGCCCGACATGTTCGTTACGAACACGACGCCGGTATCCGGGCTGGTGGACAAAGATACCGTTCCGCTGATCGTCGAGGTCGCGTCCACCACACTCAGGACCGACCTCAATCGGAAACTGCGACTTTATGCCCGGGTGGGAATTGCGGAATATTGGGTGGTGGACGTGAAAGCGCAGGTCATCCACCAGATGTGGGCCCCCTCCGACAAGGCCTATGCGGAGCGGCGGGTGATCGCCTTCGGGGAGCAGGTAGAGTCCGAGACGATCAACGGCCTCGGCCTCGAGACTGCCGCGCTTTGAACAAGCCGTCGAGCTTTCCCCGAAGAGCAAGTCGGTGCCCTCACACGGTACGACAAGTCACACACGTTGAAGCACTCGATCTCCTCCTCCCGTTCGTTTCGAGCGAAGTCGAGAAACCGGGCACAGCGCAGCTTTCTCGACTACGCTCGAAACGAACGGGGTAAGTAAGCAGAAACCATACCGCCCGGAAAATGCTTCCCCTGCCGCAGCCGGGGAAGCATTTTCAAATCAGCGCGTCAGCTTCTTGTACGCCAGCCGCGTCGGACGATCCGCGGCATCGCCCAGACGACGCCGCTTGTCCTCCTCATAAGACTCGAAGTTCCCCTCGAACCACTCGACATGGCTGTCGCCCTCGAACGCGAGGATGTGCGTGGCGAGACGATCGAGGAAGAAGCGGTCGTGGCTGATCACCACCGCGCACCCTGCGAACGACTCCAACGCCTCTTCCAAAGCGCGCAGCGTTTCGACGTCGAGATCGTTGGTCGGCTCGTCGAGCAGGAGGACGTTGCCACCCTCCTTGAGCATCTTGGCGAGATGGACGCGGTTGCGCTCACCGCCCGACAGCTGGCCGACCTTCTTCTGCTGGTCCTGGCCCTTGAAGTTGAACGCGCCGACATACGCCCGCGTGCCCAGCTCCTGCTTGCCGAAGCGGAAGATCTCGAGCTTGTCCGAGATTTCCTCCCAGACGTTGTTGTTCGGGTCGAGATCGTCGCGCGACTGGTCGACATAGCCGAGCTTGACCGTCTGCCCGACTTCGATCGAACCGACGTCCGGCGTCTCCTGCCCGGTGATCAGCTTGAACAGCGTCGACTTGCCCGCGCCGTTCGGCCCGATCACGCCAACGATCCCGCCCGGCGGCAGGACGAAGTCGAGGTTCTCGAACAGCAGCTTGTCGCCATAGGACTTGGTCAGGCCCTTCGCCTCGATCACCTTGCCGCCGAGCCGCTCGGGTAGCTGGATCAGGATCTGCGCCTTGCCGATCGAGCGATTCTCCTGCTTCTCCATCAGCTCGTCGAATGCACGGATACGCGCCTTGGACTTGGTCTGCCGCGCCTTGGGGGTCTGGCGCATCCACGCCAGCTCGTCCGAGATCGCCTTGGCCTTGCCCTGCTCCTCGCGCTCTTCCTGCTCGAGCCGCTTGACCTTCTTTTCAAGGTAACCGGAATAGTTGGATTCGTAGGTGTAATAGCGCCCGCGATCGAGCTCGAGCACCCAGTTGACGACGTTGTCGAGGAAGTAGCG
>CAZNQA010000073.1:0-16137 GCA_964575105.1 uncultured Stakelama sp.
TTCCGCCAGAGCGGTTTCCAGGGCGGCGCGATCGACACGATCCTGCTCAAGGGCACGAACGAATTCCACGGCACCGGCTTCTATTCGCAGAACACCGACGGCCTGTCGGGCGACCGGATCGGTTCGACCAAGATCAACCTGCCCAAGTACAAGAGCGAAACCTACGGCGCGATGCTCCGTGGCCCGATCATCAAGGACAAGCTGTTCTTCATGGTCTCGGGTGAGCGCAACACCGATCCGCGTCCGTTCAGCACGCTCGTCCCGCAGATCCCGGGTCTTACCCAGAACCAGATCAACACCATCAACGGCGTTACCGCGACGAGCCGCTATGCAGCGGTGAAGCCGGGCGACGCGCTGGTCATCAATCCGCGCAAGGACGAGAAGTTCGTCGCGCAGATCGACTGGAACATCACCAGCGGTCAGAAGCTGTCGCTGTCCTACATCAACGCCTATGACTCGCTGGTCAGCCAGAACAACACCTCGACCAGCGCATCTACGCCGAGCTATGGCCTCAGCTCGAACGCCTATGCGCTGACCGAGCTGCTGCGCGCCGGGATCGTTCAGTTGAACTCGGACTGGACCGACAAGTTCTCGACCGAAATCCGCGGGCTTTACAAGTACAGCCAGCGTGGTCAGGAGCCGCTGCTCGGGCGCGGTTCGGGGCAGATCGGCGTCTGCGTCGATCCGACCTCGATCGTCCAGGCGTCGGGCAACACCGCAACGAGCTGCGCGACCGGTGCGCCGCGCATCTTCTTCGGGCCGGACAACTCGCGCCAGACCAACCAGCTGTTCTTCGACACGTGGGAAGGGTCGTTCCTCGGCCGCTACCGCGCGGGCAACCATGAGGTGAAGCTGCTGGTCGACGTGACCGAGAACCGCACCTTCAACAACTTCGTCCAGAACAGCCTCGGGTCGTGGTACTTCGACTCGGTCGCCGACTATACCGCCGGCCGCGCCAACCAGCTCATCTACGCTGCCGAGATCAACGGTCCGGGCACCGCTGCTGCCAACTTCCATTACACGCAGTACACCTTCGGTCTGCAGGACGACTGGCAGGTCACGCCCGACCTGACGCTCAGCTACGGCGCGCGCTACAGCATGTATGCGATGGGCGAAAAGCCGATCCTCAACACGTTCTTCACGAACCGCTACGGCTTCCCCAACACCAAGACCTACAAGGGCCTCGACCAGATCGAGCCGCGGATCAGCTTCGCCTATAACGCGGGCAATTTCGTGCACGGCCTGAAGGTTCGCGGTGGCGCGGGCATCTTCGGCGGCGGGTCGCCCGACATCTATCTGTCGAACAGCTTCTCGAACACGATCACCACCAACTCGCTGACCATCAACCGCTATTCGACGGGCACCACGCTCGATCCGACGTGCGCCGTGGCCGGCAGCCTGTGCGATGTCGCGCTCAACAACGTCACGGGCGTCGTTCCGGCAGCGCTTCTGGCGCAGGCGACCAACATCGGGACGAACACCGCGATCCAGCGGACCAACACCGGCGCGATCGATCCGAACTTCCACCTGCCGCGTTCGCTCAAGGCGACGCTGTCGGGTGACATCACGCTGTTCGGGTTCAACTTCGGGGCGGATTACTACTTCTCGAAGAACATCGATCAGGTGATCTTCACCGACATCCGCTCGGTCGTCATCGGCACCCTGCCCGACGGTCGTCCGCGCTATGGCAACATCGCCGGGGCAGCCGGGTTCACCGACAACAATTACGACATCCTGACCACCAATGCCTCGGGCGGCCGCAGCCACATCGGTGTGGTCCGCGTCGACAAGACGTTCGACTTCGGTCTTTCGCTCTCGGGCAGCTTCACGCTGCAGGACGTTCGCGACATCAGCAACGCGACGTCGTCGACGATCAACTCGAACTACCGCTTCCAGGTCTTCTCGGACCCGAACCGCCCCGTCCTCGGGACGTCGGATCAGCAGACGACGTGGCAGTACAAATATGCAGTCGGCTACGATCACGCCTTCTTCCGTGACTACAAGACCAAGATCCAGCTGTTCGGCGAGACCCGCGCGGGCCGTCCGTACAGCTTCACGATGCTCGACAACACCGCCAACCGTTCGGCAGTCTTCGGCACCGTGCTGACCGCGAACCAGTCGACCAACTTGCTCTACGTCCCGACCGGCATCAACGATCCGGTGGTGAGCTACGACACGACGGCTACCCGGGATTCGCTCGAGGGGCTGATCAACGGGTCGAAGCTCAAGAACTATCGCGGCAAGATCGCCGGCAAGAACATCGCCCGCAGCCGCGCGAACACCGTGATCGATCTCCACCTCGAGCAGGAACTGCCGACCTTCGTAGGCCGGTCGCGCGTCTCGCTCTTCGCGGACATCAACAACTTCACCAACCTGCTCAACAAGAACTGGGGCGGTCTGCGTCAGGTCGGCCCGACCTTCAACAACGCCGCAGCCGGTGTGGTGACGGTACAGTGCCTGACCGTCGCGACCCCGACCGGGACCGCAGCGACCGGCCGCACCGCGACCACCTCGTCGCAGCCTTGCGCGCAGTATCGCTACTCGTCGTTCGTCGCTCCGAACGAAGCTGCGCTGAACATCACGCAGTCGCTCTACACGATCCGCCTCGGCGCGCGCTTCACCTTCTAAGCCGCGCTCCGAAGCTTCCTGGATACACTGGCCGCCGCTCCCTCGGGAACGGCGGCCTTTTTTTGTCCGGAAAGGGCGGTGCGCCTGCCACTATGCCACCCCCCGTTCGCCCTGAGCGAAGTCGAAGGGCCTGCGCATCGCACTGGTCTTCGACTTCGCTCAGCCCGAACGGAGGTTGGGACTGCACGGAGGGCTGGCGCCTCGGCTAAACCGCCGCCGCCTCAGCCGCCGCTTTCGCGTAGATCGAATTGATCGGCCGCGAGAACAGCCGCCCGACCATCGGCTCGAAGAACGCCAGCGGCGCGCTCTCGAACACGGGATCGAACGCCGCCTGATCATATTTCTCGCAGAATTCCGCGCACGCTTCGAAATGCGGGTGCCCGCGATATGCCTCGCGCAAATCGCGATCCGCGCCGATGTAATGGAAGAAATAATAGCCCTGGAACACGCCATGCGTGTTGGCGATCCAGTGGAGCTCCTCCGACACGAACGGCCGCAGCATCGCCGCCGCGATCTCGGGATGGTTATACGTCCCCAGCGTGTCGCCGATGTCGTGGAGCAGCGCCATCACGACATACGCCTCGTCGCGCCCGTCGAGATGCGCACGCGTCGCGGTCTGGAGCGAATGTTGCAGCCGGTCGACCGGGAACCCGCCATAATCGCCGTCGAGCAGCTTGAGATGCGTCAGCACGCGCCCCGGCAGCGTCTTCGCGAAATCGCCGAAATGCGACCCGATGATCCGCCAGTCGGCCTGCGTGCCATGCTCCATCGCGGTGAACTGCGCGCGCTCGGGCATATCGTTCATGGCAATCCTTTCCAGACAAAGGCCGCATCGTCCCGCGCGGCGCTTGATAAGGATCATAGCGCGCTTTGCGCTTGCCGCCAGTGCGGGCTAGAACGCGCGCCATGCCGCTGACCACAAAGCCCACCGTCTTCTCGCGGCCGTTCTTCGAGGACAAGAGCCGAGCCTTCTGGACGCTGCAGGCGGCCGGCTGGACCGGCTATCTCATCCTGCGCGGCGTCTCGAGCGTCTCCAACGCCAGCGAAGTCTCGGTCATCATCCCGGTCGTGATCGAATCGATCGTCGGCTACAGCATCACGCTGCTGCTCTCGACGCTGTACCAGATGTACCGCCGTCAGCCGCGACTCGCGATGGCGCTGCTGACGATCGCGACGCTCGCGGTCGCGACGTTGCTGTATGCGGTGCTCGACGCCTTCTCCTTCTCGTTCATCAAATCCTCCACCCCGGGGCTGACGGTCAGCCTCGTGCTCGGCACGATCTTCCTCAACTTCACCGTGCTTGCCGGCTGGACCGCGCTGTATTTCGGGATCAACTTCTACCTGATCGTCGAGGAACAGATCGACCAGCTCGCCACGCTGGAGAACACCGCGTCGTCGGCGCAACTCGCGATGTTGCGCTATCAGCTCAACCCGCATTTCCTGTTCAACACGCTCAATTCGATCTCGACACTGGTGCTGCTCAAGGAAACCGAGCGCGCCAATGCGATGCTCGGGCGGCTCTCCGCCTTCCTGCGCTACACGCTCGCCAACGAGCCGACCGCGCATGTCACGGTGCAGCAGGAATTCGAGACGCTGAAACTGTATCTCGAGATCGAGAAGATGCGCTTCGAGGAACGGCTACGCCCGCATTTCGAGGTCGATCCGCGCGCGGCGCGTGCACGCCTGCCCTCGTTGCTCCTCCAGCCGCTCGTGGAAAACGCGATCAAATACGCGGTGACCCCGCAGGAAGATGGCGCGGATATCAGCGTCAGCGCGCGGCTCAACGGGGATCGGGTGCAGATCGTCGTATCCGACACCGGTCCTGGCTTGAACGAAGCCAAGGCTCGGACAAGCGTTTCGCAGAGCCAACCCCTTTCCACCGGGGTCGGGCTTGCCAATATCAGGGAGAGACTGGCCCAAGCGTTCGGGCCGGATCACAAGTTCGAGACGCGATCGATCCCGGGGGGCGGATTCGGGGTCGAGATCGAAATCCCGTTCCAGCTCGAGGAACCGAAGAAAGAGGCCGCATGACGATCCGAACCATCCTCGTCGACGACGAGAAACTCGCCACCCAGGGGCTTCAGCTCCGGCTGGCGGCGCATGAAGACATCGAGATCATCGATACGTGCATGAACGGCCGCGAGGCGATCCGCAGCATCAAGACGCACAAGCCCGACCTGGTCTTTCTCGACATCCAGATGCCGGGGTTCGACGGCTTTTCGGTCGTCCAGGGGCTGATGGAAGTCGAGCCGCCGCTGTTCGTCTTCGTCACCGCGTATTCCGACCACGCGCTCAAGGCGTTCGAGACCGACGCGGTGGATTATCTGATGAAGCCGGTCGAGGAGAGCCGCCTCGCCGACACGCTCGACCGTGTCCGCCAGCGCCTGTCCGAGAAACGCGGCGCGACCGAGGTCGACCGGCTCAAGGAAGTGATCGCCGAGATCGCCCCCGATTCGGTCGAGAACCTGACCGACGGCGGCGAGCAGGTCTCCGCCAACCGCTTCGAGAAGCTCATCAACATCAAGGACCGCGGGCAGATCTTCCGGGTCGATGTCGACACGATCGAGCGGATCGACGCCGCGGGCGATTACATGTGCATCTACACCGGCGACAACACGCTGATCCTGCGCGAAACGATGAAGGATCTCGAGAAGCGCCTCGATCCGCGCCGGTTCCAGCGGGTGCATCGCTCGACCATCGTCAACCTAGACCTGGTCAAGGAAGTGAAGCCGCATACCAATGGCGAATGCTTCCTGGTGCTCCAGTCGAACGCCCAGGTGAAGGTGTCGCGCAGCTATCGCGACGTGGTGGCGCGTTTCGTCCACTAACTGAAAGCTCCCCTCCCCTTCAGGGGAGGGGCTGGGGGTGGGGCTGTATCTCGCAGAGCGCAACGCTCGGGACTGCCCCACCCCAACCCCTCCCCTGAAGGGGAGGGGCTTTAGAAAACAAAGTTCAGCCCTCAGCGCCCCTCGGCAGGCCGCTCGAACCAGGCCTCGACCTCGCCCGACAGCTTCAAGGTGAGCGGCTGCCCATGCCGATCCACCTTCTTGCCCAGCGCGACGCGGATCCACCCCTCGGAGCGGCAATATTCCTCGACATCGGTGCGCTCGGCACCCTTGAAGCGGATGCCGATCCCGCGCGCCAGCTTGTCCTCGTCGAAGAACGGGCTGCGTGGATTGGAGGAAAGGCGGTCGGGGGGGAGATCGGTGTCGGTCATGATGGTCGCGCTCATGACGCAAAACGCGGCAATAGGCCAGACACGAAAACGGCGCGGACCTAAGCCCGCGCCGTCTTTCAGCCCACGTCTTTCGACCCCCCGGGCCGATCAGCGATCAATCGCAGACGCGGACCCGGACGTAGTCGTCGTAATAGCGATCATAGCGCCGCTCGATCCAGCACCGGCCCCAGTCGCGCTGCGAACGATAGGCATAATATCCGTCGTTCGGATAATAACCGTGGCTGCGATAATAGCCGTCGTCATAATAAGGCTGATACCCGCGCTGACGGTAATAATCGTCGCGATAGCGGTCGTTCCGGTTCGACGTCAGCGCCGCACCGATCGCAAGCCCGGCGATCCCGGCGACGACCGCAGTCCCGGCCCCGTTGTTATACCCGCGATACCCGCCGCGGTAGCCACCGTAACCACCACCATAGCCGCCGTGCCAGCCACCGCCACGCCAGCGTTGCGCGTCGGCGGGTGCCGCCGCGGTCAATGCGGTCGCGGCGAGCGCGAGGCCGAGACCGGCTTTCTTCAAAAAGCTGTTCATGTCCAATCTCCTCAATCCAGCAGGCCCTCTGTCCGCAACCAAACGCATGGGGGGCTAGCGTGTTGCAACCTTTGCCTGAGTCGGCCTGAACTGACCCGGAATACACCGTTTAGCGGGCGTTCACTTTAGCGACGATGTCGCCCTGTCGCACCGATGGGGCCACTGTGCGCTTCCGGGCGTTTCGGCTACAGTGAATCGCGAAACGGAGTCGCGGGATGTTCGTAGATTTCCAGAATGGCTGGCCACCGCCCGAACCGTGGGAACCCAAACCCGCACCCCCGCGCATGTCCAAGCGCGCCGAGACGCTGACGACCTGGATCATCGGTTTCAACCTGGTGATGCTGCTCATCGGCCCGCTGGCAGGCGCGACGCTGTTCGATGCGGTGATGGTGTTCCTCCACCGCTAGGCAGGGAAACGCCGCCCGAGCGAGCGACCGGGAAACGCCGACGCTCCGCGACCGGACTCCAAGTGACAACCTTTCGTAGCCGGACCGCCCCACCGTTGATGGGTCCTGGACGCTGACGGTGGCCCCGTTGCGGCGTCTCCGATCCGGGTCATCGCCACCCGTCGGGCCCCCTCCCCAGCGGCTCGAGTTTACTCGCGCCGACCGCATCATTCTGTTAACGTGTGAGCGATATCAGGATTTTACGAGGAGGATCGGGCAAACGGAGTTTCTCGATGGGTACGACCGACGAAGTCGCGCGGCTTGAAGCCTTGCGGCAACTCAATCTGCTGGATACGCCGTCAAGCGAGAGCTTCGACCGGATTACGCGGATGGCTGCGCAGATTTTCGGTGTGCCGATCGCTGCGGTTTCGCTGACCGACAGCGACCGCCAATGGTTCAAGTCCCGCGTCGGCGTTGCCCACCAGACGCTCCCGCGCGAGGGCGCGCCCTGTGCCGAAGTCGCCGAGACCACCGAAGTGCTTGTCATCCCCGATTTCGCTGACGATCCGGTCTATGCCGACAGCGTGCTCGGGCGGCAGGGAATCCGTTTCTACGCGGGTGCCCCGCTCGTCACCGCGGACGGACACGGTCTCGGGGCGTTATGCGTTCTCGGAACCGAACCGCGTTCCGCCACCGAGGAGGAGATCAAGGCGCTCCGCGATCTTGCCGCGATGGTCATGTCGCAAATCGAGATGCAGCATTCGCTGGGCCGTACCGACCCCGTCACCGGATTGCCCAATCGCCTGCAGTTCTTCGAGAATTTCGACGATCTTGCGCACGAGCATCCCGGCCAGTTGCGGTTTGTCGCGCTGATCGATCTTGCGCGCGGGGAACAGGTCGACAGCCTGATCCGGGTTCTCGGCACCAACTTCATCGACGAATTCGTCAAACTGGCGGCACGCACCGTGGCGGGGCTGATCGGTGCGCATCGCACCGTCTACCATGTCGGGGAGACCCAACTGGCGTTGATCTCCGAACCCGGACATACGCTCGAATCCTATTATGCGACCCTGGAATGCGGAATGAAGGCGTCGGCGGAAGCGTCCATCGCGCGCTTCGTCACGACGCTGACCGCAGGGATCGCCCCCGTCACGCTCGGGACCATGCGATCGCGCGACGTGCTGCGGGCGGCGCACAGCGCGGCGCAGGACGCGCGCAATTCGGACGGAGCGATCGGTGTCTTCTCCGCCGCGATGGATGGGCCGCACCTGCGCAATTTCGATTTGCTGAGCGCTTTCGGCATAGCGCTGGAGGTGGATGACGAACTCCATCTCGCCTATCAGCCGCGCGTCGACCTTGCCACCGGGCGCTGCATCGGGGCGGAGGCGTTGCTGCGGTGGCAAAATCCGTCCTTCGGCGCCGTATCGCCCGCCGAATTCATCCCGGTGATCGAGAACACCACGCTCGCGCGCTTGACGACCGCCTGGGTGATCGACACGGGGCTCGCGCAAGTCCGCGCATGGCAGCTTGCCGGAATGCGCATCCCGCTCGCGATCAACATCTCCGCCGCCAATCTGGAGGAGGAGGATTTCACGCTCAACCTCCAGTTGCTGCTCGCCAAGCATCAGGTCCCCGCCGCGATGGTCGAGCTCGAACTGACCGAAAGCGCGGTGATGGCGGATGGCGACAGCGGACTCGTCCGGCTCGAGGCACTGCGCGCGATCGGGGTGCGAATTGCGATCGACGATTTCGGCACCGGGCAAAGCAGCCTCGCCTATCTCCAGCGGTTGCCTGCGCAGATCATCAAGATCGACCAGTCGTTCGTGCGCGGCATGGGCGAAGGCAATCCGCGCGACCGGATCCTGGTCCGTACGATGATCTCGCTCGCGCGTCAGCTCGGGCTGCAGGTGGTCGCCGAGGGAGTCGAGACCGCCGCGGTCGACGCCGCGCTGACCGCAATGGGGTGCGAGGAGGCGCAGGGCTATTTCTACGCACGCCCGCTGGCGCCCGAAGCGTTCGCGCTCTGGTACCGCGACTTCAACGCAAGCCCCCGTCCGTCGCACCGCGCGGCCTGACGCGGCTTCGGGCGCCCCCCCTGCCCCCCGCCCGCTTTTATTCGTGACGGATGCTTCCGAACAGCGATTCAAGTTGATAGCTTGCGATTCGGGGCAGGATGAAGGGGGTGAAGATGCGACCGAACGGCATGAGCTGGGTGTTTCTCGCCGCCTGCGCGACCGTGCTGGCCGGCGGCAGCGCCACCGCGCAGAGCCCGCAAGCGCAGTTCGACACCGGGCAGGCCGCGTTCGAGAAGGGTGACTTCGCCACCGCGATCACCGCCTATCGCGCCGCACTCGTGGGGTTGACGCCGACCGCGCGCTCGGCCGCGGTGATCCGCTCGCGACTCGCCTCCGCCTTGCAGAAGACCCGCGCGTTCGATCCCGCGATCACCGAGGCATCGCTCGCGGTACGCGCGTTCGCCGCGCAGAAGGTCACGCGCGACGAGGACCTGTCGGAGGCGTTGCTGTTGCTCGGCAGCCTTCACCGCGGCGGCGCGAGCAACCTGCAGGCGATCACCGAGCTCCAACGGGCGATCGCCGCGGCTCCCGATCCGACCTCCGCCACTGCCGTGTCCGCGCGATACGGACTCGCGCTCGCCGCGATCACCGAGCAGCCGGATCTCGCGGCCTCCACGCTCGATACGGTCCGCGCCGATGCCGCGGGTTTTGCCAAATTGCCGAAGACCGACCAGGCCAATATCTACAGCGCGCGAGCGCTCGCCGAGCTCAATCGCGGGCAACCCAAACTTGCCGTGCCCTTCATCGAGAAGGCGCTCGACCTGACCGGACGGACCACGACTCAAGTCTCGATCAGCCAGGTCCGCATCCGCGGCAACGCCGCACTCATTTACGCGCGGCTCGGCAACGAGGAGAATGTCCGGGAATATCTGACCTATTCGGGCGCAGGCCATTTGCCCGACCAGAGCTGGCTCGCGGGTGGCGACATGGATCTCCCGGTGTGCGGCGGCGACGTCACGCCGCAGGATGTCGCGGTGGTCGAATTCGCGATCGGCGACGACGGCCGCGTCACCGGCGCGAGCCCGGTCTTCGCGAGCAAGCCCGGCGCGCTCGGCAGCGTGTTCGCGGGGAGCGTCGAGGCATGGCGCTGGCAACCCAGCGCGGTCGCCAAGCTCAACGCGTTCTGGCGCCAGACGGTGCGGCTCGAGCTGCGCTGCGTCAAACGCCCGCCCGCGCTGTCGCTGATCGACGCCTTCCGCGACCGCACACGCGACTGGCTGACGCAGATTCACGCCGACCCCGACGTCGTCTCCCCCGCGTTCGACCCGAAAAAGCCCGGTGAAGGGCCGATTTCGCAGGCGTTCGCCGCGGTCTATGCCGCCAGGGACAACCGCGGCCGCACGGCAGCACAGGACTCGCTCGATTCGCTGCTGGTCTCGCGCGACGCCCCGGTCGACGTCCGCGCCTATGCGCTGGTCGCCGGTTCGACCGGCAAGAACTTCGCCTCCCGCAGCGGGTATGAGAACGACCGGGCGCGGCGGTTCGCGGCCGCGCTGGCGAAGCTCGGCAACCAGCCCGGCGCGGAACATGCAACCGCATGGCTCCGCACCGAACAGGCGCTCGCGCTCGAGGCAGCGGGCACGCTCCCCGCGGCGCGCGCGCTGCTCGAGACCGTGATCGCGACCCCGCCCGCGACGCTCCCGCAGGACGATCCGATCCGCAGCCTCGCGCAGCTCCATCTCGCGCTGATCGACAAGCGCAGCGGTGCCCCCGCGGTCGGCGAGCAGCGCCTCACCGCCGCCGGGATCACGCCCGAGCAATGCTCGCTGCTCGACGTCCGCCCGGTCGCGCAGAACACCGACATCTCGAACACCGCTTTCCCGAGCGAGGCGCAACGCTGGCATTTCGAGGGGAATGCGCGCGTCGCGTTCGATATCGCCGCCGACGGGCATGTTACCGACGTCCGCACCGTGATCGCCTATCCGCCGTTCGTGTTCGGCCCCTCGACCGAGCGCGCGGTCGCGCGGTTCCGCTATCTGCCGCCGACGCTTGGCACCGAGGTGCTCGGTTGCGTCGGCAAGATGCAGAACGTCATTTACCGTCTGCCGGACTGACCCCGAGCAGCGTATCGACCAACCGCGCGATCTCGCCCGGCCGGAACGCCCCCGCCTGCACCGTCACGATCCGCCCGCGCGAGTCGATCACGAAGGTCGTCGGCACCGCGCCGCCGCGCGGGCGATACGGCGGGGTGATGCCGGTCGCGACGGGCACCCGCATCCCCGCCGCCTGCCGGTCGAGCAGCCGCGCCTCGGTGCGGGTGCCCGCGTCAATCGCGAACATCGCGACGCGCGCGCTACCGTGCCGCGCAAGCACCCCGTCGAGCTCGGCAAGCTCGCGCTTGCACGGCACACACCAGCTCGCCCAGAAGTTGAGGATCACCACCCGCCCGGCAAGGCTGCGCGAATCGACCGTGCCGCCGCGGTACAACTGGACGGTGAAGGCAGGTGCCTGTTCCGGTGCCGGGGTCGCGGCGGGCAGCGGCGCGAGCGCAACGACAACCGCGACCGCACCCAAAATCCGCTTCACCCCCGATCCCCCGTTCGACGCCACCACCACCCCCGTACCAGACCCACGCCCGGGCGAGAAACCCCTCACTCCCCCACGCCCGAAGCCCCCGGATCCTCGGGCAGATCCACCCCCGCCAGCGACCACGGCAGTTCGTGAACGAAGCGCGGGTCCATCCCCGTCTCGTCCGACCCGTCGACCTCGTCGAAATCCGCCGCATCGCCAAACGCATCGGCTTCGTCGCGCGGATAGGTCTGCTCGAGTTGCCCCCAATGCTGCGTGTCGGGCCAGCCGATCTTGACCATTCCCGGTTCGTTATCATCGAGCCGCTGCGCGATCGCCGCGTCCCCGCCCGCGGCGATCCGCGCGTTCGCGTCGCGCCGCCGCGCCGCGCACGCCGCCACCGCCTCGGCGATCGCGGCGGCGGCGGTCGCATCGAGCGTCACCCCGCCGAAATCCTGGAGCGTCGCCGCCAGCGCATCCTGCCGCGTCGCCCCCTCGCGCGCCGATCCGTCGCTCGCCGATTCGTCGAGGTCCGCCCCGCCAGAATCGTCCTGCCCAAGCGCGTCCGCAGCGCACGCCACCGCGCCGCTCCCGCGCTTCCCGCGCGCGCGACCGCGCGTGACGGTCCGCACCGTGGCGGAGGCCTGCGCGATCGCGGTCGCCGCCCCCGCGCCGGACTCGTCGCCATTCGCGTCCCCAGCCTTCGCGCCCGCCGTCGCGGCGGCGCTGTAATAAGCGATGGTGGTGCGCCGCCCCTCGGTATCATGGCCATAATGCCGCAGGCAGAACATCAGCAGCGCGTCGTTGGTCTTGCGGCGATAGCCCATCAGCCGCCCGCCGACGAACACCGGCACCTGATACCCCTCGATCGCGCGTTCGAACGCAATGTCCTTCAGCCGCTGCAACCCGAAGTCGAGTGCGGCATCCCACGCGCGGCGAAATTCCTCCGCGCCGGGCGCGCGGCGCAGCGTGTAGCAATTGGCCTGCGCCATGTTGACCATCGCGGCGGCGCGGCTGACGCAGCCGGTATCGGCAAGCGCCTCGATGAACGCCTTCTGCCGCTCGGGCGTCCAGCCATCATGCCGGTATTTGCGCGGCACGGGCGCGAAATCGGGAAGATCCGGCCGATCGCTGCGCGCGACGGGGATGCGGTTCTGCATGGCGCTGCCTCCTGTTGGGGTGGTGGCGTTCAGGTAGGCAGGATCGGGGTGTGTAGGACAGGGGTTTGTGCTTGGTTTGTTCTGTCCGGGTCGGGCAGCGCTGCCCGGATGAAGAAAAGACAACGGCTCGCTTTGCCGTTCTGATGTCGGCATTCCCGGGCGTCTTGCCATCTGCACATCATCTGGCCGCGTCACCCGCGCTTTCACCGCGTTTCCGGTCGGATTGCATGATACCATCGTACCGCTACCACGACCCGAGTCTCCGTCACCAACGACAGTTACGGTAGATTCGAAAATGCGTCCGCTGGTGGCCTGTATCGCTTGCGCCATCCTTCAGGAGACGTGAAATGCCGATCCATACCACGCATGACGGAACCCGGATTTACTATCGCGATTGGGGCAAGGGCCAGCCGATCGTCTTCAGCCACGGCTGGCCGCTGACCGGCGACGCCTGGGAAGGCCAGATGATGTTTCTGCGCGCCAACGGCTATCGCACCATCGCGCACGACCGGCGCGGCAACGGCCGCTCCGATCAACCCGATTTCGGCAATGACGTCGACACCTGGGCGGACGATCTCGGCAACCTGATCGAACACCTCGATCTGGAGCACGTCGTGCTCGTCGGGCATTCAACCGGCGGCGGCGAAGTCGCGCGCTATATCGCTCGACACGGATCCAGCCGCGTCGCCAGGGTCGTATTGCTCGATTCGATCGTCCCGCAGATGCTGCAGGACCCTGACAATCCGGACGGCGTTCCGCTGGAAGCCATCGACCAGATCCGCGCCGGAACGCTCGCGAACCGCTCGGAATTCTTCAAGCAGGTGGCGACCCCCTTCTTCAGCGCGAACCGCGACGGGTCGACGGTGACGCAGGGGATGCGCGACCTCTTCTGGTTCCTCGGTCTGGAGGGCGGATTGCTCGCGCAATACGAAACCTCGTTCAGCTGGCAGGTCGATTATACCGACGATGCGCGCCGGATCGACGTGCCGACGCTGGTGATCCACGGCGACGACGACCAGATCGTCCCGCTCGCTGTCGGCAAACGCGCGGCCGAGATCATCCCGGACGCCCGGCTGCTCGTCTATCCCGGCGGCAACCACGGCATCGCGATCACCGACCCCGACCGGGTCAACGCCGACCTGCTCGCGTTTTTGCGCGAGGGTGGTGCGGCGGGGGTGCCTGCGGCGGTGGCAGAGGCGGAGCCCGTCTGAGGCGGGGGGTGACCGGCGGCGGGGGGCGTGGCGTTGGGGCGCTTCCCGCTGGCTGGGGTGGGGTGTCGGGGGTTGCGCAGTCTGGGTGCGCGATTTGGGTGCGCTGACGTTCTGGTGGTGTGGCTTCGGGAAATCGCTCCGCTCGACAAGGGTGCGGTTCTGCGTGGCGCTGCCGCCGGTTGTGGTGGCGTGCAGAGGTGGCAGGATTGCCGGGTGTTGGACGGGGGTTTGCGTTGGGTTTGTTTCCTCGCATGAGACCCCTGACTGCGGATATTCAGGCAGAACGGATGCGCGTTGCGAGCCGACCCCGTGATCATTGCCACTACGATGGCGGGAACTGCCAACACACATAGGAATAGAGCGCCGACAGCGATCAAAGGCCCTGTTCCGTTGTTAACCCATATAACCGGACGCTGTGCGAAGATAAGCAGCGCTCCGACCAGCCCCCCTGTGGCGATACGGGGCAATTAGCGATGTATCAGTCTGGAAAAAGATTCGTCTGCAGATCTTCGGGTGGAAGCAGTAGATCGGCCATACCACGAACAGGGACACTGTCTCCCACGAGCCGCTTAATATCGTTATCGTCAGACAGTATCAGCGTTGCCATCTGTGTCCGGGCAATAGCAACAATTTGCTCATCAAATTTGGCTTTACGTTTCAGCGCTTGGTTCGGCTTGGGACCATTGCGGCGAACGTTGGCCATTGCTGCGCATTCGACGGCTTCGAGCTGATCGAATGGAGCAATTCGAAAGTGTCGGGACCGGTTGAGAATGTTCAACCACTCGCTGGCAGCATCCTCGGCATAAACAAGCACCTCCGCGAGCGCGGGAGCCGGAATAATAATCTGCGCTTTGGCTTTCTGAAGGTCGGCAATAAGGTACTTAATCCTATCCTGACAATTGCCAACCACCCTACCAGTAGAGGGGTCTGTGGGCGGATTTGCGTCAGGGGTGAACAGGAATACTAGCGTACTCGCGTCGAAGACAACGATCACGCAGCGCTCTCGTCACTATGCCGGTCAGCAAGTAACTGTGCGACTGGATCAACAAGCTGTTGCACCCCTTTGGCGCGTACTGCCCGGATGCGCCCAAGAACTTCCTCAAGCGGGGCATCGTCCAGCGCCTCAAAATGTCCAATTTCAAATTTTTTGAGCTCCCAAGTACCGTCACCGTGTCGGATCCACGTACCTGTGCCCGAGAAGCGCAGGACGCCTCCGAACAGGTGATGTCGCAGACTAAGCGCCAGCGCTTCATCGGCTACAAGCGTAGTAAACTCGCGTCCCGCGTTGCGAATATGCACATGCTTCGAATCGTCTTTGCCGCCGATGCGATAAACTTGTCCGTCGAGCGTCCCCTCCTGCTTGAATGGACCAAAGATCACCGGAGTTGGGCGATGCTTGCCGGGAAATGGGATTACAACGTTGCCACCATTCGCCAGCGAGCCGGTCGCGTTGTCCCTTCGGAGCATCTCGTCGAGTTCGTTATACGCCTTGATCGCGTCCGCGGGTGCCGATCCAGTGCGCAAGGCCTGAACGCGGTCGTGAACCTTGGGCTGGGCCGGCTCGTCGACGTCCGCGAGCAACGCGACCGAGCCGTCCTTCACGCGATCGAAGTGAACGCTGCTCCCCTCTCCCAAAAGGCGCGCGAACGACGCAATGTACTCCGCTAGACGCTCCATTGGAATCGTCCTCGGCGTATAACTTTCGCTGATCGTGAAGTTGTAGCTCTGGTCCATCTCACCCATCCGATCACGAGAATCGCATGTATCGTGCCGCCCGTAAACTCTTTGTTCCCTGCGCGGCCTAGGCCGTCGATATGAACGCTTTGGACCATCGAAGTTGCCCGTATTCAGCACGGCAACCACGCAGTTGCAAAAAAAGGCCGGGTGCTTTCGCACCCGGCCTCCCTCCTAGCCCCTAAAGACCCGTAACCTCAGCTACCCAGCTTCGCCCGCGACGCGCGCTTGCGCTCGTTCGCATCGAGGAAGCGCTTGCGCAGGCGGATCGACTTGGGCGTCACCTCGACCATCTCGTCGTCGTCGATGTACGCGATCGCCTGCTCCAGCGTCGCGCGCTTCGGCGGGGTCAGGCGGACCTGGTCGTCCTTGCCGCCGCTTGCGCGGAAGTTGGTCAGCGCCTTGGTCTTCATCGGGTTGACCTCGAGGTCGTCCGGCTTGGCGTTCTCGCCGACGATCATGCCCTCGTAAAGTGCCTCGCCGTGGCCGACGAACAGGATGCCGCGCTCCTCGAGCGGACCCAGCGCGTAGTTATTGGCTTCGCCCGAGCCGTTCGAGATGAGTACGCCGTTCTTGCGGCCCTCGATGTTGCCCTTGAACGGGCCATAGCGCTCGAACAGGCGGTTCATGATGCCGGTGCCGCGCGTGTCCGACAGGAACTCGCCGTG
>CAZNQA010000074.1:0-16044 GCA_964575105.1 uncultured Stakelama sp.
CAGGCGGCGGGCAAGCCCGAGGCGGCCGAGCACGATCTGCGCGCGCGCGACCTGATCTATGACGGGATGCTCGAAGCGCCCAAGGGGCAGGAGCCCGAGGATTGGGAGCCGGTGATGCTCCCGCTGTTCCGCTCGACCCAGTTCGGCGACGATCAGGATCGCCCGATCAAGAAGTCGAACGGGCAATGGACCTATTTCGGCGCGGATCTCGCGTACCACTACCAGAAGGCGCAGACCGCCGATGCGCTGATCGACATCTGGGGTGCCGATCATGCGGGCACGGTCAAGCGGATCGTCGCGGCGGTGCAGGCGCTGACCGGCGGCAAGACGCGGTTCGACGTCAAGCTCGTCCAGATGGTGCGGCTGATGCGCAATGGCGAGCCGATCAAGATGTCAAAGCGTGCGGGCAATTTCGTCACGCTCGCGGATGTCGTGAACGAGGTCGGCAAGGACGTCGTCCGCTTCACCATGCTGACGCGCAAGGCGGATGCGCAGATGGACTTCGACTTCGCCAAGGTGGTCGAGGCGTCGAAGGACAACCCCGTCTTCTACGTCAATTACGCGCACGCGCGGATCGCATCGCTGCATCGCCGCGCGACCGAGGCGGGGATCGCGTGCGACACGGTCGACCTCTCGCTGCTCGACACCGAGGACCTTGCGCTGGTCAAGTTCGCGGCGCAGTTCCCGCGGATCGTCGATACCGCCGCGGCGGCGCGCGAGCCGCATCGGATCGCCTTCTATCTGTATGACTTGGCAGCGTCGCTCCATGCCTTATGGAATGTCGGCAACGACCGTCCGGACCGCCGCTTCCTGCTCGCGGACAACCCCGGCGTGACGTGCGCGCGCCTCTTCCTGGCGGAAGGGATCGGGCAGATTATCCGCAACGGGCTGGGCATCATGGGGGTGCAGGCAGTCCAGGAGATGAATTGATGGCGATCGGCGACCGGGACCTGCGCAACGACGACCGGCTTCCCTGGCTCGAGACGGTCGAGGAAGACCATGCCGGCGGGACCCCGGTCGTCCGCATCGTGCTGCTGATCGTGGCCGTGTTGCTGATCGTCGCGATCGCGATCCTCGGCTATCGTTATTGGGATACGCATCGCGGGATCAACGGCAATGGCGCGCTGATCACCGCGCCGGCGGGGCCCTATAAGGTCCGTCCGTCCGAGCCGGGCGGGATGATCGTCCAGGGTGAGGGCGATACCGCGATCGCGACGAGCAACGGGGCCGGCACCGGCAATGCGTCGATCGACATGGCCGCCGCACCCGAGACCCCGATCGCGGGGAAGAAGGTGGCGCCGCCCAAGATCGACGCCGGGTCGACCAAGGCGATCTCGGCGCTTCCCCAGGCACCGGGCACCGCCGCGACGTCGGGTGGCTCGGTCGTCCAGCTCGGGTCGTTCGCCAGCGAGGCCGAGGCCGATGACGGCTGGGCGATGGTGATCCGGCGCAACGCCTTCGTCGCGCCGCTCGGGAAGTCGATCCAGATGGCGCAGGTCAACGGCCGCACCGTCTACCGCCTGCGCGTCAATGCCGGGAGCGCCACGCAGGCGACGAACCTCTGTGCGAAGCTCGCGGCGGCAAAGCAGGCCTGTTTCGTCGCGCGGATGTGAACCGGTCGGGGTGACGCGGGGGCCGGGGGGCGATAGGAAGCGGGGATGAAGCCCGTCATCTTCGGCCTCTCCGGCCTTGCCCTTACCCCCGACGAACGCGCGTTTTTCGCCGATGCGGACCCGGTCGGCTACATCCTGTTCAAGCGCAACATCGCCGACCGCGCGCAGCTTCGCGCACTGACCGACAGTCTGCGCGACCTGTCGGGGCGAGCCGATCTCCCGATCCTGATCGACCAGGAGGGCGGTCGCGTCGCGCGGATGCGGGCGCCCGAATGGCCCGAGTTCCCGGCGGGGCCGGCGTTCGATGCGCTGTACGACATCGCGCCGATTTCCGCGATCGAGGCGGCCAAAGCGAATGCGCAGGCGATCGGGCTGATGCTCGCCGAGGTCGGCATCACGGTCGACTGCCTTCCGCTGCTCGACGTCGCGCAACCCGACACGACCGAGGCGATCACGTCGCGCGCGCTCGGGTCCGAGCCGTTGCGCGTCGCGGCGATGGGACGCGCGATCCTCGACGGGTTGCGCGCCGCGGGCGTGGTCGGCGTGGTCAAGCATATGCCGGGGCATGGCCGCGCGCGGGTCGACACGCATTATCACCTGCCGACCGTCACCGCGTCGGACGCCGACCTCGAGGTCGATCTTCAGCCGTTCGTCCGTCTCAATGGCGCGCCGATGGGGATGACCTCGCACATCGTGTTCGAGGCGTGGGACCGCGACCGGCCCGCGACGCTGTCGCCGGTGGTGATCGACGAGATCATCCGGAAGCGGATCGGGTTCGACGGGCTGTTGATGACCGACGACATCGACATGAAGGCGCTTTCGGGGAGCGCGGGCGACAAGGCCGCGGGGGCGATTGCCGCCGGGTGCGACGTGGTGCTCGATTGCTGGGCGCGGATGGACGAGATGGTCGATATTGCGGGACGGCTTGGCGACATGGCGCCGGTGTCGCGCGACCGGCTCGACCGCGCGATGGCGACGATTGCGGGGGTGCGACCGGAGGGCGACATGGCGGCGCTGATCGCCAAGCGGGATGCTTTGCTCGCGCTGGTTTGAGGGGGCGGGGGGCGTCATTCCCGCGAGGGCCGGGGCCTCGCAAAACGGTCGGTTGGGGAAGTTCGCCCCGCCCATCTTAACCGCCGTCATGCTGAACGCGTTTCAGCATCTACCGTGCAGCGGGCACGGACCGGACCTGGACCGCGGTGGCCCCTGAAACGAGTTCAGGGTGACGCTGGGAAACGGGTTGCGCAGAGCCTTCGCCCTCGCCGGGGTGACGGCGGTGGTACTGCCCAATCCGCCCTTCGCCGGGGCCACGCGACAAGCCGCTCCCCCTCCACGCCCGAATTTGGTAGCGTGCCGCCTACGCATGACCGACACGCCCGAAACCCTGACGCTCGATATCGAAGGCTGGGAAGGTCCGCTCGACCTGCTGCTTGCGCTCGCGCGGAACCAGAAGGTCGATCTCAAGCAGATCTCGATCCTCGCGCTGGTCGACCAGTATCTGCGCTTCATCGCGGAAGCCGATGCCGCGCTCGAACTCGCCGCGGATTATCTCGTGATGGCGGCATGGCTCGCCTATCTCAAGTCGGCATTGCTGCTGCCGCGCGACCCCGAGGTAGAGCCATCGCCCGAGGAACTTGCGTTGCGGTTGCAGCTCCGGCTCGAGCGGCTGAGCGCGATGCGCGAGGCGGGCGCGCGGCTGGTGGCGCGCGACCGGATCGGGCGCGACGTGTTCGCGCGTGGCGCCCCCGAAGGGTTGCGCACCCAACGCAAGGCGTTGTGGCAGGCGGAAATCTATGACCTGATCGCGGCTTACGGCGTCATCACCGCGCGGACCCGCCCGGTGATGCATATCGTCGCGCATCGCCCCGTCATGACGCTGGAAGCGGCGCTCGCGCGGGTTTCACGGCTGGTCGGGGCACAGATCGACTGGGGTAAGATCGAGAGCTTCCTCCCGGAGGACGCGAACGGGCTGTTCCGCAAGTCCGCGCTTGCCTCCTCCTTCCTCGCGGCGCTCGAACTCGCCAAGCAGGGGAAGGTCGAACTGCGGCAGCATGCCCCGTTCGCACCGCTCTACATTCGCGCGATCCCGGCGGCGGCGGCATGACCGCGCCCGACGCGACCGTCCGCGCTGTCGAGGCGATCCTGTTCGCCGCGACCGAGCCGATGACCGCCGACGCGATCCGCGCGCATCTCGGCGGGGTCGACGTACGCGCGGCGCTGGCGGCGTTGCAGGCGGATTATGCGGATCGCGGGATCGAACTCGTCCGGCGCGGCGAGCGCTGGCATTTCCAGACCGCCGCCGACATGGCGCATCTGCTCCGCCGCACGCATGAGGAGCCGCGCAAGCTCAGCCGCGCCGGCATCGAGACGCTCGCGATCATCGCGTATCACGAACCCGCGACCCGCGCCGAGATCGAGGCGATTCGCGGGGTGCAGATTTCCAAGGGGACGCTCGACGTATTGATGGAGGCGGGCTGGATCCGCCCCGCCGGGCGGCGCGAAGTCCCGGGTCGACCGCTCCTGTACGCCACCACGGGCGCGTTCCTCGCGCACTTCGGGCTGGCCAGCCGGCGCGACCTGCCGGGGATCGACGATCTCCGCGCGGCGGGGCTGCTCGACCCGGTCGATCTGGCGTTTGAAACTATGGAGGTGGCAAACGCGTATGATGAGGACTAGATAGAACGAATTCCTGGGAGATTTATCATGGGTGGTTTCAGCCTCGTCCACTGGCTCATTTTCGGTGTTATCGCCATCCTCGTGCTGGGTGGCGGTCGCTTCTCGAGCATGATGGGTGACGTCGCCAAGGGCATCAAGCAGTTCAAGAAGGGCATGGCCGAAGAAGACGAGCCCGGTCGCGAGCCGAGCCGGATCGAGGCCAAGGCGTCGGCGGACCCCGTGTTCGACCGCGACGGCAACCGCGTTCGCGACCGCGAAGCCTGATTTCGGACCGGTAGCCGCATGTTCGACGTCGCATCGTCCGAGGTGATCATATTGGGGGTCGTAGCGTTGCTCGTCATCCCGCCCAAGGACCTGCCCAAGGCGATGCGAAGCGCAGGCTATTGGATCGGCCGGGTGCGCGGGGTTGCGACGCAATTCCGCTCCGGCTTCGATTCGATGCTGCGCGAGGCAGAACTCCACGAGATGGAGAAGAAGTGGGCGGCGGAGAACGAGCGGATCATGCGCGAGCATCCGCCGACGCCGGTGCAGATGCTGCCCGCGGTCGATTCGGTCTCGGCGGCGGGGCATGACGATCAGGCTGCGCCGGAGACGGTCGCGCAGCCTGTGATCACGCCGCCGCCTGCCGGGCCTGTTCCCGACGCCGCAGGCCCGGAAATGCCCCATCCCGTGGACCAGCCTGCGCATGCGCCTGCGTCCCCGCCGGCGAGTGCGCATACCGCCGTCGCGCCCGAACCTCGGCACGAGGCGGATCGTCCATGAACGCGCCCGTCGACGATCTCGAAGCCAGCCGCGCACCGTTGCTCGATCACCTGATCGAGCTTCGTCGTCGTCTGTTCTTCTGCTTCGCCACCGTGTTCGTGGCGATTTTGCTTACGTACACTTTCTCGCGCGATATCTTCACGTTGCTGGTCCAGCCGTTGCTCAAGGCCGGGCAGACCAAGATCGTGACGATCGGGGTGTTCGACGGGTTTTTCGTCCAGCTCAAGATCGCGATCTTCGCGGCGCTGATGATCTCGTTCCCGGTGATCGCGAACCAGTTGTGGCAGTTCGTCGCGCCGGGCCTGTACCGGCAGGAGAAGCGCGCGCTGCTGCCGTTCCTGATCGCGACCCCGATCCTGTTCGCGATGGGCGCGTCGATGGCGTATTTCGTCGCGGTGCCCGCGGCGTTGCACTTCCTGCTGAGCTTTCAGGGCAATCTTGGCGGCGTGCACCAGGAGGCGCTGACCTCGGTCGCGAGCTATCTCGATTTCATCATGCAATTCCTGTTCGGGTTCGGGATCGCTTTCCTGATGCCGGTGCTGCTGATGATCGTCGAGCGCGCCGGGCTGGTGACGCGCAAGCAGCTCGTCGCGGGGCGTCGGTATGCGATCGTCGGATGCTTCGCGCTGGCGCTGGTGCTTGCGCCGCCGGACGCCGGGTCGATGATCATGCTCGCGGTGCCGCTGGTGCTGCTGTACGAGCTCGCGCTGATCGCGATCTGGTTCTCCGAGCGCGGGCGGAAGAAGGCGGCGGCGACCGATCTGGTCGAGAGCTGATCCGATACCGAAGGACATGAAAAAGGCCGCCCTCGCGATCGCGAGGGCGGCCTTTTGCCGTTTCGGGCGCTAGCGTTTACTTTGCGCTGTCTGCGGTCTTGGCAACCGTGTTGCCGGCCGACTTCACGTCCTTGCCGACACCCTCGACGGTGTTGCAGGCGCTGACCAGAACCGCGCTGGCGATGAGGGCGAGACTGAGAACCTTACGCATTTGAACCTCCATTGATCACAAGCTTCCAGCCCACGGCTGGACGCCTGGGAGGGGAATGATCGGCATGGCGCTTCGTTCCACCTGCCGAACAGAATCAGCGGTAGATGCGACCGACGATGTGAAGGGGAAATTGGGCCCGGGCGCGCCACCGGGGGGGGGAGGGGTAAGCGCGACCGGGCCCATGTTGCGGATAGCGAGAGCGGGGGGGCATAAATTCGCTATCCGAAGATCAAAACGGCTTTTCGGGGATCTGGTTCCAGCAAAAAACGACGGGTCGACGTTTTTTCGCAACCGCCGCGAAAATCAGTCGCGACCGGTGATTGCGACCGAGATTTCGTACGCGCCGACGAGCGGGTCGTAATGGAGTTTGGACCGCAACTGCCGCGAGAGCCCTTCGATCACACGGCCATACCGTTCGGCCACCAGCGTCCGCATCCGGTCATGATCGATCAGCGACGGCGAATTGATCCGGAGGAGCGCGCGCTGGTCGGACGGGTCAGGGGATACCGAGATGCGGACCTGAGTCGTCGGGTTCACGTTGATCGCGAGTTCGACGATTTCGGTGATCAGGAAGGCGATCGCGATCGCGATGTCCTGATTGGCCAGGAAGGGTGCGATCTCGAGAATGACGCTCAGCTGCGCTTCCTCGGGCGCGGTTGCGCGGATGTTGGCCGCCAGTTCGCCGATTACCGAGCGCAACTGGAGGCCGCGGTTTTCCTCGATCTCGGCAAAGTGGTTGCGATGCACCACCGCGAGCGCGTCGACTCGCCGCTGGATCGAGGCATAGGCATCCGCTGCCTCGCGACTCCGCGCCGCGCGGGCGTGGAAGTTTATCAGGCTCGAGATGACCTGGAGGTTGTTCTTGACGCGGTGATGCACTTCGCGAGTCAGCCGGGTCTGGCGGACGAGCCCTTCGGCAAGGCCGGCCTCATGTTCGGCGACGGTGCGGCTGATCGCGCGGAAGGTCTCGCCCAGTTCGCGAATTTCCTGCGCGGGGAGGGCATGCATGATCCCGGGATCGATCTCCTCGCCGGGCACGAACAACGCGACGCGCGAGCGCAACTGCCGGAGCGACCGGATCAGCAGGCGATCGACGACGAACCAGCCGATCCCGGCGGCGGCCGCCCACATGATGATCGGCAGGATCAGCGCGATGAGCACCGGCGACGTGATCGGGGCGGTCGGGGTCCGCGTAACCAGCGCAATATCGTCTACCCCAATCGGCATCGACAGAGCGGTGCGACGCTCGAGCGGGGTCTGGCGGGCAAGGGCTTGCAACGTCAGCGTCTTGCGATCGAGGACGAGCTCGGCCTCATAGGCCTGCGCGTAAGCGCTGGGCGCGGCGACCGCGTTCAGCACGGCAGCGGGGAAGTAGGCGGCGGCGCGGGTCCGGCCCGAACTGCTCGTCGTCGAAAGTGTCAGACCGCGTCCGGGATACAGGCGCGCGGTGACCGGCCCGTCCATGCTCGGGGGTGCGGAGGGGGCGGAAAGCGGCAGGGGTGCACCACAGATGATGCGGCCCTGCTGGTCCGTAATCGCAAACCGGGTGCCGGCGTTCATCTGTGGCGCGAAGACGCCCTGCGCGCGTGCGCAACTCGGGGCGTCGCCGGAATCGATTTCGAGCGCGTTCAACGAGACGCGCAACGCGGTCATGTCTCCGATGAGCTCGATCGCGAGCTTGCGGGCGCTCTCGGTCGTCGTCAGGCGCATCTGGGCGCGCGTCGTCTCGTCGGCGAGTTCGGCAGTCCGGAGGGTCGCGAAGAAGGCGATGATCGCCAGTGGCAGCAATGCCGCACTGAGGATGAGAAAGACTTTTGCCCCCGTCGGGACCCGGTCGATCTTTCGGCCTGTCCGCGCGGGGGAGGGGTCGCCCGCGGCTTCGGTCACCGCAAGGTCAGTCCAGTTTGCCAAGAAGATCGAGCATCTCGGACGGGATCGCTTCTTCGACCGTCCGCTGATACACCGTTCGCAAGGCCGCGCCCATGTCGCGATCCTTGTTCTGGACCGAGGCAGCAGCGCCAGGCTTTGCGGACTTCGGCGCAGCCGCCGCTTCCGGTGTTTTCGAAGAGTCGTCGCCCGAACGCAATGCCATCCCCCTGAGATCCGCCTACCGGATAGAATTAAAATGCTGCCGTAACAATCCGGCTTGGACGGTTCAGGTACAAAGAATGCACCCACCCCGATTGGGGGATGAAACCAAATAGCGGTTTGATTGTTCCGCGTTGGATGCGAATTTAAGTTTCGGAATATTCGACCTTAGAAAACGCGTTGCATATGCCGGGGGGCGCTTCCACAAGACCACCCGACCGACCCATCACGGAGACCCCGACAGCCATGTCGCTAGGACAGCAACTCGCCCCCCATCTTCCCTTCCTGCGGCGTTACGGTCGCGCCCTGACCGGTAGCCAGACCCACGGCGATCGCTACGTTCGTGCGACGCTGGAAGCGATCGTCGCGGCACCCGAGGAATTTCCGAAGGATGTCGATCCCCGGCTTGGCCTGTATCGTATGTTCCATGCGATCTGGACGTCGACCAATTACGACGAGACCCCCGAGAACATGAGCGCCGGCGACGGTGACGGGCAGGAAGCCATCGCGCGGGCGCGGCTGGCACGGATGACTCCTTTGTCGCGTCAGGCGCTGCTGTTGACCGCGATGGAAGGGTTCACGCCCGAAGATGCGGCCTATCTCATCGAGGTAGAGCCCGAGGAAGTGGATTCACTGGTAGCCGAGGCGTTGACCGAAATCGAAAAGCAGACCCGTGCGCGCGTTCTCATCATCGAGGACGAGCCGATCATCGCGATGGACATCGAGACGATCGTCCGGGATCTCGGGCATGACGTCACCGGCGTTGCGGTTACCCGTGACGAGGCGGTTGCGCTGGCGATGGAGGATCGCCCGGGTCTGGTGCTCGCCGATATCCAGCTTGCGGACGACAGTTCGGGGATCGACGCAGTCAAGGACATCCTTGCCGAATTCGAGGTCCCGGTCATCTTCATCACCGCCTTCCCCGAGCGGCTGCTCACCGGCGAGCGGCCCGAGCCGACGTTCCTGATCACCAAGCCGTTCCAGCGGTCGACCGTCAAGGCGGCGATCGCGCAGGCGCTGTTCTTCGACCAGACGACCGTTCCGGCGGTCTGAGCCGATCGACCGCAATGGGTTCACCGACCACGTCGGGAACCCATTGCGGGGTCCGTCGGTTGTCGGTTCCATACGATACGGAATCAGAACGAGATTGGGGGCTTGAATGGCCGACAGGGAAAAGATCAGGGTTGATCGTGACGATGTGCGAGCGGGGGCATCGACCCACGTCACACGCTACGTCCTCGGGATCTCGCTTGTTCTGGTCGTCGTGCTGTTTGCCATCATTTTGCTCGTATTCAACCGCTAAAGGTTTGAAGACAGGTTCATTCGCAAGTCCGTTGTTGGACTTTGCGTTGCCTCATACCCATGTGTAGCGTGTGCCGCTGCGAGACAGGATTTCATGACCGACGCGATCGACCAGGACGAGTATCAGGACGACACGCCCGCTGTCGAACACGTCGCGCTGTCCGACCCCGAGTTCAAGAAGGAACTCGCGCAGGTTATCCCGCATTTGCGCGCCTTCGGGCGTTCGCTCTCGGGCAACCGCGATCTCGCCGACGATCTTGTTCAGGAAACGCTCATGAAGGCGTGGGCCGCGCGTCAGCGGTTCCAGGCCGGGACCAACATGCGGGCGTGGACCTTCATCATCCTGCGCAACCTGTATCTTTCACAAATGCGTCGCGCGCGCTTCAAGGGCGAGTGGGATGATCTTGTCGCGGACCGGATTCTCGCGGCACCGGCGAGCCAGGACAAGCATGTCGAGCTTGGCGACATGCAGCGCGCGTTGCTGCATCTTCCGCAGCCCCAGCGCGAGGCGCTGATCCTGGTCGGCGCAGGTGGCTTTGCCTATGAGGAAGCAGCGGAAATCTGCGGTGTTGCGGTTGGTACGATCAAGAGCCGCGTCGCGCGTGGCCGTGTCGCGCTCGAGGCGGTGATGGGCGACAATTCACTTCCGTCACGCCGTACGCACTCCAACGAGCCCGGGATGAGTGCGCTCGATACGATCATGGGTGAGGTCGACGACCTCAGTCGCGACCGGAGATCCTGACCGCAGGTCGACCGGGCACGTCTGCTACCTTGTCGAGGGCGCGGAGAAGACGTTCGATTTCCGTCGGATAGTCGGGCTCGGGGAGATACGCGGTGGTCAACGTCTTGCTCAACAGGTCGGTTCGACGCGGTGCGCCGACCACAAACTGTGCTTGTGACGGAAGACCCGTATCCATGACAAAGTGCATCGGCATGTGGGGACAACGTCCGACTCGCCGGATCGTTGCCCGATTCTCGGTCTGATCGGTCGTATTAGCTGCGAGGCAAATGGCGTATGGCGTTTGAACAGGCTGTTATTTCGGCGCTGCTTCGTGCCGGCGACCATGCACCGTTCCTCGCGCATCTGATCGACCGGGAACCGCGTCTTGCTGAGATGCTGGCGCAGGGGCGGCTTCCGTCGCTGGATGACCTGACGACGGATCTCGATCCCCTCCCGACGGCGGAGCGATTGCGACGGATGCGACGGCGGCTCGCGCTGCGGATCGCGATCGGGGATCTTGCGGGAATTGAGGACCTTACCACCGTCACCCGGGCGCTTTCGTATTTTGCCGATTTCGCGCTCGACACCGCGATCACCACTGCGATCGCCGAGCGGACACCCGATGCGCCGCCCATCGGTTTTGCCGCTATAGCCCTGGGAAAGCAGGGGAGCCACGAGCTCAACTATTCCTCCGACATCGATCCGATCCTGATCTTCGACCCGCAGACCTTGCCATGCCGCAAGGGCGAAGCGCCTGAAATCGCTGCGGTTCGGATCGCGCGGCGGGTCGTGGAACTGCTCCAGGCGCGCGACGGGGACGGGTATGTGCTGCGCGTCGACCTGCGGTTGCGGCCGTCGCCCGAGGTCACGCCGATCGCACTGTCGGTCGATGCGGCGCTGTCCTACTATGAGTCGCTTGCGCTACCGTGGGAACGTGCCGCGTTCATCCGGGCGCGCGCGGCGGCGGGGGATCGTGCGCTGGGAGCGCGGTTTCTGACCGCCGTGGCACCGTTTGTGTGGCGTCGGGCGCTGGATTTCGGCGCTATCGGCGAGATTCGCGGCATTTCGCGTCGGATTCGTGACCATTATGCACAGGGGCAGACGTTCGGCCCGGGATTCGATCTCAAACGCGGACGCGGCGGGATTCGTGAGGTCGAATTCTTCGCGCAAATTCACCAGTTGATCCACGGCGGACGCGATCCGGCGTTGCGCGTGCCGGCGACTCGCGATGCGCTCGCGGCACTGGCAGCGGCGGGGTGGGTCGACCCCGACGAGGCCGAACGGCTGTCTGCCGCTTATACGCTGTTCCGCACGATCGAGCACCGGGTCCAGATGATCGAGGACCGGCAGACGCATCAATTGCCGAGCGGTGCCGCGCTCGACGGGGTCGCGCGACTGCACGGTGTGGCGGACGGGGCGGCGTTGCTTGCGGTGCTTGCGCCGCATGTCGCGACGACCGCGCGGACCTATGACGGGCTCGACCCCGATTCGGGCGATACGCTGTCGTTCGACCGCGCGACGTTGGCGGAGCAACTGGGCGCGGCGGGGTTCGGCGATCCGACCGTCGCGGTGCAGCGGATCGAGCAATGGCGCGGAGGGAGCTATCCGGCGCTGCGCAGCCCTGCCGCGCGCGCTGCGCTCGAGGCGGTGCTGCCGCCGTTGATCGCGGCGCTGGGGACCGCGCCCGATCCGCATGGCGCGATCGTCCGGCTCGACCGGATGCTCGCGCGGTTGACCAGTGCGGTCAATTTCTTCCGGTTGCTCGAGGCGCGGCCCGGGCTGGCGCGGTTGCTCGCGCTGATCCTGAGCCATGCGGTGACGCTGGCGGAGGATCTCGCGGGGCGGCCCGAGCTGTTCGACGGGCTGATCGACGCGACCGCGCTCGATCCGGTCGGCGATGTCGCCGCGTTGATGCGCGAGATGGCGGGGGGCGAGGATTATCAGGCGAAGCTCGATCATGTCCGCCGCGTGGTCGGCGAGAAGCGGTTTGCGCTGGGAACGCAGATCGTCGCGGCGGCGGCGGATCCGCTCGACGTGTCGGCGGGCTATGCGCGGGTCGCCGAGGCGGCGATAGGGGTGCTCGCGCAGGCGACGATCGCCGAGTTCGCGGCGGCGCACGGGGTGGTGCCGGGGAGCGAGCTGGTGATCCTCGCGCTCGGGCGGCTTGGCGGGGGCGCGCTGACGCACGCCTCGGATCTCGATCTGATCTATCTGTTTACCGGCGATTATCTTGCGGAGTCCAACGGACGCAAACCGCTTGGTGCGGTGCTCTATTACAACCGGCTCGCGCAGCGGGTGAGTGCGGCGCTGTCGGTGCCGACCGCGTCGGGACCGCTGTACGAGATCGATACGCGGCTGCGCCCATCGGGGACGCAGGGGCCGCTGACCGTCTCGGTCGAGGGGTTCGCAAAGTATCAGCGCGAGCAGGCGTGGACGTGGGAGCATATGGCGCTGACCCGCGCGCGCCCGGTGTTCGGCACAAGCGCGGCGCGCGAAGCGGTCGACGCGGTCATTCAGGGCGTTTTGCGCGGGGATCGCCCGGTGCGCGACGTTCCTGCGGATGCGCGTGCGATGCGCGGCGAGATGGCGCTCCACAAGCCGCCGCTCGGGCCGCTCGATGCCAAGCTGCTGCCGGGCGGGCTGGTCGATCTCGAATTCGCGGTCCACATCGTCCAGCTCGGGAGCGGGGTCGGGCTCGATCCCAATCTCAACCGCGCGATCGACGCGTTGATCGCGGCGGGCCTTGCGCCCACCGGGATGGCGGCGGCGTATCGGTTGCTCGGGCGGTTGCTGGTGACGCTGCGGCTCGTCGCGCCGACCGCCGAGCCGCCCGGGCCTGCGACACAGGCGCTGATTGCGGGGGCGCTGCACATGGCGGACTGGGGGCAGGTGGTTGCGTCGCTGGAGACCATTCGGCAGGAAGTGGCGGATTGGCTGGCGCAGGCAGAGGGGCTGGCCCAGGCGGAAGGGGACGGGGCATGACGGCATTGGTAGAAGGCGCGAAGCTTCCCGCAATCGATCTGACGGGGCCGGAAGGCGCGCCGCTCGATCTGCAACGCTATCTCGGCAAGCCGCTGGTGCTGTATTTCTACCCCAAGGACGACACGTCGGGCTGCACGCGCGAGGCGCAGGGGTTCAGCGCGGCCTTGCCCGAATTCGAGCAGCTCGGCGTGGCGGTGCTGGGCGTATCGCGCGACACGCCCGAGAAGCACCGCAAGTTCACCGCGAAATACGATCTGACGGTGCCACTCGCCTCCGCCGACAGCGACGAGACGCTCGCCGCAGCGGGCCTCTGGATCGAGAAAAAACTCTACGGAAAGTCCTATATGGGGATCGACCGGGCGACCTTCCTGTTCGATTCAGGCGGCGTGCTGGTCCGCGCGTGGCGCAAGGTCCGCGTGCCCGGCCATGTCGACCAGGTGCTCGAGGCCGCACGTGGGCTTTGAGGCCGATTCGCTTGGTTAATGCTGGGCGCGGCGCGCAATTCAACGACTCGCCGTAGCGACGGTCCGGTTCGACGCGGCAACGGCGTACGTGACTTGCCGTATGCCGAAAAGTTCCCTCAAAACAGCATCGGCCAGGTTCGGGGGCGGATACTGGTCGAAGAGGAGCGCGCGCCGGGGTGTCCGGCAACCGCACATAGTCGTCGGGGTCCAATGAAAACGAACGTCCTTTCGATTGCGTCTGCCGCGCGGTTCGCCACCCGCGTCGGGACCTATTTCAAGACCCGCGACTTCATCCTGCACGATGGCCGCAACCTCAAGCGGTTCCGGATCGGTGCCAAGGCGCAGGCGGTTGCCGCCTCGGTCGCCGGCGTCACGATGTGCTTCTCGGCTTATGGTGTCGCGCAGGCTGCTGTCGGCGCCGCGACGATGACCGGGATCGTCGCCACCCCGCAATCCCCCGAAATCAAGGTCGCGCAGATGCGCCTCAGCGTCGCGCGGCTCCAGCGCGACATCGCGACGATCCGCGCCGCTGCCGAAGCGCATGCGGTCCGCGTCGACCAGCGCCAGGCGCTGCTGGTCGCGGCGGTCGGCGGCAAGGCCGACGTCGCGTTGCTGTCGCAGCCGACCCCGAGCGTCGATGCGAAGGCCGATGCGGTCGCCGCCGATGTCGTCGCGCCGCTCAAGAAGATCGAAGCGCAGCAGCTCGCTGCCGCTGGCGACGTGCGCCGCATCGTCGACCGCCGGCTCGACCGCACCGTCGCGCAGGTCCGCAAGCTCGGCCTGTCGCCCGAGCGGCTGATCAAGCGCCAGCGTGTCGCGATGGGTGGCCCGTTCGAGGCCGCGAGCAGCTCCGCCGCCGAGGCCGACCTACGCGCCGACACGCAGTTCCGCTCGCTGTTCATGACGTGGAAGAAGCTCGATACGCTCCAGCAGGGCGCGATCGCGATCCCGTCGGCGCAGCCGGTCGAGCATCTCGCCTACACCAGCAATTACGGCATCCGCTCCGACCCGTTCCGCGGGACCGCGGCGATGCACGCCGGGGTCGACATTCCGGGGCCGATGGGAACGCCGGTCTATGCGACCGCCGATGGCGTGGTCGATCGCGCCGAGCGCGCGGGCGGCTACGGCAATCTGGTCGAGCTCGATCACGGCAAGGGCATCCAGACGCGCTACGGGCATCTTTCCAAGATTCTCGTCGAGGCGGGCACCCGCGTCCATCGTGGTCAGCTGATCGCGCTGCTCGGGTCGACCGGGCGGTCGACCGGGCCGCACCTGCATTACGAAGTGCGGATCGACGGTCATGCGGTGAACCCGGTGCCGTTCCTCCAGACCGCCGACTATCTCGTTGCTGCGCAGGACCAGTCGATCCACGCGATCCCGGTTTCGGTCGGCGGGCCGGCAGCGGCGGACGCGGCGGACTGATCCGACGCGCGGTTGCCGATGCGACCTTCAAGGCTTATCTTTCCCTCATGGCCACACTCCTTGCACCCGAAATCGCGCTGACTCCCTCGGCAGCCGCCCGCGTCGCGACGATCGCGGCGAAACAGGGCAAGCCCGCGATCCTGCGGCTTGCGGTCGATGGCGGCGGCTGCTCGGGGTTCCAGTATCGCTTCGGCTTCGCCGATACGATCGACGCCGACGATACGGTCGCGGAGCTGGACGGCGTCCGGCTGGTGGTCGATTCGGTCAGCCTCGATCTCGTTCGCGGCGCGGCGGTCGATTATGTCGAGGAACTGGGCGGCGCGGCATTCCGCGTGACCAACCCCAATGCAGCCTCGGGTTGCGGTTGCGGTTCCAGCTTCTCGGTGTAACGTCCGCCCCGACCAACAGGGGCAGCGTGCGTGAAGATCGTCACCTATAATATCAACGGCATCAAGGCGCGGCTCCCGCGCCTGCTGGAATATCTCGCCGAGCAGAAACCCGATGTGGTGTGCCTGCAGGAACTCAAGACCAGCGACGAGACCTTCCCCGAGGCGGATATCCGCGCGGCGGGCTACGGCGTCGTCTGGCACGGGCAGAAAAGCTGGAACGGCGTTGCGGTGCTCGCGCGCGATGCAGAACCGGTCGAGCGCCAGCGCGGGCTCGAGGGCGAACCCGAGGATGAGCACAGCCGCTATCTCGAGGTCGAGGTCGGCGAGATGATCGTCGCGTCGCTCTATCTCCCCAACGGCAACCCGCGCCCCGGACCGAAGTTCGATTACAAGCTGCGCTGGATCGACCGGCTCGCCGCGCGCGCGCGGGTGTTGCTGGCGGAGGAGCGCGCGGTGGTGCTCGCGGGGGATTACAACGTCATCCTCAATGACGACGACACCTATTCGGTCCGCGCGATGCAGGAAGACGCGCTGATGCAGCCCGAGAGCCGTGGCGGGTTGCGCGCGCTGATCGCGCAGGGGTGGACCGATGCGCTGCGGACGCGGCATCCTGGCGGCGGGGTATGGACCTTCTGGGA
>CAZNQA010000075.1:0-15690 GCA_964575105.1 uncultured Stakelama sp.
GAAGATATCCGCGCGGCGGCGCATCTCGGCGAAGCGGAACTGGATACGATCGAGCTTGTGCTGGAGCTGTGCCTTGTGGTCGGCGGTCAGCGTGCCGCCGTCGCGTGCCTGCAGGTCGAGCGCTTCGGTGCGGAGCGCGACCATTCGGTTGTGATGCGTGATGTCCGCCGAGATGCTGATCGGAGTCGGGACGTAGACGATGCCCTCCGCGACATTGGGGTAGGGCGCGTCGATTCCGCGGCTCGGGACGACGGTCGGCGTGGTCGCGGCAGCAGCAGCGGCAAGCAGGATCGGGAGCATGGGTTTCTCCTTTAGTGTCCGAGTCTTCGTCTCGACTGGAGCGATACTGCCACAACGCGGGGTTTGGTCAATTCGCTCCTTCGTTTCGAGCAGGTCAAATTGTGGAGGGTTTCGGTGCAAAAACCATTTCACAAAAGTGCCGTATATGTGTCATCAAACTGCAACAGAAAAAAATGGAGACGGTGCGATGATCAGGACCTTGGCTTTGGGTGTGGTGGCCGTGGCGAGCCTTTCGACCGTGGCGGCTGCAGCGCCGCGAACGACCGATGCGGTGCGCTCGGTCGAGGCGAGTGCGCAGGTCGACCCGCGCGACGGCGGCGCGCAGATCGAGCTGGCGAACGCCTATGTCCGTGCGGGACGGACCGGGGATGCGGCGACGGCCTATCGCCGCGCGCTGACGCTCGACAACGTGATGCTCGAGACGCGGACCGGCGATTCGATCTGGTCGCATCAGGTCGCGCGGCACATGCTGGCGTCCGGGCCGGTGCTCGCCGCGCGCTGATCGCCCCCTGCTGACCCTTTGGGCCGACCGGCGTGGCTTTTCGCCGCGCCGGTCGGTAGGGACGCGAGCCTCCCGCAGCCGTCCCGGTATGCGGATGACGGCAGGGTTGGAGCGTCCGATGGTACCGCGCGAATGGATCGACACGGCGCAGATCCCCGGTGGGGACGAAATGACGCTGTACCGGCGCGGTGCCGATTTCATGATCGTGGTCGATCGCAACGAATTGATGAGCACGCGGATGAACGGCTCCGAAGAGGCGCTGGGCACGATGGCGTGCGCGCGGGTTTCGGGGGTCGCGGCACCGCGGGTGCTGATCGGCGGCTATGGCATGGGGTTTACGCTGCGCGCGGTGCTGGGCGTCGTCGGCGCGCGCGCGGACGTGGTGGTGGCCGAGCTGGTGCCGCAGATCCTGGCGTGGGCGCGCGGGCCGATGGCGGCGGTGGCGGACGGGTGCCTCGACGACCGCCGCGTGCGGGTGTTCGAGGGCGATGTCGCGGAGGCGATCCTCGCGCCCGAGGGTGGCTATGATGCGATCCTGCTCGATGTCGACAATGGCCCGGACGGGCTGGTGCGTGCGGAGAACAACCGTTTGTATGCGCCGCGCGGGCTGTCGGCGGCGCGGATGGCGTTGCGGCCGGGGGGTGTGCTGGCGATCTGGTCGGCGGCGCCCGATGCGCGCTTCGTCACGCGGCTGAAGGCGGCGGGGTTCCTCGTCGACGAGGTCGCGGTCAAGGCGCGGCAGAACGGCAAGGGCCCGCGCCACGTGATCTGGTTCGCGACTCGGGGGTGAGGGGGCGGCGGGTGACCGCGCGCCGCCTGAGTTCGCATTGCCTCCTCCGTTCGCCCTGAGCGTAGTCGACGGGCCGGCGCTGCGTGTGGGGCTCCGCCTTCGCTCAGCCCGAACGGATGGGGACGGGGAGCCGTCATTTGCCGTTTTCCCGCGAAGGCGGGAATCCAGCGTTGAGCGGAATAACGGCTGACAGGTGTCGCGACTCCTGGGCTCCCGCCTTCGCGGGAGAACGGCGACGTTTCGCCGAGGCCGTGCCTTCACGGGAATGACGCGCGGGCAAACCCCCGCCGCCGCACAGGAGAACATCATGAAATGGTTCGGCTGGAAAGCCGCCGGTCGCGAGGAATCGCGGCCGGCGCTCGATCGTGCGCGCTCGCGGTTCGCGAGTGGGTTCGGGGTGGGGGAAGTGCCGCGCTCGTATGAGGCGCAGGTGCGCTCGCTGTATCTGGGCAATGCCATCGCGCAGCGGGCGGTGCGGCTGATCGCGGACGGGATCGGGGATGCGCCGTTGCTGGGGCCGCCCGGGATCGTCGCGCTCGTGCAGGCGCGCTCGGGCGGGCAGGCGTTGTGCGCGAGCGTCGCAGCGCAGCTGCTGTTGCATGGCAACGCCTATGTGCAGCTGCTGACCGATGCGCGTGGCGACGTGGCGGAGCTGTTCGCGCTGCGACCCGAGCGGGTGACGGTCGAGCCCGATGCGGCAGGGTGGCCGGTCGCCTATCGCTATGGCGTGGGCGAGCGGTCGGTGCGGCTGGTCGCGGAGGATCCCGCGGGGCGGCCGCAAGTCGTGCATATCAAGGCGTTCCACCCGCTCGACGATCATTACGGGCTGGGCAGCCTTGCGTCGGCGGCAGGTGCGATGGCGCTGCACAATGCAGCGTCGGCATGGAACACCGCGCTGCTCGACAATGCCGCGCGGCCTTCGGGGGCTTTGGTGTACGATCCGGGCGACGGGTCGAGCCTGTCGCGCGAGCAGTTCGAGCGATTGCGCGCCGAGATGGACGCCGGCTTTGCCGGCGCGCGCAATGCCGGGCGGCCGATGCTGCTCGAGGGCGGATTGCGGTGGCAGCCGCTCAGCCTGACGCCTGCCGACATGGACTTCACGCAGATGAAGGCGACCGCGGCGCGCGAGATCGCGACCGCCTTCGGGGTGCCGCCGATGCTGCTCGGGCTACCGGGGGACGCGACCTACGCCAATTACCGCGAGGCGAACCGTGCATTGTGGCGGCTCGCGATCCTGCCGCTGGCGGGGTCGATCCTGGCGTCGCTGGCGCAGGCGCTCGGCGGGTGGTTCGAGGGGGCGACGCTTGGCGTCGATCTCGACCGGATCACCGCGCTGGCGGAGGATCGCGAGCGGCTGTGGGCGCAGGTCGGCGCGGCGGACTTCCTGAGTGAGACGGAAAAACGCGCGATGCTCGGTATCGCGCCGGTTGGTGTGGGAGATGCGTAATGAGTGGTGCATTGCTGGCGCAATTGATGGCGCAAGGATCGAGCGAGGGCGCGGACCTGACGACGCTCCGCGCGATCGCGGAGGAAGCGGGCGAGGTCTCGGCGACGCGCGCGCTGGCGCGGCTGGGGCTCGACGATGGCGCCGCGCCCAAGGACATGGCGGAGCTGCGCGAATTGCTCGGCGCCTGGCGCGACGCGAAGAAGCGCGTGTGGAAGGCGGCGCTCGGGTGGGTCGTGCGGATCGCGGGCGCGCTGCTGCTGACCGGGATCGCGGTGAAGACGGGGTTCTGGGACTGGGTCAAGTGAGCCTGCGCTTTGCGGGCTATGCCGCGGTGTTCGACCGGGTCGATCGTGGCGGCGACGTGATCCGGGCCGGGGCGTTCGATGTTTCCGGTTCCGTGCCGTTGCTGTGGCATCACCGGGGCGCGCCGGTCGGCGTGGTCGAGCGGGTCGTTCCCGATGCGCGTGGGCTCCGCGTGATCGGGCGGATCGACGACGCGGCGCTCGCCGGGATGGTGCGCGGCGGTGGCGTTTCGGGGCTGTCGATCGGGTATCGCGTGCGCGCCGGGATGCGGACGGGGCGCGCGGTGCGCGAGCTGACCGCGCTCGATCTGGTCGAGGTGAGCCTGGTGGCGCAGCCGATGCAGCCGCTCGCGCGGGTGCACGCGATTTCGGGGTGAGGATTCACCAGCGAGCCGCCACCGCTCGCCAAAAAGCTGCCGTCATGCTGAACTCGTTTCAGCATCCACCGGCCGACAAGGACGGTCCGGACTCGCTGATGGCTGGATCCTGAAACGAGTTCAGGATGACGGATGGTTTTGCAGACCTTTGCAAAACCACAGCTGTTCTCCCGCGAAGGCGGGAGCCCAGGAGTCGCGAGAACTGACGGCCGCTGATTTGCTTGGCTCTGGGTTCCCGCTTTCGCGGGAAAACAGCAAAGCGCGACGCCGCGGCTCCGATGGCTTTCCAAAGATCACAGGTTTCTTTGCCCGGCGGCGGTGTCGTCCGGGTGTCTTGGCGTGGGAGAATGACATGACCGATCACACGATGGATGCACTGGAAGCGAGTTTCGAGACGCAGGCGCTGGGCGGGCCGGTGGTCCGGCCGATGCTGGCGGGCGGCGGCGCTTCGGCGGGCGGCGGGTTCGAGGGGTTCCTGCGCAGCGGGGCGAGCGTCGAGATGAAGGCGTTCACCGGCGTGACCGGCGATGCGGGGGGCTATGCGATCCCCAAGGAGATCGACAGCGTGATCGATGCGACGCTCAAGGCGGCGTCGCCGATGCGCGGGATCGCCAATGTCGTGCAGGTCGGCACCGCGGGCTATCGCAAGCTGGTGACGACCGGCGGCACGCCGTCGGGCTGGGCGGCGGAGACCGATGCACGGCCGACCACCGCGAGCCCGGTGTTCACCGAGATCGCGCCGCCGATGGGCGAGCTTTACGCCAACCCGAGCGCGAGCCAGGCGATGCTCGACGATGCCGCGTTCGACGTCGAGGCGTGGCTCGCCAATGAAATCGCGCTCGAATTCGCCAAGGCGGAGGGGAGCGCGTTCATCACCGGCAGCGGAGTCAGCCGCCCAAAGGGGTTCCTCCAGGTACCGACCGCCGCGACCACCGACGCGACGCGCGCGTTCGGGACGGTGCAATATCTCGCAAGCGGGGTGGCGGGCGACTTCCCGACGACGCCGCAGGACCGGCTGATCGATCTCGTGCAGGCGCTCCGCGCGCCGTATCGGCAGGGAGCGGTGTTCCTGCTCAACGCGACGACGCTCGCGCGGATCCGCAAGTTCAAGACCAGCGACGGGCAGTTCCTGTGGAGCCCGAGCCTGAGCGGCGCGACGCCGGGGACGCTGCTCGGCTATCCGGTGATCGAGAGCGAGGACATGCCCGATATCGCCGCGAACAGCCTGTCGATCGCGTTCGGCAACTTCAAGGCGGGCTATCTGATCGCGGAACGTCGCGAGACGGTGATCCTGCGCGATCCCTACACCAACAAGCCGTTCGTCAATTTCTACGCGACCAAGCGGATCGGCGGGTGCGTGTCGAACAGCGAGGCGATCAAGCTGATGAAGTTCGCGGTGTCCTGAGCGGGAGCGGCGGCCGGGGCACGGGTGGGATTGGATCGCGCGCCGGCCGCCGCGATTGTCTGGCGGAGGGATCGACATGATCGAGGGTAATGGGCCGGGCGTGGTGACGCTCGGCACGGGGGATCGTGCGCTCGCGGTGGCGGCGGTCAAGGCGGTGCTGCGCGTGGCGAGCGCGGACGAGGATGACCTCATCGCCGTGTTCGTCGAGACTGCATTGGGGCTGGCGGAACGCTTCCTCGGGCGGGTGACACTGACGCGCACGATGCGCGAGAGCTTTACGGTGACGGGCGGGTGGCAGCGGATCGGTGTTGCGCCGGTCCGCGCGATCACGCGAGTCGAGACGGCGGCGGGGGTCGCGCTGGCGACGACGTCCTATGCGATCGACATCGATGCGCAAGGCGACGGCTGGGTCCGCGTGAGCGATGGCGGAAGCGGCATCCGCGTCGTCGTGTTCGACGCCGGGATGGCGAGCGACTGGACCGGAGTGCCGGGGCCGATCCGGCAGGGCGTCGTGCTGCTCGCGGCGCATCTGTTCGACGCGCGCGCGCAGGACACGCCGCCGCCGCTCGCGGTGACCGCGCTGTGGCGACCGTTCCGGCGGATCGCGCTGCTGGCGGGAGAGCATCCATGATGGACGCGCTGGAGGATCGCGGTCGCGCGATCGGGGAGGCGGCGGCGGCGCGCGCGCGGGCGCGGGTGGCGGCCACCTTGCGCGAAACGCTTCCCGAGGTGGCGGTGGATGTGGTCGGCGACGACGTCGTGCTGACCGGGCGGATCGCGCCCGACGATCCGCGGCTGCGCTGGGTCGGGAGCCTGGTGCGATGAGCGCGGAGAGCGTGCTGCAGGCGGCGGTGCTGGCGCGGCTGCGCGCGGTGGCGGGGCTGAACGGCGTTTACGCCGGTCCCCCGGTGCGCGCGACGCCGCCGTTTGCCGAGCTCGGCGAGCTGATCTCGGGCGACTGGGGCGCGAAGGATCGTGCCGGGCGCGAGTTGCGCGTGCTGGTGACGCTGCGCGACGCCGGCGAGACCGCGGTGCGGTTGAGTGCGCTGGCCGCGGGCGTCGGCGCGGCGGTCGAGGCTTTGCCGCGCGACCTGACCGGGTGGCGGGTCGCGAGCGTGGTGCTCGTGCGGAGCCGGAGCTGGGGGACGAGCCCCGGCCAGTGGAGCGCGAGCGTGGACTATCGGATTCGGATGATGGAGGTTTTATGAGCGTGGAACGGGGCAGTGCCTTCTTGCTGAAGGTGGGGAATGGCGCGTCGCCGGTCGTCTATCAGACGGTCGCGGGGCTGCGCACGACGCAGCTGAGCGTCAACGGCGCGATGGTGGCGGTGACGTCGAAGGACTCGGGCGGGTGGCGCGACCTGTTGTCGGGCGCAGGCGTGCGGAGCGTCAGCGTGTCGGCGGCGGGGGTGTTCGTCGGGTCGGCGGCGGAGCTGCGGATCAAGGCGAGCGCGTTGTCGGGGGTGCTCGACGATTACCGGCTGAGCTTCGAGGGCGGGGATACGATGACGGGGAAATTCCTCGTCGCGCGGCTCGATTATGCCGGGGATTACAATGGCGAGCGCAGTTACACGATCAGCCTGGAAAGCTCGGGCGCGGTGGTGGCGGCATGAGCGCGAACCCGGAGCGCGGCGAGGCGGAACTCCGCGTCGCGGGGGTGCGGCTGGTGCTGCGGCCGAGTTTCAGCGCGTTGTGCGCGGCGGAGCGCGAGCTGGGGCCGTTGTTCGCGCTGGTCGAGCGGGCGGCGGCGGGGTCGCTCGCTTTGGGCGAGATGGTGGCGTTGTTCTGGCATTGCCGGGTCGATCCGCCCGAGGCGCTGACGCGTGAATTGCTGGGGGAGAGCGTGGTGCGCAGCGGGCTGTCGGCGGCGACGCCGGTGTTGCGCGTGCTACTCGGGCAGATCCTGGCGGGGCGGTGATGGAGCGGTTTGCGGACGCCAGCGTGCGGTTGGCGGGGCTCGCGGGGGCGGCGCTCGGGTGGGGGCCGGAGGTGTTCTGGCGCGCGACCCCGGCTGAACTGGGCGCGGTGGTGGCGGTGCTGAGCGGCGGTGGCAATGCGGTCGTGCCGCCCGATGCCGCGACGATCGCACGGATGCAGGAGGCGTTTTCCGATGGATGAGGAAGTCGAACGGCTGGTGGTCGGCGTGCGCGCAGACACCGCCGGGTTTGCGCGCGACGTGGACGCGATGCGCGCGGCGCTGGACGGGCCGCTTGCGAGCGGCGTGGACCGCGCGGGGCGCGCGATCGAGGGGGCGCTGACCAAGGCGGTGCGGACCGGGTCGCTCGGGTTCGAGGATCTGCGCAAGGTGGCGCTGTCGGTGCTCGACGATATCGCGGTGTCGGCGGTGCGGGGCGGGATCCGGGAGCTGTTCGGCGGGGGCGGTGGCAGTGGCAGTGGCGGCGGCGGCGGGGATCTGGTGGGGCGACCCGGGCAGGGCGGATGCTGTTGCACCGGGGGTGGCTGGAACCCGTCGGGCGGAGTGCTTTCGGTTCTCGAGAGCCTGTTCGGCGGGGCGCCGGGGCGCGCGACCGGCGGACCGGTGTCGCCGGCGCGGCCGTACTGGGTCGGCGAGCGCGGGCCCGAACTGTTCGTGCCCACCGCGAGCGGGAGCATCGTTGCGGCTGGCGGTGGCGGCGGCGGTGGGGCGCGGGATGTGCGGGTGTCGATCACCGTGCAGGGCGGGAGCGATGCGCCGCAAACGCTGGCGGCGTCGAGCCGACAGGTGGCGCGCGCGGTGAAGGCGGCGTTGCGTGAGGCGTGAGGGGGGCGTTCGCGCCTCCCCTGCCGTCATGCTGGACTTGTTTTAGCATCCACCGCGCGGCGGGCACGGACCGGATTTGCGGCGCAGTGGACCCTGAAACGCGTTGAGGGTGACGCAGCTCAAGCAGATTTGCGGATGATTCACTCCCCTTGCCCGATACGAACGGGCGGGGCCGGTTCAGGCGTGGAAAGGACCACAATGGCCTATTGGCTCGCGAACCAGCGGACGGTGCAGGAGCGCGGGGTGATCTCGCGGTTCGATCCGCGCTTCTGGACCGTCAACTTTCCGCGCCCGATGATGGCGGCGGTGACGACCACCGCGCCCGATGCGCTGCGCATCGATGCCGTGTTCCATACGCGCGGCGATCTGGCCGGGTTGATCTGGGAGGCGGAGGATACGCACGATCACCCGTTGCTGCGCTACGCGACCGCGCGGGATTTTCGCGGGTGCCGATTGTCGTTCCGGTGGCAGGCGGCGGGGGTCGTTCCGCTCGATGCGATCAACGGGCCGGTGCTGACGATCGAGGGGCGGGACGCGAGCGGCGCGGCGCGGGCGTGGTACGTGCGGCTGTGGAATTATGCGCAAGGGTCGCCGGACGACGCGACCGTCACGCTCGATTTCGCGGATCTCGACGGCGGGTTCGTGCTGCCGGGGGAGGCGGACCCGGTGTGGGCGGGGGATGTCGACCGGATGTTCGTCTCGCTCGTCCCCCCGGGCCATGTCGCGGGGGGTGGCGCGCTGGCGGTGCCGGTAGAGGGCTGGGTCGAACTGAGCGGGGTCCGGTGCGACGGGTCGGGCGCGGTGCTCGCGATCGGCGACGTGGTCGTGCCCGAACATGCGCTCGGCATCGCGAGCGGGTATGACGACAGCTATAACCTGACGCCCGCGCGGTTGCTGCGGAATGCGCTGTTGCTCGGCTATCGCGGGAGCATCGTCCATTATGTCGGGATGAGCCATTACATGCGGCTCGAGGCGAATGGCGGGGGCTTTACCGCCAGCCTGGCAGGCGGCGTGCTCAACGTCGCGGCGGCGGCGTGGCACCGGGATTTCGCGGCGAAGGCCAAGGCGCTCGGCTATGACGTGATCTGGTCGCTAAGCTACGAGCTGTTCGACGCCTATTGCTGGGGGGACTGGAAGCAGCGCGCGTGGGACGGCGCGCCCGCGCTGACCGGCTGGTCGCCGCCATCGACCTTGCTGTCGCCCGCGCATGGCGGTGCGATGGCGTATCTCCGCGCGGTGGCGGTGGCGTTCGTGCAGATCGCGCTGGAGGCAGGGCTCGCACCCAAGTTCCAGGTCGGCGAGCCGTGGTGGTGGGTGATGCCCGATGGCCGGCCGTGTCTGTACGATGCGGCGGCGAAGGCGGCGCTGGGGGGCGCTCCGGTGCAGATCGCGACGCTGGCCAACGTGACCACCGCTGCGGAGCGGGCGTTGCTCGATGCGGCGGGGGTGGTGCTCGCAGGCTCGACTGCGGCGCTGGTCGCGGCGGTGCGCGGCGTGGCGCCGGCGGTGCAGGCGCATCTGCTGGTGTATCTGCCAACGGTGCTCGCGAGCGCGATGCCCGAGGCGAAGCGCGCGAACGTGCCGACCGGCTGGGCGCGGCCCGCGTTCGATGTGCTCCAGCTCGAGGATTACGATTTCGTCGTCGCAGGGAATGTCGCGGCGACCGCACGCGGGGTGGCGGCGATGCAGGCGCGGCTTGGTTATGCGACGGCGGAGACGCACTATTTCTCGGGGTTCGTGCTGCGCTCCGACCAGGCGGCGGACTGGCGCGAGATCGCGGCGGCGGCGGCGGCGGCGCGCGCGCGGGGGACCGCGCGAACCTTCGTCTGGGCGCTGCCGCAGGTGTTGCGCGACGGGTTCGTACACTTTGACCAGGGGGAAGACGATATGGACGCGTTCGACGACGTGCTGTTTCCGCTCGCGCTCGGGCAGGAGGGGGAGGTCAGCCCCGAATTCTCGACCGCGATCGTGACGAGCGGGGGCGGGCATGAATCGCGCAACGCAAGCTGGGCGGAAGCGCGGACTCGCTACGATGTCGGGCCGGGGGTGCGGTCCGAGGCGGATATCGCGACGCTGCTCGGCTTCTTCCGCGCGCGGATGGGGCCCGCGCGCGCCTTCCGGTTGCGCGATCCGTTCGATGCGGCGTCGGGGAGCGCCGCCACGCCGACGCCGTTCGACCAGCGGATCGGGACGGGGGACGGGGTGACGGTGCGGTTCGCGCTCGCCAAACGCTATGGCGATGCGGTGCGGCGGATCACGCGGCCGGTGGCGGGGAGCGTGCGGGTCGCGGTCGGGAGCGCGGAGACGGGCGCGTTTTCGGTGCAGGCGGGGGGGTGGGTGACGCTCGACACCGCGCCCGCGGCGGGGGTGGCGGTGAGCGCGGGGTTCCGCTTCGACGTACCCGTGCGCTTCGCCGAGGACCGGCTGAGCGTGACTCGCGCGACCTTCCTCGCGGGCACGGCGGCGAGCGTGCCGCTGATCGAAGTGCGCGAGGATGCGGCGTGAGCTTCCTCGAGGGGCCGCTGACGACGATGGCGTTGTGCTGGCGGGTCGAGCGGTGCGACGGGATCGCGATCGGGCTGACCGATCATGACCGTGATCTGCTGATCGACGGGCTGGTCCACCGCGCGGCGCCCGGGATGCTGCCCTCGGCAATCCGGCGGAGCGACGGGCTCGACGTCGACACGATGGATATCGCAGGGGCGCTGACGAGCAGCGCGATCACCGAGGCGGACCTGGTGGCGGGGCGCTGGGATGGCGCGCGGGTCGTGCTGTTCGCGGCGGACTGGAGTGGGACGGATCCGACGCTGGTGCCGCTCGGCACGGGGACGATCGGCGCGGTCGAGACCGGGCGCGACGGTTTCACCGCCGAATTGCGCGGCGCGAGCGCGGGGCTCGAGCGACCGGTGGTCGAGGTGACCTCGGCGGAATGTCGCGCCGAACTGGGGGATGCGCGGTGCCGGGTCGCGCTCGCGGGGCGGCGGCGGATCGTGCGGGTGGTGGCGCCGGCGGGGCAGGAGGTGACGGTGGATACGCTCGAGCCGCTCGCCAATGCCTATGGCGGCGGGGTGCTGCGCTGGATCGGCGGCGCGAACAGCGGGTTGCAGGGTGCGATCGCCGCGTCGGACGGCGCGCGCGTGACGTTGCGGCACGAGCCCGGCTTGCCGGTGCTGGCGGGCGATCTCGTCGAGCTGATCGAGGGGTGCGACAAGAGCCTCGCGACCTGCGCCGCACGCTTCGGCAATGCGGCAAACTTTCGCGGTGAGCCCTATCTGCCGGGGATCGACCTGCTCACACGCTATCCCGGCGCATGACGCGCGCGGACCGTGCCGTGGTCGCGGCGGCGCGCGGCGCGATCGGCGCGCGGTTCCGGTTGCACGGGCGCGATCCCGATTTTGGACTGGACTGCGTCGGGCTGGCGGCGGTGGCGGTGCGCGGGGCGGGGTATCCGGGCGCGGTTCCCGACGATTATGCGCTGCGTGGCGGCGATCCCGCGCGGATCGGCGCGCAGTTCGACGCGGCAGGGTTCGTGCGGGCGGCTACCGCGCAGCCGGGTGCAATCGCGTTGTTCGATAGCGGGGTCGGGCAAGTGCATCTCGCGGTGATCGTGCCGGGCGGGATCGTCCATGCCGATGCGATGCTGCGGCGCGTGGTCGAGCGGCCCGGGGCGCTGCCCTGGCCGCTGCTGGGTTGCTGGCATCTCCCCGATTCTCAGGAGGAATGACCGATGGCGACGCTCATACTCTCGGCTGTCGGAACCGCGATCGGCGGGCCGATCGGCGGCGCGATCGGCGCGATGGTCGGCAACGCTATCGATCACGCCGTCCTGTTTCCGGCGAAGGGACGCAGCGGACCGCGACTGACGGCATTGCAGGTGCAGACCTCGAGCTATGGCACGGCGTTGCAGCGCGTGTTCGGGACGATGCGGATCGGCGGCTGCGTGATCTGGTCGACCGAGCTGATCGAGAGCACCAGCAAGAGCGGCGGCGGCAAGGGGCAGCCGAGCACGACCACGTACAGCTACTCGGTGTCGTTCGCAGTCGCACTGTCGGCCCGGCGGATCGGTGGGGTGGGGCGGATCTGGGCGGACGGCAAACTGCTCCGCGGCGCGGACGGCGTGTTCAAGACCGCAACCGGATTTCGCCTGCATGACGGAAGCGAGGACCAGCCGGTCGATCCGTTGCTCGCGGCGGCCGAAGGCGGTGCGCTGACCCCGGCCTATCGTGGCCTCGCCTATGTGGTGTTCGAACATTTCCAGTTGGCCGATTACGGCAACCGGATCCCCCAGCTGACCTTCGAGGTGATCGCGGATGCGGCACCGGTCGCGATCGGGACGATTGCGACGGAACTCTCGGACGGCGTGGTCGTGCCCGAAGGCGATACGCCCGCGCTGACCGGGTTCGCGGCGTATGGCGACAGCGTGCGCAGCGTGATCGAACCGCTGGCGCAGGCCGGCGGAGGCTGGTTCGCGCCGGCCCCGGGGCTGACGGACGACGGCCTGATCCTGCGCGGCGGCATCGTTCCCGAACGGATCATCGCGCAGGGCGACACGGTTGCGACGGGTGCCACGCAGACGGCGCGCAGCCGGAGAATCGCTGCGCTGGAAACGGTCGCACGGCAGGTCAGCGTATCGCATTACGACCCGGCGCGGGACTTCCAGATCGGCTTGCAGCGCGCGCGACGCCCCGGGCCGGGGACGCGCGACGTGTATCTGGAGCTCGCCGCGACGATTGCCGCCGGACCCGCCAAGACCGTCGCCGAACAGGTGCTGGCGCAGGCGGAGGCCGGCCGGGAACGACGGACCGTAACGTTCGGTCGCGAGGCGCTGGGCATCCTGCCCGGGGCGCGCGTGACGATCCGCGACGTGGGAGGCGTCTGGCGCGTCACGCACTGGGCGTTCGAGCAACAGGTGGTGACGCTGGAATGCGTCCGGCTCGCCGCGCGCACCGCCGCCGCGACCGCAAGCCCGGGGCGTGTTCTTGCGGCCCCCGACATGGCAGTGGGAACCACGCTGCTGAGCGTGTTCGAGGCATTGCCGTTCGACGATACGCTCCTAGCCGCACCACGCCTGACGGTCGTTGCGGCGGGGTCGGCGCCGGGCTGGCGGCGCGCGGCGCTTTTGTACAGCACCGATGGCGGCGCGCGCTGGCAGGCCGCGGGAACGACCGCGCTGCCGGGGGTGATCGGGTGCCTGGTGACGCCGCCCGCAGCGGCAAACGCCGCGCTGGTCGATCGCGGTGGCGGGTTCGAGGTGGATCTGGCGCATGCCGAAATGGCATTGGCCGGGGCGGACGCGACCGCGCTGGGGGGCGGGGTGAACCTCGCGTTGGTTGGCGACGAGCTGCTGCAGTTCGGCACCGCGACCCAGATCGGGGCGACCCGCTGGCGGCTTTCGACGCTGTGGCGCGGGCGGCGGGCGACCGAGGCGGCGATCGGCACGCAACTCGCGGGGGATCGCTTCACGCTGCTGACCCCGGAAAGCGCGAGCACGATCGACCTGCCGGTATCGGTACTGGGCAGCGCCGTGCAGATTCTCGCGACAGGGCCGGGCGATGTCGCCGGTCCGGCTGCCGCGACGGTTCTGGTGGGCGGGACGTCGGTAGTGCCGCCGTCCCCGGTCCTGCTGCGGTCGCGCGAGGTCGGCGACGGGTCGGTCGTGCTGACCTGGGTGCGCCGCAGCCGGGCAGGTTGGCAATGGATCGACGCGGTCGACGCACCGCTTGCCGAGGAACAGGAAGCGTATCGCGTCACGTTCGCGGTCCCAGGCGGTGCGTCACGGAACCTTATCGTCGGCGATCGTCGTATCACGCTTGGCATGGAAGACCGTCGCGGGGGGGCGAATGTTGCGGTGCGTCAAACGGGCGCGAACGGAGAGTCGCGCCCTGCAGAGATCCACGTCCCCGCCTGGACAGGCTGAAGGAGCCCCGAAATGAGTGATGAAACCACGCCGCGACTGGGTTTGCCGTTTCTCCAGACGGGCCAGGCGCAAAAGGAACTGACGCATAACGAGGCGCTGGCGCTGCTCGATGTTGCAGTGCAACCAATCGTCGAGGCGATCGGCCCGACGGTTCCCCCCGTCGCCGCCACGCCTGGGCAATGCTGGATCGTCGGGAATGCGGCGACCGGGGCATGGACCGGCCGCGACACCGCGCTTGCCGCCTGGAGCAGCGACGGCTGGCGGTTCCTCGCGGCCACCGAGGGGATGGCGGTATGGACCCGCGCCGATATGACCGTGGCGCGCTTTCTGGCGGGGCGCTGGGAGGTCGGTTCGGTCCACGCGCAACGCTTGATGATCAACGGGATACAGGTCGTGACGGGGCGCCAGCCGGCGATCGCGCCGGTCTTCGGGGGGGCTTCGGCGGACACTTTGGCACGTCGCGCGATTGCTAATATTATCACGACTTTGCAGCAGCATGGACTGATCGAGACCTAGCGGAATACAGTCCGTTCTGTGGCATATCGGCAACAGATCCGGCTATTTGTTCGCTTGCGCGGAAACCTTCTGTTGGGTAGGGAGTTTGCGCTGTCCGAGTGACAACCAGAAGAAGGGGTTTTTTTATGCGGAAGCTAGCCGTTGCCATGGCGCTTGCGACCACTGCTCTCGCCACACCTGCCCTCGCCCGCGATAATTCGTGGTACGTCGGCCTCGAGGGTGGCGGCATGATCGTGGAAGACGTTAAGTTCGATATCGCTGGCGCGAACAACGCCGGCAACGTTGATCACCATTACGGCTACGACGTCGATGGTACGATCGGCTATGACCTCGGTATGTTCCGTGTCGAAGCAGAAGTCGGCTACAAGTCGGCATCGGTCGATGCGTACCGTACGACGGTCCGTACCCCGTCGGGCGTTGCCAATGGCAGCTTTGCTCCGGGCAACTACAACGGTGCAGCTGGCCGTACTTCGGCACTCAGCTTCATGGTCAACGGTCTGCTCGACTTCGGTGACGATGACGGCATCCAGGGCTTCGTTGGCGGCGGTGTCGGCGCAGCACGCGTCAAGGGTCGCTACGAGATCGCTCCGAACTCGCAGTTCCTGAACGACAGCGACACGGTCTTCGCTTACCAGGGTCTGGCCGGCGTTCGTGCGCCGATCACCAACCACATCGACGCGACGCTGAAGTATCGCTTCTTCACCGCCGACAAGGTGAAGCTGGTCGATATCTCGGGCCGTCAGTTCGAGAGCAAGTTCCGTACGCACAGCCTCCTCGGTGGCTTCACGTACAACTTCGGTGAGCCTGCAGCTCCCCCGCCGCCGCCGGAGCCCGCAGCTCCGCCGCCGCCGCCGGAACCCGCAGCTCCGCCGCCCCCGCCGGCACCCGTCTGCTCGCCTGGTCCGTTCATCGTGTTCTTCGAATGGGACAAGTCGGACGTTACGCCTGAGGCAGCCGGCATTCTCGACAACGCAATCGCCCAGTACCAGAACTGCGGTAACGCACGTGTCATGCTCGCAGGTCACACCGACCGTTCGGGCGCGGCATCGTACAACGTTGGTTTGTCGCAGCGTCGCGATGACTCGGTCCAGGCTTACCTGACCGCGCATTCGATCCCCGCTGGCGTGATCACCTCGGAAGCTTTCGGCGAGAGCCGCCCGCGCGTCGAGACCGCCGATGGCGTTCGCGAAGTCCAGAACCGTCGCGTGGAAGTCACGTACGGTCCGGGTTCGGGCAACTAAGCTCGAAACCTTTGGGTTTGGAATTGGGGAGATCGGCCACGGCCGGTCTCCCTTTTTCTTTGTCCGTTCAAGATGCGCCGTCTAAACGAGCGTTCGGGTGATGCCGGGATCAGGCGGCGTCACGAGTGCCAAG
>CAZNQA010000076.1:0-15182 GCA_964575105.1 uncultured Stakelama sp.
CAGTCGGCTGGCCGAGGAGTTCGTGCTGTGGGCGTCGCAGCCGTTCGGCTTCGTCTCGCTGTCGGACCAATGGTCGACCGGCAGTTCGATCATGCCGCAAAAGCGCAACCCGGATGCCGCCGAGCTGGTGCGCGGGCATGCGGGCCGCATCCTGGGGTGCATGACCGCGCTGATGGTGACGATGAAGGGCCTGCCGCTGGCGTATTCCAAGGACATGCAGGACGACAAGCCGCCGGTGTTCGAGGCGCACGACCTGCTCGAACTGTCGATCGCGGCGATGACCGGGATGGTCGGAAGCGCGACCTTCCGCACCGAGCGGATGCGGCAGGTCGCCGAATCGGGGTTTGCGACCGCGACCGATCTCGCCGACTGGCTGGTGCGCGAGGCGGGGGTGCCGTTCCGCGAGGCGCATCACATCACCGGGCAGGCGGTCAAACGCGCAGAGACGCTCGGGGTGATGCTCGATGCGCTGTCGCTCGACGATCTGCGCGCGATCGATCCACGGATCGACGACCGGGTCTATGGCGTTCTGAGCGTCGACGCGTCGGTCGCGAGCCGGACCAGCTTCGGCGGGACCGCGCCCGACAATGTGCGCGCGGCCGTTGCGGCGGCGCGGGAGGGATCGCGATGAGGAAGCGTCTGGCAATTGGAGTAGGGGCGGCGTTGCTGCTGTCGGGATGCGGGGCTGCCACCGCGCTCAAACCCGCGGAGGGCAAGGCGCTGCCGATGCCGCCGTATGGCGCGAAAGCGACCCCGACCCCGAAGGAGTTGCTGACCCCGAGCAACCAGGCGCGCCCCGAGCGGAGCGACGAATTGCTCAAACAGTCGCAGGAACGTCGCGGCGACGAATTCGACCTGCCCCCGCCCAACTGATCGGCTGATATTTCCATGGACCATTTTGCTCTCGTCGACGGCGTGATGCACTGCGAGGGCGTGCCGTTGACGGCGATCGCCGAAGCAGTCGGCTCGCCCGTCTATGTCTATTCGTCCGCGACCTTCCAGCGGCATGCGCGCGTGTTTCGCGAGGGGCTGGCGGCGGCGGGAGACGTCCACCTGGCCTATGCGATCAAGGCCAACCCCAATCTCGCGGTGCTGCGGCTGCTCGCCAATGCGGGCTATGGCGCGGACGTCGTCTCGGGCGGCGAACTCGCGCGTGCGCTGGCGGCGGGGATTCCGGCGGCGGACGTAGTGTTTTCGGGCGTCGGGAAGACGCGTGAGGAGCTGGTCCGCGCGCTCGATTGCGGGCTTGGCCAGTTCAACCTCGAGCTCGAGGAAGAGGGCGTCGTCCTCGCGCAGCTCGCGACCGAGCGCGGGGTGACCGCGAACGCGACGCTCCGCGTCAATCCGGACGTGGATGCGGGCACGCACGCCAAGATCTCGACCGGCAAGCGCGAGAACAAGTTCGGCGTACCGATCGACCAGGCACCCGCGATCTTCGGTCGGCTGGCGGGGTTGCCGGGGCTCAACCTGCGCGGCGTCGCGGTGCATATCGGCAGCCAGCTGGGTGATCTCGCGCCGATGGAAGCGGCGTATCGCCGGGTCGGCGCGCTGATGGCAGAGTTGCGCGGTGCGGGGCACACGATCGACCGGATCGATCTCGGCGGCGGGCTCGGCGTGCCGTATCGCGAGGGCGACGTCTTCCCGAGCCCCGCCGACTTCGGCGCGATGGTCGCGCGGGTGACGCGCGACTGGGGCGTGACGCTGATGTTCGAGCCAGGGCGCGTGATCGCAGGCAATGCCGGCGTGCTGCTGACCAAGGTGATCTGGGTCAAGCCGGGGGTGACCAACCCCTATGTCATCGTTGACGCGGCGATGAACGATCTCGCGCGGCCGGCCTTGTACGATGCGTGGCATGATTTTGCGGCGGTGCGCCCGAACGGGCGGCGGATGATGGCGAATATCGCGGGTCCGGTGTGCGAAAGTGGCGACACCTTCGCGATGGGGCGCGAGATCGACGAAGTGGTGAGCGGCGATCTCGCGGTGTTCCGCACCGCGGGCGCGTATGGCGCGACGATGGCGAGCACGTACAACAGCCGCGCGCTGGTGCCCGAGGTGCTGGTCGACGGCGATCGCTTCGCGGTGGTCGCGGACCGGATCAATCCAGAGACGATCCTTGCCGCCGAACGCCTGCCCGAATGGCTCAAGCCCGCGACATGACGCTCCACAGTCTTCCGCTGTTCGTCCGGCTGGCGGGGCGGCCGGTGATGTTGCTCGGCGAGGGCGAACCCGCCGATGCCAAGCGGCGGCTGCTCGAGCGCGCGGGCGCGGTGATCGTCGGCGAGGCAGCGACCGCGTCGCTCGCGATCGTGGCGATCGAGGACGATGCCGAGGCGCGCGGCGCGATCGATCGGCTCAAGGCGCGCGGCGTGCTGGTCAATGCGGTCGACCGGCCCGACGATTGCGACTTCACGCTGCCCGCGATCATCGACCGCAGCCCGGTGCTGATCGCGATCGGGACGGGGGGCGCGTCGGCGGGGCTGGCGGCGGCGCTGCGGCAGCGGCTGGAGGCGATGCTCCCCGCGACTTTGGGGCCGCTCGCGGACCGGTTGAACGCGATGCGCGGCGCGATCCGGCTGGTGCTGCCCGCGCTCGATGACCGGCGGCGGGCCTTGGGGCGTGCGTTCGCGCAGGGCGGCGCGCTCGACCCGCTGACCGCTGCGCCCGAGGCGGTGCCGGGGTGGCTGGCGAATGCGACCGCCTCGCCCGACCGGCTGGTGACGATCCGGCTGACCTCGGACGACCCCGACGACCTGACGCTCGGGCAGGCGCGTGCGCTCGCGCTGGCGGACCGGATCTATGCGCCCGCCGCGACCCCGGCGGCGATCCTCGACCGGTCGCGCGCGGATGCGGTGCGGATCGTTTCTGAGCAGCCGCCGGTCGAGGGCGAAGCGGGTCTCACGATCTGGATGGAGCCTCGATGAGCGAATTTGCCTATTGCGTCGCCGGGGCCAAGGCGACGCGGATCGACATCAAGGCGGCGATGGAGGCCACCGGCGAGCTGATCTGGATCCATCTGACCAGCAACAACGAACAGGCGCAAAGCTGGCTCGGCGAGACCGCGGGCCTGCCCGACTATGTCGTCGACGCGCTGACCACGACCGAGTCGCGTCCGCGCTGCGATGCGTTGGGCGAGGGCGCGTTCCTCAACCTGCGCGGCCGCTCGAACGAGGAGATGACGGCGTCGGACCCGCTCGCATCGGTGCGGATCTATGCGGTGGCGGGCCGGGTGTTCTCGGTGACTCGACGGACGCTGACCGCGGTCGACGACGTGGTAAAGGCGGTCGAGGGGGGGACGATCGCGGACCCGGGCGATCTGATCGCCGAATTCGCGAGCGCGATCACCGAGGAGCTCGACCCCGAAGTTGGCGAACTCGGGGACGAGCTCGACGATTGCGAGGCGGATCTCGACGCGGACAAGGTGTTCGAGCTGCGCCGCAAGGTGACCAAGGTGCGGAGCACCGCGATCGGCTATCGCCGCTTCGTCCAGCCGCAGCGCGCCGCGCTCGAGAAGCTCGCGGCATTGCCGTGCGACTGGTTGCACGACGACGACCGGCTCCACCTCAACGCCGCCGCCGACCGCGCCGCGCGGATGGCGGAGGAGCTCGAGGCGATTCGCGAACGCTCCGCGCTGATGCACGAGGCGCTGACCGATCTGCGCGCGGAGCAGATCGATTCGCGCGGGTTGCTGATCTCGATCGTCGCGCTCATTTTCCTGCCGCTGACGTTTTTGACCGGGCTTTACGGGATGAACGTCGAGGGGCTGCCGTTCGCCAAGGAGCCATGGGCATTCGATCTGATCGGGGGCGTGTGCATCGCGATCACGGTCGGGATCATCGGCTATTTCAGCGCGAAGCGGTGGTTCGGGTAGGGGGGCTGTTTTTTCCCGCGTCATCCCTGCTTTCTGCGAGAGCTCTGCATAAAGGCGATCGGAACTCTCTTTGTCGTCGCTCGCCCCAAAGCTGCCGTCATGCTGAACTCGTTTCAGCATCCACCGTGCAACTGGCACGGTCCGGACTCGCGGAGGGCTGGATCCTGAAACAAGTTCAGGATGACGGACGGTATTAGAGAGCTCCCGCTCGCGCCGGAACGACAGGTCGAGGAAGACCGTCTACGCCGCGCGCGCGGTGCGCCACGCCTGGCCGATCTCGTCGAGCGTGTCCGCGACTTCGCGGAACGGCGATGGATCGTTGCCGACCGCGGCGTTGACCACCGTCATCCGCGTCCCCGCATACAGTCGCGCGAGTGCAGGCGCGACGGTACCGCCCTTGTCGAAATCGAGCCCCGCCTCGAGCGCGAACAGGATCGCGGTGGCGCGCGTGACCTTGTCGCTCTTCATCTTGTAATTGTTGTTCTCCGCGGCCCAGGCGGCGCCGCGTAAAGCGCGGATCGCCTGGTCGTAGAGCAACTGGACCAGCGCCGGGCCATCCGCCTCGGCGGTCTGCCCGGCGACTTCGATCTGGCGATAGGTGGCTTCGGGGTTGCGACCGAAGGGGGAGGCGTATGCGAGTGTCATGAGCCCGACTTGTTCCACTGGTCGATCTGGTTCTGAAGCTGCGTCTGGGTCGCCTTGTATGCGGCGATCTTCGCGTCCGAGGCGGCATATTGCTTGGTCAGCCGCTCCTTGTAGACCGCGCTGTCCGACGTGACCTTGTCCTCGGCGTCATCCACCTTGGCCTTGGCGGCGCTGTAGAGCGCAGCGCTCGCGACGAGGCCGGTCGTTTCGGTACGGCCGTTGACGGTGATCTTGTTGCTGACCGCCGCGTCGGAGATCGCGCTCAGCGCCGCCGCGATCCCGCCGCCGGTCGCACCGGTGCCGTCGGCGAACAGCGCCTCGACCGCTTCGGGGGTTTTCGTCAGCGCGGCGGTGAGCTGCGTCTGGTCGACGCTGAGCGTGCCGTCCTTGTTGGTCTTGACCCCGATCGCGGCGAGCGTGTCCGGCGCCCCCGCCGCACCGCCGGTGGTGAGGGGGGTGAGCGTCAGCCCGCGCATCGAGCGGAGCAGGTTGGTCGCGTTGTAATCGTTCTTGAGCGGACCCGAGGCGGCGTCGGTCTCGGTCTTCAGTTCGGCGAGCAACTGATTGTAGGTGTCGACGAAATCGGTGACCGCCTGGGTGAGGCCCCCGGTCGGCGTCGCGCTGCCGAGCACGACCGGCTTGCCCGCGGTGGTAACGCTCGACAGCGTCAGCTTCACCCCGTCGACGAGGTCGCTGATCGTGTTGCTCGACCGCTCGACCGGGGTGCCGTTGAGCGACAGCTTCGCGTTGCCCGCGGCGGCGGTGATCGTGCTTGCGGGGGCGCTGCCGCCGACGTTGAGCTTGGCGAGCCCGGTCGAATCGCCGCTGAGCGTGAACGCCTTGTCGGTGCCGGTCGGGCCTTTCAGCGACAGCCGCGCCTTGCCGTCGACATCGGTGATGATCGTCGCGGAGACGCCGCTGTTCGCGGTGTTGATCGCCTTGGCGATGCCGTCGAGCGTGTTGTTGGTCGAATCGATCGTGATCTTGATCGGCGTCGCGCTGGTGGTGAAGTCGGAGACCGCGCTATCCTTGGCGGTGCCGAGCGTCAGCGTCAGCGTGCCGGTGCCGACGGTCGCGCTGCGGCTGTCGAAGCGGGTGGTGCTGGTCGTCGTTTGCGCGGTGGCGAGCTGGGTTACCTCGACGAACGCGGACAGGCCCGACAGCTTCGCCCCCGGCAGCGCGCTGGCATTCAGGATGCCGGTATCGCTGCTGGTCGGCTGGGTCTGGAGGCTCCCGCCCTTGACCAGCGTCGAGAGCCCCTTGGCGAAGCTGGTGATCGCGCTCTGGACCTTGGCGACCGACGAGATCTGCGCGGTGAGGGCGGTGTCCTGCTTGGAGAGCTGGAGGTTCTTCGACGCGAACTGCGCCTGGACGAGCGACGCGACGAGGTTCGCGGTATCGACGCCCGACCCAGCGTTGAGCGAGTTGATCAGCGACTGGCCGATCGTGGTGGTTGCCGTAGCGGCGGTGGCGCTGGTGGTCGTCGTCATGCGGTCGGTCCCGTCGCTCTGCTCTCAACGTAGAACGGCGGGCGTGGGGAAAGCTTTAGGGGTTTTCCGGCCTTTCCGGTCACGCCTGGACGCCATTCTCGTCGTAGCGCGCGGTCTCGGGGACGAAGATCGGCGGCGGCAGGCCACCCGCCTCGGTGTTGAGCCCGAACACGAACGCGAGCACCGTCGCGAGCGCGACGTACAGGTCGTCGCGGACTTCCTGCCCCTCGCGGCTGGTGTAATAGACCGCGCGGGCGAGCGCCGGATATTCGAGCACCGGGATCCGCGTCTCCGCGCCGAGTTCGCGGATCGCGAGCGCGACCACGCCGCGACCCTTGGCGACGACCACCGGGACCTGGTCGGTCTCGCGATCGTAGCGCAGCGCGACCGCGAAATGCGTCGGGTTGGTGAGGATCACGTGCGCTTCGGCGACGCTTTTGCGCATGCTGCGCATCGACATGTCGCGCTGGCGCTGGCGCATCGCGCCCTTGGCTTCGGGCGAGCCCTCGGTTTCCTTGTTCTCGTCGCGGATCGCCTGTTTCGACATGCGCAGCTTGCTCATCCGCTGGAACAGCTGGAGCGGGACGTCGATCCCGGCGATGATGACCATGCCGAACGCCATCGTGAACAGCACGGTGAGGAACGTCCCCGTCAGCGCAGCCACCGCGGTGGTGAAGCTGCTCGACGACAGCCCCATCGACAGATGCGCGACCTTCCCCAGCAGATACCAGCCTATGCTGCCGAGCAAAGCGACCTTGAGCAGCGCCTTGCCGAGTTCGATCCACCCCTGCGGCCCGAAGATCCGCTTGAGCCCCGACGCGGGGTTGATCCGCGACGCCTTGGGCGCGAGCAAGGACGCGTTGAACCCGAGATAGCCGAGCCCGGCCTGGCTGAGGATCGCCGCGACGAAGCTGATCGCGAGCAGCGAGATGAGCGCGGGCGCGATCTTCCAGCCGCTTTGCGCGAGCGGGCGGAACGGCTCGAAATGCTCGATGTCGCGGTGATCGAACGAGAAGCTCGTCGTCATGATCTCCTTGCAGGCGGCGACCAGCGACGGCCCCATCACGCCGAGCCACGCCATCCCGGCGAGCATCACCAGCGCGGTCGCGAATTCGCGCGACTTGAGGATGTCGCCCTTCTCGACCGCATCGCGCTTGCGCTTTGCGGTCGGGGCTTCGGTCCGTTCGCCCGACTCCTCCGACATCAGCCGAGCACCAGTTTCTGCGCGGCGGCGAGGCCTTCGTCGACGATCACGAGCATGTAATCGCCCATCGTCGGGAACGCCATCGCGAGCGCGATGACGCCGACCGCGAGGCTGGCGGGGAGGCCGACCGCGAACAGGTTGAGCGACGGGGCCGAACGCGAGATCATGCCCACGATGAGGTTGAGGCACAGCAGCAGGAAGCCGACCGGCAGCGCGAGCAGGAGCCCGGCAAGGAAGGTGTAGCCGCCGAACAGGGCGATATTCTCGAGCTGCGCGGGTTTGAGCCAGGCAGCACCCGGGGGCATCACGTCATAGGAGCGGACGATCATCTCGACGAGCACGAGGTGGCCGTTGACGCTGAGGAACAGCAGCGTGAGCATCATCGTGAAGAACTGCCCGAGCGCAGGCGTCGACTTGCCGTTCTGCGGGTCGATCGCGGACGCGAAGCCGATCCCCATCGAGGTACCGATCAATTCGCTCGCGAGCGCGGGCGCGGCGAAGGCGATCTGCAGGACGAAACCGATCGCGAGGCCGACCAGCGCCTCGGCGGCGACCGCGAGGATCGTCGCGAGCGCGAAGATATGCTCGGGCGGGGTGATCGGATGCGCGCCGAGCACGAGCACGCCGATCGCGCCCGACAGCGAGATGCGCACCACCACCGGGATCGACACCGCGCTGAACACGGGCGCGGCGATGAACGCGGCGCTAATCCGGATCATGACGAAGATCAGCGCCCACATCTGCGGCTCGATCGAGAGGCCGAGGCCTAACGGGCCCATTGGGATCCCACTCGTCGCACCGTCACCCCGGGCTTGGCCAGGCACTTGCGCAACCCTTGCCGTTCTCCTGCGAAAGCAGGAGTCCAGGAGTCCCGCAAAGCAACCGTCGTTGATGTGCGTGGCTCTGGGTTCCTGCCTTCGCAGGAACACGGTGAGGGGAATGCACGCACTCTAGCGCACCAGATCCGGGATCCGCTCGAAGATGCCGATCGTGAAGTCGCTCAGCAGCCCGATGATCAGCCCGCCGAACACCAGCAGCGAGATGCCGACCACGATCAGCTTGGGGACGAACGACAGCGTCTGCTCGTTGATCGACGTCGCCGCCTGGATCATGCCCGTCAGCAACCCAGCGAGCAGCGCGGGGATCAGGATCGGGGCCGACGCTAGTGCCAGCACCCACATCGTCTGGTTGGCGACGGTCAGGAAATATTCTGCGTCCATGTGCTCAGCTCACGAACGAATTGGCGAGCGACCCCATCGTCAGCGCCCAGCCGTCGACGAGGACGAACAACAGCAGCTTGAACGGGAGCGAGATGATCGTCGGCGACAGCATCATCATGCCGAGCGACATCAGCACGGTCGCGACGACGAGATCGATCACGATGAAGGGGAGGAAGACGAGGAAGCCGATCTGAAACGCGGTCTTGAGCTCGCTCGTCACATAGGCCGGGAGCAGTACCGAGAAAGGAATGTCCGCAGCGTTCTGGTAGGGACCGCTCTTGGCGATCCCGGCGAACATCGTGATGTCCTTCTTGCGGGTCTGCTTCGCCATGAAGGCGTGCAAAGGGACGCCGCCCGCCTTGATCATGTCGGTCGCGCCGATCCGGCTCTCGGAATAGGGCTGGATCGCGACTGCGTTGATCTGGCTGATGACGGGTGCCATGATGAAGAACGACAGGAACAGCGACAGGCCGACCAGCACCTGGTTGGGCGGGGTCTGCTGAAGCCCCAACGCCTGACGCAGGATCGACAGCACGATGATGATCCGCGTGAAGCTCGTCATCATCAGGAGGATCCCGGGGAGGATCGTCAGCAGCCCCATCACGATGAGCAACTGAAGGCTGAGCGACAGCGGGGCATTGCCGCCGCCCAGATCCTTCAGCGCGCGGTCCGCCGCGTCACCGACGCCGGGGGCCGGAGCGGCGGGGGCCGCCGCTGCAGCCGTCTGCGCGAGTGCCGGGTGGACCGTCATGACCGCGATCAGGATCGCGATCGTGACCAGGAAAATCTTCCGCCAGTCGAAACGGAGACCGAGCGTCATGCCGACGGTCCCCCGCGATCGACCAGCGAGACGCCGGTGCGGCTGACCGAGACGAGCAGCCGCCGCCCCTCGAAATCGAGCACCGCGAGCCGTACGGTCGGCGAGATCATCATCGTCTCGGTCACCTTGAGCAGCCGGTTGGCGGGCTGCCCGGGCATCCGCGCCTCGAGCCGACGCCAGAGATACAGGCAGCCGATCATCAACCCGCACACCAGCGGGAGGAGGATGACGAGCTTGAGGACATAGGACCACATCATGACGGATCAGGCCCGCTTCTCAGGGGACACCAGCTCGGTCATGCGGACGCCGAAGCGATCGCCGACCATCACGACTTCGCCGCGGCCGATCAGCGTGCCGTTGACGAGCACATCGAGCAGTTCGTTCGCCTGGCGGTCGAGCTCGATCACGCTGGTTTCGCCCAAAGCGAGCAGCTCGCGCAGCGTCAGCGAGGTCGAGCCGATCTCGACCGTCAGCTTGACGTCGACATCCTGCAACAGGCGGAAGTTCGCGGCGAGGCTGGCATCGAGCGGGAAGCCGCTCGACGGGGTTGAACTCATGTCGCTCATTGCAAATCGCCCCTGAAGTCGCTGTCGATGTCGTAACAAATCGTGTTGAGCTTGATCGCGGCCTTGCCGTTCGACGTGCCGACGGTGCCGAGCGCGAGCCGGTCGCCGCCGACCATGACGGGCACGTCCGACCCGACGTTGATCGGGATCACGTCGCCTTCCTTGAGCGCCATCAGCAGGCTGAGCGAGACCATCGGCTCGGCAAGGACCGAGCGGATCGGGAAGCGGACGTCCATCACCACGCGGGTGAGGCCGGTGCGCCAGCTCGGGTCGGGCTCGGCGGTCTTGCCGTGGACCTTGCCGGTCAGCGACGGGCCGTGCGGCTTGAGCGCGGAGACCGGATAGAGCAGGTCGAGGAAAACGGGCTTGGCGGTGTCGACCGCGATCCCGAAGCGGGTGATGACGAGCGCATCGTCCGCATCGAGATCCGACAGCATCGCGGGGTTGAGCTCGACATGGCCGGGGGTGAAGGACAGCCGCGCGAGCGGCTCCCATGCGGCGCGCATCGGCTCGGCGAGGAGCTTGCCGAGCTGCCCGACCATCACTTCGGCGGCGGGGGTCAATTCGGGCGGCAGTTCGGCGGGGGCGTGGCCGGTGCCGCCGAAGAACAGGTCGAGCAGTTCGAGCACGAACCGCCCGTCGAGCACCGCGAGCGCCTGGCCCGCGGGGGCGCCCGCCAGCGTCATCGCCATCGGCAGCCATGCGGTCAGCCCGTCGGGGCGTTCCATCCGATAATCGGCGAGCCGCTGGACGACGAGCGGCTCGGCCCAGGTGCGGCATTCGCGGCGCAGCAACGGCTCGAACACCCCGCGCACCCCGCGCGCGAGCCGCGCCGACAGGTGCTGGACAGTGTGCAGGTCGCCGAACGGATTGAGGTTCGTCGCCCCCATCGCGACGTGCTGTGCGCCGCCGCCCTTGGCGGCGCCGCGTGCCCGTCCGCGGCGTTCGTCCGCCGTTGCTGATGCCTCGTTAACCATGCGTCACTGAACAACGAAACTGGTAAAGTAAACGTTACCGACCCCCCCAAACCCTTCTTTTTCCTTGAGCGTATCGTTGATTGCCTTGGCCACGCGGCGCTCGAGCTGGCGCTTTCCCTCGCTGGTGAAGACCTGCTCCTCGGTGGTGTCGCCAAGCGCCATCAGGATCGACGAGCGTACCGCGATCTCGTTGGTCTTGATGTTCTGGATCACCGAATCGTCATAGGGCGTCGACACCGCGACCCCGACCTGGACGAAATGGACGCTGTCCTGCAGGTTGGAGGTGAACTCCTTGTCCATCGCGTAGTAATTGGAGGCATATTTGTCGCCGCCGGTACCGATCGGCGGCTTGTTGCCCGCGGTCGCCTTGCCTTCGCCGCCTTCGCCACCCTCGCCGACGCGCTTCTGCTCGCTCTTGGGGACGAGGCGCGGGCCCTCGGGCTCGGAATGCTTGCCGCCGCCGCCGATCAACCCGGCGTTGACCGCGAACAGCGTTCCGCCGACTCCGCCGCCGACCAGGGCGAGCAACCCGACGACGATCAGGATGATCTTCATCATCCCGCCCTTTTTCTTCTTGGCTTTCTCTTCGACGATCTCACTCATGCTCTGCTTCCTTGGAGGTTAGGCGAGGCGCTGGTCCTCGGGGGTTTCCGCGTCGCGCTGAGGCCGCGCGGGCGCGCGAGGCGGCTGCTGCGGCGCGTTGGGGTGCGACTGGGATTGGGGTTGCGACTGCGACTGGGACTGCGTCTGGCCCTGGGCTTGCGGCTGTCCCTGTGCCGGAGATTGTGATGCGCCCGAATTGGCGTCGGTCGCGACGCTGGTCCCGACGATCCGTACGCCACGTTCTGCGGCGAGTTCAGTGAGGCGCGGCTGCGCGTCGGCGATGAGCGCGCGAGTCGCCTCATGCTCGGCGGTGAAGCTGACGTGGATTCGCTCGCCGACCTGTCGCACCGCGACGTCGACGCTGCCGAGCGCATCGGGAACCAGCCGGATCCGCGTGTCGCGCGAATCGGCGTCGTCGCGGAGCACCTCGATATGGTCGATCATCCGCTGGACCCCGCTGTCCTGCGTCAGGTCGAGCGGCGTGCGCTGCGCGGCGGCGGTCGGCTGGACCGGGGTCGTGCTGCCGAGGTCGACCGCGCTGGCGAAGCCGAGCGGGGGCGCGGGGGTGGCCGGATCGGCGCTTACGGATACGGGGCGCTCGGGGGCGGGGCGATCTCGCCAGCTTGCCGCGGTGGCGCGCGCGGCGGCAAAGACCTGCGCGGCGGGTTGCGGAGTGGCGGAGACGGCGATCGGGGGCGCGACGTTCCGGTCGACGCGGACCGGCACGGGTTCGGTGCGGGTGGGCGAGTCGGGGGCAATGCTGTCGGCGCGACCGGACAAGACTGCGGACGTCGTAACTGCGGACGTCGTCGCGGGGATGCGCATAGGCGTGGCTGTCACCGAGGGACCGGTGGCAGACGCCGCCGGACCGGGGGCGGGTATCGCCGGGTCCCGGGGCGGCGGTGTGTTTGCGGCAGGCGATTGTGGCGTGTCGGACGTCGCTGCCGGAGGTTCGGCCGAGCGAGCCTGCGGCAGTGCAGGAATGCCGGTGGCGGTCGCGCCTTGAACCGGGCTGGCCTCGCGGGCTGTTTTGGGGAGCGCCCCGAGCGCGGCGAGGATGGCCTGGTCGGACGGCAACAAGCGGCGCGCGGGTGCCGTGGCGGGCGGTGTCGGGGCCGCCGCGTCTTGCGGCGATGCGAGGTGAGAGGCCTGCGCGAGCGCCGGCAGCGCGGTGGCTTGCGCGATCGCCGGTGCATCCGGGCGCGTCGTAGCGGTCAAGGGGATGATTGCGGTGCGCTCCTGCCCGACGGTCGGGGGCGCTCCGACGGGGGCGAACGACGCCGGATCACCCCCCGGACGCTGATCCGTTGGGGCGGGTCTGGCGGCGGCAGGGTTGGCGGCCGATCGCACGACCGCGCTCGACATAACCGGACCGGACGAGTCCGTCATTGCGTCCACGTCCGCACCCGCGTCGGTTCTGGGGGCGGGGGTGGGAACCGGCAGGGTCGCAGGCGGTATTGCGGGGGCGCTGGCGGGGAGGTCGGGGGATGGCGACGCAGCGCCCGGATCGTTCGCCTCGGGGTCGAACAGGGTGCACACCGGGTCCGCATCCTCGGCGGGGACGTCTGCGAGCGGGGTTGCGGCGGCACCGCGTCCAATCTTGCCGCCGATGGGGGCGGCGAGCTGCGCGGCGGCGCGCTCGAGCGCGGTGCGTAACGAGACGGGCGTGCGGGGCGGCGTTGCGGGGGCAGCAAGGTTTGCGCGCCATGTCGGGTTAGCAAGAAGCGGGAACGCCGGGTCGGCAGGCACCGCGTTGCCGTCATCGGCAAGCGTTTGCCGGTCGGGCGTGCCGGTTGCCAGCAGCCTGCCCGGTTGCAACGGCAGGGTTGCGCCGACCAGCAGTGCGGTGCCGGGAAGGCCAGTGTTGCCGGACGGCGGCGTGCCGGTCGCCGGCGAGACCGCTTCGCTCGCGGACGTGCCCCCGAGCAGGTCGCCCAGCGTCCGTGCAAACTGCGCCGCCATGCCGGGCACGCCCGTCACCGACGTCGGCGCGGCCGACGGGAGCGGCGATGCCGCCGTGGCGGTCGGGAACGGCAGGGTGGTCAGGTCGGTCATGCGGGCATCCAGCGGGGCCGGAAGCGGCACCCGTCAGCGGTTCAGCAAGGATCGTGCCGGTTCGGGCGCGTTGGCGGCATCGCCTCCATCGCGCGCAATTCCTTGAGCGCGGCCTCGGCATCCGCACGCGCGATCAGTTTCTCGATCGCGCTCTGGTCGCGGCGCGCTTCGCGCGTGGCTTCGGCGGCGCGGGTGGCGACCGCTTGCGCGGCGCGGAGCCGGCCCTCGGCGGCTTCGGCGGAGCGGTGGAGGCGTTCGCGGAAATGCGCGGCGGCTCCCAATGCGGACGCGCCGATCGGGGCGACGGTCGGCGCGACGTTCTGCGAGAGCTGGACGATGCGGCCGTGGAGCGTCGTCTCGGCGTGCGCCTTGTCGCGCGCGCGCGCCTCGTCGGCCTGGACCAGCCCGAGTTGCAATGTCCGGACGCGGAGCAGCCGGTCGAGCTTGGACTTAGGCATCGCCAAATACGCCGATCAGTTCGAGCGCGGAATCGCCGAGCGAGACGGTCTCGTCCGGGTCCTGCTTGATATATTCGAGCACCGCCGGGTGGCACGCGATCGCGGCGTCGATCGCGGGGTCCGCGCCCGAGCGATACGCGCCCATCAGCACGAGATCGCGATTCTCCTCATAGGTCGCGAGGTGACGGCGGAGCACGCGCGCGGCGCGCTGATGCGGCTTGTCGACGATGTCGGTCATCACGCGGCTGACCGAGGGGCCGAGGTCGATCGCGGGATAGACGCCGCGTTCCGCCAGTTGCCGCGAGAGCACGATATGCCCGTCGAGGATCGAGCGCGCGCTGTCGACGACGGGGTCGTTGCCGTCGTCGCCATCGGCGAGCACGGTGTAGATCGCGGTGATCGACCCGCCGCTGTGGACGTCGACGCCCGCGCGTTCGATCAGATTGGGGAGCATTGCGATCGCGGATGGCGGATAGCCGCGCGCCGAGGCGGGTTCGCCGAGCGCAAGCCCGATCTCGCGCCCGGCGTGCGCGACGCGGGTGAGCGAATCCATGATCAGCAACACCTTCTTGCCCTCGGCGCGGAACGCCTCGGCAATCGCGTGGGTGCGAAGCGCGCCGCGGATGCGCAGCACGGGCGAATGGTTGGCGGGGACCGCGACGACGACCGAGCGCGCACGCGCCGCGCCAGCGACCTTGGTCTCGAGGAAGTCGGCGACTTCGCGGCTGCGCTCGCCGATCAGCCCGATGACGACGACGTCTGCTTCGGCCGCGCGGACGATCATCCCGAGCAGCACCGATTTGCCGACGCCAGACCCCGCCATGATCCCGATCCGCTGGCCCTGGCCGACGGTGAGCAACCCGTTGATCGCGCGGACCCCGACGTCGAGCGGCTCGAGCACGCGCCCGCGATCGAGCGGCGACTGCATCTTCCCCGCGAGCGGCCAGCGCCCGGCACCGCGGATCGGGCCGAGTCCGTCGATCGGCTTGCCAGTGCTATCGACCACGCGCCCGAGCAGCGCCGCGCCGACCTCTGCCTCGCCCGGCGCGCCGAGCGGGCGGACCGGGGCTTGTGGGAGGAGCGCGGCGGGGCCACCGAGGTTCATCAGCAGCGTGCGCCCGTTGCGGAAGCCGATCACCTCGGCCTCGACCGCGGCATTGCGATCCCCGACCTGGCAGACGGTGCCGACGGGCACGGTCAGGCCGACCGCTTCCATCAGCAGGCCGTCGAACGAGGCGAGGCGGCCCGAGACCTTGGGGCGGGGCGCGAAATCGGG
>CAZNQA010000077.1:0-14947 GCA_964575105.1 uncultured Stakelama sp.
GGCACGAACCAGTTGCCGAACCCGCCGATCATCGCGGGCATCACCATGAAGAACACCATGATCAGGCCGTGCGCGGTGATCAGCACGTTCCACAGATGGAGCGAGTGATCGAGCCCCTGCTCGCCACCGGGCAGAAAGCTCGCCCAATAGCCGAGATACTGGATCCCGGGATGCGCGAGCTCGGCGCGCATCAGGCCCGAGATACCGCCACCGATGATCCCTGCAACGATCGCGAAGATCAGGTACAGTGTCCCGATGTCCTTGTGATTGGTCGACATGAACCAGCGCGCGAAGAACGACATCTGGTGCGTGTCATGCGCATGGGCATCGTCATGGTACGCCTCGAAGGCGCTCGGGGTCAAAGCGGTGTCGGTCATGACTCAGTTCCCTGCGGAAGCGTTGGCAGCGACGGGGCTGGCACCGGCGACGGGGGCCTCGGCGGGGAGCGCCTCGGCGGCGGCATTGCCGACTGCGGTCGGCTCGCCCGTAGCGACGGCGGCGGGCGTTGCGGCGACAGGCGCGGCGGCTGCGCCGTTGCCCGGCATCGTGCCGCCCTTGGCTTTCACCCACTGCGCGAACACCGCCGGCTTCACCGCCTGCACCGTGATCGGCATATAGCCGTGCCGCGCGCCGCACAGCTCGGAACAGACGCCGAAATAGACGCCTTCCTTCTCGATCGTGAAGCTCGTCTCGTTGAGGCGACCCGGGATCGCATCGAGCTTGATCCAGAACGCCGGAATTTCCCAGCTGTGGATCACGTCGTTCGAGGTGGTGATCAGCCGGACCGGCACGCCGACCGGCAGCACGACGCGATTGTCGGTCGCAAGCAGGCGGGGACCGTCGATCGCGGTGCGCGCGCGCTCGCCCTTGCCGACTTCATTCGCTTCCTTGAGCATGTTCGACGTGATCGAGAAGCCGCCGTTGCCGGGATATTCGTACGACCAATACCATTGGTTGCCGATCGCCTTGAGCACGACCGCATTCTTGGGCGCGGGCTTGTACTGTGCCTGGAGCAGACCGATCGACGGCAGCGCGAGCCCGAGCAGGATCAGCACCGGAATGCCGGTCCATGCCACTTCGAGGATCGTGTTGTGCGAAGTCTTGGACGCAACCGGGTTGGCGGCGCGCCGGAACTTGACGATCACGAGACCGAGCAGCGCGAGCACGAACAGCGAGATCACGGTGATGACGGGCATCAGCAAGGCGTTGTGGAACCACGCCGCCTGACGACCGGTCTTGGTCACCTGCGGCTGGAGCGAGATACGGCCGGGGACGGGCTGGCCGATCGTCGGGTCGATCGCCATCGCGGGTGCACCGTCGACAGCAAGCATCGGGTCCGTCGATTGCGCGGCGGCGGGTGCGGCGGGGGTCGTGGCCGGTGCGGCGGCGGTCTCGGGTTTGGTAACGGTCACGACCGGCGCGGCTTGCGGCGCGGCCTGTAAAGCGCCTGTACCGATCATCGCGAGGCCCGCTGCCATCACGATCGATTTCATCCCGATCATACGCATCCTCTGCATCTACCCTTTGCGACTCTGCCGGCTTTTCGGACGACGACCAGGCGGGGATACGCCCTTTTCTTTTAGGGCTATAAGCGGAAGGGACCGATGCCTCAACCCGCGCCGGTCCTTTTTCTAGCACGATCGTTGCGTCGGTGCGTCCTCGCCCGTAATCAGACCTCGAATTCCCGGGCGCAATCACTGGACCGCAAGCAATGACCGAAGACGATGTTCTCGCCGAATTCCGTGCTGCCGAGGCATTGCTGGAGGGGCATTTCATCCTGTCGTCCGGCCTGCGGTCGTCGCGCTACCTGCAATGCGCGCGCGTCCTGATGGACCCGGCGCGCGGCGCACGGCTGGCGGAGGCGCTTGTCGCGCGGCTCCCGGCGGACGTCCGCGCCAGCATCGCCGCAGTCGTGTCGCCCGCAATGGGCGGGGTGATCGCGGGGCATGAGATGGGCCGCGCGCTCGGTGTCCCCGCGATGTTCCTCGAACGCCCCGAGGGCACGTTCGAACTGCGCCGCGGGTTCCGGCTCGAGCCGGGCACGAAGGTGTTCATGATGGAAGACGTCGTCACCACCGGCCTGTCGTCGCGCGAGGCGATCGCCGCGATCGCGCGTGCGGGCGGCGAGACGGTCGCGGCGGGCGCGCTGGTCGACCGCTCCAATGGCACTGCCGACCTCGGCGTGCCCTTCTATCCGCTGATCCGGCTCGATGTGCCGACCTACGCCGCCGACGCGCTCCCGCCCGAACTCGCTGCGATCCCCGCGATCAAGCCCGGCAGTCGCGCGGCATGAGCGCGACGCTCCGCCTTGGGGTCAACATCGATCACGTCGCGACGGTGCGCAACGCGCGCGGGTCGGGCTATCCCGATCCAGTCCGTGCCGCGCTGCTCGCCGCCGAATCGGGGGCTGACGGGATCACCGCGCACCTCCGCGAGGATCGCCGGCACATCACCGACGACGATATTGCGCGCCTCTCCTCCGAATTGACGATTCCGCTCAATCTCGAGATGGCGGCGACCGACGAGATGCTCGAAATCGCGTTGCGGCACCGCCCGCACGCCGCGTGCATCGTCCCAGAAAAGCGCGAGGAACGCACCACCGAGGGCGGGCTCGACGCGGCGGGACAGTTCGCCATGCTCCAGCCGCTGGTCGCGCAACTGGGTGCCGCGGGGATCCGCGTCTCGCTGTTCGTCGAACCGAGCGCCATACAGATCGACGCCGCGCTCCGCCTCGGCGCGCCGGTCGTCGAACTCCACACCGGCCGCTATTGCGAGCTCGAGGGCGCGGCGCAGGCCGAAGAACTCCGCCGCATCGCGGATGCTGCGGCGCTAGCGGTCAAGAACGGGATCGAAGTCCATGCCGGGCACGGCCTGACGCTCGCCAACGTCGCGCCGATCGCCGCAATCCCGCAGATTCGCGAGCTCAACATCGGGCACAGCCTGATTGCGGATGCGATTTTCGTCGGGCTGGACGAGGCGGTCCGCGCGATGCGCGGCGCGATGGATGCGGCCCGATGATCCGCGTGGTCGCATGATCATCGGCCTCGGTTCCGACCTGTGCAACATCGAGCGGATCCAGGCATCGCTCGACCGCTTTGGCGACCGCTTTGAGCAGCGCGTCTTTACCGCCGTCGAGCGGGCGAAGGGCGACCGCCGACCGTTCACCAAGGCTGGCACGCTCGCCAAGCGCTTCGCGGCGAAGGAGGCCTTTTCCAAGGCGGTCGGAACCGGCTTCAAGCGCGGTGTGTTCATGAAGGATATCGGCGTGGTCAACGCACCGTCCGGCGCGCCGACCTTGCACCTGCAAGGCGGGGCTCAGGCGAGGCTTGACGCGCTGACGCCCGACGGTCACGTCGCGCGGGTACATTTGACGATGACCGACGATCATCCCTGGGCGCAAGCTTTCGTGATTATTGAAGCGGTTCCGAGGGACGAGACATGAGCGAGGAGCTGGCCCTGAGCGCCGACGACACCAAGCCGGGCACCAGCGCCGGGGAGCCTCGCACCACCCCCGGCGGCAAGCAGACCAAGAAGCCCGGCACCGACTGGGCATCGGAGGTCCGCGGCATTTTCTGGCTGATCCTGGCGGTACTGGGCTTCCACAGCTTCATTGCCAAGCCGTTCTACATTCCGTCGGAATCGATGCTTCCGGGCCTGCTCGTCGGCGACCAGCTCGTCGTCAGCAAGTTTCCCTACGGCTGGTCGTTCGTCTCGCCGACCTTCCACCTGCTGCCGTTCATTCCCGGCCGCCTGCTCGGCCATCTGCCCGAACGCGGCGACGTCGTGATCGTCACCCCGCCGGGTACCAAGACCGATTACATCAAGCGCCTGATCGGCTTGCCGGGCGACCGGCTCGAGGTGCGCGACGGCACCGTCATCCTCAACGGCGTGCCGGTGAAGCGCGGTCCGCTGCATTATGTCGACATCCCCAATTACGGCGCTGCGCCGCTCCCCTCACCCGAGGCGGGGGTGACGTGCGATCCTAGCCAGTATGACGATGCGCTCCACACCGCCCCCAACGGCAAGAGCGTGTGCCGCCTCCCGCTGGTCACGGAGACGCTCCCCAACGGCCGGCATTACGATACGGTCGATCTCGGCAGCTATCCCGGCGACAATTACCCCGCGATCACGATCCCCGCGAACCACGTGTTCCTGATGGGCGACAACCGCGATCGCAGCGCCGACAGCCGTTTCCCGCTGTCCGAGCAAGGGCTTGGCGGCCCTGTTCCGTGGGAATATCTCGGCGGGCGCGCGGAGTTCATCACTTTCTCGAAGACCGGGCTTGGTTCCTGGAATCCCCTGACCTGGGGTCAGTCGTTCCGGGGCGGACGCGCTGGCACCTCCTTGCATGCGAGCCGTAGTAAATGAGTGATTCCAATACGGCGATGGTCAGAGAACCCGCGCCCAACGAACTGCGCGACCCGTTCGTCCGCAAGGAACTGACGCGCGCGACAGTGTGGCTCGGGCTGGCCTGCGGCATCGCGCTGCTCGTCTTGCTGGTCCATCCGCTGCTGATAATTTTCGGCGGGCTGGTGTTCGCCTCGATGCTCGATGGCGGCGTGCGGCTGCTTGGGCGCGTGCTGCCGATCGGGCGGTCGTGGCGATTGCTGATCGTCGTCCTGCTGACGATCCTGTTCCTCGTCGGGCTCGTATGGCTGACCGGAGTCCAGGTTACCGCGCAGTTCGCCCAGCTCCAGCAGACGCTGATCAGCCAGGCATCGCGCCTCGCGGCATGGGCGACGAACAAGGGCATCATGCCGCAGCAGCCCGACATCAACGGCATGCTGCAGCAGGCGCTCGGTTCGTTCGGCAAGCTGACGGGGTATGTCGGGATCGTGTTCGGGGCGTTCGCCAGCCTCGTCATGGTGCTGGTGATCGGGCTGTTCGTCGCGATGGAACCGCGCATTTACGGTCGCGGTCTCGAATGGATGATCCCACGCGAGGCACGTCCCCGGTTCGCGGAGACGATCAACGAAATGGCCAGAACGATGCGCCGCCTGCTTGCGGGCCGTCTGTTCGGCATGGCGCTGGAAGGCGCGATGACGGGCATCGCGCTGGCGTTCGCCGGGGTGCCGATGGCGCTCGTGCTCGGCATCATCACCGGCCTGCTCGCCTTCATCCCCAACATCGGCGCGATCACGAGTGGCGTTCTGATGGTCGCGGTCGGGTTCAGCGCCGGGACGCAGACCGGGTTCTGGGCGATCGGCATCTATGTCTTCATCCAGGCGGTGGACGGTTATGTCGTCATTCCGATGGTAGCGAAGAAGACGGTCGACCTGCCGCCCGCGCTCACGCTGTCGTCGCAGATCCTCGCGGGAACGCTGTTCGGCCTGCTCGGGCTGACGCTTGCCGACCCGCTCACCGCGATGATCAAGGTTGCGCTCGAGCGGAGTTCGGAAGCGGAGGCAGACGCGGACGCGGCATGACCCCGATCCTGTACGATTACTGGCGCTCGTCGGCGGCGTATCGCGTCAGGATCGCGCTCAACCTCAAGCAGATCGCGTATGACAGCGTCGCGATCGATCTGACGAGCGCCGCGCAACGGTCCCCCGAGCATTTCGCGCGCAACCCGCAAGGGCTTGTCCCCGCGCTCGATATCGGCGGGGTGATGCTGACGCAAAGTCTCGCGATCATAGACTATCTCGACACGCTCGAGCCGACGCCGCGCCTGCTGCCCGCCGACCCGCTGGCCCGCGCGCACGTCATGGCGAGGGCGCTGTCGATCGTTGCCGACCTGCACCCGATCACCAACCTGCGCGTCCTCAACCGGCTGACCGAGCAGTTCGACGCGAATCAGGCGGCGCGCGAGACATGGTATGCGCATTGGGTCGAGACCGGGCTGACCGCACTCGAGGCGATGTGTGCCGGCCGGTCGGGACCGTTCCTCGGTGGCGACTCGCCCGACCTCGCCGACGTCTGCCTCGTCCCGCAACTTTACAACGCGCGGCGCTTCGCGGTCCCGCTCGAACGTTTCCCCCGGCTCGTCGCGGCGGATTCAGCGGCGGCAGGCGTTCCCGCCTTTGCCGACGCACATCCCGACCGGGTCAAGCCGTCGGCCTGATCCCGGTGAACCCGCGCTTGAAGCGGTGTTCGAGCACGGTTTCGTCGAACAGGTCGAGATAGGCGGTCGCGGCATCCTCCCCGGGCTGCGGCACCGGCACCGGGCGCGAGCGCCCCGGCGCCAGCCAATGCTCGAGCGCCGCGACCAGCCCCGCCGCGTCGCCCGGCGCGACCACGCTGCCAACCGCCGCGCTCGTCACGATCTCGCGGACCGCGACGCTCGAATCGGTCGCCACCACCGGCGTCCCAACCGCAAGCGATTCGCGCAGCACGCCGGGAACGCCCTCGAAATCGGAAACCAGCGCAAGCGCCGTCGCGCGCGCGATCGTCGGGGTCGGATCGTCGACATGCCCGGGCAACCGCACCCGATCGCCAAGGCCATAACCCGCGATCTGCGACTCGATCGTCGATCGCTCCGCCCCCTCGCCCAGAATCATCAGCGAAACGTCGCGGTGGTCGATATCCGCGAATGCGTCGATCAGCCGGTCCCACCGTTTCTGCGGCGCAAGCCGTCCGACCCCGACGAGAAATCGCCCATTGGGTACGAGCGGTGCCGCCGCCCCGATCGCCTGGCGCGGCGGCGGATTGGGGATGACGCTCACCATTGATCGCGGAATCCCCATCATCCGGGATGCTTCCTCCGCCATCGCGGGGCTCATCGCGACGAGTCGGTCGACGAATCGCGGGTGCCATCGCAACCATTCGCGGTACGTCGCGGCGACGGCTGGATTCTGGTCGCGCCGGACCAGCGCGTTGGAAACCTTCGCGACGATCGGCGGGCAGCGCAGTCCGAGCCTCAGTCGGGTCCAGGCCGCAAGTGCTGTATAGTGATTCCCCGGACAGAACAGGACGTCGGGCGCAAGTGCCTCAGTATGGGCGGTAATTGCACTCATTCCGAGCATCGTCTTGGTGCCGACCTGATGCACTTCGACCCCGTCCGGAATGTCGCGCGCCAATGGCCCCGCGACATCGCCGACGATCAGCGTCACCCGCCGCCCGCGCTGCGCCCAGCTGCCCGCCAGCCGCAGCAACGTCTTCTCGACGCCGCCACCGTCCAGCGTTTGCGCATAGGCAAGAATATGGGCGGCGGGCGGACGGGGGCTGAGCATGATCGACCTTGTGTAACGAAGCTATGTCGCGAATGTGTCCCAGCCGTTCCATTCGTCCCATGCTTTTGACGGTCGCCGTGCGATGTGACCGGGGCGACGCACGAGATTTGCCGCGCCGTCGCGATCGGGGTAAGGCGCGGCATTCGATCGCCTTGATCGGCGTATAAGCGGACACTCTCGCCACGTGAACAAATTGACGACCGGGCCGGGAAGCGGGGCTGCGACGCATGCGTCGGCAAAACCTCTCCCCTTGCCTTCGCTCCCCGGGATCCCCGGAACGTCCGATCTTGCCGGACTCGAGCCGATGGCCCCCCGGCGGCGCCGTTGGCCCGCCTATCTCGGCGCCGCGGTGACCTTGCTGATGATCGGCTGGCTCGGGCTCAAGCTGCGTGCGATGGGGGTCAACAACCTGTGGACGGCGCTGCCGACCAATCCGTTGTTCTATGTGTTCTTCGCGCTGCTGTATCTCGCACCGGTCACTGGCGACTTCATCATCTTCCGGCGACTGTGGGGCATTCCGGCAGCGGGCTATATCGCGCTCGCCAAGAAGCGGATCGCCAACGACATGCTCAACTATTCGGGCGAGACCTATTTCTACGCCTGGGCACGCCAACGCGCCTCGATGGTGGCGGCACCGTTCGGGGCGGTGAAGGACGTCAGCATCCTGTCGGCGATTGCCGGAAACATGATGACGCTCGCGATGATCGCGGTGGCGATGCCGCTCGGGATCGGCCTGCTGACGCCGCGGGGGCTGCAGAACGCGATCTGGTCGGTAGTGATCGTGTTCGGCATGTCGCTGCCGTTCCTCATCTTCTCCAAACGCGTCTTCTCGCTGCCACGGCGCTCGCTGTGGTGGATCTTCGGGGTCCACTGCCTGCGGCTGATCGCCGGGTCGGTGCTGATCGCGTTCGCCTGGCATTATGCGCTGCCGACCGTCTCGGTCGGCATGTGGCTGCTGCTCGCGGCGGCGCGGATGATCGTCGGTCGGTTGCCGCTTGTGCCGAACAAGGACCTTCTTTTCGCCACCTTCGCCACCCTATTGATCGGCCAGGACGCGCAACTGTCCGTGTTGCTTGCGATGACGGCAGCGTTGCCGTTGCTCGTCCATGTCGTGCTGGTCGCGCTGTTCGGCCTGGTCGACCTGATTAGGAAAGCGTGACGATGGTGCGGAAGCTGGTGATGACGACGGTACTCGCGGGCATGACGCTCGCGGCGACCCCGGCGTTCGCGGTGCAGGCGCCGATCGGCAGCGACGCCGCCGCCTGCACCAGCGGCGGCCCCGCGATCCGTGTGACGGTCGACGGGCTCAAGGACCGGACCGGCGAACTCAAGCTCGAACTCTATCCCGCGAACGAGGCGGATTTCCTCAAGGACGACCGTGACCTGATCAAGGAAGGCAAGTTCTTCCGCCGCGTCCGGCTGCCGACGCCCGCATCGGGCCCGGTGATCCTCTGCATCCGCGTGCCGACGCCGGGGCCGTATGCCTTGCTTTTCACGCACAATCGCGATGGCCGCAACAAGTTCAACTTCTGGGCGGACGGCGCGGGCTTCCCGAGCAACACCAAGTTGGGGCGGTCTCGTCCAAAGGTATCGCAGGGGCGGATCGTCGTGCCCGAGGGTGTTGTCTCGGTCGACATTCACGCCCAGTATCTGCGCGGGCTGAGCGGTTTCGGTCCTATCCAAGGCGGTTGATCGGCATGCGGATCGTCGACGTCAACGAATTCTACTCGCCGACCGGCGGGGGCGTGCGGACCTATATCGACCGCAAGATGGGGATCATGGCCGATCTCGGGCATGAGCTGATCGTGATCGCGCCGGGTCGCGAACCGAGCGTCGAGGAACGTCCCGGCGGCGGGCGTGTCATCACGGTGCAGACCGGGCATCTGCCGCTCGACGCCAATTACGGGATCTTCTGGGATGGCGCGCCGGTGCTGCGCCTGCTCGACCAGCTCCAGCCCGACGTGGTCGAGACGTCGTCGCCGTGGCGGCTGCCGTGGGTCGTCGGCAAGTGGCAGGGGAATGCGGTCAAGGCGTTCTTCATGCACAACGACAATATGGCCGCCTATGCGCTGCGCTGGCTCGAGGGGCTAGCGCCGCAGGACCGGATCGAGCGCGCGTTCAACTGGTACAGCCGCTATATGGACAGTTTCCTCGTCCATTTCGACGCGGTCGTCACCAACGGTCCCGCGCTCGAGAAGCGGTTGAAGAATCGCGGCGTGCGGATCGACGCGTCGATGCCACTGGGGATCGAGCGCGGGCATTTCTCGCCCGATCTGCGCGACGAGCGGTTGCGCGCGGCGTTGCTTGCGCAATGCGGCCTCCCGCCGACCGGGCATCTGCTGCTCGGGCTCGGGCGGCATCATCCCGAGAAACGCTGGCGGCTGGTGATCGACGCGGTCGAGCGCGCCGGATCGGAACTGCCGGTCGGGCTGATGTTGCTCGGCAATGGCGTCGAAAGCGCCAAGATCGAAGCGCGGATCGCGGGATCGCCGCATATCCGCATGTTCCGCCCGGTCTATGACCGCGAACGGCTCGCGCGGATCGTCGCGAGTTGCGACGCATTGATCCACGGGTCCGAAGCCGAGCCGTTCGGCCTGGTCGCGTCCGAGGCGATGGCAGGCGGGTTGCCGCTGATCGTCCCCGATACCGGCGGGTGCATGGAAGTCGCCGATCCGCTGTCGTCCGAATTCTACACCGCGCGCGACGCACAGAGCGCGGCGAGCGCGATCCACCGCCTGTTCGCGCGCGACCAGCGCGTCCTGCGCCGCGCCGCCTTGGTGGCGGCGAGCAAGGTCCGCAGCGACCGCGAGCATACGATCGAACTGATGGCTTATTACCAGGGTCTGGTCGACGCCAAGCAGGTGCGGCGCCTGCGCGCCTGATCCGCGAATCGCCGTCTAGGACGCGCGGACCGTATCGAGGACGGCCTGCCACTGTGCCGCGACCGCAGACTGCCCGTACCGCCCCGTCAGCATCGCGCGCGCGTCGGCGAGCCTGGCCTGGGTCGTCGTATCCCATCGCGCATAGTCGTCCAGCCCGCCGGGCCAGTCCCCCAGTGCGATGTAGGGCCGAAGCTCCTCGTACGACGGGATCGCGTCCGCAACCACGCCGAGCCCCGCGAGGATCGCGGTGGCGGGGCGGTTGATCGTCTTGCCGGTGGTATAGTCGTTGAGCCCGACCGGGACGATCGCCAGCCGGTGCCGCGCAAGCGTGACGCGCGAGGTGGCGAGCCGCCACGGCATGTAATGGACCGGCACCGGCCACCGCGCCGCCGCGCGCCACAGCTTTACCCGCGCGTTGCTGACGACGGTGAGCGTGACCGGCCCGGCATGGTCGGCGAGCCGTGCCACCGCCGCATCGAGATGTGCATAGCCCGATTCGTGCCCGAGGCTCTTGCCGAACCACACGCAATGCAGCGCGGTCGCATGGCGCGCGAGAAAGCGGTCGAGCCGCTTCAGCTCCCACCGCTCGAGCGCGGTCGGGCGGTCGAGCAGGACCGGCGGTCCGGTGTCGAGCACGTCGGGCACGACATGGCGATGCGCGGTCCCCCCGGGCAGCTCGCGCGCGATCTGCTCGGCGAGCGCGGGGGTCGCGAACACGATATGGTCGGCGAGCGACAGGATCCGGCGATGCCGCTCGAGCCGCGCCACGCTGACATGCCCGGCGCGGTGCGCGGCGAACAGATTGTCGCACAGGTCGTAGACGATCGGCCGCCCCGTCGCGCGCGCGTGCTCGGCGATCTCGAGCGCCTGCTTGCCGTGCGACTTGCAGAACAGGATCGCATCGGTCGATTCCGGCGCGCGGTCATGCCGGTCGATCGACACCCCGCGCGCCGCCAGCGCGGCGAGCGGCGCGTCGAGCCGATAACGGATCGAGGCGAGACTGCTGTCGTAACTGTCCGCGTGCCACGTAAAGCGCGGGAGAGGCTTGGTCATCGTACGCGTCTTCCTCAACGGGATCGGGAGGGTCCGGCGTCGCTTTGACCTACACTGGCCGGGTTGAACAGAAAAGAGCGGGACAGGCCGCCGGCCACTGGTGTCACGAGGCCGAAATATCACGCGTGTTAAGACGTTCGGCGCATATTTTGGAAGGTTGGCCATGACCGTCACTATCGATCGCCGTTCGCTGTTGTTGACCGGATCGCTTGGGCTCGGTGCCTTCGCCATGCCCGGCTTCGCGCAGAGCCCCAACGTCACGCAGGCGCGCGGCTTCACCCATTCGGTCGCGAGCGGCGAGCCGGGCAGCGACACGATGCTGCTGTGGACTCGCTATGTCCCCGCAACCGGCGACACCGCAGAACTCCGCGCCGAGATTGCGGAAACGCCCGACTTCGCCCGCATCGTCTCGGGCGGCGCGCAGATCACCGGGGTGTGGCGCGATTTCACCGCGAAGATCACGGTCGACAACCTCAAGCCGAACACGCGCTATCACTACCGCTTCGTCGCACCCGATGGCAGCGTCTCCCCCGTCGGCACGACCAAGACGCTCCCGGTCGGCCCGGTCGCGCGGTTCCGCACCGTCACCTTCTCCTGCTCGAACATGCCCTATGGCTATTTCAATGCCTATGCGCACGCCGCCGCGCGCGACGATGTCGATCTTGCGATTCATCTCGGCGACTATTTCTACGAATATCAGACCGGCGATTATCCCGCGGTGAAGGATCAGGTCGCCGGCCGCGTCCCGATGCCCGCGACCGAACTGCTCCATCTCGCGGATTACCGGCTGCGCTACGGCAGTTATCGCAGCGATCCCGATCTGATGGCGCTCCACGCGAAGCACCCGATGATCGTCCAGTGGGACGACCATGAATCGTCCAACGACAGCTGGGAAGGCGGCGCGCAGAACCATCAGCAGAACGAAGGCGACTGGAGCGCGCGCCGCGCGGCGTCGATCCAGGCGTATCGCGAATGGATGCCGGTGTCGGACGAGCCGTGGAAAAGCTATGAGATCGGCACGCTCGCGACGCTGTTCCGCACCGAAACACGGCTGCTCGCGCGGACCAAACAGCCCGATGTCGCACCGCTGTTCGCCTCGACCGACCCGACCACCGCGCTCAAAACATTCCGCGACGGCGCGTGGATGGACCCGGGCGTGACGATGATGGGGTCGCAGCAGGAAAGCTGGCTTTCGCATGCGATGGCGCAGTCGGTGAAGCAGGGGCAGCAATGGCAAGTGGTCGGCTTCGGCACGATCATGGGGCAGACTGTGATGCCGGCGGAAGCGATGAGCTGGCTCTCCCCCGATTCGCCCGAGCGCGCGCGCGGTTATCTGCTCGCTGGCGTTGCTGCGGCAAAGGTCGGACTGCCGTTCAACTATGACAATTGGGGCGGCTATCCCGCCGCGCGCGCGCGTTTCCTGCGCAAGGCGCAGGGGCTTGGCGCGAACCTCGTCGTGCTGTCGGGCGACAGCCACAATGCCTGGGCATACGATCTCGGGCAGGACGGCAAGCCCGTCGGGGTCGAGTTCGCGGGGCATGCGGTGTCGTCACCCGGCTATGAGGCGGCGAGCAGGACCGACCCGAAGATCGTCGCGGCGGCACTGGTCCGGACCAACCCCGAGCTCAAATGGTGCGACACCAGCCGACGCGGCTATATGGCGATGACGCTGACCCCGGCGAGCGTCAGCAACGACTGGATCATGGTCGACACGATCAAGGCCAGATCCACCGCCGCAAAGGTCGGGCATAGCGCGACCGTGCAGCGCGGGCGCAATATCATGGCGTGACGGTTGCCGTTCCGCGTCCGCTGCGGCAAACCGGGGGAAGGCCCGGGGGTGGCCGCAGGGGGCACACGAATTGCGCGTAACGATCAAGGACGTGTCGCGGGTGTCGGGCGTGTCGATCAAGACCGTCTCGCGCGTGCTCAACAACGAACGCTATGTCGGCGCGGAAACCCGCGCGCGCGTCCAGGCGGCGGTCGCGGAACTCAAGTTCCGCCCGAGCACCGCCGCGCGCTCGCTCGCCGGACGGCGCAGCTTCCAGATCGCGCTGATCTGCGACAACCCCAGTCCCTATTACGTCTACGAGATGCAGTCGGGGATCCGCGACCGCTGCGTGCAAGACGGGGTGCGGATGATCGCGCAGCCCTATGACCGCAACGCGACGACGCTGCTCGACGAGCTCGAGAGCCTGGTCGATGCAACGCATGTCGACGGGCTGATCCTAACCCCGCCGGTCTCCGACAATCCCGACGTGCTCGATCTGCTCGCGCGGCGCGGGGTGCGCTTCGTGCGCGTTTCGCCGGGAAGCGGCCCCGAACTTGGCCCCGCGACCTTCATCGACAATGAAGCGGCCGCCGCGGTGATGACCGCGCATCTCCTGTCGCTCGGGCATTGCCGGATCGGGTTCATCGCGGGGCACCCGAGCTATGCGACCAGCGCGCAGCGGCTGCGCGGCTATGCGCGCGCGCTCAGCACCGCCGCCGAGGCGTTCGACCCCGCGCTGGTGTGTGACGGAAGCTACGACTTCGCCTCGGGCGCGGCGGCGGCGGCGGTGCTGCTCGACCTGCCCGAGCCGCCGACCGCGATCTTCGCATCGAGCGATGACATGGCAGCGGGGGCGCTGACCACTGCGCATCGGCGCGGACTAAAGGTGCCCGGGCAGCTTTCGATCGCGGGGTTCGACGATACCGAGATGGCGGGGTTCGTCTGGCCGCCGCTCACCACGATCCGCCAGCCGACGCGCGACATGGCGTATCAGGCGGCGGATCTGCTGCTCGCACCGCTCGAGGCGGACACGGCGCCCGAACAGCGCGAGCTGCCGTTCGAGCTGGTGGTGCGCGAATCGACCGGGCCGATAGCGCCGCCGCGCTGACCCGAATCATTCCGCTTTCGCCAATCCCGCCAGCGCCCTAAAGCGCGGCACATGACCAGTAATCGTCGCGTTCGCCCAGCGCTCGTCGCTGCCGCCATCCTGTTCGCCGTGGGCAGCGCTGCGCCCGCCGCCGCCTATTGGGAATATGGCCATCAGACGATCGCGCAGATCGCCGAGGCGAACATCCGCCCGCAGACTCGCGTCGCGATCCGCCGCCTGCTCAAGCAGCAGGCGCTGCTCGGCACGCCGACCTGCAAGGCGGGGACGATGACCGAAGCGAGCACCTGGGCGGATTGCGTCAAGCCGCTCAAGGACGCCGACGGCAAGTCGCGCTTCGGCTATGCCTACACCTGGCATTTCCAGGACGTCAGCATCTGCCGCCCGTTTTCGCTCACCGATGCGTGCAAGGACGGCAATTGCGTCTCGGCGCAGATCACGCGCGACGTCGCCACGCTCAGGAACCGTCGCGCGCCCGCGAAGGACCGGGTCGAGGCGCTCGTCTTCCTGGTCCACTTCGTCGGCGATCTTCACCAGCCGCTCCACGCGGGGGAAAAGGACGACAAGGGCGGCAACGACGTCAAGGCATCGTATGACAATTACGCCCCACCGCGGCTCAACCTCCATTCGGTATGGGACGGCTTGCTGGCAGAGCGCGCGATCACCTCGGGCCCGTCGCTGGTGCACCGTTATGCCCCCGCCGTGCGCGCGAAGGTCGCCGCAGGGAATGTCACCGACTGGAGCCACGAGAGCTGGCAGGTCGCGCACGACGCGACCTACGCGAGCGTGATGGCCGATCCTTGTGCGCCGACTCCCGAGCGCGTGACGCTCGACGAGGCGACGATCGAGAAGCTGGTGCCGGTCGCGCGGCTCGAGGTCGAGCGCGGCGGGCTGCGGCTGGCGAAGCTGCTGGACGCGGCACTGGGGTAAGGCGCGGGCCACGGAACCGTTCGTTTCGAGCGTAGTCGAG
>CAZNQA010000078.1:0-14840 GCA_964575105.1 uncultured Stakelama sp.
GGCGTGACGCTCATCTCGCCGCCGCCGCATCACGACATCTACTCGATCGAGGATCTTGCGCAGCTCATCTACGACTGCAAGCAGATCAACCCGACCGCGCGGGTGTGCGTCAAGCTCGTCTCGTCCGCCGGAATCGGGACGGTCGCGGCGGGTGTCGCTAAGGCGCATGCCGACGTGATCCTGATCGCAGGGCATGTCGGCGGAACGGGGGCCTCGCCGCAGACCAGCATCAAATATGCCGGGACGCCGTGGGAGATGGGACTTTCCGAAGTCAATCAAACTCTTACCCTTAACGGCCTGCGCGGTCGGATCAAGCTGCGCACCGACGGGGGCCTCAAGACCGGGCGCGACATCGTTATCGCGGCGATCCTCGGCGCGGAGGAATTCGGGATCGGGACACTGTCGCTCGTCGCGATGGGGTGCATCATGGTGCGCCAGTGCCATTCGAACACCTGCCCGGTCGGCGTCTGCACGCAGGACCAGAAGCTGCGCGACAAGTTCACCGGCACGCCCGAAAAGGTCATCAATCTCATGACCTTCATCGCCGAGGAAGTCCGCGACATCTTGGCAAGGCTCGGCTTCCGCAGCCTCGACGAAGTGATCGGGCGGACCGAATTGCTGCGGCAGGTCAGCCGGGGTGCCGAGCATCTCGACGATCTCGACCTCAACCCGATCCTCGCCAAGGTCGATGCGCCCGACGACCAGCGCCGCTTCAGCCTGACGACGCGGCGCAACGAAGTCCCCGACAGCCTGGATGCACAGATCATCAAGGATGCGGGCGCGGTGTTCAGCCGGCGCGAGAAGATGCAGCTGACCTATTCGGTGCGCAACACGCACCGCGCGGTCGGGACGCGGCTGTCGAGCGAAATCACGCGGACCTTCGGCATGTCGGCGCTGGCGGACGGGCATGTTCACGTCCGGTTGCGCGGGTCGGCGGGGCAGAGCCTCGGGGCGTTCCTGTGCAAGGGGATCACCCTGGAGGTGTTCGGCGATGCCAACGACTATGTCGGCAAGGGACTGTCGGGCGGGATCATCGCGGTTCGACCGGTCGTCAGCTCGCCGCTGGCGTCGCAGGACAACACGATTCTCGGCAATACGGTGCTATATGGTGCGACTTCCGGCAGCCTTTACGCAGCCGGACAGGCGGGCGAACGCTTCGCGGTGCGCAATTCAGGCGCAAATGTCGTGGTCGAAGGCTGCGGTGCGAACGGCTGCGAGTATATGACGGGGGGCACCGCAGTGGTGCTCGGCCCGGTCGGCGCGAACTTCGGCGCGGGGATGACCGGCGGGATGGCGTTCATCTACGACGCCGACGGCAGCTTCGCGCGGCGGGCGAACCCCGACAGCATCACCTGGAACCGGCTGTCGTCGCTGCACTGGGAAGCGGTGCTGCTCGGGATGATCCGCGCGCATCATGCCGCGACCGACAGCAAATGGTCGGGCGCGTTGCTCGATGACTGGGGTCGCGTGGTGGATCGCTTCTGGCAAGTGGTCCCGAAGGAAATGCTGACCCGGCTGAGCCATCCGCTCGACGACCGGGTGGAGCAGGTGGCGGCGGAGTAAGGCGGCTTCTCGCGTTGCTGCCCACGCGAGATCCGGCTTCCCGTTTTCCCGGGAAGGCGGGAATCTGGGGCCAAGCAGAACAACGGCTCGCAGTTCTCGCGACTCCTGGACTCCCGCCTTCGCGGGAGAACACCTGTGGTTCTGTAAGGCCATGCCGTCGCGGGAGCACGAGCCGGCCTGCCAATCGACGCGCGTCCCGAAAGCTGCTATAAGCACCGCCTGACCGCACACCAAAAGGTACGCTATGCGCCTGTATCTCCTGGGTTTGTTCGCCCTCACCGCCGCCACCCCGGCCTTCGCGCGGGAGCCTGCTCCCCGCCCCGCGCCGCAAATCGACGCGGCACAGGTGGGCGCGCTCCTGTCGAACCCGCTGATCCAGGAAGGACTCGCGGCGGTCGTCGACCAATATGCGGGGGTCTTGCTCCAGACCCGCGTGGGGCCGGTCGCGAAACTGGCCGGTCCGGACGCGGGGATCCGCCAGGACGATACGCTCGGCGACGTGATCGGCCGGCATGACCCGGCATATGCAGACCATCTCCACAAGGGCGCGAAAGGCGCGATCGCTGCGACCGGACAGGCCGCGAAGGACGTCGCCAGCATGACCGCCGAACTCCAGCGCACCGCTGACCGGTTGCGCGCGGTGCTCGGGAACAGCGGCCTGGGGCTGGATTCGGCGCGCTGATTGGCGGTCCCAGGCGTTTGCTCTGCCCTAAGGCACGCTTCCCCGGCGAAGGCCGGGGCCTAGTCGGAATGGCCGAGGTAGCGTAGCGCAGCGCCTCCTTCCTTCGCTGCGCTGCCGGGTCCCGGCCTTCGCCGGGGAAGGTCTGGAGCGTGGTCTGGGGTAGCGGTCCGGTGTGGCACAGCAGCATCCTGCCGCGACAGTTCCCGCCGCTTCGTGCGTACGGTCGCAAATGCCAGTGCGCCCGGCCGATTAATCCCGCGCGCCATCTTCCCCCTGCGCCGCGCAGCTTCTACCACGCAGCGTATGTGGCAACTTTACCAATTCCCGCTCTGCCCGTTCTCGCGCAAGGTTCGCCTGTTGCTGGGCGAAAAGGGCATCGGTTACGAGCTCGTGCGCGAAAGCCCGTGGGAGCGCCGCGACGAATTTCTCGACATGAACCCCGCGGGGCAGGTGCCCGTGCTGGCGGACCAGTCGCGCGGGATCCTGCTGATGGATTCGATGGCGATCTGCGAATATCTCGAGGAGACGGTCGAAAAGAGCGCGATGATCAACGGCACCGCGACCAGCCGCGCGGAAATCCGCCGGCTCGTCGCGTGGTTCGACACGCAATTCTTCGCCGATATCGTCGCGCCGTTGCTGCATGAACGCATGGAAAAACGCCTCGTGACGAAGGAACCGCCCGATTCGAAGCGGCTTCGCGACGCGATGAAGGCGGCCGTCCGGCATCTCGACTATACCGATTACCTGCTCGATCATCACAACTGGATGGCGGGTGCGACGATGAGCCTTGCGGATCTTGCCGCGGCGGCGCAGATTTCGGTCGCGGACTATCTCGGCGGGATCGACTGGAAGAATCACGAACAGACCGCGAAATGGTATCGCGGGTTCAAGAGCCGCCCCAGTTTTCGCCCGTTGCTGTCCGAACGGATGGAGGGAATCATGGCGCCGAAACATTATGACGATGTCGACTTCTGATCCCGCGCCGCAGATCGACTTCGGGGATTTCCTCAAGGTCGACATTCGCGTCGGCACGATCGTCGAAGCCCTCCCCTTCCCGCAGGCGCGCAAACCCGCGTACCGGCTGGCGATCGACTTCGGCCCCGGAATCGGGATCAAGCGATCCTCCGCGCAGATCACGGTGCATTACACGCTGGAAGAGCTGGTCGGGCGACAGGTCGCCGCGGTCGTCAACTTCCCGCCACGGCAGATCGGGCCGGTCATGTCGGAGGTGCTGACGCTCGGCTTCCCGGACGAACAGGGCGAGGTCGTGTTGCTCCAGCCGGGGCACGGCGTGCCGAATGGCGGGCGGCTGTTCTAGGCCGTTTCGGTTGTCCTACGGACGGTGGGATCACGCGAAAGGCCGTCCCGCGCCCGGATCCCGCGTTCCGCCCGGCGGGTCTGCCACAGGATCAGCCCCAGCAGCGGCACGGCGATGTCGAGATACAGCGTGAAGCCGAACCACGGTGCCCAGCCGGCATAGAGGTTGAGGACGGTATCCAGCTTCCCCTCGAGGAACATGCCCCCGAAATTGCGAGTCCACACCGGCGTCAGCAACGTCTCGGGTGCGAAGATGTCGGTGCTGACGACGATAAGATTGATCGCGATCGACAGCGCGAGCACGCCGATCGCAGCCCAACGCGCGCGCCGGCGTTCGAACGACGCCCATAACGGCGCGAGGCCGAGGGCGAGGAACGGAATGGCGGGAACCGCATGCCGCGGCCCGACCGATGCGCCACCGTCCCAATAATGATAGGAGGCGTTGATCAGCAGCGCGGTGATGACGACGGCGAGCGCAAGGCAGCCGATATCCCGCGTGGCCGGCGTACGGATCATCCGCGCAAGCCCGACCATCCCCAGGACCAGCACGGGTGCCACCCACACCAATCCGCGCCGCAAGCCGAACAGGATCTCCCACAGCGCGACCGGCTTGGGGTACGTCAGGCCGAACAACCCCTCGTTCATCCCCTGAAAGCCGACCACCCCCTGATATCCCAGCACGAACGGGGTGCCGAACGCGATCTGGTTATAGACGAGGACCGGCAGGAACGCCGCCACCGCCGACACCACCGCCGCCGCATACAACCGGTTCCGTACCGGGCCGGCGACGCGACGGGTTCGCCACAACGCCCATATCCCGATCGCGAGTCCTGCGAGCGCCGCCTGAAATTCGATCGCCACTACCCAGCCGAGGGCGAGCCCTGCCATCACCGGATAGCGCCAGCGGTCGAGTGCGCGCGCGCCTGACGTACCCCGCCAGATCGCCCAGGTTGCGATCAGCAGCAGGGCGGCGACCGGCGCATGGCCGAAGATGGTGGTCGACCAGCCCCACGCCACCGAGCCAAGCGCATAGCCAAGCGCGGCGAACAGCCCGGCGGCGGGGCTCCCGGTGATTCCCGTGCCGAGGTCGAGCAACAGTACGGCGGCAAGGGCGGTGAGCACGGCAGCGCTGCCCGCTACCGCGAGCGACAGCCGGATCCCGAGGAAGGTGCGCAACCGCGGATTGGCGATGTCGATCACCTCGTCCTGCGAGCGGGTACCCGAAACGGTGTTGACCGCCCAGACCGCCGGAACCGCCATCACGGTCATGCCCGGGGCCTTGTCCATGTAATAATGCCGCGCCGCGCCGTTGCCGAACTGCGCCTTGTCGATCGTCAGCGACTGGTACCGGTCGATCCGCGCATCACCCCGCTCGACCAGCGCGATCGCCGCGAACAGGCGAGTCGCGGTGTTCGGGTTGAGCGGGTTGGAGCCGAACCAGACGCACGACAGCCACACCAGCGCGAACAGCAGGAGCGCAACGCTGCGCTGGCCGCGAACGCTGACGGGTGCCGGGGACGAACCGGGCCCGGTCAAGCCTTCCGGCACCTGCCCTGCGCTGCGTCGGCTGCTCCCCGCATCCTACTGAAGCGCCTGGTCGACCGCGCGCTGGTCCGCCTTGGACGCCTGGCGTTCGCGCTTGAACTGCGTGCCACGCTGCGCAAGGCACCCCGTCGCGCCGCCAGCGCCGACGTTCGAGCAGGTGCCGATTCCCTCGACCCCGACCTTGTCGTTCGCCTGTGCCTTCGCTGCCCAGCTTTCGTTCTCCGGCGTCACTTCGAGCTCGCGCAACTCCTTCGGGATGCGGAACTGCTCGCCCGGCGCGCGCCGCACGCAGACGACGATCTCGTTGCCGTTGGTGTCGGTCGGGCACTTCTGGTTGCCGTAGATCGTCATCGTCGGCGCAGGCACGTTCTGCGCGGCGACCGGGGCCGGAGCGGTGAGGCTGGCAACCGCCCCACCCATCACGGTCGCGGCGAGCGTCAGCCGGGAGAAAAGGGCTCGGGTCATCATGGTCTCCGTCAAATCCGTTTGGCCGTGGCGATCGCGACCTTGCAGCCAAGCCGGATGAACGTGCTCAGAACCGGATAGCCGATCGCGCTTTCCGCCCCCGCCGCAAGTGCGGCTTCCTTGTGCTCGACCTCTTCCGCCTGGAAATCGCGGATCGCGTCGGTCAGCTCGGGGTCACTGTCGCCCAACGCGACGAGCTGTTCCTCGTAATGCTTGTCGATCTCGGTCTCGACCGCGGCGGTGCATGCCATCGCCGCCTCGGGGCTGATCGCGGCGGTAACCGCGCCGAGCGCGAACCCTGCGACGTTCCAGATCGGCTCGAGCAGCGTCGGCCGGACGCTGCGGCGCGCCATCATCGCGTCGAAGAACGCGCGGTGCCGCTCCTCCTGGTTCGCCATCCCCGCGATGGCGCGCGCGGCGGGGCTGCGATCGCCCAGCACCGCGAGCTGCCCTGCGTAGATTCGCGTCGCGCCGAACTCGCCGGCCTGATCCACCCGGATCATCGATTCGCTCGCGCGACGCGCGTCGCCCGGTTTCCAGCCCATGCTCATTTCCTCCGCAATGCCCAGAAGATGGCGATTGCCCCCGCGATCGAAAAGACCGCGTTGAACCCGGCGAGCGAAATCCCGCCGAGCGTCCATTGCGCGACGTCGCAGCGGACGATCGGCGCGTTCATGATCGATTCGAGCGTGACCGGGCCGGTCATCGTCGAGGTGCATTCGGTAAAGCCCTGCCACCAGTGATATTCGACGCCCGCATGAAACGCGCCGATCAGCCCGCTGAGCAGCACCGCGACGCCCGCCAGCGTTACCAGCAGGCGTTGCACGCCGCGTCCGGGCGCGACGAAGGCAAGCACCGCCAGAAGGATCGCGACGCCATGCGGGTAGCGCTGAAACCAGCACAATTCGCACGGGTACAGCTTGCCGATATATTGCGACACCAGCGCGCCGCCGAGCAAGGCGCCGGGGACGATCAGCGCGAGCAGGCGCGCGAGCGGGAAACGGTCGGTCGTCATGCTACTTCGCCGCCGTCGCCGAGCGAGGCGACGCCGCCCCGAGCCGGCCGATCGTCTGCAGCGCGTAGCTCAACTGGAAATCCTCGATGCCCTTGGCCTTCAATTGCTCCGGCGTCGCGGCGAAGCGCGGGTCGGGCTTGGTGTCTTCCTCGATCGCGGCATTGTCCGCCTTGACCTCGTTGATCAGGTGGCGGCGCAGATCGTCTTCGCGGAAGACCGGGCGCGACTTGTAGTCGGGGTCCGAGATCTGCGGCACCGCGATATCGGGTTCGATCCCGCCTTCCTGCACCGACCGGCCCGACGGGGTGTAATAGCGCGACGTCGTCAGCCGCAGCGCGGCGTTCGCGCCGAGGTCGATCACGGTCTGGACCGACCCCTTGCCGAACGAGCGTTCGCCCATGACGAGCGCGCGGTGATGATCCTGCAGCGCGCCCGCGACGATCTCCGACGCGGAGGCGGTGCCCGCGTTGGTCAGCACGATGATCGGCGCGCCATGCGCGAGATCGCCCTTCACATAGCTTTCGGCGTAGAACGGCTCGATATCCGCCTTGTCGCGCCCGCGCTGCGAGACGATCTCGCCGCTGCTGAGGAAATTGTCCGCCACCGCGATCGATTCGTCGCGCAAGCCCCCGCCATTGTCGCGCAGGTCGACGATATAGCCGAGCGGATCGTGCCCGAGCTGCTTCTGGATCCCCTTGATCGCGGCGGTCACCGCCTCGCCGGTATGTTCGGAGAAGGTGTTGATGTTGATGATCCCGACGCCGTCCTTGACGCTCCACTTGACCGGCTTCTGGACGATCTTCTCGCGCACCAGCGACACCTCGATCGGCTTTTCGCGGCCGGGTCGCAGCAGCGTCAGCCCGACCTTCGACCCCGGCGGCCCGCGCATCTGCGTGATCGCCTCGTCGAGCGTCTGGCCGAAGATCAGCTTGCCGTTGATGTGGGTGATATAGTCGCCCGACTTGATCCCGGCGCGCGCGCCCGGCGTGTCCTCCTGCGGGGCGATCACCTTGATCGCGCCGTCCTGCATCGTCACGGTCAGGCCAAGCCCGCCATAGCTGCCGAGCGTCTGGATTCGCAGATTGTCGTAATCGAGCCCGGTCTCATAGGCGCTGTGCGGGTCGAGCGCGGCGAGCATCCCGTCGATCGCGCCCTTGACCAGCGTCTTGTCGTCGACCTTGTCGACATATTCGGCCTTCACGCGATTGTAGACGTCGAGGAACACCGACATTTCGCGGTACGTGCCGGTGTCGACCGCCGCCATCGCGCTGGTGCCGACTGGCACGATCGCCAGCACCGCCGCAATCGCGGAGGCCTGAAGCAGGGACGTGGAAAAGCGCGACATCGGCGAATACTCGAACGGCGTGAGGAGATGGGTCCACCGTAGCCGGGTTTGCGGCGCGATCAAAGCACGCGACGCATGAACGCGAGCGGAACGCGCATGACAGGCTCAGCCAAGCAACGGCGTCATGTCGATCGGCCGGTCGCGGCGGCGAAGCTCGATCGTGATCCGCGGTGCGGGGCCTGTCGCGGCATAGCCGACGAGGGCGTCCTGTGCGACGCGCTGGCCAGCGCGCATATTGGTCTCGCCGAGCCCCGCGATCAGCGAGGTCCAGCCGCCACCGTGATCGAGGATCACGATCGTGCCATAACCGCGAAACGGCCCGGCGAACGCGACCAGCCCGGCGGCGGGCGCGACGACAGGCGCGTGCCCGACCGATGCGATCGTCAGCCCGCGCGACCGGACTCCGGCGTCGGACAGTTCGCCAAACCCGGTCGCAATCCGCCCGCTGACCGGGAGACGATACGGCGGCGATGCTCCAGTCCAGCCCGTCGCACCGACACCCGCAACGGTACCGGGCCGCGCCGGACGGCGTTCCGGCCCCGGCAACCCCGCCAGCTGTTGCCGCGTCGTCGCCAGCGTATCCGCCTGGTCCATCAGATCGACCAGATCGCGCGCAGTCTCGCCAAGCGCGATCGCGCGATCCGATTCAAACAGCGCGTCGCGCCCGAGCGCGCGGGCGCGGAGACGATGCGCGGCCTCGAGCCGGCCCAACGCGAGCCGTTGTGCCTCGAGCCGGGTCCGCCCCTCCGCCAGCGCCCCACTCGCGATCGCCGCCTGCGCCTGGAGCTGGTGCGTCCGGGCGAGTTCGGTCCTGACTCCCTGCGTCCGCGCGCGGATCGCGGGGAGCGTGCTCGCGAGGACGGCACGGACATGGACGATGTCGTCGATCGATCCGGGCTGGACGACGCTGATCACCGCCGGGCGGCGCGCCAGCGACTGAAGCGCCGCAAGCAGCCGCGCAACCGGCTGCTGTTGTGCCGCAAGCCGCGCCCGTTGGGCGTCGAGCAATTGCGCCACGATCACGATCCGCGCCTGCCCGGCAACCACATCGGCTTCGGCCTGCTGGATCCGCGCCGCAACCGCCGCCTCGCGCGCCAGTGCCTGCCGCGCCTGATCCTGCTCGGTCGCGGCCTGCCGTTCGAGCGCAGCCGAGCGTACCGCCGCCGCAGCAGACTGCGCCTTTGCCACGGCAAGCTGGCGGCGCTGGTCCTGCGCGGGCGCGGCGCTTCCGACGGCGGCGGCGAGCGCAAGCGCGACCAGAGCCGACCGCCGTCGCATCAGCCCTCGCGGTGATAGGGATGGTTGGCGAGGATGCTGGTCGCGCGCCACAATTGCTCCGCCAGCATCGCACGCGCGAGGAGATGCGGCCAGGTCGCGCGACCGAAACTGAGCAGCAGGTCGGCCTGCGCGCGCGCGGCATCGTCGAACCCGTCCGCCGCGCCAATCAGGAAACGGACCTCGCGCACGCCCGAATCGCGCCACTTCTCGAGCGTCCCGGCGATCTCGCGCGAGGGAAGGACGACCCCGGTCTCGTCCAGCAGGACGACGCGGGTCCCGGGGTCGAGCGGGGGGATCTTGCCGCCGCTATCGGGCAGTTCGGTCAATTTGTACGGCCATGACAGCCGTTTGACGTAACGCTCGACCAGTTCGGCCTCGGGCCCGCGCCCGATCCGACCGCGCGCGACGATATGCAGCAGCATCAGTCCCCACCCCTGCCCCGGTCAGTCGACCGGTGCGCCTTATGCTTCGCCGCCGAACGGATCGGGGGTGGCGGGCGGGGTCGGCGCGTCGCCGAACGCCCACATCCGCTCGAGATTGTAGAAGCTGCGGACTTCGGGACGGAACAGATGGACGATCACGTCGCCTGCGTCGATCAGCACCCAGTCGGCGGTCGGCAGGCCCTCGATCCGGGTCGAGCGGCGGAGTTCGCCCTTGATCTTCTCGGACAGCTTCTGCGCCATCGAGGCGACCTGACGGGTCGAGCGCCCGCTCGCGATCACCATGTAATCCGCGATGGTCGACTTGCCCGCGAGCGGGATCGAGATGGTATCGACCGCCTGGTCGTCGTCGAGCGACGCGAGCACGAGCCGATGCAGCGCCTCGACCTCATCGGGTTCGGACGCGCGATACACAGGAGAAGATGAAGCCAAGGCGATTCCTATTCTATAGGGGAGAGACAGTATCCGGCAGGAAATGCCGCTGCCAGGCGGGGTCGGCAGCACGAAGCTGCGTCGCGGAGCGCGGGTCGGGGCGGAAGCGCAACAGCACGAGGGCCGGCAATCTCCACTGCGTCCAGTTCTTCGCCTGGTGTGCGGGCCGACGAGCGCGCCGCAACCAACCCATCGCGGGAGCCGCGAGAGCATCCCTGTCATACCCCGGACGCGCGATGACCGCAATCGGAACCTCACGCGCGATCGTGCGCCACCCTTTCCACTGGTCGAACTGCGCGAGATTGTCCGCACCCATCAGCCAGATGAACTGCTTTTTGGGGTAAAGACGCCGCAATCCGGTGACGGTATCGACGGTGTAGCGCGTGCCGAGACGCTGCTCGATCGTGCTGACGCGGATCGGCGCGCGACGCGCCATCCGCGTCGCAGAGGCGACCCGGGCTGCGAAGGGTGCCATATCGCTGCGAGTCTGCTTGAGCGGGTTGCCGGGGGAGACCAGCCACCACACTTCGTCGAGCCCGAGCGCGTCGAGCGCGGCGAGACTGATCGCGCGGTGGCCTGCGTGCGCGGGGTTGAACGAGCCGCCGAGGATGCCGATGCGAGTCAAAGCTCGGCTTCGATTGCGCCGTACCAATCTTCCCGACCGTGCCGGATACGAACGATTTCGACCCTATCCTCGCGCAGGCGGTAGAGGATGAGAAAGGGCGTCTGACGCACGCTGATCACGCGAAACCGCTCGTTGACCGACCAGCCCAGCCGGGGATACTCCGATAATCGCGAAGCTGCCGACTGGATCGCCCGAAGAATGCCGACCGCCGCAGCCGGATCCCGTTCAGAAAGATACGCATCGATGTCGGCCAGATCCAGGCGGGACGTCGGCGACCAAATCAGGTCCGGCATCGCGCCTCGTACCTGGCGATCATGGCATCGAGGTCGCGCATTACAACCGCGTGCGGAATGGCTTCGCCGCGATCGAGTTCGTCGATGCCGACCTGCGCAGAGGCGACGAACGCCGCTTCGCGCGCCACGGCCCGGCGGATCGCATCGGCAGCATAAGCCGCCGGACTGATCCCGAGGGACGCTGCCATCTGATCGACCAGGGCGCTGGTCTCGGCATCGAGTTCAGCGGTCACCGACTGCAAAATGGACGCGGGATGGTTCATGACGATACGCTAAGCGCTCATCGCACTGCCATCAACCCCGCACCTGCCCGGTACCGTAGCCGACCCATTTATACGTCGTCAGCCCTTCCAGCGCGACCGGTCCGCGCGCGTGCAGCCGTCCGGTCGCGATCCCGATTTCCGCGCCGAGCCCGAACTCGCCGCCATCGGCGAATTGGGTCGAGGCGTTCCACAGCACGATCGCGCTGTCGACCTGCGCGAGAAAGCAGTCCGCGACCGCAGCATCGGCAGCGACGATCGCGTCGGTATGGTGCGACCCGTGCCGCGCGATGTGCGCGATCGCGCCGTCTACGCCCTCGACCAGCGCGGCCGAGGCGACGGCGTCGAGATATTCGGTGTCCCAGTCGGCATCGTCCGCGGGCGGCAAATCGGGAAAGTGACGCGCCAATGCGGCGTCGACGCGGACCTCGCACCCGGCCTCGGACAAGGCCGCGACCAGTGCCGCCGCCTGCGGATAGTCCCGGTCGATCAGCAACGTCTCCATTGCGCCGCAGACGCCGGTGCGGCGCAGCTTTGCGTCGCGGACGATCGCCTGCGCCATCGCCGGGTCGGCGGAGGCGTCGACATAGACGTGGTTGATCCCGTCGAGATGCGCGAGCACCGGTACGCGCGCCTCGGCCTGGACGCGCGCGACCAGCCCCTTGCCGCCACGCGGCACGATCAGGTCGATCGCATCCCCCCCGCCCGACCCGTCCGCGACCAGCATCGCCCCCACCGCGGCGCGATCGGTCGTCGGCACGAGTTGCGCTGCATCGGCGGGGACGCCGTGCGCAGCAAGGGCGCCCGCGAACGCGGCGTGGATCGCGCGGTTGCTCTCGATCGCCTCGGACCCGCCACGCAGGATCACCGCGTTGCCCGCCATCACACCGAGCGCCGCCGCGTCCGCGGTGACGTTGGGGCGGCTTTCGTAGATGATCCCGATCACCCCGATCGGCACGCGGACTCGCCGCAGCACCAGCCCGTTGGGGCGCACCCGCTCGTCGATCAGCGCGCCGACCGGGTCGGCGAGTCCGGCGACCGCGGCGACGCCATCCGCCATCGCGTGCACGCGCGCGCCGTCGAGCCGCAGACGATCGAGCAGCGCGCGGGAGAGCCCGGCCGCCGTCGCCTTCGCCATGTCGATCGTGTTGGCCGCGACGATCGCGTCTTCGGCTGCACGCAACGCGTCGGCCGCGGCATGAAGCGCGCCGGCCTTGGTCGCGGCCGGCATGATCGCAAGCGATCGCGCAGCGGCGCGCGCGCGGCGCGTAAGCTCGGCGACGAGGGCGGTTGCATCGGTCATTCCGGTCTCGCTATCATGCCGCCGGGGACCGCGGCAAAGCCTATCTGGGTCGCACGCGAAGGGGAAACACGCATGACCGAGCTGACGGCAGCAGGCGATGCACCGACGGGAAAACCCGAGGTGCGGGCGATCGATCCCTCTCCTCCCCGGCAGGATCACGCCGATGCGACGCCTGGTTTGTGCCTCAACTGCGGGACACGGCTTTCGGGGGATTTCTGCTACCGGTGCGGCCAGGCGGCGCACGTCCATCGGACGCTCGCCTCGATCGGGCACGACCTGCTCCACGGCGTCTTCCATTTCGAGGGCAAGATCTGGCGCACGCTGCCGATGCTGTTCACACGCCCGGGGGCGCTGACCCGGCGCTACATTGCGGGCGAGCGCGCGCGGTTCGTGTCACCGCTCGCCTTGTTCCTGTTCTCGGTGTTCCTGATGGTCGCGACGTTCGAGACGGTCGGCGGGCCGGTCGGGGGAACGAGCGCCGCTGAACGGCAAGGCGCGAAGATGACCCCGGCACAGCTCGACTCCAGGATCGCCGAAACGCGGGCGCGGATCGTCGCGCTCGAAAAGCGCCGCGATCAAGGGGGGGACGCTGCGAGGATCGCGGCGGAAGTGAAGGCGCTGCGCAAGACCGCGGCGGGCCTTCAATCGGCAAAGGCGCTTACCCAGGGGGATTTCAGCAAGCCGATTTCAGTCGGGGACGTCGACAGCGGCAGCGCAATGCTCGATGAACGGATCGCGCATGCGTTCGCCGAGCCCAAGCTGTTTCTCTACAAGCTGCAATCGACCGCGTACAAGTTCAGCTGGGCCCTTATCCCGATCTCGCTGCCGTTCATCTGGCTGCTGTTCGCGTTCCGGCGTGATGTCGGGCCGTATGACCACACGATCTTCGCGATCTACTCGCTTTCTGCGATGACGATGGGGACGGTGGTCCTGACGATCCTGCTCGCGATCGGGGTTTCGGGCAAACTGGTCGGGCTGGTGTTTCTGCTCGGGCCGCCGCTGCACATGTATCGGCAGCTCAAGGGGGCGTATCGGCTCAGTCGGTTCGGCGCCGTGTGGCGGACGGTTGCGCTGGTGTGTTCCGCGTATCTGGCCGGGCTGTTGTTCTTCGTCGGCGTGCTGGGGATGATTGCGGAGTAACGATTGCGAACGGTAGCCGGGCATCCGGTTTTTGCCGGTCAGCCGCAGGGATAGCGTTGCTGCATCATTGCCTGGAACGCGGCGGTGACGCTCTGCGATCGGTCGACCGGGGGAAGCGCGGCGAAGTCGGCGATCAAGGTCCGGGCATCGACGTTGGCTTTGCCACGCGGCGGCGGGCAACTGCGCGGCGGCTTTCCCGCGACGCGATCCGCCTCGACCTGCGCGCGATAGGCTTGCGCCGCCGTCGTGATTTCGCCGCGGACCTCGGCGAGGTCCGGCGACGCCGCCGCGAGCATACCCTTCGCTTGGAGCGCCCGCGCCTTGGTGAGGAAGGCGTCGACCGTCATCGCCTCGGCCTGCAGTGGCACCAGCGCGAGGACCATCGCACCCGATATTGCCGATCGTCCCCGCATCGCAGCCCCCTCCCATCGTAACGGGAACCACGTGACACGCCGAACCACCGCAGAAGGGCGTTCGCTCCCGTTTGCGCCAGACCGCCTCACCGCGTCGCCGGATACGAAAAAGGCGCCGTCCCGGTTGGGACGACGCCTTTTAAGCACATCAGCGCGGATCAGGCGCCGGCGGGTGCGGGGCTGCCGAACGGGCCGCCGCCCTTGGGCCGCCGCGTCTTCGGGATCGAGGTACCTGCGCCCGGAACCGTCGGGCTCTTGGGGCCATCGTCGCGCGACATGCTACCGTCGGCGATCAGCGCCTTGATCTCGTCGCCCGAAAGCGTCTCATATTCGAGCAACGCACCTGCGAGCAGGTGAAGCTGATCGATATGATGCGTCAGCAGATGCTTGGCGCGGTCGAGACCACCCTGGACGATCGTCTTGATCTCGTCGTCGATCAGTTGCGCGGTCTGGTTCGACATGCGGACCGGCTGCGAACTCGAATAGCCGAGGAACGACTCCCCCTCGGGCTGCGAATATTCGACCGGACCGACCTTGTCCGACATGCCCCATTTGGTGACCATGTCGCGGGCAAGACCCGTCGCATATTGAATGTCCGAAGACGCTCCCGACGACACCTTGTCGTAGCCGAAGATCACTTCCTCGGCAACACGGCCACCCATCGCGACCGCGAGGTTCGCGTACATCTTGTCGCGGTGATAGCTGTACGAATCGCGCTCCGGCA
>CAZNQA010000079.1:0-9818 GCA_964575105.1 uncultured Stakelama sp.
TAGCCGCGATAGCCCATCGCGATCTTCGCCACGAGGCGAAGGTGCGAGGTGACGAGTTGCGCCGCGGCGTCGGTGTCGCCATGTTCCTCGAAGCGTTTCGCGAGCATATATTCCTGCTCGGGCGCGAGGATCGGAAATTTCTTGATCTCGGACAGATAGCGGTTGAGGCTCGCTTCGCCGCCGAGGGCGGGGATCGTCGCGGGGACGTTGCTGCGGGCTGCCATGGTCGTATCTCCCTTTTCGTAAGGCCGGGATCGCGCCGGGCGCGGCGGCCGTAGCCTATACTAGCAATGTATCGAACAGTTCCTGCATGTCGGCAGGCATTTCGCTATCAAACGCCAGAACGTTACATTTGATCGGATGAATGAACCCCAAGCGGGCGGCGTGCAACGCCTGTCGATGGAAACCCAAGGTTTCCAGATCGCGTTTGTGAGCCTGCTTTGTTCTACCGTAAATCGGGTCGCCTAGCAAGGGATGCCCGAGCGACGCCATGTGAACGCGGACCTGATGTGTTCGCCCGGTTTCGAGCCGGCACTCGACCAGCGCGGCTTCGCGCAGGCGTTCGAGCGTGCTGAAATGCGTCACCGCGCGCTTGCCGCCCTGAACGATCGCGATCTTCTTGCGGTTCTGCGGCGACCGGGCGAGCGGCGCGTCGACCGACCCGGCAGGTGGGGCAGGGCGCCCCGAGACGATCGCCTTGTAGCGCCGGTCGATCGAATGCGCAGCGAATTGCTTGGCGAGCCCGACATGCGCGCGGTCGGTCTTCGCTGCGACCATCAGGCCGGACGTATCCTTGTCGATCCGGTGGACGATTCCCGGCCGCGCGACGCCACCGATCCCCGACAGGCTGCCGCCGCAATGATGGAGCAGCGCGTTGACCAGGGTACCGTCGAGGTTCCCCGCCGCGGGGTGCACCACCAGGCCAGCCTGCTTGTCGATCACTATCAGATGCTCGTCCTCGAACACGACGGTGAGCGCAATGTCCTGCGCCTCGTTATGCGCAGGTGTCGGATCTGGGACGATGATACGGTACAAACCGCCGGGGACAGCCTTGCTCGATGGGTCGCGTCGGAGCGTCCCGCTCTCGTCGGTCACTTGCCCGGTCGAGATCAGCGCCTTCAACCGTTCGCGCGAGATCGTCGGCAGCGCATCCGCGAGCGCGCGATCAAGCCTCAGTCCGGCTTCATCGGCGATCCGCGTCTCAATGGTGGAAACCCCCCGGTTCATGTCCTAGAATCTGGTCATGGTGTTGGAGATTACAAGCACTCTAAGGGCAAGATTGCTGAAAGCAGCGCATGCGACGCCGGATATCGAGGTCTGCGGGCTGCTGTTCGGCACGCCGGGGCATGTCGAGGACGTGACGATCTGCGCCAACATCGCGAACGACCCGAGACGGACGTTCGAGCTCGACCCGACCGCGCTGTTCGCTGCTCTCCGCGCCGAACGCCAGGGCGGACCACGACTGATCGGCTATTGGCATTCGCACCCCAGCGGGAGCGTCTCGCCTTCGGCGACCGACATCGCGCGGGCTGCCCCGGACGGGAAGATCTGGGTGATCGTCGGCGGCGACCGGATCGGCGCATGGCGCGCTGTGCCGGCAGTTGGCGGCGACGGTGCAACCGCGTTCGTACCCGCGGCGCTGGCAGACCCGACCGACGCGTGACGGTCGCGCGTGTTTTGGGTACGCCGCGCGGCATGTCTCGCTTGCGGCGAATCCCGTGCTGCGCCAAAGAGGCGCAAAGCTGGAGCCCAAGCGTTGACCATTAGCCCGACCGATTTCGCCAGTCTGCTCTGTTCGCGTCTGTGCCACGACCTGCTGAGCCCCGTGGGTGCGCTCAACAACGGGCTGGAATTGCTCGCGGACGAGCATGATCCGGACATGCGCGCGCGTTGCCTCGAACTGCTCGCGGACAGTGCCAAGGCGTCCGCCAACAAGTTGAAGTTCTTCCGCCTCGCGTTTGGCGCAGCGGGCGGGTTTGGCGAGTCGGTCGATTCGCGCGAGGCACGCGCAGCGATCGAGGGGCTGTTCGGCGACGGGCACAAGGTCAAGCTCGGCTGGCTGGTCGAGGATGCGACGCTCCCCAAGCCCGCGATCAAGGTGTTGCTCAACCTCGCGCTGATCGCGGGTGACGCGCTGGTGCGTGGCGGGCAGCTCGATGTCGGGGCCGAAAGCCATGACGGGCAGGTCGAGATCGTCGTCCGCGCCGAGGGCCTTCGGATCGTGCTCGACGCCGAGATGCGCGCCGCGCTGACCGGCACGGGCGGCGACGCGGTCGTCACCCCGCGCGCGGCGGCGGCGTATCTCGTCAATGCCCTGGTGGCCGAAGGCGGCGGCGTCGTGCAGGTGTCTGCCCCCGACGATGCCGTGCTGCTGTTCGGCGCGGCCTTCAAGGCGGCTTAAACGCTCCCTTAACCAATGAGGCGCCATGCAGGCCGCTGCCGTAAAGGCGGGGGCCCATGGACGATCTTCTACAGGAATTCATTGCCGAAACGCGCGAGACGCTCGAGGCGTTGTCGGGGGAAATCGTCGCATGGGAATCCGCACCGGATGACCGCGAGCGACTGGATGCGATCTTTCGCTTCGTCCACACCGTCAAGGGCAGTTGCGGCTTTCTCGACCTGCCACGGCTCGCGCGGCTGAGCCACGCCGCGGAGGATGTTCTGGCGGCGGTGCGTTCGGGGGAGCGGAGCCCCGACACCCGCCTCGTCAACGCCGTCCTCGCAATCGTCGACCGGATCGGCGAAATCGTCGAGGCGATCGACGCGGGGCATGCGCTCGACGATACCGGTGAGGACCTGCTGATCGCGGCGCTCGATACCGGATCCGAGGCGATCGCGAGCAGCGCCGCGCCGGTCATGCGTTCGCCGACCCGCAGCGTTCGGCTCAACGTCGACCTGCTCGATCGCATGATGAGCGGCATGTCCGACATGGTGCTCGCGCGCAACGAACTCGCGCGGCGGCTGCGCGACGAAGGCGTCGACCCGACGATCGAGGCGGCGCTGGAACGGCTGTCGCTGACGGTCGCCGAAATGCGCGATACCGTCACCCGGACGCGCATGCAGAAAATCGAGGCGCTGTTTTCGGCGTTGCCGCGAATGGTACGCGATACCGCGGCCGAACTCGGCAAGACGGTGACCTTGCATATCGAGGGCAGCGACGTCGAACTCGATCGCGAGATGATCGAGATGATGCGCGATCCGCTCGTCCACATCATCCGCAACGCAATCGACCACGGGATCGAACCTGCTGCCGACCGCCGCACGGCGGGCAAGCGCGAGACCGGCTGGCTCAACGTCGCCGCGCGCCAGTCGGGCAACCAGATCGTCATCGAGATCGCCGACGACGGGCGCGGGATCGATACCGCGCGGCTGGCGGCGAAGGTCGTTTCGGCGGGTTTGCGGAGCGACGCCGAAGTCCGCGTGATGAGCGAACAGGCGCGGCTCGAGCTGGTGTTCGAGCCCGGGCTGTCGACCAAGGATATCGTCACCGGAATTTCGGGACGCGGCGTGGGGATGGATGTCGTTCGCGCGAACGTCGAGCAGATCGGCGGGCGGATCGAGCTGGCGAACCAGCCGGGGAAGGGACTGCGGATTGCGATCCACGTCCCTCTGACGCTGTCGATCATGTCGACGATCGGCGTCGGCGTGCGTGACCAGCGTTTCGCTATTTCGCGCCAGACGATCGAGGAGATCGTCCGCGTTGGCGCCGAATCGATCCGGATCGACCGGCTTGGCGACACGCTGATGGCCACCGTGCGTGATCGGCGAATGCCGCTGATCGATCTTGGCAATCTGCTCGGGTTCGCGACGAGCGAACCGGTGATGCTGGTGATCGTCAGCGTCTCGGGCGGGTCCTATGCGCTCGCAGTCGATGCCGTGCTCGATCATGAGGAACTGGTGATCAAGCCTGCCGCCCCGGCGGTGATGGCGACCGGCGTCTATGCCGGCCAGACGCTGCCCGATAGCGGGCTGCCGATGCTGATGCTCGATTGCGCCGGGATCGCGCAGCTTGCTGGCCTCGTCTTCACGCGCGAAATCGTGATCGAGGAGGACATCGTCGCGGCCGTGCCGGGTGTTCAGGCGCTGATGTTCGACGATCTCGACGGCGTCCGACGGATCGTCCCGCTGTCGGTGATCGACCGCGTCGAGCCGGTCCCCGTCAGCGCGATCCGGCATGCGGCGGGGCGGCTTCGCCTCTCGGTCGACGGCGCAATCATCCCGCTCGTGGCGCTGGGATCGTGGGAAGGGCGCGCGAACGTGTCGGTGCTGCGGCTGCGCGATGGCACGGTCGAGCTCGGCTATGCGATCGGCGAGGCGCTCGACATCGTCCAACTCCCCGACACGCTTGTCGCCGCGCACGACAGCGGGCCGATCGCCGGGGTCGTCGCGATCGATGGCGACCAGATCGAAGTGATCGACCTGCACTGGCTGTTCTCCAGCCATGCCGATCCCTGCGCCGCGTCCGACGCTCCCTTGTGCCTGCTGGAAGGGGCTGATTCGGCGTGGCTTACCACGTTCCTCAAGCCGGTCCTCGAGGCCGCCGGATACCGCGTCACCACGGGTCTCCGCCCCGGTGAGCAGGCTGGCATCGTGGTGACGATGGACTGCGATTGTCCTGTCGCCTGCGCTGGCGCGCCGGTCGTGCGGTTGCGGCGCGATGCCGAGGCGGATGGCAACGACGACAGCATTTTCCGTTACGATCGTCCGGGCCTGCTCGCCGCGCTCGCCAAATCCGCCGGAGGCCGCTGATGCCGTTGTTCCTGATCGCCCGGATCGCCGGCCGGACCGTCGCGATCGAATCGTCGCAGGTCGAATCGGTGGTCGACATCGGCGCAGTGATCCCGGTCCCGCGCGCCGAGCGCCACGTCCGCGGGCTCGCCGCGTTGCGCAGCCGAGTCGTCACGGTGATCGAAACCCGCGCGGCGCTCGGCCTGCCAGCCGGTGATGGCAGCGCGATGCGGGCCGTCATCACCGTCGTCGAGGGGCATCACTATGCGGTGCTCGTCGACGCGCTCGAGGATGTTGCGGCGTTCGATCCGATGCCGTTGTCGGCCGGGGTCGCGCTCGACCGGGGGTGGCAGCGTGTCGGTCGCGGGATCGTCGATCGCGATGGCGAGCCGATCCTGGTGATCGCGCTCGACGTGCTGATCCCCGGTACGGTTGCTCTCGCCGCATGAGCATTTGCCGGAAGAACCAATCTTAACGCGACGCTTACGCATTTCGGGCAAGACCAGCTCAAGCGCATACCAACAGGGTGACTTCATGAAGACCTGCCTCGTCGTCGATGACTCGAAAGTGATCCGCAAGGTCGCGCGCCATATCCTCGAAACGCTCGATTTTCAGGTGAGCGAAGCGGGCGATGGCCGCGAGGCGCTGACCGCGTGCCTGGCGTCCGCGCCTGACGTGATCCTGCTCGACTGGAACATGCCGGTGATGAGCGGGATGGATTTCCTCCGCGCTCTCCGAGACAGCTCGATCCCGACGCGGCCGAAGGTGGTGTTCTGCACGACCGAGAACGGCATGGCGCACATCCGCGCCGCGATCGATGCCGGAGCGGACGAATATGTGATGAAGCCGTTCGACCGCGAAACGCTCGAAAGCAAGTTGCAGATCGTCGGCATGGCCTGAGAGCCGACAGAACATGGTCGGTCCAGCGTATCCCGGACCGCCATCAGCGTGCCCTTGCCAGGACCCGCCGCTTCGACTGCGGCGCTCCTACCTTTCCCGTCGCCCGCGCGAGTTACAGCATGTCCGAAGGCGATAGCCCCCCGTCAGTGTTGATCGTCGACGATTCGGTCGTCGCGCGCGCGATGATCGCGCGTGCGCTCGAAGCGAACGGCCGGTTCCAGATTGCCGGGGCGGTGCCGCACGCCGCCGCGGCGCTCGCGTTTCTCGCGACACGGCGAGTCGATGTGATCGTCCTCGATATTGAGATGCCGGGCGTTACCGGACTGGTCGCACTGCCCGACCTGATCGTCGCGGGGCGCGGCGCGAAGGTGCTGATCGTCTCGTCGCTGGCCAGCGACGGTGCCGCCGCGACGATCGAGGGGCTTGCGCAGGGGGCGGCGGATACGCTCGTCAAACCCGATATCGGCGATTTCGCGGGGCGATTCTCGGTCGCGCTCGTCGAGAAGCTGGCCCGCCTGGTTGCCGTGGAACCGCAAGCGGGCGAGCCTGCAGTCCCGAATACCCCCGTCGCACCGCGCACGCCGACCGCCTCCAAGGGGTTCGACATCGTCGCAATCGGGGCTTCGACTGGCGGGATTCACGCGCTCAGCCAGCTCCTGTGCGAGCTGCCCGCCGCGTTTCCGGTGCCGATCCTCGTGACCCAGCATCTGCCGGTGTCGTTCATGCCGTATTTTGCGGCGCAGCTAGAGACCATCGCCGGTCGCCCGTGCGAGGTTGCCACCGATCACCTCCGGATACGTCCCGGTCGGATCATCGTCGCGCCGGGGGATGCGCACATGCGCGTTGTGCGGACCGGCGAGGGCGGGGCGATCCGCCTGACGACCGAGGCGGTCGGCAGCGGGTGCATGCCCTCGGTCGATCCGATGTTCGACAGCATCGCCGAAGTTTACGGCGCACGCGCGCTCGGGATCGTGCTCAGCGGCATGGGCCGCGACGGTTCGGAGGGGGCACGCACATTGGCAGCGCGGGGCGGCAGCATCGTCGTGCAGGATCGCGCGAGTTCGGTCGTATGGGGCATGCCGGGTACAGTCGTCGCCACGGGCAGCGCGAGCGCGGTGCTCCCGCCGGTCGAGATCGGCCAGTTGGTCGCCAAGCGGAGGCGTCCCGCGTGATTCATCGTTTCCTGGATAGTGCTGCCTCCGGAATGCCTGCCCTTCCGACCCACAGCAAAGGCGTGATGGCCGCGCTCAACACCTTGCTCGAAATGCGCACCGGCCAACAGCTCGCGGCTAACCGCGAGTGGCGGATCGAGACTGCGCTGAAACCGTTGCTACGCGATCTCAACCTCGCGACGCTCGATGACCTTGTTAGTGCGATCCAGCGTTTTCCCGAGGTTGCGGACCAGACGGTCGATGCCTTGCTCAACCAGGAAAGTTCGTTTTTCCGCGATGCCGCGGTGATCGAGATGGTCGCCGAGGCCGTCGCGACGATCCGCGCCGAGCAGGACGGGCGGCGTATCCGGATCTGGTCGGCGGGGTGTTCGGTCGGGCAGGAGCCGTTGTCGCTAGCAATGCTGTTCGCCGAGCAGGAATCGCAGAACGAGACGCTGCCGCCCGATATCGTCGCGTCCGACGTTTCCGAAGCCGCGCTCGTCCGCGCGCGCGCGGGACGCTACAGCCATTTCGAGATCCAGCGCGGGCTGCCCGTCCGCCGGATGATGCGCTGGTTCGACCAGCAGGGCGAGGATTGGGTAGCCAAGCCCGAACTGGTCCGCCGGATCGCGTTCCGCCGGCTCAACCTGATCGCGGACCCGCTTCCGGTCGGCCGGTTCGACGTGATTCTGTGCCGCAACGTGCTGTTGTATCTACCCCCCGAGTTGCGGCGGCGGGTACTCGACCGGTTTGCGACGGTGATCCGCCCGGGCGGGCTACTTGTGCTCGGCGCGGGTGAAACGGTGATCGGCCAGACCGAGGCGTTCCGGCCAAGTCCCCGATATCGCGGACTCTATGAAGCGGTGCCTCCACGCGTCTGACGGGGTTTCGCTCCGTCGCTGGCCGTGCTTAAGCTGGCGTCTGGCTCGTGGAGGGGACAGGCTTATGGATATCATCGAAACGCCGTCACCCAATTTCGACGAACGGTCGCTGCCGGTGTCGATGATCGTGCTGCACTATACCGGTATGCAGACTGCGCAGGCCGCGATCGACCGGCTGCGCGATCCGGAAGCGAAGGTCTCGGCGCATTACCTCGTCGCCGAGGACGGTCAGGTGCTGCGGATGGTCGCCGAAGACCAGCGCGCGTGGCATGCGGGCAAATCGTGTTGGCGCGGGATCGAGGACATCAACAGCGCGAGCGTCGGAATCGAGATCGTCAATCCGGGGCATGAACTGGGCTATCGTCCGTTTACCGAGGAGCAGATCGATTCGGTCGTCCGGCTCGTCGGTGACATCACAAAACGGCACGGCATCACGCGCGGCAACGTCGTCGGCCATTCTGACATCGCACCGACGCGCAAGCAGGATCCGGGCGAACTGTTCCCGTGGAACCGGCTCGCCAAGGTGCGGCTCGCGCTGCCGCGTCCGACCAAGGGCCTGATGGACCCGATGTGGGCTGACGCGGGATTTCTCGTCGCGCTCGAACGCTTCGGTTATGACGTGACCGACAAGCTCGCCGCCGTCGTCGCGTTCCAGCGGCGTTTCCGCCCCGAGCTGATCGACGGCGTGATCGACGGCGAGTGCCGCAGCATCCTGCTCGCGCTGCTGTTGCCGAAGCCTACCGGGGACGACTGATAGGGTTTGCCCTTGCGCCAAATCGCGCTAGGGGCAGCGCAGCCAGAGGGTCGGGCGGCCGCGGGGTGCAGTGCACCGCGAGGAAAGTCCGGGCTCCGCGAAACGACGGTGCCGGGTAACGCCCGGCGGGGGCGACCCCAGGGACAGTGCCACAGAGAGCAGACCGCCGATGTCCTCCCCGATGCAAATCGGACGGGGAACAGGCAAGGGTGAAAGGGTGCGGCAAGAGCGCACCGCGCGCCTGGTAACAGGGGCGGCATGGCAAACCCCACCGGGAGCAAGATCGAATAGGGGTGGCATATGGGCTTCGTTTCAGCTCGTCGCCCGGGTTGATTGCTTGAGGCGGCGCGCAAGCGTCGTCCTAGAGGAATGGTCGCCTAACCCCGTCTTACAGGACGGGGTGGACAGAACCCGGCTTACAGACCCTCTGGCGCATTTCTGACACTGATCGCTTTAATTCACAGTGGTTTCATAAAAGCGTCATGGCGCTGGCACGCGCGCGTGCCTAAATGGCGGGCTATGGCGCGTTCAACATCCCGATCAACCGACTGGGGTTTTCCCCGCTGGCGCGCTTATGGCGAGGCCAGCACCGAGGCCGCGACGATTCGCCTGTGCGACCGGCACGGCTGCACCAACAAGGGCGATTGTCCTGCGCCCAAATCCCCCAACAGCCCGGAACGCTGGTATTTTTGCCAGGAACATGCGGGCGAGTACAATCGCGGCTGGAACTACTTCGAGGGCCTGAGCGCCGAGGAAGCCGCCGAGCGCGAGCGCGCCGAGACGCAGACCGCAGAGGGCTATACCGAATCGCGCCACCACCAATGGGCCGGGCCGGGCGACGGCAGCCGCTCGCGTGACGAGATCCGTGCGCTCGAGGTGCTCGAGCTCGAGGTCGATGCCGATTTCGAGACGGTCCGCATCGCCTGGCGGCGGCTGGCGAAGTCGAACCATCCCGACGTCCGCCCGGGCGACAAGGATGCCGCGGCACGTTTCCTGGCCATTCAGGCGGCCTATGACGTGCTGAAGGCGGCGGAAGACCAGCGGACGTGGAAGCCCGAGGCTTGAAGACGGTCCGCTCGGACTGGGCGAACACCGTGCTGGTCTGCAAGAAATGTTCAAAGAAACTGGACGGTGGGTTCGGGCCGAAAGGCAAGACCCCGCTCGCGAAGGCGCTGCGCGATGAACTTGGCGTACGCAAGGGACGCAAGGGCACGCTTGGCATTCTCGAGGTGAAGTGCCTTGGGATCTGCCCGCGGGGTGCGGTGACGGTCGTGACAGGCGATGCGCCGGGCGACTGGGTACTGGTCAAAGACGGCGCGCCGATGGCCGAGGTGGTTCGCGACCTCGGACTTCGCGACGACGCGCGGTTGGCTGGAACGGGCGAATAAGTTTGCTCTCGGGTTG
>CAZNQA010000079.1:9918-13475 GCA_964575105.1 uncultured Stakelama sp.
GGTTGTCGCGAAGAACTTCGTTCCCACGACGCCGACGATGATCAGTGCGATGAACCCCATCTGGATCCCGTTGAGCTTCTCGCCGAACAGGATCACCCCGAAGATCGTCACGCCGACCGCGCCGAGCCCGGTCCATACAGCGTAGGCGGTTCCGGCCGGAAGGCCGCGCATCGCCATCGCGAGCAACCCCATGTTGACGAAGCTGAGGGTGATCGGAACCGCTGAAGCGTAGACACTGCCTGCGGTTGCTGCCCATTTGAGGCTGAGCGCCCAGATGATTTCGGTAACCACGGCTACGCCGAGGATGAGCCACGCCATGCGCGATCTCCTTCTGGTAACGGGCTCTGACAGGAAAGCGGCTGCCGGAAACCCGAAAGAGGCGCGCGCGAAGCGGAGCCCCTTAAGCAGTCGTGGCGAGTCTGTCCACCGGTCGTAAGATTATGCGATTGGCGCATCGGGCGCGACGGTGTAGCGCGCACCGCGATACGCGAACGCGGTTCGCGCGCGGTTCAGCAGGACAGGGACGAAATGACGACTCGCATCGATTGGCGGACGATCGCTCCCGGGTTGCGCGCGATCGTCCGGGGCGAACGTCCCATCACGCGAATGCAGATCTACGGCCAGCGGTGCAGCGGCACCAATATCGTCGCACAGACGCTCGCGGCCAATATCCCGGGTCTGATTTTGACCGAAGCCTTCGGCCACAAGCACTGGTTCGTCGCCGAGCAGACCTTGTTCCCCCCGGATACGCTGAGCATCGTGGTTGCGCGCGACGCGTTCGACTGGGTCCGCAGCCTGCATCGCCAGCCCTGGCACGCGCATCCCGATCTCAAGGCCAAGCCGTTCGCAGAGTTCGTGCGCAGCGAATGGTACAGTTGCTGGGACGAACATTTCGATCATATCGAGCCGGGGCACCCGTTGCTCGGGCAGGAAATGCTCCATGAACGCGATCCCGCGACGGGCGAGCGCTTCGCCAATTGTATCGCGAAGCGGACGGCGAAGCTGCGGCATTGGGCCGAATTACCAAAGCGGGCGCATAACGTCGCGCTGGTCAGCTACGACGGGTTCATGCGCGACCCGGAAACGGTCGTCGCGGCGATCGCTGAGGCCACCGGGTTGGAACGGACGCCAGGCTTACAGACGGTCACCAGCTACAAGGGGCAGGGCTTTTTCGCCTACGTCCCGCAGCGTTACGACGATTTCTCAGCTTCCGACGTCGCCCATATCGAAGCGTGGCTCGATCCTGCTGTCGAGGCGCAATACGGGTTGCGAGCGACCTATGCAGCCGACGCCCTCCGATCGGACTGACCTGATCGGGCGGCGGCGCTACGGCTTGGCGTAGCGCGCCGCCGTCTCGCGGATCAGCGCAATCATGTTGGGGATGCCCTGCGTGCGGTTGGAACTGAGCTGCTTGCTCAGATCGAACGGCGCAAGTTCGTTCGGGATGTCGGTTGCAAGGATCGTGTCGGCGGGCTGGTCCTGCACCGCAAGCAGCACCAACGCGATGATTCCCTTGGTGATCGCGGCATTCGAATCGGCAAGGAAGTGCAACGTCCCGTCCTCACGCGCCATTGGATAGACCCAGACCGAAGCGGAGCAACCCCGCACCAGCGTCGCATCGGTCTTGAGCGGGTCCGGCATCGGTTCGAGTTCGCGCCCGAGATCGATCAGGAGACGGTAGCGGTCGTCCGCCTCGAGGAAGCTGTATTCGGATTCGATGTCGGTGAGGCTCTGCATTCCGGGGATATAGGCGGGGCAGGTGGGGTTCGTCACCCTTGCGGTGCGAGAGAGTTTCGTTCTGCCTGGTCCCCGGCAGGGGCCGGGGAGCAATCGGCGCGGAAGCGTCTCAAAGGTCCACCCCCGCAGCGATTGCCTCCAGCTTGCGGATACGCTCTTTGAGATCCGCGATCTCGATCCGCGCGCTCGCATTGGGGAGTGCGGGGCCATCGTTCGCGCCGCCTGCCGCATGCAGTTGCTCGAGCTTGAACGAAAGCCAGCCGCGCCAGCCGTTGAGCATCGCGTAGGTCAGCATCGCCAGCCCGACCAGCGCGGTTCCGGCCATCGTGATATAGAAATTTGGGTCGGTCATGATCCCTGCTCCTGCCAGGCTGGTCATGGACGGTCGCGCAGTTTCTCGATCTCGCGATCGAGCCGGGCGCTGCTGTCTTCCTTGTCGGTCGCGAGCCGTTCGAGCACCGCGATCCGCTCCTTGAGCGCGCGGATCTCGTCACGCTGACGCTGCGTATCGGCGCCGTCCTGCGCCGGCTGACGCTCGCTCCGTTCGGCCGCCCTGTAGCGCGCCTGCATGATCTTGCCGACGACCGCGACCAGCACGATCAGGACGACCATCATCTCTCCACCGTTCATCATACGCTCCCCTGTTGAATGTTCGAGCCGGTCAGCCCTGTGCGGATTGGCGTGCCGCGCGGGCGGCGCGGCGGCGGGGGCGGTCGATGCTTTCGGTCGCCCAGCAACATCCCGCCGTCACGACGGCGAGCACTCCAAGAAAAATAAGCATGATAACCTCTGGGGAAGAAAGGGTTGAAGGGTCAGTTCAGCGGGCTGCCGCGCAACCGCTCGATCTCGAGCGACAGGTCGACCCCGCGATCGGTGATGATCCGTTCGAGGACCTGGACACGCTGCTCGAGCCGCTCGGTCTGCGCGGCATATTGCGCGGCTTTCTCGGCGACCATCGTCGCCTCGATCGTCATTCGCCGCTCCTTGTACGCGAGCCACGGGCGGATGATGGTGCCGCCGATCACCGCGACCATGCCGACGCTGATGGCGAGGATCGGGACGAGAAAAACCAGGTCGGGTGTCATGATCGAAATCCTTTCCGGTTCAGCGAAGTGCGTCGATGTCGCGCGAGACGCGCTCAGCGGGGTCGGTCGCGATCCGTTCGAGGACTGCGAGGCGCTCCTCGAGACGGCTGACCTGACCGTGGAGCTTGTCGTTCTCGGTGATCAGCAGCGCCAGCTTGCGGTCGGCGGCGGGATCGGTGCGGCTGGTCATGCCGCTCCATTCGTTCTCGATCGGATAGCCGTGCCGTGCGCGGATCCAGGTGGTGACCACCCATCCGATGGTCGACATGGCGATGATGGCAATGACGAAGCCTGGTCCACCCCAAGACATCTGTACTCTCCCCTGTTTGCAGCCCCCTGCGTTCAGCGCAGGCTGTCGATCTCGTCGGCGAGGCGGCTGTTGCGGCTGGTGTACATGACCTCGATGTCGGCAAGCCGGCGGTCGATGTCGCGGAACTTCGAGCGAACCTCGGCGGTCGAGCGCGTCGGGTTGGTGCGCACGCCCTGCCAGAAGCGCTCGTCGTCCTTGCTATCGTACAGCCCGAGCGGCTTTTTTTCGGCGACGCAGGCCATGACGATGTAGGCGATTAATACCCACCCGCTGGTGATGAGGGTCAGCAAGGCGACCCCGACGCGGACCAGCGTGACGTCGATGCCGGTATAATCGGCGATCCCCGAACAGACACCGAGCCATTTGGCGTTCTGCTTGTCGAGGTAGAATTTGGTGCGGCTGGCGGACATTTCAGTTCCTCCGGG
>CAZNQA010000079.1:13575-14701 GCA_964575105.1 uncultured Stakelama sp.
GTGGTCGGCTCGGCGAGCGGCATGCTCACGCGCCATTCGGGGTGGTCGACTGCGATGATCCGTTCGACCGTGCCCAGCCGGTCTTCGAGCCGGCGGGCGAGCGAGTAGAGTTCGTCGAGCAACTTCTCGTCTTCGTTGGTGATCTTGGGCGCCTGCTTCCATTTGGTGATGTAATGCAGGATGACCCAGGGCATGCCGACGAACAACGTGCCGCAGACGAAGATCGGGACGAGGATGTCTTCCATCAGCCGTCCTTTCCGAAGCGGGCCTTCATCGCGGCGAGTTCGGCCTCGACCTTCTCGCTCGACTTGAGCTCGGCGATTTCTTCTTCGAGCGTCTTGGGCGGGGCGCCCATTCCGGCGACGTCGGCGCGGCCCTCGGCCATGTCGACGCGGCGTTCCATCACCTCGAAGCGACTAAATGCGTCCTGCATGCGCGGTCCGTTGTACATTTCGCGCAGTTTGAAGCGGTTTTGTGCTGTTTCGAAGCGGGTTGCGATCGAATTCTGACGGGTTCGCGCCTCGCGGAGCTTGCCGGTCAGCTTGGCGATGTCCTCCTCCGATGCGTGGAGCGATTCATCGAGGACTGCGATTTCGCCGTCGAGCTGACCTGCCATATCGGCGGCCTTCTGCTTTTCGACAAGGGCGGCCTTGGCGAGATCCTCGCGGCCCTTCGACAAAGCGAGCTCGGCCTTCTCGGTCCAGCTGTCCTGCAGGCTGCCGAGCTTGTTGATGTGCCGGCGCATCTCCTTCTGGTCCGCGATCGTCCGGGCGGCGGAGGCGCGGACCTCGACCAGCGTTTCCTCCATTTCGAGGATGATCATGCGGATCATCTTCGAGGGGTCTTCGGCCTTGTCGAGCAGGTCGGTGAAATTGGCGGCGATGATATCGCGGGTTCGGCTGAAGATGCCCATTATGATACTCCTTGGGAAATTACGGTCTTTTCGCGGTCAGGCCTGATACGGGGCGCCGACCGGGGAAACGCTTGCCATCGCCGGGCCGACCGTGCCGGCCAGCGCGACCGATCCGACGAGGATCGTGGCGACCAGTGCGATGAGCAGCTGCGGGATCGAGGTGCGGTTCTTGTACTGGTTGTCCATCGTGTGTCTCCCTGTTGGCGTTCGGTG
>CAZNQA010000080.1:0-14666 GCA_964575105.1 uncultured Stakelama sp.
CCGGATCGTTCCCCGCGCGGCTTAATCGACCGACAGGTCTTCGCTCGCCACGTCGTAATATTTCGACACGCGGTCGGCGTAGGCCTGGTCGAACGTCGGTGCGTTGCTTGCCCAGCTCGGGCCGCCTTCGAGGACGCGGCGGTCGATCGTCACGATGTAGGTGTCGTTGACGGGGTCGAACTGGAGCAGCGAGAAGGGGATCGGGTAATAGGCCTTGCCCATGCCGAGGAAGCCACCGATCGTCAGCACCGCGTAGATCGTCTGGCCGGTGCGCTTGTTGACCATCAGCGTCAGGACCGAGCCGATCTTGTCGCCGTCGCGGCTGCGGACCTGCATCGCGTCGCTCTTGTTGGACTGGAGCAGCAGCTGGGTGGGTTCGGTTTGTGACATGGATCTATCCCTGTGGTTCGCGGGCGTAACGGTGGATGTCGGCTCCCGGTTCCCCGACCGGTGCGGCTGGCCGGGCGGAAAACGCGCGGCGACGCGGGCGCGGCGGTTGAGCGCACCGCCCGCATCGCGCATAGACCGCTGTATGCGTAACATTATCCCCTTGTTTGCCGTGGCCGTTCTCGCCGGGTGCGTGGCGAAACCGGTCGCGCCGCGCCCCGCCGCGGCACCCGTCGTCCGCCCCGCCGTCGTCCCGCGCCCGGTTCCGGCGGCAAGCGCGGACTGGCGCGACTGGGCGGTGACGCCGGGCGACTGGTCGTATCGGCAGGATCAGAATGGATCGACCGCTTTGTTCGGCGCAACCGGCGGCAACGCGCTGCTGACGCTGCGGTGCGATAGTACGAGCGCGACGCTGTATCTGTCGCGGCAGGGATCGGTGGTCACGCCGCTCACGGTACGGACGTCGAGCGTCGCGCGCAGCGTGCCGGTCCAGCCGACCAGCGCGGGGCCGGTGGGCGCGCCCGCCTATGTCGCGACGCGGCTGACCGCACGCGACCCGCTGCTCGATGCGATGGTGTTCAGCCGGGGCCGCTTCATCGTCGAACAGGCCGGCACGACGACGCTGGTGGTGCCCGCCTGGGCCGAAATCGCAAAGGTCACGGAGGATTGCCGCCGCTGAGACCGGCGCTCTCGACGCGCTTCGGGCAGGCGGAGGAGAATCGTCGAATTGCACGATCAATACAAGACTTGTTCTGCCGAATGATTTGATTCAAACACGAGTCGTGACCAGCGCAGGTCACGCATTTTTCAACTGGCGAAAGGAGGTGATCCGATGTCTCATGGTTCAGCAATGGGGTCGGTTCAGTTCGTGCGGGGGACGCACCGCTAGGCCTTCGGGGAAACCCGTTCGATCGACGGCGCGGGGGGTATGGTCCCCCAGTCAACGCGAAGCGGCGATCGAGGCACTAGCGGTTCGCATGGTCTCCCAAGCTGGAGCTTCCGGCCGCTGACCATGTCAGGAGGTTGCCGGGGTGTCGTGAAGACCCCCGGCAGCCTCTTTTCATTTCCGGGCCTCGTCACCTCGAAAAAAGTCCCGCTGCTACCGCTTGTTGTCCCGCCGGGATGATCGCATGATCGCCTCCTTGAACGAGAACAGGGGATGACGGGGATGCGGATACGGGCAGCGTTTGTGGCAATGGCAATGATGCCCGCGGCCGCTTATGCGCAGCAGGCTCCCGCGGTCGAGGAACAGTCGATCGACGGGTTGCGCGCGCAACTCGCGCAGGGGACGAGCAGCGTCGCGATCACCCAGGCGTATCTCGCGCGGATCGCGGCGATGGATCGCACCGGGCCGACGCTGCGCGCGGTGATCGCGACCAACCCCGACGCGATCGACCAGGCGAAAGCGAGCGACGCGCGGCGCAAGGCGGGCAAGCCGCTCGGGGCGCTCGACGGTATCCCGGTGCTGATCAAGGACAATATCGAGACCAAGGACCCGATCGCGACCACCGCGGGGAGCCTTGCGCTGAAGGACAATGTGACGCGGCGTGACGCGCCCGTGGTCGCGGCGTTGCGCAGGCAGGGCGCGGTGATCCTCGGCAAGACCAACCTCAGCGAATGGGCGAACATCCGCTCGACGCATTCGATCAGCGGGTGGAGCGCGGTCGGCGGGCTGGTGCGCAACCCCTATGCGCTCGACCGGACGTCGTGCGGGTCGTCGAGCGGGTCGGGCGCGGCGGTCGCGGCGAGCTTCGCGGCGGTGGCGATCGGGACCGAGACCGACGGGTCGGTCGTCTGCCCGTCGTCGATGAACGGGCTGGTCGGGTTGAAGCCGACGCTCGGGATGGTCAGCCGCAGCCGTGTCGTCCCGATCAGCCACAGCCAGGATACGCCCGGCCCGATGGCGCGGAGCGTGCGCGATGCGGCGTTGCTGTTCAACGCGATGGTCGGGGTCGATCCCGAGGACGCAGCGACGCGCGACAGCCGGACGCATCTCCACGATTTCGCCGCCCCGCTTGCGACCGCGTCGTTGTCGGGGGTGCGCGTCGCGGTGTTGCGGCCCGACATGTCCGATATCCTGAGGGCCAAGTACGAGGCGTCGCTTGCGGTGCTCAAGGCGCAGGGCGCGGTGCTGGTCGATGTCGAGATGCCCAAGCTCGACGGGATCGGCGAGGCTGAACTGCTGGTGTTGCAGACCGAGCTCAAGGCTGATCTCGACAGCTATCTCGCGACCACGCCCAAGGCGGTGCAGACGCGGACGCTCGATCAAGTGATCGCGTTCGACACCGCCAATGCGGCGCGCGAGATGCCGTTCTTCGGCCAGGAGACCTTCGTCGCCGCCGCGAAAACGCGCGGGCTGAGCGACCCCGAATATCTCGGTGCACGCGCGAAATCGCTGCGGCTGGCGGGTGCGGAGGGGATCGACGCGCTTCTCGCCAAGGCGCAGGCGACGCTGATCGTCGCGCCGACCTACGGGATGCCGTGGCTGTCGGACACGGTTTACGGCGACAATTTCAATGGCCCGAGCGCGAGCGAATTGCCCGCGATCTCGGGCTATCCGCATCTGACCGTGCCGATGGGGCTGGTGCGTGGGGTGCCCGTCGGTATCTCGTTCATCGCGACCCGCTGGGGGGACCAGACGGTGCTCAACGCGGGCTATGTGTTCGAGCAGGCGGCGAAGGCGCGGGTCGCGCCGGGGTATCTGGCGACCAACGATGCCGGGCCGGGACTGGCGGGGGCGCGGTGATGCGGGGCGGGTGAGCTTCGGGATCTAGAGTGAGGTTCGCCAACGATCGCTCCCCCCGTTCGTTTCGAACGTAGTCGAGAAACCTGGCACAGCGCGGGGTTTCTCGACTTCGCTCGAAACGAACGGGAAGAAAAGCCGTCATCGCACGTCATCACCGCGCTGGTCGGGGCACCGTTATTTCTCGAGCAATTCCGGACGGATGTGGATCGCGATCAGCGACATCCGCACTTCGATCAGGAACGAGATGAGCGACGCGATCAATAACCCCATCGCGAGAATGAACGACAGCGCCACCACCGTGCCGATGTGGAGCTTGACCAGTTCCGCCACGAACAGCAGCGCGACGACGAGGCAGGTCATCACCGCGCTCGACACCGCGAGCACCAGCGAAGCGTTGATGACGATCATCCGCTTGTCGAGCAGCCGCAGTTCCCACACATGCCGGTCGTGCTCGGGGCCCTGCGAGGCGGGATGCAGCGCCTCGAGCGCACGCGCGCGGTCGACCACGCGCGACAACCGCCCCGCGAGGACGTTGAGCAGCGCACCGATGCCGGCGAGCATGAAGACGGGGGACAGCGAGAGCTGGATCGTCTGGGCGATCGTGGTGACGGCGGGATAGGGATTCATCCTGGCCGTTGTGCGCAATGCGGTGCGCCAACGCAACCCGCGGGAGCGGACGCGGCGGTCCGGCGTTGAAGCCGCATGACCGACCTCGAAGACCTTCAGGCACAAATGGAAGCCGCCGCCGCCGCGCTCGATTTCGAGGAGGCGCGGCGGCTGCGCGACCGGATCAGCTTGCTCCGCGGCGGAGCGGATGCGCACGACGCCGCCGAGGCGGACACAGCAGGGCTTGTGCGCCAGCAGCCGGGGGCAATGGGGCTTGGCTCCAGCCAGCAGCGGATGACCCCGCCCGCGGGCTGGACCCCGCCGCCCAAGCCCGACCTGATGACCAAGGGACGATCGCGCAAGCGCTAGGATCAGACCCGCAGATAGCGGAAATACCACACTTCCCGCCCCTGCCGCCGCGCTTTGCGCTCATAGCGCGTCTCGGGCCAGTCCTCGGGGCGGGTGAGGAAATCGGCGGGCGCTTTCGCGGTCCATACGAAGTCGCGGCGTTGCCCCATCACCATCATCGCCCAGCGGCAATAGGTCGGGTCGTCGGTGCCGAGCCGGAACTCGCAGCCGGGCTTGAGCTTCGCCGCGATCAGGTCGAGCGGGCCGTGGTTGACCATCCGGCGCTTGGCGTGGCGCGCCTTTCGCCACGGATCGGGGTGCAGGAGATACAGGCGTGACAGCGACGCGTCCGGGAGCCGTTCCACCACGTCGAGCGCATCGCCCATGTGGATGCGGACGTTGTCGAGGCCGTCGTCGCGGACATGCGCGAGCGCGCCAACGACGCCGTTGAGGAACGGCTCGCAGCCGATGAACCCGGTGTCGGGCCGCATCCCCGCTTGCCCGGCAAGATGCTCGCCCGCGCCGAAGCCGATCTCGACCTCGAGCGGGCGGTCTGCGCCGAATAGCGTCGTCGCGTCGAGCGGGCCATCGGTCGGCACGCTGATCTGCGGGAGCAGCGTTTCCACGAGGTCGGCCTGGCCCAGCCGCAGTTTGTGGCCCTGGCGCCGGCCATAGAGGCGGCGTGTCGTCATCGGATCGGTCATCGGGCGGGCGTGTAGCGCGGGATCGGCCCATAGCAAAGGGGTGGAGCAAAGGGGCGTGGGCGTCGTTACATGACGGCAACGAAGGATCAGGGGCAGCATGGCCGACGGCACATCGCAGAACGAAAGCAAGGAACCCGGCACCGGGACGGTCGAGGAACTGAAAGCCGCCAACGCGCAGGAGCTTCACCGCGCGGTGCGCGAGGAAGGGCAGGAGGAACTCGAACGCCCGGTTAGCGCGTTATTCTGGTCGGGCGTCGCAGCGGGGCTGGCGGTGACTGCATCGCTGATCGCCGAGGGCGCGATCGCGTCGCACGTGCCGCCGGGGCCGACGCGTCCGCTGCTGATCGCGCTCGGCTATCCGATCGGGTTCGTGATGGTGATTCTCGGGCGGATGCAGCTGTTTACCGAAAGCACCGTGACCGCGATGATTCCGCTCGTCACGTCGCCGTCGTGGGATGCGCTGGGGCGGACGCTGCGCTTGTGGATCGTGGTGCTGCTCGCCAATTGCATCGGCACCGCGCTCGCGACGGGTGCGTTCGCGGGGCTCGGGCTTGGGGACGCATCGCTCGATGCGGGGATGATCGAGGTCTCGATGAAGATCACCGAGCATGGCGCGCTCGAGACCTTCTTCAACGCGGTGCCCGCGGGGTTCCTGATCGCGATCGTCGCCTGGTCGCTCCCCAATGCGCGCGAACAGGCGTTTCAGGTGATCTTCGGGATCGTCTATGTCGTCGCGATCGGCGGGTTCAGCCATTCGGTCGTCGGGTCGAGCGAGGCGTTCCTGTTGCTGTGGACGGGCAAGATCGGGATCGGCGGCGTGTTCGCGTTCCTTGTCCCCGCGGTGCTGGGTAATCTGTTCGGGGGCGCGGGGCTGTTCGCGGTGCTGGCGCATGCGCAGGTGGGCGAGGGAGGCGCATGAGCGCGCTTTTCGATGGAGCGAAACCCCCGGTTGACCCGTTCGGTCCGCGACTCTGGAGACGATGACGATGGGCAAGATCAGCAAGGCGGCGAAGAAACTGGCGAAGGCCGATCGCGACGTGACGCACGAGGCGGCGCAACACCGCGACACCCCCGTGGTCAAGGCGTTCGGCAAGCTGAGCGAGGGCGCGGACCAGCCGCCGCTGTTGCTGATGGGTGTGGGGACGATGGTGGTCGGCGCGTTGCTGCGGCAGCCGGTGATGCTGCGCACCGGCGCGCGGATGCTCGCGAGCGAGGCGGTGGCGACGGGGATCAAGTCGATCCTCAAGCGTTCGGTCAACCGCACCCGGCCCAACAAGGCGATCGAGACCGGCAAGCACGAGTTCAAGCCCGGCGACAGCAAGGCGCACGGCGACAGCTCCTTTCCCTCGGGGCATACCGCAGGCGCGGTAGCGGTGGCGGGCGCGCTGGCGAAGGACGTGCCCGTGCTCGGCGCGCCGGCCTATGCGCTCGCGAGCGGGGTCGCTGCGGTGCAGATGCCACGCGGGAAACATTATATTCTCGACACGGTGGCAGGGGCGGTGGTCGGCTTCGTCTCGCAGCGGGCGGCGAGTGTCGTGGTGCGGGCCGCGGAGGGAACGCTCCGGCGGGTCCTGCGGCAGCGCCGCCGCTGAGATCGGGCACCCGCCCCGCCACTCGTCAAAGGTGGTGATATTTTCCGTTCAGTCCGTGAAGGTTACGTTCACCACACCCGGTAAGCGCCCCGCAACGTCGACGTCGTAGCTCCGGTGCTACGACTTCGATGGGGGACTTCATGAGACTGGTGTACGGCGTATGTCTGGCCCTCGTTGCGGCCACGCCCGCCATCGCGGCGGCACAGGAAATCGTACAATGGGCGGCTCCGCTCGCGGCGACCGGGCGGACGGCCGCGTTTCCGATGGGCACGCCGCTGTTGCTCACCACGCGCACCGAACTCAACACCAAGCAGAACCATGCCGGGGAACGCTTCTATCTCGAGGTCGCGCGACCGATTGTCTATCGCGGGCAGGTCGTCATTCCGGCGGGCGCGCTTGCGGTCGGAGAGGTGATGCGGGCGGAACGCAACGGCATCTTCGGCAAGCGCGGCGAAATCGCCATCCGGCTGAACTATATCCAGACGCCCAGCGGCCCGGTTCGCCTGTCGGGGCGAATGTCGCGCAACGGGCTGAGCCAGGAGCTGTTGTCGATCGGCGGCGCGCTCGTCGTGTCGTGGCCGATGATGTTCATCCACGGCACCAGCGGCCGCGTTCCGGCCGATACGCCGGTCACCGCCTATCTCGCCGATGACCTGCGTTTCACGCTCCAGCCGGGAACGGAACAGGCGGACGCCACGGCTCCCGACCCGCTCGGGGCGGATCAGCGCATCCTGCCGGCCCGGTTCGATCCGTCAGCCTTCTCGGGTAGCCAACGCTAGACGACACGGGCGAAAACGCCGGGTTAAAGCCCGGCGGCAGGAGAACCGGGCGCAGCACAAGCTGCGCCCGGACCGGATCAGGCGACGGCAGCCTTGAGCGCGTCGACCAGATCGGTCTTTTCCCAGGTGAAGCCATCCGCATCGGGGTCGCGCCCGAAATGGCCGTAAGCCGCGGTGCGCTTGTAGATCGGCGCGTTGAGCTTGAGATGCTCGCGGATGCCCTTGGGCGTCAGGCGGACGAGCTGCGGGAGCACTTCCTCGATCTTCGACTCAGGCACGGTGCCCGTGCCGTGCAGGTCGACATAGAGCGACAGCGGCTCGGCGATGCCGATCGCATAGCTCAGCTGGATCGTGCAGCGGCGCGCAAGGCCCGCCGCGACGACGTTCTTGGCGAGATAACGCGAGACATAGGCGGCCGAACGATCGACTTTGGTCGGATCCTTGCCCGAGAACGCGCCGCCGCCATGCGGGGCAGCACCGCCGTAGGTGTCGACGATGATCTTGCGACCCGTCACGCCAGCGTCGCCGTCAGGCCCGCCGATTTCAAACGCGCCGGTCGGGTTGATGTAAATCTTGGTCGCGTCGGTCACGAAGCCCTCGGGCAACGTGTCCTTCATCACGCCGGCGACGTAGCTGCGGAGTTCTTCGTACAGCGCGAGATTGGCGTTGTCGCCCTGGAGGCAATAGCCCGCCTTGTGCTGGGTCGAGACGACCAGCGCGGTCGCGCGGACCGGCTTCTCGTCCTTGTACTCGAGCGTGACCTGGCTCTTGGCGTCGGGCTCGAGGAACGGGGCCGCGCCCGAGTGCCGGTCGGCGGCCATCTGCTGCAGGATCTTGTGGCTGTAATAGAGCGTCGCGGGCATCAGGCCGGGGGTCTCGTCGGTCGCGTAGCCGAACATGATGCCCTGGTCGCCGGCACCCTCGTCCTTGTTCGCGCCCTCGTCGACACCCATCGCGATTTCAGCGGACTGGCCGTGGAGGTTGTTCTCGAAGCGGAAATTTTCCCAGTGGAAGCCCGACTGCTCGTAACCGATCTCGCGGACAGTGTTGCGGACCGCAGCTTCGATCTCGGCAAGCGCGCCATCGGCCCATGCGTTGTCTTCATAGACGCCCTTGCAGCGGATCTCGCCCGCCAGCACGACGAGGTTGGTCGTGGTCAGCGTCTCGCAGGCGATGCGCGCCTGGGGATCCTTGCTCAGGAACAGATCGACGATGGTGTCCGAAATCTGGTCGGCGACCTTGTCGGGATGACCTTCCGAGACCGACTCGGAAGTGAAGAGAAACGATGCGCGCATTTGGTGAAACCCTCGTCTGGGCGCGGACCGGGACGACCGGAACACGCATATAAAGCTTTCCTTATATGTGCTCCTATCGCGCCCGTCGGCGGATGGCAATTGCCGTTAGCGCCAACATGAGTGCGGTCAGCAGCGCCATCAGGTTGCCGAACTGCGCGAACGGGGTGGGCAGTGCGGCGGGCGGGATCGGCAGTTCGATCGCGCCCTTCGTCTCCCACGGGATCGACGCGAGCACGCGGCCGCGCGCGTCGATGATCGCGGAAATGCCGGTCGGGGTCGCGCGGATGATCGGCAGGCCTTCCTCGATCGCGCGCATCCGCGCCTGTGCGAGATGCTGCGCGGGGCCCCAGCTGCCGTACCAGCTGTCGTTCGACGGGTTGAAGATCAGCGCGGGGCGATGCTTGCGATCGACGATCGAGCCCGAGAAGATCATCTCGTAACAGATTGCGAACCCGACCCGGCCGATGCCGGGAATGTCGAGCCCGTCCGGCCCCTTGCCCGGCGCGAAATCGAGATCGCCGGGGACGAGCCGCGACAGGCCGATCGCGGACATCAACGGGCGCGCGGGGAGATATTCGCCCCACGGCACGAGATGCGCCTTGTCGTAGCGGCCGATCACCCTCGCGTTCGCGTCGATCGCGAAGATCGCGTTGGTGGCGGCGTTGACCTCGCCGATCCTGTCGAATTTGAGCGCATTGCCGCCAGTCAGCACGACATCGCGCGGGCCGAGCAGCGCGGCGATCCGCGAGCGTGTGACGAACGGCGCGCCGCGGAAGTAATATTGCGGGGGATAGCCATCCTCGGGGAGATAGCGCAGCGCGCCTTCGGGCCAGACGATCAGCCGCGGCGCGGCGTGCGGCGTGCCGCTGAGCCCCGCGAGTGCGCGGAGGTTGGTCTCGGCATAATCCTCGCGCGGGCGCTGTTCCTGGTCGAGATCGGGCTGGACGACGCGGATGCGCGGCGCGTTGGCAATCGGCGCGGGCGAGGTCGTCTGGTCGACCGCAGCCAGCGACAGCACGACGAGCAGCGCACCGACCGCGACGGGGAAGCGCCACATCCGCCGGACCGCGAGCAGGATCGCGCCTGCGGCCAGCACCGCAATTCCCGACAGCGCATAGGTCCCGAGCCAGGCGCCGCTCGCCGCGACCGGGGTGGGGAGCCAGAGTTCGGAGAGCGGGTTCCACGGATAGCCCGTCAGCAGCGTGCCGCGCAGATATTCGGTTGCGATCCAGACGGTCGCGAAGATCAGCACATAGGATGCGTCGAGCGCGGGCTTGCGCAGCCGCCACGCGACCCCTGCCGCCGCCATCGGGAAGATCGCGAGATACAGCGACAGCAGGATCGGCGCGAAGAAGCCGAGCGCATGCGGCATCGCGTCCTGGAAACTGAAGGCCTTGGCAATCCAGTTGTTGCCGATCGAGAAATGCGCGACCCCGAACAGCCAGCCGCGCCACAGCGCCGTACGCCGGGTGGGGGCCTGATGCACCAGCAGTATCCATGCGGCGAAACAGCCGAGCGTGACCGGCCAGAGCGCAAGCGGTGCAAAGCCGACCGCGGCGATCCCGCCGAGGAGGAAGGAGAAAAGAGCGGGGCGCTGGGTCATGCGGGTCGCTATCGCGTGATCCTGCGGAGCGCGCAACCGGGGCACCAGCGAACCCCACCTGCCCCTTCCCCCGGGGAAGGCCGAAGCCCAGGAGCGATGGCCAAGGGAACGAAGCGCAGCAGCCCGCAATCGCCCGTGCCTCTCCTGGGCCCCGGCCTTCGCCGGGGAAGGGGCTTCACGATGGCGGTTTCATCTTAGCGGTCAGGTTGATGATGACGCCCCCCACCCCCGCCGCTATCGTCCGCGCATGACTCGCCCCTTCCACCTCGCCTTCCCCGTCCACGATCTCGCCGCCGCGCGCGCCTTCTACGGCGGGACGCTGGGCTGCACCGAGGGGCGCAGTTCGGAGCACTGGATCGATTTCGACCTCTACGGCCACCAGATCGTCGCGCATCTCGACCCCGCCGCGAAACCGGTCGCGGTGTCGAACGCGGTCGACGGGCATGCGGTGCCGGTGCCGCATTTCGGCGTCGTGCTGACGATGCCCGACTGGCACGCGCTGGCGGAGCGGCTGACCGCGGCGGGGACTCGCTTCGGGATCGAGCCGCACACCCGCTTCGTCGGGCAGCCGGGCGAGCAGGCGACGATGTTCTTTTATGACCCGAGCGGCAACGCGCTCGAGTTCAAGGCGTTTGCCGACGACGCGATGATCTTCGCGCAATGATACGCCGTCGCGTGAAGGACAGACCATGAGCGAACCGATTGTCGTCGAAATTCCCCACAAGCTGGGCCTCGCTGCCGCGCGCGCACGTGTCGACGGGGGGATCGGCAAGCTCGCGGGGATGTTCCCGGGCGGTGCGGCGGTCGATCACCGCTGGGAGGGGGACACGATGTTCTTCACCGTCGCCGCAATGGGGCAGCGTGTCGCGAGCAAGCTGACGGTGGCGGATACGTCGGTTCGCGCCGAGGTCGATCTGCCGCCCTTCCTCGCGCTGTTCGCGGACAAGATCCGTGCGAAGCTGGCGAAGGAAGCGCCGAAGATGCTCGAGTAACGCGCCCCCTTTACCGCCGTCACGCTGAACTCGTTTCAGCATGACGGTGGCTTGGTGGGATGGCGGCGCGCGTTACTTCGCGCTCACCCGCCACACCGTGTTGCCGACGTCGTCCGCGACCAGCAACGCACCGCTGCGATCGAACGTTACCCCGACCGGACGCCCCTGCGCCTCGCCCTTGGCGTTGAGGAAGCCGGTCAGCACGTCGACCGGCTTGGCGCCCTTCTTGGGGAAGCCGAGCTCGCCGAACGGCACGAACGCGACCTTGTAGCCCGACACGGGCACGCGGTTCCACGAACCATGCTCGCCGACGAACGCGCCGTTGCCATAGGCCGCGCCCAGTTTCGCGTCGTTTGCGAAGGTCAGACCGAGTGCGGCCACATGCGGCCCCATCGCGAAATCGGGACGCTTGGAATATTCCTGCAGCGCCGGATTCTCGGGCTTCACCCGCGCATCCGGATAGCCGCCCCAATAATACCACGGCCAGCCGAAGTTGTCCCCGAGGCCGACGCGGGTGATGTAATCGGGGACGATATCCGACCCGAGCATGTCGCGCTCGTTGACCGCGACCCACAGCCCGCCCGACTTGGGCTCGAACGCCATCCCCTGCGGGTTGCGCAGCCCCGCGCCGAATACGCGGAAGGTCTTCGCCTGCGGGTCGACCTGGAGGATGTTGGCGCGGTATTTTTCCCTGTCCATGCCGTTTTCGGCGATGTTCGACGACGAACCGACGCCGACGTAGAGATATTTGCCGTTCGGATCCGCCAGCAGCGTGCGCGCCCAGTGATTGCCACCGCCGTTGAGCGCGATGACCTTTTCAGGCGTCGCGGTGATCTTGGTTTCGCCGGGTTTGAACGGCACGCGGACCAGCGCGTCGGTGTTGGCGATGTAGAGATAGTCGCCGAGCAGCGCCATGCCGGTAGGCGAGTTGAGCCCGCCGATCAGCACGGTCTTCTGTTCCGCGACGCCATCGCCATTGCCGTCGCGCAGCAAGGTGATGCGATTGGCGGAGGGAACGCCTGCGCCCGCGCGCCCGAGCAGGTAGCGCATCACGGTATCGGTGATGCTGCGGCCCTTGCGCGGCGGGGAATTGGTTTCCGCGACCAATACGTCGCCATTGGGGAGGCGATAGAGCCAGCGCGGATGCTCGAGCCCCTGCGCGAAGGCGGCGACCTTGAGGCCCGCGGCGGGAACGGGAGTGGCACCCGCGGGCCAGCCGATCGCCTTGGCGACCTTGGTCGTCGGGATCGTCTGCTCGCGCGGGGCGGAAATGGTCGGGCGTTCGCCTTCGACCTGGGCGATCGGGAGTTGGGCGGGTTCGGGCTGGAACATCCACCAGAGGACCGCCGCCCCGACGACTGCGAAGATGCCGAGGAGGATGAGAATATGTTTGCGCATACCGCTTGATAGGGTGCGCCGTGGCCCGGTGGAAGGGCTAGAGTTGGGGATATGCCCCTCTCCCGTTCGTTACAGATACGGACGCGGACCGGACCGGGCCAGTCCCACCGCCACGCGGCGTGGCCGCACTCCAATACGAAAACGGGAGCCCGGAGTTGCGGGCGACTGCCCACAACCCCGAAGCTCCCGCAATCAACGCCGCAGGGGCGATCAGGCGACCGCAGGCTCGCCTTCGACATGGCCCGACGCGACGTCGAACCGGTCCGCGTTCATCACCTTGACCCACGCATCGACGAAGTCCTTGACGAACTTGTCGCCCGCATCCGCCGAGGCATAGACCTCCGCCACGGTGCGCAGCTGCGAGTTCGCGCCGAACACCAGGTCGGTGCGCGAGGCGGTCCACTTCTGCTCGCCGGTCTCGCGCAGCGTGCCGAGATATTCCTCGTCGCTTTCGTCGCTGATCTGCTTCCATGCGGTCTGCATGTCGAGCAGGTTGACGAAATAGTCGTTGGTCAGCTGACCCTTGCGATCGGTGAATACGCCGTGGTTCTCGGCCTTGGGGTGGTTCGCCCCAAGAACACGAAGCCCGCCGAGCAGCACTGCCATCTGCGGGCCGCTCAGCCCGAGCAACTGCGCCTTGTCGACCAGCAGTTCCTCGGTCGGGACGCTGAACTTGACCTGCAAGTAATTGCGGAAGCCGTCCGCCTTGGGTTCGAGCACGTCGAAGCTCGCCGCATCGGTCTGCTCGGCCGATGCATCGGTCCGACCCGGCAGGAACGGCACTTCGATCGTCTTGCCGGCCGCCTTCGCCGCCGCCTCGACCCCGACCGAACCGCCGAGCACGATCAGATCCGCGATCGAGACCTTCTTGGCACCCTGACCGTCGAAGTCGGCCTTGATGCCCTCATAGACGCCAAGCACCTTGGCGAGCTGCTCGGGCTGGTTGACCTCCCAGTCCTTCTGCGGAGCGAGCCGGATGCGCGCGCCGTTCGCACCGCCACGGTGGTCCGACTGACGATAGGTCGAGGCCGATGCCCAGGCGGTCGTCACCAGTTCGGCGACCGAAAGCCCCGAATTGGCGATCGCCTGCTTGAGGCCACCGACATCACCCGCGTCGATCTGCGGATAGTCGGCCTTGGGGATCGGGTCCTGCCAGATCAGGTCCTCGGCCGGAACGTCGGGCCCGAGATAGCGGACCTTCGGCCCCATGTCGCGGTGCGTCAGCTTGAACCAGGCACGCGCGAAGGCGTCGGCGAACGCCGCCGGATCCTTCTGGAAACGCTTGCTGATCTCGAGGTAGGCCGGGTCCTTCTTGAGCGCCATGTCGGCGGTCGTCATCATCGTCGGGACCTTAACGCCCGGCGTGTGGGCCTTGGGGGCGAGCGTTTCCTCGGGGTTGCCGACCGGCTGCCACTGGTTGGCACCTGCCGGGCTCTTGACGAGTTCATACTCGTGGTCGAGCAGCATGTCCCAATAGGTCTGGTCCCAGGTAATCGGCGTCGGAGTCCACGCGCCTTCGATCCCCGAAGTGATCGTATCGTCGCCCATCCCGGTGCCGTGCGTCGACACCCAGCCCATGCCCTGCGTCGCGATGTCGGCGCCTTCCGGCTCGACGCCGACGAGCGATGCGTCACCCGCGCCATGCGCCTTACCGAAAGTGTGGCCACCCGCGGTCAGCGCGACGGTTTCCTCGTCGTTCATGCCCATGCGCGCGAACGTCTCGCGCATGTCGCGTGCCGAGCCCAGCGGGTTCGGGCAGCCGCCGGGGCCTTCCGGGTTGACGTAGATCAGCCCCATCTGGATCGCGGCGAGCGGATTCTCGAACGCCTTGCCCGATTCCTCGTCGATGCGAGTCTCGCCGAGCCACTCTTCCTCGGTGCCCCAGTAAATGTCCTTCATCGGCTCGAACACGTCCTCGCGCCCGCCACCGAAGCCGAACACCGGTCCGCCCATCGATTCGATCGCAACGTTGCCGGCCATGATGAACAGATCGGCCCAGCTGAGCTGCTTGCCGTATTTCGACTTGATCGGCCACAACAGGCGGCGCGCCTTGTCGAGGTTGCCGTTGTCCGGCCAGCTGTTGAGCGGCGCAAACCGCTGCGAACCCGACGACGAGCCACCGCGCCCGTCGCCGGTGCGATAGGTGCCTGCCGAATGCCATGCCATGCGGATGAAGAACGGGCCGTAATGCCCGTAATCGGCCGGCCACCACGGCT
>CAZNQA010000081.1:0-14544 GCA_964575105.1 uncultured Stakelama sp.
TGTAATCGAGCGTCGCGTCATCGACCGGGAAGAAGCCGCAGGTCGCGCCATATTCGGGCGCCATGTTGGCGATCGTCGCGCGATCCGCGAGGCTGAGCGCGTCGAGACCCGGGCCATAGAACTCGACGAACCGGCCAACCACGCCGCGCGCGCGCAGCATCTGGGTGACGGTGAGCACGAGATCGGTCGCGGTGATGCCCTCGGCGAGCTCGCCGGTGAGCTTGAAGCCGACGACTTCGGGGATCAGCATCGAAACGGGCTGGCCGAGCATCGCTGCCTCGGCCTCGATCCCGCCGACGCCCCAGCCGAGCACGCCGAGGCCGTTGACCATCGTCGTGTGGCTGTCGGTGCCGACGCAGGTGTCAGGGTATGCGATCGTCTTGCCGTCGGGCGCGGTCGAGGACCACACCGCCTGCGCGATGTTCTCGAGATTGACCTGATGGCAGATGCCGGTGCCGGGGGGCACGACCTTGAAGTTGTCGAGCGCCTTCGACCCCCACTTGAGGAACTCGTACCGCTCGTTGTTGCGGCTGTACTCGAGCTCGACGTTATCCTCGAACGCCTTGGGCGTGCCGAACTCGTCGACCATCACCGAGTGATCGATCACGAGGTGGACCGGCACGAGCGGGTTGATCTTGACCGCGTCACCGCCGAGCTTGGTGATCGCATCGCGCATTGCCGCCAGATCGACGACGCACGGAACGCCCGTGAAATCCTGCATCAGCACGCGCGCGGGGCGATACTGGACTTCGCGGTCCGACTTGCGCTCCTGCTGCCAGTCGATGATGGCCTGGAGATCCTCGGTGGTGACGGTGACGCCATCCTCGAAGCGCAGCAGGTTCTCGAGCAGCACCTTCATCGAGAACGGCAGGCGGCTGATGTCGCCCAGCTTCTCGGCAGCGGTGGCGAGGCTGAAATAGTCGTAAGAGGTGCCACCAACGTCGAGCGTGGTGCGCGTGCCGAGTGTGTCCTGGCCAATGGCGGTCATGTGCAGCGGGTCCTTCCCTTTGCGTCGGGCCGCGGCGGGGAGGCGAAACCGGAAGGTTCCACACGGGCGCGACCGACTGTGCGAATGCAAGAGTCGGGGCAGCCCTTAGCAAGGGGGCTGCGCGGGGGAAAGGGCGCGCGGACGATCCTGCGGGTCGATCGCAGCCGTACCCGAAAACGATGCATTCTTTTACGAACCGGAAACAAAGCGCAATTTTTCGTCATGGATGCATCCCGCCTGAACTATCGGGCGTACCTCGATCACGACGGGAGAGGATTTGGAAAAAGCATTTTCCAGACGCCGTCGGCGCGCGCCTGAATTTTGGGATTATCGTTATTTATCAGTACGTTGGAACCCATTTTTCAGTCGCAAGTTAGCGCATCACCATCCACAGGGAGGTCGAGTTCCATGACCGACGATGTAAACCAGCAATTGATCGAAACCTTCGACCGGCGCGCAGAACGCCGCAGCGAACGTCGAGACTTTTTCAAGACCGCATTCGGCGCTGCTGCCGTCGCGGGGATCGCGGGCGGTGCCATCGGGCTCGCCGGGCGTGCCGAGGCGCAGACCGCGCCGAGCGACGCCGACGTGCTCAACTTTGCGCTCAACCTCGAATATCTCGAGGCGCAATTCTACAGTTTCGCCGCGAACGGCACCGGTCTCGCCGCCAACCTGCTGACCGGCCTTGGCACCCAGGGAACGGTCCGTGGCGGCCGCAAGGTGAACTTCACCGACCCGATCGTCGCTGCCTATGCCAAGGAAATCGCAGGCGACGAGCTCGCGCACGTTACCTTCCTGCGCACCCAGCTCGGCAGTTCGGCGATCGCGCAGCCCGCGATCGACATCGACGTCACCCCGACCTCGGCATTCAGCAACGCCGCGCGCGCGGCCGGTCTGATCGGCGCAGGCGCCGCGTTCGACGTCTATGCCAGCGACAACAACTTCCTCCTCGGCGCGTTCATCTTCGAGGACGTCGGCGTTACTGCTTATAAGGGCGGTGCAACGCTCCTGACCAACAAGACCTATCTCGAGGCCGCCGCCGGCATCCTCGCGGTCGAGGCATATCACGCCGCGCTGATCCGCACCGTGCTGTACGGCAAGGGCGTCGCAACGCCGTCGCTCCGTACCTCAGCGGACGCAATCTCGGACGCACGCGACAGTCTCGATGGCTCGAGCGACCTCGACCAGGGCATCTCCCCGGTCACCGCCAACGGCGGCACGGCGTCGAACATCGTTCCGCTCGACGGCAATGGTCTCGCCTTCTCGCGGACGGTCGCGCAGGTCCACAACATTGCGTACCTCACCAACGCACGCGCGATGGCAGGCGGGTTCTTCCCGGCCGGGACGAACAACCCGAACAACGACCTTCGCTTCAGCGGCGCCAACTAAGACGCTTTCGACGTCACGAATTCTCCAAGGGAGAGCAGCAATGGATACCAAGAACATCCTAACGCAGGTGCTGGAGGCGAGCGATCGTCGCCGCGACGAGCGTCGCAATTTCCTGCGCGTCGCGGGGCAGGCGTCGATCGCAGCGGGCGGGCTTTCGCTCCTCGCGGCGTGCGGCGACACCAATGGCGTCACCGTCATCCCGCAACCCACCCCGACCCCGACACCCACCCCGACGGCGGCACTCACCGACGCGGACATCCTCAACTTCGCGCTCAACCTCGAATATCTCGAGGCGCAATTCTATTCCTACGCAGTGTTCGGTACGGGTCTTCCCGCCTCGCAGCTGACCGGGACCGGAACGCAGGGCGCGGTCACGGGTGGTCGGCAGGTGACCTTCACCGATCCGGTCGTGGCGCAATATGCGCGGGAGATCGCAGGCGACGAGATCGCGCACGTCGCGTTCCTGCGGCAGGCGCTCGGCGGCTCGGCGGTGGCGATGCCCGCGATCAACATCGACGGCAGCGCGACCGGCGCCTTCACCGCGGCGGCGCGCGCCGCAGGCGTTGTTTCGTCGACCGGCACGTTCGACCCTTATGCAGGCGACAACGCCTTCCTGCTCGGCGCGTTCATCTTCGAGGACGTCGGCGTCAGTGCCTATAAGGGTGCGGCACCGTTGCTCTCGAGCAAGACGTATCTCGACGCGGCAGCCGGCATTCTTGCGGCAGAGGCCTATCATGCGGGTCTTATCCGCACGATCCTCTACAGCAAGGGCTTCGCAGCGGGGAACGCGTCGGGGTCGATCTTCGAGCAGGTCCGCCAGATCAGCGACGCGCGCGACAGCCTCGACGGCACGAGCGACGACGATCAGGGGATCGCGGGTGCTGACAGCACGATCTCGAACATCGTGCCGACCGACTCTTCGGGCATCGCGTACAGCCGCACTGCGGCGAACGTCCTTAACATCGTCTATCTGACCAAGTCGGCCACGGTCGGCGGCGGGTTCTTCCCGAACGGCGTCAACGGGACGATCAAGACCAGCAACGCCAACTAAGGCGATTGCTACATTCTAGGGCCGTGCGATCTCGCGATCGTACGGCCTTTTCGTGTCCGGCGCCTGCCTGACGGGTTGAACCGCACAGGCTTAGCGCGCAACACGTTCCCACGTTTTCCCAGGAGACCCGCCATGCGTACCACCATTCTCGCCATGACCGCGCTGTCCGTCCTCGGCCTGTCCGCATGCGACCGGGACAAGGTCCGCACCGGTGCCCCGCTTGCCAATGGCGCGCATGCGGTGGCGATGCTGCGGACCGCGGATGGCGCGGATGTCGGCCGCGCGACCGCGACCGAGGTCGGCGGCGGGCTGCGCATCACGCTCGACGTCCGCAACATGCCCGCCGGTACGCATGGCGCGCATCTTCATGCGGTCGGGCATTGCGACGCCCCCGATTTCGCGACCGCTGGCCCGCACTGGAACCCGACTGCGGCCAAGCACGGGACGATGAACCCGCAGGGGCCGCATCTGGGCGATCTGCCCAACCTCGTCATCGGCAGCAACGGTCGCGGCACGATCGGGATGGTGCTGCCCGGCGGGACGATGGCGGGGCTGCTCGACGCTGACGGTGCCGCGATGGTGATCCACGCCAATCCGGACGATCTGATGACCGACCCGTCGGGCAACAGCGGCGGCCGCGTCGCATGTGGCGTGTTCGGCGCGAGCTGAACGCGCGGCACCCGGGCCGGATTGCCCGCCAGTCCTGCCGGGGGCCGCACAGGTCAGCGGGCGATCAGATGTCTTCCCCCGCCGCGCGCGCCCACGCCTCGCGATTCGCCTCCGCGCGGGGCACCAGCCGATAGGCCGCGATCCCCGCCGCGATCGTGATCGGCGCGGCACACAGCAGCGACAGGACCCCGACCGACAGGCTCCCCGTCAGCGTCGAGATCCGCCCCGCCAGATACGGCCCCATCGCCAGCCCGAGCAGCGTCGTCCCGATGAAGAACGTGCCGGTCGCGGTCCCACGCATCCGTGGCAGCACCAGATCCTGCATCGTCGCGCCCGCCGCGCCCAGCGCGGTGCTCGCGCAGATGCTCGCAATGAAGAAACAGGGGTAGAATACCGCGGTCGAGGATGCGGTGAAGGCGGCGATTACGAACGGGATCGGCACCGTCGCGCCGAACAGCACGACCAGCACGCGCCCCGCCGGGTTCCCGCGCCGCAGCCGGTCCGCCATCAACCCGCCGAGCATCACCCCGAGGAACCCGGCGAGCGCCCCGGTCGATCCGACGAAAAGCCCCGCCATCGCGGGCGTTTCGCCCAGCGTCCGCAACACGAACGGTGCCGCCCAGAAGCTGATCGCATACGCCATGAACGCGTTAAGCCCGTAGGCGACGACGATGCACAGGAAGGCGGGATTGCCGACGATCAACCGATAGGTCGGCGGGTCGCGCCGCTTGAGCGCGCACGCCCACGAGAACACCGCATACACCCCGATCCCGATCGCGATCCACTGCGGCCACGGCTCGCCCAGCGCATGCAGCGTCAGCACCGCACCGACGACGAGCCCGAGCGCGAGCATGTTCACCAACAACGAAACCACCCCGCCCCGCGCCGCGCCGATCAGCGTGAAGGGCGGCAGGATCGTCACCAGTTCGGCAAGGAACGCATTGAACGGTGCTGGATGACGCTCCGGTCGCGGCAGCCCCTCAACCGCGCCCCGGATCGGTTCGCGCAGCGTCGCCACCACCGCCGCGAGGATCAGGCCCGGAATGCCGACGATCATGAACGCCGCCTGCCAGCCGTGAAGCCCGAGCGGACCACCCGACGGATAGGAATGGTTCCAGCGCTGCACGATCAGCCCGCCGATCCCGAGCGAAAGCCCGCCACCGACATACAGCCCCGACGAGTAGATCGCGAGCGCGGTCGCGCGCAGCCGCTTGGGGAAATAATCCGAGATGAGCGAATAGGCCGACGGACTCGCGGTCGCCTCCCCCACCCCGACGCCGATCCGCGCCCCCGCAAGCCCCGCGCCGCTCTGCGCTAGTCCCGAAGCGGCGGTCATCGTCGACCACAAAGCCAGCCCGACCGTCATCAGCCGAACACGGTGCCACGTATCGGCGAGCCGCCCGAGCGGGATGCCGAACAGCGAATAGAAGACGCCGAACGCGGTCCCGTACAGGAAGCCGAGATCCTCGTCCTTCAAATGCAGGTCGCGCTTGATGTCCTCGGCGAGGATCGAGATGATCTGGCGATCGACGAAATTGAGCACGTAGACGAGAAACAGGATCGTCAGGACATACCAGGCATAGCGCGAAACCCGCGCGTCTTCGGGCATTCCGGGCGTCGGTTGCGACGGCGCCGTGCCGGTGGACGTCATGCTCGCTCCTCTCGGTCGTTTCTGCTCTTTTGGCCAAGCCTATAGAGCATACCGGAATTACGAAAGCGAATTAGCAGCGTATGGGAGACCTCCGAGGCGACCGTCACCCGTCGTCATCCCGCTTGGTCTTCGCAAGCGGAATCCGGTGATAATGGCTGCGCCGACGGCGCGACCGTTTGCGGCGCTCCCGTACGACGCTCGCTAGTGCGGCAGCCAGACCGCAACACAGGACAAGAAGAACCGCCGTCAACATTCCTGCGTCCTTAATACCCTAATTCTTACCAACATATTGTAATCAAAAGAAATACAACAATGTCTCGTGAACGGTGCCAGACGCAAGTCGCGGGGTTAGCTGATGGACCGACAAGAATAGCGGACGGCAAGTCCCCTGTAACTGAAACCCGCTCCGTCGCATGTTTCGCAATTCCCCCAGCTCGGTCGCCCTTCGCGACCGGCGCCGGCGGCCCCGGAAACAGGGGCAACACAGTCACACGACACGGTATTTGTTACACTATGTTGCTGCCCCCGCTGCCCTCGCGGATTCGCTTGAAAACCGTCGGCACTGCGCCGATATTCAACGCAACCGGCACACGGCCGGCTGCAAGGAGCTTTTGGTAATGGCAAACTGGTCTGATCCCCGTCCGAACGCCTCCGCGTTCCAGACGGCTGGGACCACCCGCTCGGAGGCGTATGACGCCGGCCTGCGGCGGTACATGCTGTCTGTTTACAATTACATGACGTCGGCTGTCCTGCTGACCGGCATCGTTGCGCTCGGCTTCGTGGCCAGCGGCGGTGCGGCGTCGGTGTTCGGTGGCCCCGGCATCCTCAAGTGGGTCATCACCCTCGCGCCGCTTGGTTTTGTCTTCGGGATGAGCTTCGGCCAGGCACGCATGACGAACAGCACGCTTCAGATCATGTTCTGGGGCTTTGCGGTCGCGATGGGCCTGTCGCTCTCGACGATCTTCCTCGTCTACAGCCCGGTCGCCATCGCGCAGGCGTTCTTCGCGACGGCAGCGGCGTTCGGTGGCCTCAGCCTGTACGGCTACACCACCAAGCGGGACCTGTCGGCGTTTGGAACGTTTCTCGTGATGGGCCTGATCGGCCTGATGGTCGCAAGCCTGCTCAACCTCTTCCTCAATTCCGGGCCGCTCGGGCTGGTGATCAGCTTCGTCGGCGTGCTGCTCTTCGCAGGCCTCACCGCCTATGACACGCAGCGGACCAAGGCGCTCTACGCGCAGGTCGCCGGAACGCAGGACGAGCAGCGCGTGACGATCATGTCCGCGCTCAGCCTGTACCTCGACTTCATCAACATGTTCCTGTTCATCCTGCGCCTGTTCGGCAACCGCAACTAAGCGCACGACAGAAACGGCCTTTACGAAGGGTCCGATGGCACGATCCATCGGGCCCTTTTTCTTGCTCAAACCGGAAGACATTGATGCGCATCGCGATCGACGCCATGCTCGACTATACCATCGATGGCGCAGCGGACGTGCTGCTGCTGATCGAGGCCGCGAAAATGCCCGACCAGCATCTCGAGGTGCAGGACCTCCGGGTCTACTCACCCGAGCCGCTGCGCGCGATCCGCGGCGAGGACGGGATCGGACAGCGGTGCTGGGCGCGCGGCGAAGGCCCGTTCCGCGCGGATTATCACGCGATCGTGCGGATCGACCGCCCGTTCGTCGATTTCGCGACGCTCGGCCCGACCCCGGTCCGCGCGATGCCACCCGAAACGATCCCCTATCTGCTCCCCAGCCGCTATTGCGAATCCGACCGGCTCGAGGGCTTCGTCGATCAGCAATTCGGCCGCCTGCAGGGCGGCGCGCTCGCGGCGGCGCTGGTCGACTGGGTCGCGGGGCATCTGCGCTACGAGTGCGGAACGTCGAACGGCACGACGACCGCGATGATGACCTTTGCCGAGCGTCACGGCGTCTGCCGCGATTACGCGCACCTGCTCGTCGCGCTCGCCCGGGCGGGCGGGATCCCCGCGCGCTGTGTCTCGGCCTATGCCCCCGGGGTCGATCCGCCCGATTTCCATGCGGTTGCGGAACTGTGGATCGGCGGCGGCTGGCATCTCGTCGATGCGACCCGGATGGCGTCCTGCGCCGACCTCGTCCGCGTCGCGGTCGGCCGCGATGCGACCGACATCGCGTTCATGACCGTCTTCGGCAGCGCGAGCTTCATGGCGCAGCGCGTTTCGGTCACGCGGCTCGGCTGAGGGAACAGGCGCGCGGGTCGGATCGTTCTACGAGGCTAACGATCAGGAGACCATTATGACCGACGACCCCAAGCTGATCGACGAGCAGGCGCTCGACGGCCTTTCGGTTGCCCCCGGCGATCCGGACGCGGACGACGCCAAGCACATCCAGCATCCCAAGCAGGATGCCGGCCAGGACCAGTCGATTGCGCAGCGCCTCGAGCGCAACCCCGAGAGCCCCGATGCGGCGCTCGACAATGCGCTCGATGAATCGATGGATGCCTCCGATCCCCCAGCTTCGACCCGTCCGGGCGAGAATAGCGAGCCGCCCAAGTCGTCCGGGTACGATGCAGAGGCCGAAGCCAAGCGCGCCGCTGACAAGGCATAACCCAGATTGGCACCTGCGCACACGTTGCGCGGGTGCCGCCTTCCACGAAATCTTCGTACGGTACACTCTTCCCGTCGCAACACTTGTTGCGTTGCAACACTTTCTGTGGTCGCTTGAGTCTGTGGCAGGCGATCGGCGTTAACCACGGAGTAATCCGGCAAGCGCATCATCGCCCGACCGCACGACAGTAGTGGAGTGGCACGATGGGTTCTCGGATGAAAGCGGCCAACGGTACGATGACGCTGGCCGAGATGAAGGAATTCGCCGGGTTTCCGGCGGCGACGCAACGCTACATCCGCCGCTCGCTCGATATCGGTCTCGACCGGGAAGACGCGATGGAACGCTGGTCGCGCGACGTGGTCGAGGCGGCGAGCATTCGCGCACAGGCCCGTCTCTACGTCCGGCTCCCCGACATCCGCCTGATGATGCCCGATGCGGGCACGCTCGAATCGGTCGAACCGTTCCTCGCCCCGCTGTTGACCGTATCCGCGTTCGATCTCGGACAGGGTCGTTTGACGACCTTCGCCGCCTACCGCTTCCTGTACGAACGGCTCGTCGGCGCGGAAGTGCGTCCGTGGCTCCCCGCCGCCTTTTGTGCCGCAGCAGCCCTCCCGCAGCTCCACCCCGATCTGCGTCGAAAATTGCTGCAGTCGATCAGCGAAGCGGCGGCAACCGCCTCGGGCTGGTCGAGCCGACAACCCGGTTTCTATCCGAAATGGGTCGAGAAAGTCGAAGCGGGAGTCCTGCCGAACTGATCATCCGCGCACCGCGTCCTGCATCGGCTCGGCGGTGACGGGATAACCCAGATCCTCCGGGATGCACAGATGCGCGACGCCGTCGCGATCCTCGACCCACGGCGTCACCGTACGGACCGGAAACCGCGCCGCGTCCTCCGCGGCCTCGGCGAAGCTTGCATATTGCGCCAGCCGTTCGAGGTTGCGCCGGGTCGGGTAGATGACCGTCGCGCGCCCGGCATCCGCGGCATCGAGCACCGCCTGCGCCGTCGCCCAGAACACGCGGACATTCTCGGTATCGTCGACGATCGGCGGCGGGGCGTCTTCCGGAAGCGCGATCAGGTAGAAGCGCGTATCGAAGACGCGGGCGGGCGCATGCGAGGGGCACCATCGGCCGAACGGCACCAGTCCGCCGAGCGACACCCGACGCCCGTCCAGCACCGTTGCCAGTGCCACCCCCGCCTGTAACGCCGCACGCATCGCGGCAAGGTCGGCAACCGGGATCGGCGGGAGGCCGATCGGCACGCCGACTTCCTCCAGCGTCTCGCGGATCGCCGCGATCCGCGCGCTATTGTCCTCTGTGTCCCCGGCGTAGGTCGCGGCCAGCGCCCGGTCGCCCGGGTCGACCCGTCCGCCCGGAAACACCAGCGCCCCGCCCGCAAATGCCATCGCGCGCGAGCGTTCGACGAACAGCAATTCGGGTGCCCCCGCCCCCGGCCTGAACAGGATGAGCGTGGCGGCGGGGATCGGGCTGGCGGACGGCGCGGTCATCCGCGGAACGCCCACCGCAGCGTACTCGCTACCCCGAACGTCCCTGCCCGCAGCAAGGGCAGGCCGACCCCGGGTTGCTCGAACCCGTGCATCGATCGCGCCCATCCCGGCAGCAGGTCGATCGCGGCCTGCATCGTCATCGTCTGGAACGGACGCGCGGCGACCGAGGGTGCGGGCTGGTTGATCAGGACGTCCGCGACATCGCGGGTCCGCGCATCGACGCGCAATTGCGGGCGCAGCGCGGTCCGGATCGCCTCCGCCTCGGCGCGGGTGCGCGGGATCGGATCGACCCCGAGCGGCGCTGCGATCCACTCCATTTCCGCGACATAGCGGTCCTGGTCGGCGCGCGACATGCCGGGTTCGCCATAACGGATCCAGCCGTCGAGAAAGCTCAGCACTTCGCTGACATGGACCCAGGCGAGCAGTTCCGGATCGTTCGCCTGATACGCCGTGCCATCGGGCAGCGTCCCGCCGATATGATCGTGGATCCGTCGCACCTTCTCGAGCAGCAACGCGGCATCGTCGGGCGCGCCGTAGGTCGTCACCGCGATGAACCGCGCGGTGCGGCGCAACCGCCCCTGCATGTCATCACGAAAACCGGAATGGTCCCACACCCCCGCGAGCACTTTCGGGTGAAGCATCTGGAGCAACAGCGCGGTCACGCCACCGACCAGCATCGAGGTGACGTCGCCATGCACGCGCCACGCGACCGAGTCTGGCGGGAACAGCGCGTCCGGGCGCCGCTGGACTGGACGTTCGCCACGTGCCTTGTCGTTGAACAGCGCACGGACCTGACCAATGATGAGCCCCTTCAGTGGGCGGGCAAGACGGTCGGCGGGGGACATTGGCGGCATGATGACTAAACGATGCGCGGGCGACTAGGGTCCTTTGCCGCGATCGCGATCCGGTGGGAATCGTACCCATCGCGGCGGCATCGCGTTTTCAACGGTTTGGCATGATGCCGCCGATTGCCACGCGGGACGTTGCGGGTAAAGCAGCGGCTCAGCGAAGCGCCCGGGAGACGCCGATCGCTGCAGCAGGCAGGAGCCTATCGATGATCTACGGCTGGAGTCCGACAATCGGCGATCCCACCCTTTATGGCTGGCTGACCGTCGTCGCCTATTTTGCCACTGTCGTGCCCTGCTATCTTAACTGGCGGAACGCCGGTGCCGCCACGACGCCGGGGCCGAGCGCCTATTTTCGGTCGCGCGCGCGCAGACGGCTGTGGCTGGTGATGACCGTGACGCTGGTCGCGCTGGGGATCAACAAGCAACTCGACATCCAGACGCTCTTTACCGACATCGGCCGCGTGGTCGCCAAGCAGCAGGGCTGGTACATGGAACGCCGCGGCGTCCAATATGAATTCATCGTTGCGGTCGGTGCGATTGCGGCGGTCTGCGCGGCGATCGTCCCCTTCATTGCGCGCCGCGCCGGAACCTGGGAGATCGTCGCGGCGATCGGCCTGACCTGCCTGTTCGCCTTCGTGTTCATTCGCGCCGCCTCGTTCCACCACATCGACGCGATCCTGAGCCTCGGACTGGCGGGAATCCGGGTCAATCACGTCATGGAACTGGGCGGGATCCTGATCATCGCGTTCGCCGCCGTCCGCCGTCTGCAAGACCCTGCTGCCATCCGGACAAGAAATGGACGCGTGGATCGACAGGTGCGGTGACGGGCGTGGTGGAGCTGAGCGGAATCGAACCGCTGGCCTCTGCAGTGCGATTGCAGCGCTCTCCCATCTGAGCTACAGCCCCGCACCACGCCATCCCCCCCGATGTCGGGCGGGACTGCCGCCATAGCGGCGGTTTCGGCACGACGCAACGGTCGATGCGACCCGACACCCGTACGGCGGCGACGGTTTGCCCCGGGATTGCGCCAAATCGCGGAACCTCCCGCTGTTTTTCCGTGTTTCAATTCCACCATCAGGACGCATCGGACGACGCGCCATTTGGTGACCATTGTCTCAGGAGGACGCTATCATGGTTGATGAACGCTATTCCCGCCCCGGCTCGGACCGGTATGACAATCGCGAGCGCGAGCGCGGCTACGGCCAGAGTTCGTACGGCGACCGTTCGGCGGCATCGGGCCGTGATTACGGCGCGGCACGCTACCAGAATTACGGCAATCAGGACGATGATCGGGACAACCGTGGTGGCTACGGCAACCAGGGCGGATACGACCGCGACCGCGACGGCTACCACAGCCAGGGCGGCAACGACCGCTATGGCGCCAGCAATTACGGCGACCGCTCCGGCGGACGCGGTGCCTACGGTGGCGGGCAGAACGATCGTTTTCAGGGCGGTGGCGCTTACGGCCAGGGCCGCGGCGACTATGGTCGCCCTGACATGTACGGCAACCGCGATTCGAACCGTGGCGATGGTCGCGGCCAAAACGAGCAGGGCTACGGCCGTCAGCCGCAGGGTTATGATTACGACGACCGCGGTTTCTTCGACCGTGCGGGCGACGAGGTCCGCTCGTGGTTCGGCGACGACGAGGCGAGCCGTCGCCGCGATGCGGACGCCCGCTTCGACGAGCAGCGGTACAGCGGCACGCACGACGAGCATTACGGTAGCTGGCGCCGGTCGCAGATCGACGCGCTCGATCGCGACTATGACGAATACCGTCAGGAAAACCGCTCGCGGTTCGAGTCCGAATTCGGTTCGTGGCGCACCAACCGCCAGACGCAGCGCTCGTCGCTGTCAAAGGTCACCGAGCATATGGACGTCGTCGGCTCCGATGGCGGCCACGTCGGGACGGTCGACAAGGTGCGGGGTGACCGCATCATCCTGACCAAGAACGATTCCGACGCAGGCGGTCGCCATCACTCGATCCCGTCGAGCTGGCTCCAGACCGTCGACGACAAGGTGACGATCTTGAAGACCGCCGAGGACGCGAAGGCGCACTGGCGCGACGAGGAACGCAACACCGCGTACTTCGGCGAGGGCGACAAGGACCCGGCAAAGCCCGCCACGACCGGCAAGGACGGTCCGCACACGCTCAACAAGAGCTTTGGCGGAACGTACTAAACGCCTCGAAAACGACGGCGAATTTCGGTTCGACGGATCGGCCCCTCCTTCGCCCGCGCGGAGGAGGGGTTTTTCGTTGCACCGGCTCCGTCCAGCGCATACCTAATTTTCTAAACACACATCGGAGGAAGAACAGATGCCCCGTTCCTGGACCTTGAAAAGCCGCCCCAACGGTATGCCGCAGGCCGGCGATTTCGCGCTGATCGAGACCGAATCGGCGCCGCTCGGCGACGGCGAGGTGCGCGTTGCCAACACGTGGCTGTCGGTCGATCCGTATATGCGCGGCCGGATGAACGACACCAAATCCTATGTCGCGCCCTTCGCGCTCGGCGAGCCGATGCAGGGCGGCGCGCTCGGCGAGGTCGTCGAGAGCCGTTCCGATGCGATCAAGGTCGGCGACATCGTCCAGCACATGCTCGGCTGGCGTGACGAGGCGGTCGTGCCCGCGTCGCAGGTCCAGAAGCTCCCCGATCTCGGCGTTCCCGTACAGCAGTTCCTCGGGATGCTCGGGATGCCGGGGATGACCGCTTACTGGGGCCTGCTCGACGTCGCCTCGGCCAAGGCGGGCGATACCGTGTTCGTCTCGGCGGCAGCGGGCGCGGTCGGCTCTACCGTGGTGCAGGTCGCCAAGGCCAAGGGCATGACCGTGATCGGCTCGGCCGGCGGCGCGGACAAATGCGCCTGGGTCAAGTCGCTCGGCGCGGATCAGGTGATCGACTATAAGGGCGCCGTGCCGCTGGTGAAGGCACTCGGCGCAGCCGCTCCGGACGGGATCGACGTCTATTTCGACAATGTCGGCGGGAGCCATCTCGATGCGGCACTCGCGCATGCGAACGATCAGGCGCGGTTCGCGGTCTGCGGGATGATCGAGGGCTATAACAGCACCACGCCCACCGAGCTCAAATATCTGATGCGCGTGATTGCGGCGCGGATCCGTATCCAGGGCTTCCTCGTGACGCCGTATTTCGCGCGGGCGCAGGAATTCTACCAGGACATGGCGGCGATGGTGAAGTCGGGCGCGCTGACCAGTCAGGACACGGTCCACGACGGCCTCGACGCGACGCCCGATGCGTTCCTCGGCCTGTTCAGCGGGGGCAACACCGGCAAGATGCTGGTACGGCTGTAAGATCCGTCCGGGGGTGTCGCGACGCGACGCCCCCAAACCCTCTACCGTTCAGACCGCACCCCCAGGCCCCTTCTCCGACGAAGCCCGGGGTCCAGTAGAGAAACGTCAGCAACGAGAACGGCGCACTTCGTTACCTCAATTTACGCGACTGGGTGCCAGGGAACCCGATCAAGGCCGCGACCCAGACCTCAGATCGCCCCCTCGAACGTGTTGCACGCATTCGGATCGCCGCTTTCCATCCCCGTCCGCAGCCACTTCATCCGTTGCGCCGAAGTACCGTGCGTGAAGCTGTCGGGCACCACCCGCCCCTGCGACTCCTGCTGGAGCGTATCGTCGCCGATCGCATGCGCGGCGGTCATGCCTTCCTCGACGTCGCCCGGCTCGAGCCGGTCGCGGTTCTGCGCCGCCCATACGCCCGCATAGCAATCCGCCTGCAGCTCGAGCTTGACCGACGCCTGATTGCCCGCGACCTCGTCGCCGCTCCGCTGAATCTGCGAGACCTTGTCGGACGTGCCGAGCAGGTTCTGGATATGATGGCCGAATTCATGCGCGATCAC
>CAZNQA010000082.1:0-14248 GCA_964575105.1 uncultured Stakelama sp.
CGATGCCCGGCTCCAGCTCGACGAACGCACCATATTCGGTGATGTTCGTGACGCGACCGGTGAGCTTGGCACCAACCGGGTACTTGGCGGCTGCACCTTCCCACGGATCGCTCTCGAGCTGCTTCATGCCGAGCGAAATACGCTGCGTGTCCTTGTTGATGCGGATGATCTGAACACGGACGGTATCGCCGATGTTGAGAACTTCCGAAGGATGGCCGACGCGCTTGTAGCTGAGATCGGTGACGTGGAGCAGACCGTCGATGCCGCCCAGGTCAACGAACGCACCGTAATCGGTGATGTTCTTGACGACGCCGTCAATGATCTGGCCCTCGGCGAGCGACAGGATGAGGCCCGAACGCTGCTCGGCGCGGGTCTCTTCGAGGATCGCGCGACGCGACACGACGATGTTGCCGCGCTTGCGGTCCATCTTGAGGATCTGGAACGGCTGCGGGATATCCATCAGCGGGGTGACATCGCGCACCGGGCGGATGTCGACCTGCGAACCCGGCAGGAAGGCCACGGCGCCGTTGAGGTCGACCGTGAAGCCGCCCTTGACGCGGCCGAAGATGACGCCCTCGACGCGGGCCGACTTGGCGAATTCGGTTTCGAGCGTGTCCCATGCGGCTTCGCGGCGTGCGCGGTCGCGCGACAGCATCGCTTCACCGTGGACGTTCTCGACGCGGTCGACGAACACTTCGACTTCGTCACCGACCTTGAGGTCCGCCTTCTGGCCGGGCATCGCGAATTCGCGAAGCGGCACGCGGCCTTCCGACTTGAGGCCGACGTCGATGACGGCGAGGTCGTTTTCAATTCCGGTGACGGTGCCCTTGACGACGCGGCCTTCAAAACTGTCGGCACCGCCGAGCGTCATTTCGAGAAGGGCGGCGAAATCGTCGCGGGTCGGGTTTGGCTGAGTGGCCATAAAGTGTTGCGTTCCTAAAAACATGTTCCGGCCAGCCGGTTGTCTCCGGCGGTCTTGGCCAATATTGCCGCGATGGCCGAATGCCGGACGCGACATCCATTCAACGGGCACGGAAAGGTTTTTTCGCAAAACGCGAAAAAGGCGCAGGAGGATGTATCTCCGCGCCTCCCTGACCAGGAATGCCTGCCAATCGGACAGCGCCCGGTAGCCGAAGCGGAGGTCAAAAGCAAGGTCGCCGCTTCGGCTGCATCGGCTCGCCGCGTCAGAAACCGAGGCGGGCGCCGAGGTCGATATGATGGCCGCGATAGTCGTAGCTGGTACGTTCCCCGCGGACGTCGCGCGGATGAAGCGTTCCCGCGTCGAGCCAGCGATATTGCGCGGTCAGCGACAGGCGCCGCGTGACCCCGACCGCGACGCCGCCAATGAGTTGGTAGGCGAAACGCGTGTCGCTGGCCTTGATCAACTGTCGCGGAGCCTCGTTCGGAAGCGGCGCGCGTGCCGCGAAGAAATCGACCTTCCCGACAAGCCCGCCGACACCGGCTCCGACATAGGGTTGCACGCGGCCAGCGGTGATATCGTACAGGACGTTCGCCATCCCCCGGAACGCGGTGCGTTCGACCTTCGCGGGGATCGTGCCGGTGGCGGGAACGATCGAGACGTAGCGATCGTCGGTGTTGCGCGTATAGCCGCCTTCCGCCTCGATCCGCACGCGACCCAGATCGTACCCCAGCGCGATCGTCCCGCCGACTCCGGTCCGGGTCGGGTTGAAGCTCCGTACCATGCGCCCGGCGACCGGCGCGTTGGAAATCGATCCGTCGGTGTCCTTCAGCAGCGCGATGTCGACCGAGGCCGAACCGTACCAGTGTCCAGCCTCCCCGGCATACGCAATGCCGGGCAGCGCGACCCCGGCCGCGAGCGGGATCGCGACCAGGACCGATGTGAAACGTCGTGTCATCTTGCATTCCTCCGGGAGCGCGGCGCGCCACCGTGCCGTGGCACCGCGCGTGTCGACGGATGTTTCCGCCGCGCCCGGCATCGGGGAGTGGCGGCGAGTCTCGCCACACCCAAAGGCTGATGATTTCCTGACGGATTCCTGATATCGTTTTTTTACCGTAGCATGACCGGCGGGGGGCGAGCGGTGAACGATGATTCGACGCCGCGAGAGCCGGCGACCGAACGCAGGATCGTATTGACGCGGGAACGACCGTTTCATCTCGGTGCGACACGAGTCACGCCGCTGACGCGTGAAGTGTCGCATGGTACGCGGTGCGACGTGCTCGAACCGCGTGTCATGCAGGTGCTAATCGCGCTTGCGCAGGCGCAGAATGAGATCGTGACGCGCGACGATCTGGTGATGCGCTGCTGGCATGGCACGGTGGTGGGCGAGAACGCGATCCAGCGTACGATCTCGCGCCTGCGGCAGTCCGCCGCCTTGCTCGACGGGGCGTTTGCGATCGAGACGGTGTCAGGTGTCGGCTATCGGTTGCGGGTTGCACCCGAACGCACCGGGGAACGAGCGAGAGAGGGTGCCGGGGCGGAGGGCAAGGCGATCGCCACGACGCGGGGAGTGCGGTTGTTCGGACGTCCGGCGCACCCCGTCATGGTTGGTCGCGGGCATCTGTCGCGTCGTAATGCGATCGCGGGTGGCGTGGCGATTTCGGCGCTTGGCGTCGTCGGGTTCGGCGTCGTCGCGTTCGTCACCCGCCCCGGGGCCAGCCCTCGCACCCAAGCTGGCACCCGGCCGGCGGACGCGCTCGCCGCACGCGCCGAACGGATCGGCCAGTCGGACCTGCCCGAGGACGATCGCCACGCGGCCGCGCTTCTTGCGGAGGCAAGTGCGCTCGAACCCCGACGCGCCGATCTGTGGGGCAAGCTCGCGTTGATGCGCGCGCGGGCGGCGGAGCATGGGGATCCGGCGGAGACTCGCAGGCTGGTCGCGCAGACGCAGGATGCCGCGCACCGCGCCCTGACGCTCGATCCGCGGCAATCGGATGCGCTGGCCAGTCTTGCGATCCTGCCGCCTTATTACGGCGATTGGCGCGCCGCCGAACATCGGATGGATGCGGTCTTGCGGATCGATCCCGGGCACGTCCCGACGCGCGACGAGCGCGCGTTCCTGTATGTCGCGGTCGGCCGCAACCATGCGGGCGCGACCGAGCGGCTCGCTTATGTCGGCGACGATCCGCTCAACGCGACGTATCTGTTTCGTCTGGTCTATGCCTATTGGCTGCTGGGGCGGATTGCCGAGGCCGATCGCGCCGCAGACCGCGCGATGCAGCTATGGCCGCGCCATCCCGGCGTATGGCTGACGCAATTGTGGCTGCTTTCGTTCACCGGCCGTCCGGAACGTGCGATCCTTCAGGTCGAGGATGCCGCCCGCCGCCCGGACTTGCCGCCGCCGATGCTCGTAATGCTCCGCGCGGTGACGACGGCGCTTGCTGGTCGGGCACCGGTCGAGGTCGCGCGCGCGGTCGAGCTGGTTACGGCGGGGGTCCGCGCAAACCCCTCCGCCGCGATCTACGCGGTGATGATCCTCAGCGGGCTGGGCGCGATCGATCGCGCGTTCATGGTGGCAGACGCGTATCTGCTCGAGCGCGGGCCATTGATCGCGAGCGTTCGCTGGAACCCGAGCGACGTCGGTCCGCGCGACCAGCATCGCCGCAAGACCAACATGTTGTTCGTGCCGGTGGCGGCACCGATGCGCGCGGATCCGCGGTTCATGGCGTTGATGGAAGCGACCGGTCTGGTGCGCTACTGGCATGAGGCAGGTGTGGTGCCGGATTTCCTGCAGGAGTCCGGGCCGACGCTTCCCACGCGATCCTGACGTCCGCAAAGCGCTATCGCGCCACGCGTGCATCCACGATCGCGATCGCACGCTGCACCGACGCCTCGATCGACAGGAAGCTCGTGTCGAGTAGCGCGGCGTCTTGCGCGGGTACCAGCGGCGCGGTCGAGCGGGTCGAATCGCGCGAGTCGCGTGCGCGAATGTCGGCGAGCACCTTGTCCAGGCTCAGCGTCGAGCCACGCTCGCGCAGTTCCGCATGGCGACGTTTCGCGCGGATGTTGGGGGTCGCGCGGATGAACAGCTTGGCGGTCGCATCGGGGGCGATCACCGTGCCGATATCGCGCCCGTCGAGCACCGCGCCGCCGTCCTGATAGGCAAAGCGTTTCTGCCGGTGGAACAATGCGGCGCGCACCAACGGGTGCGCCGAGACGACCGAGGCGAGCGACCCGATCTCGTCGCTGCGCAAAATCGGATCGTCGAGCATCGAATCGTCGAAGTCGCACGCGGCGACCGCGTCCGCCTCGATCGCGGGATCGAGTTCGAGCTGCGCGACATTCGCCGCGACCGCGCGATAGAGCAGGCCGGTGTCGAGATACGGCAGGTCGAAATGCCGTGCCAACGCACGCGCGATCGTGCCCTTGCCCGAGGCGGCGGGTCCGTCGACCGCGATGATCATGCGCGCGCTCCCGAACGAGCCAGCATCCGGATCAACCCAAACAGCGCGATTGCCGCCCAGGCGAGCTCGAGCGCGAGTGCGGGCAGGTTGTAGTTCACGGTCAGCGACAGCGCGAGCAGCGCGGCGCCCGCGAAGTTGAGCAGGGTCGAGAGCAGGTCGGGCGCGGCGTTGCGCAGCGTCTGATAGGCATAGCCGCTCAGGATCGTCAGCGCGCCGACGAAACCGATCAGGTCGGCGGTCGAAGCAGTCATTGGTCTGTGGCACCCTGAAGTTGCGCGATCTGTGCGAAGAACGCGGGGTAGCTGGTGGCGACGGGCGACATGTCGTCGAGCGTCACGGGCGTGTCGCAGGCGAGCGCGGCAACCGCCAGGCTCATCGCGATCCGGTGGTCGAGCAGCGTCGCGATCGTCGCGCCGCCGGGGAGGGGCGTGCCGCCGCTGCCGTGGACGATCATCCCGTCCGCGACTTCCTCGACCTCCGCGCCGATCGCGCCGAGCGCGGCGGCCATCGCGGCGATCCGGTCCGATTCCTTGACGCGGAGTTCCTCCGCACCGCGCGCGACGGTCGTGCCGCTCGCGAAGGCGGCGGCGACGAACAGCACGGGATATTCGTCGATCATGCTCGGCGCGAGGTCGGCGGGCACCTCGATGCCCGAGAGCGGCGCATAGCGCACGCGCAGGTCGGCGACCGGCTCGCCGCCGACGTCGCGCGCGTCGCATTCCTCGATGCTCGCGCCCATCATGCGCAATGCGGTGAACAGGCCGGCGCGGGTCGGGTTGAGGCCGACGTTCTCGACGACGATGTCCGAGCCGGGCACGAGCGTCGCGGCGACGACGAGGAACGCGGCGGAGGAGGGATCGCCGGGAACGACGATCTGCTGGGGGATGAGCTCGGCCTCGCCGCGGATCGAGATGAGCTTGCCTTCGGGGGTTTCCTCGACGGTGACGTCCGCGCCGAACCCGCGCAGCATCCGCTCGCTGTGGTCGCGCGTCGCGACGGGTTCGATCACCCGCGTGATCCCGGGAGTGTTGAGCCCGGCGAGCAGCACCGCGGACTTGACCTGCGCCGAGGCGACGGGGAGGGTGTAGGTGATCGGGATCGCGGGGCAGATCCCGCGCGACATCAGCGGCAATTGTCCGCCGGGGCTCGCCGTGATGTCCGCGCCCATTTGCGACAGCGGCGTTATGACCCGGCCCATCGGGCGCTTCGACAGCGAGGCGTCGCCGGTGAAGGTGACGGTGATCGGGTGGCTCGCGACGAGGCCCATCAGCAGGCGGGTCGAGGTGCCGCTGTTGCCCATCTCGAGCGCGGTTGCTGGTTGCAGCAGGCCGCCGACGCCAACCCCGTCGATCGTCCAGACGCCATCGTCGCCGCGAACGATCGTCGCGCCCATCGCACGCAACGCGGCGGCGGTGGCGAGCACATCGTCGCCCTCGAGCAGCCCCTCGACCCGGCTGGTGCCTACCGCGAGCGCGGAGAACATCAGCGCGCGGTGGCTGATCGACTTGTCGCCGGGAACGCGGACACGCCCCGAGAGCGGACCGGAAGACGCGATTTCGAGCGGGGTGGGGGCGGGGTGGGGCATCGGCCCTGCGCTTTGACAGTGCGCTTGCGCTATGGCAAGGCGCGCCCCACTTTGCGACGTTCGCGTTGCAAGCTCTCAAATTCAATTTTGAAGAAGGTCAAGCGGCCCATGATACAGCCGGAATGGGGCACGAAGCGTACGTGCCCGAAATGCGCTACCCGTTTCTATGATCTCACGAAGGACGACCCCGTCACGTGCATCAATTGCGGTGCGCATTGGGAGCCCGAGCCGATCCTGAAGTCGAAGCAGCCGCTGCCGTTCGAGCAGGCCAAGCCCGAGCAGGTCAAGAAGGACGATGATCTCGCCGGCGACGACGAGGATATCGACACCGGTGAAGACGAGGAGCCCTCGCCCGACGACGAGGTCGATCTCGGCGGTGACGACGATCTCGGCGTTGAAGCGCCGACCGAAGACGACGAACATTGATCCTTTGCCCCGGCCCGCGGGCGGTTGCGCGCGGGCCGGGGCGCACAATTTGACGAATTTTCGGGCAAGCCGCCGTTCCGCGCTTGCCAACCGCGTCGCGCCTCGGTAGGGGCGACGCCTTCCCGCCGCGGACCCGCCCAGGACCGCGCAGAAACGATGGGGCCGTAGCTCAGCTGGGAGAGCGTTCGCATGGCATGCGAAAGGTCAGGGGTTCGATCCCCCTCGGCTCCACCATTCGTTTCCCGGGATTTGGGACAGCCCGATCCTTCCGTGCGATACCCCGTCCAGACCGCCCGGCAATTCATTGCGAAGCCGGAATCGCTGCTGTAGACGCCGCGGTCATCGGCCGTCCGGTCTATTTTTAATCGAAGTTGGGATACCATGCGCACAGTGGCGATCATCGGGACCGGCTTCGTCGCCGATCTCTACGCGGCTTCGCTGCGCACCTTTCCGGACATCACCGTGGTCGCCTGCTACGACAAGGATGCCGAGCGGCTGCAGCGGTTCTGCGCTTATTGGCATCTGCCTGCGGTCGACAGCCTCGCGGCGCTGCTTGCGAGCGAGGCGACGCTGGTGCTCAACCTGACCAACCCGCATGCGCATTTCGAGATCAGTCGGCGCGCGCTCGAGGCGGGGAAGCACGTCTATTCGGAGAAGCCGCTCAGCACCGCTTTCGCCGACGCGGTCACGCTCCACCAGCTTGCCAAGGACCGTGGTCTGCAGATCGCGTCGGCGCCGTGTAGCCTGCTGAGCGAGGCGGCGCAGACCTTGCGGATGGCGGTCGAGCAGGGGCGGATCGGGGTGCCCAAGCTGATCTATGCCGAGCTCGACGACGATTACATCTCGCAGGCACCGCTGACCAAGTGGAAGAGCGAGTCGGGGACGCCGTGGCCGATCGAGGACGAGCTCGTCGTCGGCTGCACGCTCGAACATGCGGGCTATTATCTCACCTGGCTGATGGCGATGTTCGGGCCGGTGCGGACGACCGTTTCCGCGTCGGCGGGGCTGGCGGACGTCTCGGCGCTGACCAGCGCGGCGACCGCGCCGGATTATTCGTCCGCGACGCTGTTCTTCGAGAGCGGCGTGGTCGCACGGCTGACGTGCAGCATCCTCGCGCCGCATGACCACCACATGCGCGTGATCGGGGATCGCGGGGTCGCAAGCGTCGCCGAGGCGTGGAACAACCGTGCGCCCGTGCGGATCCGGACTCGGCACGTCATCCGGCGGCGGATGATCAACAGCCCGGTCGCGCGCAAGGTAGCGCCCGCGGCGTTCACGCGGCATCCGTCGGTCAAGCGGCGCGGGGCGGCGGCGATGAACTTCATGCTCGGGCCAGCCGAAATGCTCGATGCGATCGCGGCGGGGCGCGAGGCGGTGCAGGCGGGCGACTTCGCGTTGCACCTGACCGAGGTGTCGCTTGCGATCCAGTCGGCGGGGGAGACTACCGGCGCGCAGCAGATGACCACCAGCTTCGTCCAACCACCGCTGACGCGCTGGTCGGGCCAGCGGACCGGGCAGTAAGCGATGACGCAGGATATTCGCGTCGCGGTGATCGGCACCGGCTACATCGCGCATACGATGATCGCGGCGATCGGTCATGTTGCGGGGATGCAGGTCGTCGCAATCTGCTCCCGCACCGCCGAACGCGCGCGGTTGGTGGCGGATTCGCTCGGAGTGGCAACCGCTTACGGCACGATCGACGCGGTCCTGGCCGATCCGGCGGTGGACATGGTCTATATCGGCAACAGTTCCGCCGACCATGCCGATGTCGCGATCCGCGCGCTGGAAGCGGGCAAGGCGGTGCTGGGCGAGAAGCCGTTCGCGGTCGATTCGGCCGAGGCGGAGCGAGTGGTCGCGGCGGCACGACGGACCGGGACGCTGTTCATGGAGGCGGTCGCTACGCCGTTCCTGCCGGCGGTGCGTGCGGCGCTGGATCAGGCAGCGTCGGGCGGGCTGGGAATGGTTCGGCATCTGTCCGCCAGTTTCGGTTATCCTGCCACGCCGACCAGTCACCCGGGCCTTTATGCGGACGTCGGCGGTGGCGTGCTGCTCGATCGCGCGATCTATCTGGTCACGCTCGCGCGGCTGGCGCTTGGCCCGATCGAACATAGCCGGGCATCGGTCACGCGTGATCGCGGCGGGATCGATACCGAGGCGGCGCTGTTGCTGACGCATGCCGGGGGCGCGACGTCACAGCTTACCGCATCCCTGACGACGTTGCTTGGCAACGGCATGACGATCTCCGGGGATCGCGGCGCGGTGACGGTTTCCGCGCCATTACTGGCGACCGAGCAGATCATGACGGAAACTGCCGGACTGCCGGAGCGCCCGGCGACGTCTGCCGGTACGCGCCATGCCCTGAAAGAACGCCCGCTGGTGCGGCGTCTCGCCAGTCTGGCGCGACTGCGGAAGACCCGCTTCGTTCCGTTCGGACGCAGCCCGTATGTCCCCGAGCTCGAGCATTTCCGGGATCTTTACCGCGCCGGTGCACAGGAAAGCCCGGTTCTCCCGCTCCAGCTCTCGCTGGACGTGATGCGGGTGCTGGATTCCGCGCGGGACGATCGTCGATGAAGCTTGCCTATCTGCTCAACTCCTACCCGATGACGAGCACGACCTTCATCCGGGGTGAGATCGAACAGCTCGAAGCGCTCGGACAGCCGGTGAAGCGGTTCGCGGTCCGGCATTGGGAAGGGCAGTTGCTCGATCCGGGCGACATTGCGGAACAACAGCGGACCGAATATCTGCTGACCGGGAACGTCGCACGACTCCTCGGGGCGGCGCTGGTCGAGCCGCTGGTCAATCTTTCGGGGCTCGTGCGAACGCTGCCCGTGTTCCGCCACGTGCTCGGGCAGTCGCATGGCGGGCTGGCGAAGAACGTCAACTATCTGTTGCAGGCGATCTACCTGCGGCGACGCGCGCGCGCGCTGGGCATCGACCATGTCCACACGCATTTCTCAACCAATGCGACGACGGTCGCGCTGCTCGCGCGGCATCTCGGCGGGCCGAGCTACAGCTTTACGGTCCATGGCCCCGACGAACTGGTCGAGCCGAAACAGAACGCGCTGGGGCGCAAGGTTGCCGACTCCGCCTTCACCGTCGCAATCACGCGCTATTGCCGTGGCCGCATTCTGGAAGAAGCATCGGCGGGAGACGCGAACAAGATCGATATCATTCCGTGCGGGATCGACCTGACCAGATTCACCCCGCTGCGTGAACCCGGCGAGGCCGGGCGTTTCGTGTGCGTCGGGCGGCTCTGCCCGAACAAGGCGCAGACGCTGATCCCCGCTGCGGTGGCGATGGTCCGCGCGGAATTCCCGCACGTCCGCGTCGACCTTATCGGCGATGGCGAGGATCGTCCAAAGATCGAGGCGGAGATCGCGCAGCACGACGTGCAGGACCACGTTCGGATTCTCGGCTGGGCGGATGCGGCGGGGGTGCGCAGCGCGATTGCGCGGTCCTCGGCGCTGTTGCTGCCGAGCTATGCGGAGGGGCTGCCGATCGTGCTGATGGAGTCGCTCGCGCTCGGGCGTCCGGTGCTGACGACGACGATCGCGGGGATCCCCGAGCTGGTCGACAGCGGATGTGGCTGGATCTTCCCGTCGGGGTCGGTGGAGGCGATCGCCGACGCGCTGCGCTCGGCGCTGCGGTCCTCGCCAGACACGCTGATGGCGCTGGGCGCGGAAGGCCGCCGACGGATCGAGGCGCGGCACGATGCGACACAGTCCGCAAAGGCATTGCAGCAGACCTTTCAGGCGGTCTCCCGCCTGCCCGCGTCCGCCGCCATCCCCGACTGAGCCGGATGCCTTAGACCGCGTCTTCCAACGAGAAGCGGTCGTCGTCCTCGTCATAGGCGAACACCTCGGCATAGCGCCCCCAATGCGTCACCGTGCGGAGCGTCTCGTCGGCATAGTCGGGGGACATGTGATCCTCGAGCTCGTCGCGGAAGCGGCGGGCGGGCGCGACATGCCACGCGCGTTCGTCGAGGATCCGGCGGATGTGCTGCGCGAGCGGGACATGCGCGAGCAATGCGCGCGCGAACATCGCCTTCCGGTCGTCGACGTCCGCCTCGACATAGCGGCGCGCGGCGGGGGTGAGCTGGATGTCGGCACCCTGCAGATCGGCGAAGCGGAGCAATTGGAGCGTCTCCGCCATCGGGAACAGCTCGTCGATCTCGAGCTGGAGCTGGTCGGCGAGGTCGGGGAGCGCCGCGCGGCCATCGAATGGGGCGGCGTCGACTTCCTCCATCAGCCCGGCGAGCGCATTGGTCGACACGCGCGGCAGGACCATCTGGATTCCGCTTCCGGGGAACACGCCGTCATGCGCGGGTTCGGGCGCGGCGCGTGCGGTCATGCGGGCGTAAATGTCGTCGACCAGGGCGCGAAACGCCGGATCGAGCCGGTCGCGCGGCTGCGGCAGGTCGACTGTGATCTCGGCGGCGACGCGGCCGGGGTTGGACGAGAAGACGAGGATACGGTCGCACATCAGCACCGCTTCCTCGATATTGTGCGTGACGATCAGGATCGACTTGATCGGCATCCGCCCCTCCGCCCAAAGGTCGAGCAGATCGGTGCGGAGCGTCTCCGCGGTCAGCACGTCGAGCGCGGAGAAGGGCTCGTCCATCAGCAGCAGCGACGGATTGACGACGATCGCGCGCGCGAGGCCGACGCGCTGTCGCATCCCGCCCGACAATTCCTTGGGATAGGCGTTCTCGAACCCGTCGAGCCCGATCAGATCGATCGCGGCGAGCGCGCGGGTGCGGCGTTCCTCGGCGGGGACGCGCTGCGCCTCGAGCCCGAGCTCGACGTTCTGGAGCACGGTCAGCCAGGGGAACAACGCGAAGGTCTGGAACACCATACTCACGCTGGGGGCTTCGCCCGCTGCGTCGGGGACGAAGGCAATGCTTCCCTCGTCGGGCTGGATCAGCCCTGCGATCGAGCGGAGCAGCGTCGATTTGCCCGAGCCCGAGCGGCCGAGCAGCCCGACGACTTCATTCTCGACCAGCGTCAGCGCGACATCGTCGAGCACGAGCAAGGCGCCGCTCGTCCCGCCCTTGCCGTAGCGGTGCGTCAGATGCGCGATTTCGACGAGCGGGCGGGCGGGGGCAAGCGAGGCGAGGGTGGCCATGGTGATCGACTCCTTGAGGACTCGGGAAACAGGCTCAGGCGAGGCGCAGGCGGCGGTCGGCATAAGCGTAGAGCGGGCGCCATAGCAGCCGGTTGAAGCCGATCACGAAGACCGACATCACCGCGATGCCGAGCGTCACGCGCGGGAAATTTCCCGCGGTGGTCGCCTTGGCGATATAGCTGCCGAGACCGTGTGCCTCGAGCCGTTCGCTCCCCCACGACACCGCCTCCGCGACGATGCTCGCATTCCACGATCCGCCCGAAGCGGTGAGCGCGCCGGTGACGTAATATGGGAAGATCCCGGGGATGCCGAGCTGCCGCCACCATTGCCAGCGCCGCACGCGGAACATCCCCGCCGCCTCGCGCAGATCGTTGGGGATCGCGCTCGCGCCCGCGATGACGTTGAACAAGATGTACCACTGCGTGCCGAGCACCATCAGCGGCGACAACCAGACGTCGACGTCCAGGTGCCAGTGGACGATCGCGATGACCGCAAAGGGGAACAGCACGTTGGCGGGGAAGGCGGCGAGGAATTGCGCGACTGGCTGGAGCCGCTCGGCCCAGCGCGGGCGCAAGCCGATCCACACGCCGATCGGCACCCACACCAGGCTCGCCAGCGCGATCAGCACGAGCACGCGGAGCATCGTGATCATGCCGAGCCCGAACGCGGTGAACGCATCCTGCCACGCCAGATGCCGCGCGACATAGCCCAGCACGAGCCACGCCGCGGCGGCGAGCGTGACCGTGACGACCGCGATCCACACCGCCTGCCCGACCGGACTGCGCGGAGTGGCGCGACCGCTGCGCCGCGCCCGCGTCGGCACCCGGTCGAGCGCGCTCAGCAGGCGCGCCAGCCCGGTCAGCGGCGCGAACACCACCGGCAGCAGCCGCGCCTTGCGGAACACGTCATACGCCCAGCTGCCCGGCGCATCCTGCGACGCGGTCTGCTCGAAGCGGAAGCGGTCCGCCCACGCCACGACCGGGCGGAAGACGAGCTGGTCGTACAGCAGGATCACCACCGCCATCGCCGCCACCGCCCAGCCGACCGCGCGAAAATCCTGCCGGTCGATCGCGAGCGCGAGCCACGAGCCGATCCCCGGCAGCATGATCCGCGTGTTGCCGACGCTGATCGCCTCCGACGCGACGACGAAGAACCAGCCGCCCGACATCGACATCATCGCGTTCCACACCAGCGACGGCGTCGCGAACGGCAGCTCGAGCCGCAGGAACCGGCGCCACGGCGACAAGGCGAAGCCCTGCGACACCTCCGCCAGATCGCTCGGGACCGAGCGCAGCGACTGGTAGAAGCTGAACGCCATGTTCCACGCCTGGCTGGTGAAGATCGCGAAGATCGCCGCGAGTTCGACGCCCAATTGCTGCCCCGGGAACAGCCCCATGAAGAAGGTGACGGTGAAGGTCAGGAACCCCAGGATCGGCACCGACTGGAGGATGTCGAGCGCGGGGACGATGATCATCTCGGCGCGCTTGCTCTTGGCGGCCAGCGTCGCGACGACGAAGGTGAAGGCGAGCGACGCGCCGAGTGCTGCGAACATCCGCAGCGTGGTGCGCAGCGCGTAGCCGGGCAGGTTCCACGGATCGAGCGTGACGGGATCGATGTTGAGCTCGGACAGTGGCTGCGCAACCCCCGCCGCGCCCTTGGCGACGAGCACTGCAAGTGCTGCCAGCAACAGGAACGCAATCGCATCGGCCCAGCTCGGCGTCGTCGCGCGCGAGTAGCGCGAGAAGGGCCGGCCGATCCAGGCGGTGTTGGCCCGGGCAATCTGGGGCATTTCACGCATGGTCTCACCTCGTTCGGACGCTGTCGACGACGCCCGGGGCGAGACTGATCGGATCAGGCTCGGCCGAGCGCCTCCGACGGCGCGTACATTCGACTACTGTCGCTTGGCATTTGCTGTTTCGAGTCCTGATCTTCGGCGATTCGGCCGTGCTGCGCCGATAGGGATGGGGGCGCGGGATTGTCAAATGTTAGAGTGCCGGTGTTTGACGGCTCCCGCTTCCCCCCTTCGCCGGGGAGCGGATTGAGCGCCGGATTAGGGGACGTTGCAACCCCAGCCCAACTCCGCGCTTTATGACGTGCGCCGCTCCCCTATAAGCGGCCCGCCAAGATACCGGAGTATGCCATGAAGACCCGCGCCGCCGTAGCGTTCGAAGCGAAGAAGCCGCTCGAGATCGTCGAACTCGACCTGGAAGGCCCCAAGGCGGGAGAGGTTCTGGTCGAGATCATGGCGACGGGCATCTGCCATACCGACGCCTATACGCTCGACGGGCTCGACAGCGAGGGGCTGTTCCCGAGCGTGCTGGGGCATGAGGGCGCGGGGATCGTCCGCGAAGTCGGGCCGGGCGTCACTTCGGTCAAGCCGGGTGACCATGTCATCCCGCTCTACACCCCCGAATGCCGCCAGTGTAAGTCGTGCCTCAGCGGCAAGACCAACCTGTGCACCGCGATCCGCGCGACGCAGGGCAAGGGGCTGATGCCCGACGGCACGACGCGCTTCAGCTACAAGGGCCAGCCGATCTACCATTATATGGGCTGCTCGACCTTCTCGAACTTCACCGTCCTGCCCGAGATCGCGGTCGCGAAGATCCGTGAGGACGCGCCGTTCAAGACGAGCTGCTACATCGGTTGCGGCGTGACGACCGGCGTCGGTGCGGTCGTCAACACCGCCAAGGTCGAGGTCGGCGATACGGTGATCGTGTTCGGGCTCGGCGG
>CAZNQA010000083.1:0-14146 GCA_964575105.1 uncultured Stakelama sp.
ACCAAGCTGTCGATCGCGCGGATCGTCGGGCTGATGATGGGGGTGTGGTTCCTGTCGATCAGTTGTGCGCAATATGTCGCTGGGATCGTCGCGCAGTTCGCGAGCGTCGACACGGTCGGCGGGCAGGTGACCAACCTGAAGGTCAGCCTCGACACCTATACCGGCACTTTTACCACGATCGCCGAGGTCGCGATTGTGCTAGGGGTGGTGCTGTTGCTCCTGTCGTGGCCGCTCAAGAAGTGGATGCACGGAGTCAAATAACCGGGGGGTAGCAGGATGGACGGCACGGCGATGGTTCTCGTAAGCGCGGCGGCGTTCGTCGGCTCGCACTTCTTGCTGTCGCATCCGCTCCGCGCGCCGATCGTAAAGGCGGTCGGCGCGAACGGGTTCCTCGGGATCTATTCGCTCGTCGCCTTCGCCACGCTCGGCTGGCTTGCGCACGCTTACCGGACCGCGCCCGCCACTGTGCCGTTGTGGGCGGTGGGCGAGGGAATCTGGGGGGCGGTGACGCTCGTCATGCTGGTCGCAAGCATCCTGCTGATGGGGTCGCTACTCGGCAATCCGGCACTGCCAGGCAACCCGGCGACCGCCGCACCTGCGACTGCCCGCGGGGTGTTCGCGATCACCCGCCATCCGATGATGTGGGCGTTCGCCTTGTGGGGGCTGTGCCACATCGCGGTCTATCCGATCGCGGCGAACATCATCGTCGCGGTCGCGATCATCGTCCTCGCGCTGGTCGGTGCGGCGCTGCAGGACCGCAAGAAGGAATCGCTCCAGCCCGAGCTATGGCGCGACTGGGAACGCAAGACGAGCTACTGGCCGTTCGTCGCGATCGCGCAGCGGCGGGCTAAACTGGGTGGCTTCCGCCCGCACGACATCGCGGGGGGCGTGGTGATCTGGCTGGTAGCGACCTGGGCGCATCTGCCGCTCGCGGGGATCGCAGCGGGGGTGTGGCACTGGGTGTATCGGTAGGGTTCGTCACCCCCCGCCCCCAAACCGGACCGCTGCCCGGAGACGCCGTGTTGGACCCGCCCTGACGGCGGAAGCTCCCTCCTCCCGTTCGTTTCGAGCGTAGTCGAGAAACCGGGCACAGCGCAGGTCTCTCGACTTCGCTCGAAACGAACGGGGGGCAGGGGGTGGCGCGGCGGCGTTGCGTGAGCTTAACCCGCCCCCTCGTGCAACAACGCATCCGCACTGTCCGCAGCCACCGGCGCACTCCGCGCGCCGACCGTCAGTGTCACCGCGAGATCCATCACGACATTCCCCATCGTGCGGAAGATGTCCGGGATCGTCTCGACCGCGACGAGCAACCCGAGCGGCGCGACCGGTACGCCCAGCGTCACCGCGATCGGCGAGATCGCGCCGATGAAGCTGATCTGCCCGGGAAGACTGACCGACCCGAGCGACGTCAGCACCGCCACCGCAGTCCCCGCGCACAAGGTCGCAAAGCTCATCGGCACATCGAACCAGTTGGCGACATAGATCGCGACCGCGAGGTTCATCGCCGGGCCGGTCGCGCGCAACATCGCCACCGCGATCGGCAGGACGACGCCAGATGTCGCCACGGGCACGCCCATCTCCTCCGAACTGCGCAACATCGCGGGAAGGCTCGCAAGCGAGGACTGGGTGCTCATCGCCACTGCGAGCACCGGCGCGGCCCCGCGCACGAACCGCAGCAGCGCGATGCGCCCGCCCAGTACCGCAAGCGGGAAGGCGAACAGCGCGACGATCACCCCGACGCTCGACACCGTCACGATATAATGAAGCAACGCGCCGACCGCGGCGGTCCCGGTCTTGGCGGCGACCGTCACTGCCAGCGCGAACACGCCGATCGGCGCGATCCAGATGATCCAGCCGATCACCACCAGCATCGTGTCGCGGATCGCGGCGAAGAAGCTGGTAAGCAGCGCGCGCTGTTCAGGAGCAATCCGAGCGAGCGCGAAGGCGAAGACCAGCGCGAACAGGATCAGCGACAGGAACCCGCCGTTCGCGGCCGCCGCGACGACGTTGCTCGGCACCATCCCTGCCAGGAATTCGCCGAGCGGCGGCACCGCCCCGGCCGGAGCCGCGCCCGCCAGCGCGGCGCGCAACGCGATTCCCGATGCGGTCGGCATCGGCGCCAGGTCGAGGAACAGCGGGGTCAGGATCGCCGCCATCACCGCGCTGAACACCATCACGCACAGGATGATCGCAATCGCACGGGCGGCGACCGCGCCGCTCCGCGCGGCCTCGGCGGTCGCGGCGATCCCGGTGACGAGCAGCGAGAACACCAGTGGCAGCACAGTCATCTGCAACGCGTTGAGCCACGCGGTCCCGATCGGTCCCGCCACCTCGACCGTCACCGGCACCGCCCCCGGGGCCCAGCCCGCCAGCATGGCGCCGACGGCTAGCCCGAGGACGAGCGACAACAGGATACGACTGGATTGCGACATGCAGGCCCTTTTGCAGATGCGCGGCCTGTCTTGGCCGCTTATGAGTGCAACGCACATAACCGAACGGATGCGCGCGTAATGGCAAGAAAATATTTCGGTACCGACGGGATTCGCGGCCTCACCAACACCGCGCCGATGACGGCTGCGATGGCGATGCAGGTCGGCATGGCGGCGGGCGCGCACTTCCGGCGCGGCGACCACCGCCACCGCGTCGTGATCGGCAAGGACACGCGGTTGTCGGGCTATATGCTGGAATCCGCGATGGTTGCGGGCTTCACCAGCGTCGGAATGGACGTCGTTCTGCTTGGCCCGATGCCGACGCCTGCGGTCGCGATGCTGACGCAATCGATGCGCGCGGATCTGGGCGTGATGATCTCCGCCAGCCACAATCCGTATTTTGACAATGGCATCAAATTGTTCGGTCCGGACGGCTACAAGCTGTCCGACGACGACGAGGCCGCGATCGAGGCGCTGATCGACGGCGACATCGCGCTCAGCCCCGCAACCGAAATCGGCCGCGCGCGGCGAGTCGACGATGCGCAGGGCCGCTACATCCATTTCGCCAAGTCGACCTTCCCCGAGAACCTCCGGCTCGACGGGATGAAGATCGTGGTCGATTGCGCGAATGGTGCTGCCTACCGCGTCGCGCCGACGGCGCTGTGGGAACTTGGCGCCGACGTCGTGTCGATCGGCGTGACCCCCAACGGCAAGAACATCAACGACGGCGTCGGCTCGACCGCGCCCAAGGCACTGTGCGAGACGGTGGTCGAGACCGGCGCGCAGCTCGGCATCGCGCTCGACGGCGACGCGGATCGGCTGATCGTGGTCGACGAAAAGGGCCATGTCGTCGATGGCGATCAGCTGATGGCGACGATCGCGAGCGGCTGGGCGCGCGCGGGGCGGCTGAAGGGCGGCGGGCTGGTCGCGACGGTCATGTCCAACCTCGGGCTCGAGCGGCATCTCGCGACGCAGGGGATCGGGCTGATCCGTACCAAGGTCGGCGACCGGCATGTGCTGGAAGCGATGCGCGCGCAGGGCTATAATGTCGGCGGCGAGCAGTCGGGGCACATCATCCTGTCGGATTATGCGACGACCGGCGACGGGCTCGTCGCAGCACTCCAGATCCTCGCCGAACTCGCGCGCTCCGGGGTGCCTGCAAGCGAATTGCTCCACCGGTTCGAGCCACTTCCGCAATTGCTCAAGAACGTCCGTTTTGCGGGCGGCAAGCCGCTCGAGGCGGAGTCGGTCAAGGCGGTGATCGCCGACGCCGAGGCTGAATTGAAGGGCAAGGGTCGTCTGGTGATTCGCCCGTCGGGCACCGAACCCGTCATCCGCGTGATGGCCGAGGGCGACGATGCCGCGCAGGTCGAGGCCGTGGTCGATCGAATTTGCGATGCGGTGCGGTCCGCCGCCGGGTAAACGCCGGCAGGCCTTTCTGCTATGGTCGACATGCCGGGACTCGTCCGTGAGTCCCGGCATGACGGGGGGCGGATATGAGCAGGGTCGAACGCGAACTGGCCAACCCACAGGTCGAGGCAGCCGCCGCCGACCATCCTGATATTGTCGCGGTGCTGCGGGCATCGGACGTGGTCGACCAGACGCTCGTCAATGGCGACAAGGCGGCATTTCTCTCCGCGCTGGCGTCGGACTGCGCGGTCAACACGCCCGGCAATCGTGTCGCTGGCCATGCCCAGATTGCGGCGTTCTTCGACCAGGGGTTGATCCATTATCACCGTTATCACAAACGGATCGAACATCTCGCGCGGTATGGCGATGGCCATGTCGTGATGATGGGAGAGGAAATCTACGTACCGGACGACGGCACCGTCACGCCGCCGACGGTGTCTCGTCGGTTCACCGACCTGTGGCGCCGCGATGGCGACCGCTGGGTGATCGCGATCCGCCAGGCGACGATCTTCCAAATCTTGCCCCGCAAAACCGACTGACGGCGCGGCAATCCCGCGTTTTCCTACGAAGGCGGGAGTCCAGGAGTTGCGAGAACTGTAAGTCGTTGTTCTGCTTGGCTCTGGACTCCGGCCTTCGCGGGAGAACGAAAGGTCCTGCCCCCCATTCATCGTGCCGCGACCCCACATCCCCGGGGTGACGCCACACCAAACCCCCGCTAAAACCCCGCGATGCTCGAAATGCGCCCCGACTGCGAACGCTGCGGCACCGATCTCCCCGCCGACGAGGCGGGGGCGTTCATCTGTTCGTTCGAATGCACCTATTGTGCCCCCTGCGCCGAGGCGCTCGACGATCGCTGCCCCAATTGCGGCGGTGAACTGATGGACCGCCCCGCACGCGTCGACGACGCGCTCGCGCGGCATCCGGCCTCGACCGTGCGGTGGTTTAAGCCCCGCGCATGACCCCGCGAATCCTGATCATCGCTGGCTCGGACTCGGGCGGCGGTGCGGGCATCCAGGCGGATATCAAGACCGTCACGATGCTCGGCGGCCACGCGATGACCGCGATCACCGCGATCACCGCGCAGAACACGCTCGGCGTCCAGGCGGTGCTGCCCGTTCCGGTCGAGATGGTGCTCGCGCAGATCGATTCGTGCCTGTCCGACATCGGCGCGGACGCGGTGAAGATCGGGATGATCGGATCGGCCGAGATTGCCAACGCCGTCGCCGACCGGCTCGCCGCGCTCGACGTGCCGATCGTGTTCGATCCCGTCATGATCGCGACCAGCGGCGCGACGCTCGCCGACCCGGCGACGATCGCGGCGTTCGCGCGGCTGATGCGGATCGCGTCGGTGACGACGCCCAACCTGCCCGAACTTGCCGCGCTCGGCGGCGAGGACGCGATGCGTGCGCACGGCGGCCATCTGCTGGTCAAGGGCGGGCACGGCACTGGCCGTATCGTGATCGACCGGCTGATCGCCCCCGGCGGCGCGGAGGTGCGGCGGCTCGAGGGCAAGCGGATCGAGACCGATGCGACGCACGGCACCGGCTGCACGCTCGCCAGCGCGCTCGCGACCGGGCTCGCGGCGGGGATGCCGGTCGGGGCGGCGTTCGATCAGGCAGTGCGCTTCGTGCGGCTGTCGCTGTTGTCCGCGCCCGGGCTCGGGCAGGGTCACGGACCGATGGGGCAGGGACTGATCGGCGCAGGCGTGACCGCGTTCGCCGCGCTGCTGGGGGAAGACTGATGGCGGCCAAGCGCCCCTCGCTGAAGCACGAGAAACTCTGCCTCGCGCCCGTCGCGGGTGTCGACGAAGCCGGCCGCGGTCCGCTCGCCGGGCCGGTCGTCGCCGCCGCGGTGATCCTGCCGCCCAAGGGCGTCCCGCGCGGGATCAACGATTCGAAGAAGCTCTCCGCCGCCGAGCGGTTGCGGCTCCACGACCGGTTGCGCGATTGCGCGACGGTGGGGATCGGGATCGTCGAGGCGGACGAGATCGACGTGCTCAATATCTACTGGGCGACGATGAAGGCGATGATGCTCGCGGTCGAGGCGCTGGGCGTCGCGCCGGGGCATGTGCTGGTCGACGGCAACCGCCTTCCACGCTGGAGTCATGCCGCCACCCCGCTGGTTTCGGGCGATGCGATCAGCGTGTCGATTGCGGCCGCGTCGATCATCGCCAAGCACACCCGCGACACGATCATGCTCGCGCATGCCGAATCGCATCCGCACTACGGATGGGCCTCGAACAAGGGCTATGGTTGCGCCGCGCATCTGGCGGCTTTGCGCGAACATGGGCCGACCCCGCTCCATCGGAGAAGTTTTCGGCCCGTTGCGGATGCGTATCTTCTGCTCTGAGTCTTTTGCGTCACACACCACGGCTTGAGTCCGTGGTTGGAGACGGACTCAACATCTAGCTCGCGTCCCGGAAATGTTCCGCATGGCTAACAAATCTCCCCCGGATTTCGTTAACCCGTCGGGTCTTGACGGGAGTCCCCAGATTCGCAGGGATGCGCGCGACAGCGAACAGGGGCGGCAATGATGGGCGTTTTGGAAAAGATCAAAACCGGAGGTACGGCTATGACCGCACCGATGGCGGAGCTTCCGCTCGACCAGATCCTGCGTTCGGACTGCATCGCCGCGATGCGTGCGCTCCCGGCCAAGTCGGTCGACATGATTTTCGCCGACCCGCCCTACAATCTCCAGCTCGGCGGCGACCTCGCGCGCCCCGACGGCAGCCATGTCGACGCGGTGACCGACGCATGGGACAAGTTCGATAGCCTCGACGCCTATGACGCGTTCACCCGCGCGTGGCTGGCGGAGGCCAAAAGGGTCCTCAAGGACAATGGCGCAATCTGGGTGATCGGCAGCTATCACAACATCTTCAAGGTCGGTGCCGCGATCCAGGATCTCGGCTACTGGATCCTCAACGACATCGTCTGGCGCAAGTCGAACCCGATGCCCAATTTCAAGGGCACCCGCTTCACCAACGCGCATGAGACGCTGATCTGGGCGTCGATGGGCGAGAAGGCACGCTACACCTTCAACTATCGCAGCATGAAGACGCTCAACGACGAGCTCCAGATGCGCAGCGACTGGGAATTCCCGGTCTGCGGCGGGCCCGAGCGGCTCAAGAAGGACGGGATCAAGGTCCACCCCACGCAAAAGCCCGAGGCGTTGCTGTACCGCATCCTGCTGGCGTGCACTAAGCCGGGTGACGTCGTGCTCGACCCGTTCTTCGGCACCGGCACGACGGGTGCGGTCGCCAAGCGGCTTGGCCGGCGCTGGATCGGGATCGAGCGTGAGCCCGACTACATCGCCGCCGCCGAGGAGCGGATCGCCGCCGCGCTCCCGCTCGACGAGAGCATGCTCAAGACGATGCAAAGCCCCAAGGCCGCGCCCAAGGTCGCGTTCGGGGTGCTGGTCGAGAACGGGTTCCTCACCCCCGGCCGGTTCGTCGTCGACGCCAAACGCAAGCATCGCGCGATGATCCGCGCGGACGGGAGCCTCGAGAGCCTGTGCGGCGCGACCGGGTCGATCCACAAGCTGGGGGCGACGCTGCAGAATGCGCCGTCGTGCAACGGCTGGACCTATTGGCATTTCGAGACCGGCGAGGGGCTCAAGCCAATCGATTCGCTGCGGCAGGAATATTTGCTCGCGACGCAGCCGTAAGCGCCCCTCTGTCCGAATGGATGAGTGACGGGAGAACACCATGACGCTCCACCTCCGCCCGGTCCAGTTCGTCGACACGCCTGTCGGGCGCGAAGGCGAGGTCGCGCGGCTCGCCGGGGGGATGCTGTGGTTCGCCGCTTATGAGGTGATCGAAGCGGGCAAGCGGCGCACCGTCCCCGTCACCGCGCTCGACACGCTGCTGCAAGACGATCGTGCCGCGCAGCTCCACGCGCGGGTCACCGCGCCGCGCCCTGCGCTGACACTCGGCGACCGGACATTGCGGTTCGACCAGCCGTCGGTCGCTGCGATCCTCAACGTCACCCCCGACAGTTTCTCGGATGGTGGGACGCATGCCGACGACCCCGCCGCGGCGGCTTCCGCCGGGGTCGCGATGGCGGCGGCGGGTGCAGCGTTGATCGACGTCGGGGGGGAATCGACACGCCCGGGCGCGCCGGTCGTGTGGGAAGGCGACGAGATCGCGCGCGTCGTCCCCGTCGTCGAGCGGCTTGCGCGCAGCGGGACACTGGTGTCGGTCGACACGCGCAAGGCGGGGGTGATGGAAGCTGCGCTCGCGGCGGGCGCGGGAATTGTCAACGATGTCGCGGCGTTGCTATGGGACGACCGCGCGCTCGACGTGGTCGTGCGCGCAGGATGCCCGGTTGTGCTGATGCACTCGCCCAATCCGGCGGGGGGCGGGCATGGCGGGACTGGCTATGGCAACGTGCTGACCGACGTGTTCGACTGGCTGGACGCGCGGATCGAAGCGGTCGTTGCGGGCGGTGTCGCGCGGGAACGGATCATCGTCGATCCCGGCATTGGCTTCGGCAAGACCCTGTCGGAAAACCTTGCGTTGCTCAACGGCCTGACGATCTTCCACGGGCTCGGCTGCCCGATCCTGCTCGGCGCGAGCCGCAAGCGGATGATCGGCGCGTTGTCGAACGAAGCGCCTGCGGATGCGCGGCTCGGCGGATCGCTTGCGCTTGCGCTCAAGGGAGTCGAGGCGGGGGTGCAACTGCTCCGCGTCCATGACGTGGCGGAGACGGTGCAGGCGGTGCGCGTCTGGCGCGGGTTGCGCGATCAGGCGCTGGTGGGGCGCTGAGGGGGCTGGCGCGAGAGCCTGTTTGCTTCCCGGCGAAGGCCGGGGCCCAGGAGAGGAACGGAAGATAGCGTAGGCCGGCGCTTCAGACCCTTGGCCACCCCAACTGGGCCCCGGCCTTCGCCGGGGACGCGCCTTTGAATGAGGCGGTAGGTCCTAGCGCGCCACCCGGATCGTACGCTCGCTCGGGTCGATCGGATCGAGGAAGAACGCCCCCGCATCGCGGTTCGCGACAAGCCAGGCGACATGTGCCGTTTCGATCCGCTGCCCGGGAACGAGCCGTGGAACCCCGGGCGGGGCGGGGGCGATCACCTCGGCGGCGATCCGGCCCGCTGCTTCCTCGATCGGGACATGATCGACCTCGCCGAAGAATGATTCCTCGGGGTCAGCCGCCATCGTCACCGACAGCGTCGACAGCGCGGGGAAGACCGCGGCGGGGGGCAGGTCAGCCGTCCCGGCGGCGATCTGGTTCGCCAGATCCTTGAGGCCATCGACCAGCGCGCGGATATCTGCCTTGGTCGTCCCGATCGAGACGATCGCGAGCAAATGCCGCGCATCCGACAGGCCGACGCTGACGCGGTGATGCTTTACCAGCCAGTCATCCACCGCATAGCCCGTCACGCCGAGTGCGGAAATGTCGACCAGCACCTTGGTCGGATCGAGCTGCGTTCCGTCGGGCAGATGATCTTCGCCGAATACACGCAGCTCCGGGATCTTCGCCAGTCGACGCCGCAGCTTGGCTGCACGGTCCAGCACCTTGCCCCAGATCCGCTCGCCGTCGAGCGCATGGTCGCGCCGTGTCGCATCGAGGCTCGCGAGGATCGGGACCGACGGGCTGGTCGTCTCGAACAGTTCGAACGCCATCCACAACCGTTGCCGATCGACCAGCGTTCCCCTGGCGAGCAGCGCCGAGCCTTGCGCAAGCGACCCCATCGTCTTGTGGAGGCTGTACACCGCGAGATCCGCGCCCTTGGTCAGCGCGTCGTCCGGTAGCCGCTCGCAGAAGGCGAACGCCCCGCCCCATGCCGCGTCGCAGATCAGCGGGATGCCGTGTGCGTGACAGATGGCGGAAAGCGCGGCGATGTCGCTGGTCACGCCGAAATAGGTCGGGCTCACCACGACGAACGCCTTGGCATCCGGATGCGCGGCGAGGGTGGCGGACAAGGCGGCGGGGGTGACGCCGTGATCGATATCCCAATCGTCGTCGATCAGCACCGGCACGAGCACCGCATCCAGCCCGCTCGCCAGCGCGTGCGAGCGCTCGGCCTTGTGGACGTTGGTCGCGAACAGCACCGTGTCGCCTGGGCCCGCAACCGCCGCGAGCGCGGTGTGGAGGCTTTGCGTCGACCCGCCGGTGACGAAACGACAGAAATCCGCCTGCCACGCGTCCGCTGCGAGTTCGTGCGCGCGCTGGACGACGTGCGCGCCTTCGGTCCGGTCGTCGAGGCCTTTTGGGGTCAGCAGGTCCGCCGCGAAGATCTTCCTGCCCAGCAGTCGGCGCAGGTCGGTCGGGATCGCCGCACCCTGATTGTGCCCCGGCGCGCCGAAGCCGTGGATCGGTCGCCGCTCCACTTGGGCAAGAGCCTCGACGATGGGGGCGTGTTTCTGATCCATGCCGAGTGAAGCCTTTTGCGGCCTCGTCCGTTCCGGGTTGAGAAAAATAACATAAGTGTCATCCGCGCGACACGCCGCCGGGCGTAGTCGCGCGGTTTCCGCGAGCCCGGCGGGGCGTCGAGTCGCAGAGCCCGCTCTGGACCCGAACCGCCCGGCTCCGTATCGCGCACCCCTTAGAGTACCCGGAGGAAGTTCATGATCATCGATGCAGTGCCGCGCTACCGGCAGATCGTCGCCGAGGTATGGCGGCCCCTGCTGGTGCTGTTCGTATGGGACGTGATCGTCACGGTCACCTATTACGTCCTGCCGTTCAAGGCGCCCTCGCTCCCGCTGACTCTGTTCGGGTCGGCGCTCGCGCTGTTCCTCGGGTTCCGCAGCACCTCAGCGTACGAACGCTGGTGGGAAGGGCGCGGCTTGTGGGGACTGATGATCAACGCTTCGCGCAGCCTGTCGCGCGCGGCGCGGAGCTTCCTCCCCGACGAGGAAGGACGCGACCTCCAGCGCGCGATCATCCTGCGCCAGATCACCTACGTCAACGTCCTGCGCTGCCAGTTGCGCAAGCAGGACCCGCGCGAGGAAGCTTTGCGCTATCTCTCGCCCGACGAGGCCGCGCCGTCGCTCGAGCGGCTCAACGTGGCGAACGGCATTCTCGACGGGACCGGCCGGCGGGTCGATCAGGCGCGGCAGGCGGGGTGGATCGACACGATCCAGCAGGCGTCGATCGAGCGCGTTCTGATCGACATCGCCAATGCGCAGGGCGGGATGGAGCGGCTGAAGAACACCCCGCTGCCCAACCAGTATCGCTTCTTCCCCGAATTCTTCGCGCGGCTGTTCTGCATCCTGCTCCCGATCGGTCTGGTCGAGACGCTCGGCTTTGCGACGCCGATCGGATCAACCATCGCGGGGCTGATGTTCCTCGCGGTGCTCAAGATCGGCGACGATCTGGTCGATCCGTTCGCCAACACCGTTCACGACCTGCCGCTGACCGCGATGTGCCGCACGGTCGAGATCGACCTGCTGCAGGCGCTCGGCGAAGCGGCCCCCGAGCCGGTCAAGCCCGACAAGGGGATCCTCTGGTAGGGGCCTCTCAGGCGGCCGCGTTGTCGATCCCGAGCTCGCCGAGCTTGCGGTACAGCGTCGAGCGCCCGATCCCGAGCCGGCGCGCGACTTCGGTCATTCGGCCGCGATAATGGCCGATCGCGAGGCGGATGACATCCGCTTCGATTTCCTCGAGCGCGCGCAGGTTGCCGTCGGCGTGGAACAGCGTGACCCCGCCAGATGTCGCCATCGGGACCGGCGTCGCGGCCGTCTGACGTTTCCCGCCCAGCGCGGCGATCTGCGGGAAATCCGCCTGGGTCAGCGCCGCGCCCTCGCACAGCACGGCGGCGCGAAACAACGCATTCTGCAATTGGCGGACGTTGCCCGGCCAGTCGTAGCGCCCGAGCAGCGCGAGTGCGTCGTCGGTGATGCCGAGCTGGCGCAAGCCCGGCTGCTGCGCGATCCGCGCCATCAGATGGCGCGCGAGTGCGGGGATGTCGCCAGTGCGTTCGCGAAGCGGCGGGATCGTAACCTGCACGACGTTCAACCGGTAATAGAGATCCTCACGGAATCGGCCCGCCTCGACCTCGTCGATCAGCCGCTTGTTGGTCGCGGCGATGACGCGGACGTCGACTTCGCGAAGATGTCGCGCGCCAAGCGGGTGGATCTCGCCGGATTGCAGCACGCGGAGCAATTTGACCTGCGCCTCGAGCGGCATCTCGCCGACCTCGTCAAGGAACAGCGTGCCGCCGTCGGCCTCCTGAAAACGACCGGTCTTGCGTTCAAATGCGCCGGTAAATGCGCCTTTTTCGTGCCCGAATAGCTCGCTTTCGACGAGATTCGCGGGGATTGCGCCGCAATTGATCGCGACCATCGGCTTCTTGCCGCGCGGCGAGGCGGCGTGGATCGCTTCCGCGACGACTTCCTTGCCGACCCCGCTTTCGCCTTCCAGCAGCACCGGCACGCGCGCGCGCGCGGCCTTGGCGGCGACCGCAAGCGCGGCGCGGAAGTCTGGGGCGGAGCCGACGATCTCGTCGAACGCGAGCAAGGCCGGGATCTTCTCGGTCAGCGGCCGCAACTCGCCCGCGGTCTTCTGCGCGACCGCGGCATCGAGCGCGGCGAGCAGGCGTTCGGGTGCGAGCGGCTTGACCAGGAAGTCGGTCGCGCCGGTACGCATCGCCTCGACCGCCTGCGCAACGGAGCCGTTCGCGGTCAACAGCAGCAGCGGTAGCGCGGGGCGGCGGGTGCGGATTTCTGCGATCAGCGCGGTCGAACCTGCCTCTGGCGCCCATTGGTCGAGCAGGATCGCGTCGAGCTGCATCCCGTCCGGCGTGCTCAGGATCGCGATCGCCATCTCGCCATCATTGGCGAAGATCGCACGCCAGCCACGCCGCGCCGCGATCGCTGCGATCAGCCGTCGCTGCGCGGGTTCGTCGTCGATCAGCATCAGCAGGCGTTGCCCGTTACGCGTCATGCTCTTCCCCGAGTCTCGTTGTTCGCGACAATCCCATAAAGACAAGGTGTGAAAGCGCCCTTAAACGCCCCGCAGCGGGACGGACGGGACAGCGCAGGGTCGATATCGGCAGGGGTTGAGGGGTTGCCTGCCGCGGGCTAAGCAGGTGGCAACGATAGGACGAGGACCGAACCGATGGCGAACGAAAGTGATCTGCAAGTCCACCAGGCGACTTACGGCAAGGTCATCGGGGTACTGAAATACGGTGCGGTCGCGTGCTTCGTCATCGCGTTCGCGGTGGTGTGGCTGATCTCGGGCAAATAGGATGAAGATCGCCGTCCTGCGCGAAACCGCCGAGGGCGAGCGCCGCGTTGCCGCGACCGCCGAGACGGTCAAGAAATTCATGGGTCTGGGGGCAACCGTCGCGGTGGAAGCGGGCGCGGGGGCGACCGCGTCGATTTCCGATGCTGACTATGCTGCCGCTGGCGCGACCGTCGCGGATCGTACGGCGACGCTGGCGGGCGCGGAGATCGTGCTCGGGGTGCAGGGGCCGTCCGCCGATACGCTCACCGGGGCAGCACCGGGCGCGTGGCTGGTCGCCGCGCTCAACCCGTTCGCGGATCGCGCACGAATCGACGGCTATGCGGCGGCGGGGATCGAGGCGCTGGCGATGGAATTCATGCCGCGCATCACGCGCGCGCAGTCGATGGACATCCTGTCGTCGCAGTCGAACCTGGCTGGCTACAAGTCGGTGCTCGATGCCGCCGCAGCCTATGGCCGCGCCTTTCCGATGATGATGACCGCGGCGGGCACCGTGTCGGCGGCGCGCGTGTTCGTGATGGGCGTCGGCGTCGCCGGGCTCCAGGCGATCGCCACCGCGCGGCGGCTCGGTGCGCAGGTGTCCGCGACCGACGTCCGCTCGGCGACGCGCGAGCAGATCCAGAGCCTCGGCGCGAAACCGATCTTCGTCGAGAATGTCGCGGGGATCGAGGGTGAGGGCTCGGGCGGCTATGCCGGCGAGATGAGCCCCGAATATCAGGCGGCGCAGGCCGATCTGGTGTCGGGTCATATCGCAAAGCAGGACATTGTCATCACCACTGCGCTGATCCCGGGGCGCCCGGCACCACGGCTGATCTCGGCGGCGCAGGTCGCGAGCATGCGGCCCGGGTCGGTAATCGTCGATCTCGCGGTCGAGAGCGGCGGCAACGTCGAAGGCTCGGTTGCGGGCGAAGCGGTCGTTGTGTCGGGCGTGACGATCGTCGGCTATCGCAACGTGGCCTCACGGCTGGCAGCGGATGCGTCCGCGCTGTTCTCGCGCAACCTGTTCAATTTTCTGAGTGCGTTCTGGGACAAGGAGCAGGGCAAGCCGGTGCTCGACGAAGAGATCGGCGACGCGATCCGGCTGACGCAAGGCGGCAAGGTGGTGAACGCACGGTTGTTGGG
>CAZNQA010000084.1:0-13248 GCA_964575105.1 uncultured Stakelama sp.
CATCCTGTTCGTCTTCGCCTGGCTCGTCGTCGGCGGCGAGGAGACGGAGGTGCGGCTGCTCGCCCAGACGCTCGACCCTGCGCGCTACCGGATCGAAGTCATCGCGTGCTTCCGCAAGCACGGGATGCCCGAGCAGACGCACGCGCAGCTCGAAGCGATCGGCGTCCCTGTCGACCGAACGCCCTATGCGCTCGGCTTCGAGGAAACCGTGGCGTATCTCGCCAGCAAGATCCCCGCCTATGACATCGTGGTTTCCTGCCAGAACGTCGCGGACATCTATCCAGCACTCGAACGGATCCACCTACGGCCACCGCTGATCGAACATGGCGGCCTGGTGTCCGAGGCGCTTGCCGGCCCGAAGCATTTCACTTCCCGCTACGTGGGTGTCTGCGCATCGATCCGCGACGCAGCCGCAAGCCACATGCCGGGTCGCGAGCATCATGCGCTCGAGATCCCGTCGATGGTCGATACCGGCGCGTTCGATCCGGCCCGCCGAGCGCCGGTTCGCGCGGCGCTCGGCATTCCCGACGACGCCCCGTTGATCGGATGGCTCGGTCGACTCGATCCCAAGAAGCGCGTCGAGGACTTCATCGACGCCGCCGCGTTGGTTCACCGGCAGCATCCGGCCGCGCGTTTCGTTGTGATCGGGGGGGCGGATGCGTTTCTGCCCGAATATGCCGTCATGCTCCATAGCCGCGCAACCGCGCTCGGTTTGGACGGGGCGCTGACCTTCCTAGGCGATCGGGACGACGTCCCGGAGTTGCTCTGCGCGCTCGACGTGTTCGTCTGGCTTTCGCGCGGCGAGGGCATGCCGCACGTCATCGCCGAGGCGGGAGCAGCCGGTCTGCCCGTCGTGGCGACACGCGACAACGGGTCCGAGCAACAGATCATCGACGGGGTCAGCGGCGTGTTTGTGCCGCACGAGGACCCCCCGGCGGTGGCCGCCGAGATTGAGCGGTTGATCGGCGATCGGTCGCTACGGTCCTGCCTTGGCCAGGCGCTACGCGCCAAGGTGCATGAAGACTATGCCGTCGCGGCGGTCGTCCCGCAGTGGGAGGCACTGTTTGCCGACGTCCTTACCGACCGACCGCCCCTGCCGCAGCCAACAGGCTTGTTCCAGAGTTTCCTGCAAGGCGGCTTCGAATGCTCGACGCACCGCCGCGCGCACGACCGCAAGCGCGTCGACGTCGTCGCGACAAGCCACCACGATGTGCTGGCCCGGTACGACTATGCGGAACTCGCCAAGCTGGGCATCCTGACCGTCCGCGACGGGTTGCGCTGGCACCTGATCGAGCGCGAACCCGGTCGCTACGACTGGTCGAGCCTCGACCGCCAGCTTGCCGCCGCGAAGGCGACCGGAACCGAGGTGATCTGGGATCTGCTGCATTACGGCTGGCCCGACGATATCGACATCTGGACGCCGGTGTTTGTCACGCGGTTCGCCGCCTTCGCCGCCGCTGCCGCGCGCCACATCGGCCCTGCGGCCCCCGGCGAGCGCCGCTTCTACGCCCCCGTCAACGAAATCTCGTTCTTTGCCTGGGGCGGCGGGGATGCGGCGTACCTCAACCCGTTTGCGCGCGGACGCGGCTACGAACTCAAGGTGCAACTTGCCCGCGCCTCGATCGCCGCGATGGAGGCGATCCTTGAAGTCGATCCCGCCGCGCGGTTCGTCCACGCCGATCCTGTTATCAACGTCATCACCGACCCCGGCCGTCCGCATGACGCGCCCGCCGCCGAAGGTCACCGCCTCGCGCAATATCAGGCATGGGACATGATCGCCGGAAAGGCCTGGCCGCAGATCGGGGGCCGCGACGCGCTGCTCGATATCGTTGGCGTCAACTTCTACCACAACAACCAGTGGATCCACGGTGGTCCGCCGTTGTCGTACGATGATCCGCTCAGCAAACCGCTCCATGCGATCCTTGCGGACGCCTATGCGCGCTATGGCCGCCCGATCTTCATCGCCGAAACCGGGATCGAGGGGAGCGCTCGCCCGGACTGGCTACGAATGATCCTGCACGAGGTGAAGATCGCGCGGTCGCTCGGCGTTCCCGTGGAGGGGGTCTGCCTTTACCCGATCCTCGATCATCCCGGCTGGGACGATGATCGCTATTGTCCCAACGGTCTGCTCGCCTGCTCCGAGGATATCACGGAGCGTGTCGCCTATCCTCCGCTTGCCAGAACCATTCTCGAAGAGTGTCCTGCTCTGGTCAGTCAGCCCCGATGATATCGGCGACTTCTCACCGATAATGGCTCCAGCGCCTGGCGTTCCAGGCGCGGTGCTGCACCGTATCGCCGAACCGCCAGAACATGGTCTTGCGTTCATGCGGACCGGCACGAACGAGCGTCCAGCATTCTCCCAACGGCAATGCAACGATCCGGTGGATGTGACGTGCCTCGATCCAATGCTGTGAGCCCGGTTGCCGCTCGACCCAGGCACTTCGCCAGCTCCCGTCCGGCTGGAAGGTGAAGACCTCTTCGATATATCCACCCGACAGGATGGTGGTCTCGAACGACCAGGGATGATCGTGCGGATCCGCATGCGGTTCGGGCCGCACGAAACGATGCAGGGCACTGCCATCATCGAGATGGTATTTGATGAACGCTGGTGACATTCGCTCGCCGCGAACGATCGACGTGCCTGGCGGAGCATTGTTGCGGGCGACTGCGGGGATACGGATCGGCACGCAACCCACATGGTATTGCACCTATGAACCGAGAAGACCCAAATCGAGATTTGTCAGGACGAGCTTGGTCTGGGACCGGAAATCTTGCACTCCTGCTCGACGTTGAGCGGGCGGATCCGGCGTCAGCATCACGACCCCGTACAGGTAAGCGCCTCCGCTGGAGGTCCGCTTGTGCTGATCGCCACCAGAAAGCGGACGGTCTGCTTTCCACCCAAACTTCGAAAGCAGAAATTCCGCATTTTGCGGGAACGCCGCACGACTGAGATGCCCGCATCGCCGATTAGTGACGAGGGGCCAGGATGGACGCTGACTCGATGTCCATGCGTCTGCCCCAGCTCAATTTTAATTTATTCGAACCGAAATTTCCCAATGATCTGAGTGCCCATCGCTTTCAGCCCGGGTGCACCATTTCGCCTCCCATCATGACGTCGCCGGCACTCGAAAGCGCCGGCCGCGCCGCAGGTAGACGATCATATGGCCTGCCTCGCGCGGAACGGTGAGGACCGGGCGATAGTCCCGGCGCAACGCGCTTTCGACCAGTCCGAGCGTCTGACGGTTCCACTCGGCGAAGGGGGTGTCGAGCGTGACGATCACCGGCGGCGCGTTTGCGAGAATGCGGCGAACTTCGGCGACCTCGTCGATTCCGCTCGCGCCGTGCTCCGGCTCGTAGGCGAGCGTCGAGGGGAAGACGCGCGTCGTCGGCAGGCAGGTTTGCGCAAGGTGGTAGAGAATCGAATCGCCCGCGAAGACATAGGGGCAGCCGCCGGCACTGTTCGCGCGCATCACGGCGGCGACCGCGCGCACGTTGGCGGCATCGGCGGGGCGGATCGGTACCCGTGCGACGAACAGGCCGAGCCCGACCGCGAACAGCGCCGGCACGGCAAAGCGGTAGCGATCGAATACCGGCGCGGCGAGGATCGCGAAGGGGGCGACCAGCGGCAGCACATAATGATCGAAGAACGCGCCGATCATCGCGAACGCGACCAGCGCCGCGCCGAGCCAGCCGAACGCGAGTGCCTTGGCGGCGGTCCACGGGCGCATCCGCCACGACACGATCGCGCAGACGAGGAAGGGGGACATTTGCCCGATGTTGCCCGCCATCCGCGCGGCGATCTTCGCGGCGAGATAGCCCTTGCGGAGCGTGATCGAGGCGAAGTTCGAGAATAAGAACGCCTGGAAGACCGCCGGCCCGCGCCGCGCATAGTCGAGCACGGCCGCTGCGGTCGGCGCGATCGCGAGCGTCACCCACAACAGCCCCGCCAGCGCGACCAGCGGCCATCCTCCGCCTGCGCGACGGAGGTACCAGAGGTGGGCGAGGCCGAAGAACGCGCCTTCCACCGCGGGGGTGTATTTGGTCTGGATCGCGAGCCCGGCGAGGAAACAGCTCGCCGCCCCGTTGACGACGATTGCGCGCGCCATCCCGCGCTCCGCGAGGTCGGGGAGGCGCAGCGTCAGCACCGCGGCGGCGGTCATGAACAGATTGTAGAAGACCGGCGACTGTCCGCCCCGCCCGCTCAGCAGCGGCAGCCACAGCAGATAGGCGACCGCCGCCGCGAGCGCCGCGCCGCGCGACGCGCCCAGCCGCCGCGCACCCCGCTCGACCAGCCATCCGGTCGCGGCGGCGAACAGCGTCGCGACAAGCTGATAGGCGAGGATCCCGTCGCCGGGGAGCAGCCGGATTGCGGCGAAGATTAGGAACAGCCCGACCGGCTTGCGATCCCAGATGTCGACATAGGGCAGCGCGCCGTGGAGCATCCGGTCGCCGACGAGCAGATAGAATTGCTCGTCGACATGGATCACGGGGTTCCCGAAATCATGCCAGCGGATCAGCAGCGCGACGCCGAGCAGCAACAGCACGATCGGCAGCGGCGCGCGCGGGATGGCTGTCCTCTGCATGTATCGTTCCGGTCTCCCCTGCCGGTTCGACGATCGCCCGGACCGAGCCGAACATACCGCCCGACGTCGCGGGAAAACATGGGAATATTTTTACATCAGACGTGGAGGATCGGGCGGCACGGTATCGTCAAGGGCGCCTGGAAGGCGACGCGCGGACGTGCGCCGTCGACGCGAGATCTAGCGCGAGGTGCTGTCCTGCAGCGGCGCGCCGCGCAGATTGATCGCATCATACTGGTCGAGCAACGCGCTGACTTCGGCGACGATCGCCTCCTGTTCCTGCCGGACCCGCGCCGACGCGTCCGTCGTGGCGACGCCATCCCGGCCGTCATGGATCGTGAAGCCATTATCGAGCAGCCAGATCGTATCTGCCGCGCGCGATCTCTGGCGACGCAGGTGGACCGCCCATTGCTCAATCAGTCCTGCCGGAACCTGCCGTTCGATTTCACCCATAGCGTTGTTTACAGCCACCTTGGTTAACGCACAATTTCGAAGTGGCCTTCGCCGGTTGTCCGTCGACGGTCGCGTCCCGAAACGAGCCTGCCTCCTCGACCGAGGCGTCGAGCTGCGCGGAGCGGTCGTCCTGTTACCACCTTGCCGCAACCGCAACGCCACGCCTTGCGGAGCGACAACACCATTCGCACAAGCGGGTTCCCTGCAGCCCATCATGTGGGTCCGTCGGGCAAGCGCCGAGCGACGCTGCCTGCTGCGGAGGATCGATCACGCATTCGCTCGGGACCCGGGACACCAAAGGTCGCCCTTCCCGGCAACCGTGCGGGGGGGCCGGGACAAGGACGATGCGGCGGGTGCCTTGCCTCCCGGTTCGCCCCGAAAGATCGTGGTGGCAGGATTCGGGGATCAGCGGGTCTGGCGCGGCCAGCCTGCCATTGCCGCAGCCGCGATCCGCAGCAGTTTCGCCCGTCCGGCGCCGTCCTTGGCGAGCGTCGACATGCCCTGGACGACCGCGAAGACATGCCCCGCGAGCATCTCCGCGTCGCTGTCGCGCGGCATCAGGCCGGCGTCGACATCGCGTTCGATCCGCTCGCGCAACGCCGCTTCGATCGCCCGGCGGATCGTCGCGAGTTCCTCGCGCAGCCCGATTGCGCTGGCCGAGGTGCTGACCATCGAGCTCGCGAGCAGGCAGCCGGCGGGGGTGTCCGCCCCGGTATCGCCAAGCGCGGCGGCAGTGAGCAGGTCGCGCGCGGCGGCTTCCGCCGACACCGCCTCCGAAATCCCCCGTTCGACCGCGTCCGCGCCGCCGAGGTAGCGGTCGACCGCTTCGCGGAACAGGCGCTGCTTGTCGCCGAATGCGGCGTAAAGGCTCGGCGGGGTGATCCGCATCGCCCGCGTCAGATCCGCGATCGAGGTCGCCTCGAACCCCTGTTCCCAGAACAGGTGCATCGCTGCGGTCAACGCGGTCTCGCGGTCGAAGGAAAGCGGGCGACCGGTGCGGCGCTGGGGTAGGGCGGTCGTTTCCATAGCGATCGATATATATAACGCTTGACCCCCGAGGGCAATCCGACGCAGGCATTCCGTATCGATCCCTACGAAAGTCATTGACATGGCGCTTACCGATTATCGCACGCTTGGTCGCTCGGGGCTCGTCGTCAGCCCGCTTGCGTTGGGCACGATGACGTTCGGGGTTGCGCGCTGGGGGATGGAACAGCCCGCTGCCGCAACGGTGTTCGACGCTTATGTCGAGGCGGGCGGCAATATCGTTGATACCGCAGACGTTTATGCGAGCGGGCGCAGCGAGGAGATGCTGGGCGCGATCATCGCCGAACGAGGGCTGCGCGATCGAATCGTCATCGCGACCAAATCCGGGTTTTCTGCGGGGCCGGGGCCACAGGGCGGGGGCAACGGCGCCAGCCATATTCACCGCGCGCTCGACGGGTCGCTCCGCCGCCTGGGGACCGACTATGTCGACCTCTACTGGATCCATGTGTGGGATTCGGTCACTCCGGCGGAGGAACTGCTCGAGACGATGGCCGGTCTCGTCCGCGCGGGAAAGATCCGGTATTGGGGCATGTCGAACGCGCCCGCCTGGTATGTCGCCAAGCTGGTCACGCTGGCGGCGGCGCGAGGCCTGCCGACACCGATCGCCCTGCAATATTTCTATTCACTGGTGAGCCGCGAGGTCGAGGCCGAGCATCTGCCGCTCGCGCGCGATTCCGGCATGGGGATGATGCCGTGGAGCCCGCTGGCGTACGGGCTGCTCACCGGGAAATACGACCGCGCCAGCATCGCGGCGGGTGCGCCGCGCGCGGGCGGGTTGCCGAGCGATGCCGGTACGGGCGCGGCGCGGGCGGCGGGCGACAAACGGCTTGATGGTGCCAATCCGTTCGGCGACACGTTGTTTACCGAGCGCAACTGGCGGATCGTGGACGCGCTGCGCGAGGTGGCGGAGGCGCTTGGGGAAACACCGGCGCGCGTTGCGCTCGCCTGGGTGCTGGGGCGGACGGGGGTCGACACCGCGCTGATGGGGGTGAGCCGGGTCGAACAGCTTCACGACAATATCGCGGCGACCGACCTGCGCTTGCCCCCCGAGCAGGTCGCGCTGCTCGACGCGGCGAGCAAACCCGAGAGTGCAATGATCTATGGCCTGTTTACGCCACAGGGGCGGCAGGGCGTGATCTTTGGCGGCAGTGCGGTGGCGGCACGGCAGGATTGACAGAAAGCGCTCGGCTCCTTACTAACATGCCTGTCAGCAAGGAGCCGAGTCGATCGCCACGCTTCCCCCTTTTCCCGGCACCAGCGGACGGCGCGACTGGCGCACCGCGTTCGATGCGATCCGCAAATTGCTCGCGAACGGTGACGATACGACGCAGGTTTTCCGCATCATGCGCGCACTTAATGTCGGGAATGCGCCGATAAACTACGCGCGGTTGATCGCGACCACGCAGGGCGGGCGGCTCGCGTGCGAACAGGCCGAACTCGCCGAGCGTCTGTCGGACAGCGCGTTCGTCGCGGGGTTCGCGCCGGGCACGGTGGGCGCGGCCTATCGTCATTTTCTCGAAACGACCGGCTATTCCGCCGACGGGCTGGTGCAGGTGAGCAAGGTGATCAGCGAGGATCAGGTCGCGCATCCCTATGCGTGGTTCGGGCGGCGGGTCCGCGACACGCATGACATCTGGCATGTGCTGACCGGCTATCAGGCGGACGAATCGCTTGGCGAGGCGTGCCTAGTCGCGTTCAGCTATGCGCAGGTCGGCGGGCTCGGCTGGGCGTTCATCGGCGGGGCGGCGGCGCTCAAGAGCCTGTCGGTCACGCGCAACACGCTGTTCGCGCGTGCGGTGTGGGAGGGGTATCGCAACGGGCGACGCGCACAGTGGATTTCGGGCGAGGATTATCTCGCGTTGCTCGCCGAACCGCTCGATGCGGCGCGTGCAAGGTTGGGGATCCGGACACCGGCGGCGTATCTGAAGGCGCAGCGTGAACTGGGGGCGGAACTGGCGTCCTATCTCAGCAACCGGCGCGAGGCTGTGGTGGAGCCTTCGCTCGCTTCGTAAGATTGGCGGAAAGCGTTTTCCTTCCCGTTCGTTTCGAGCGTAGTCGAGAAACGTGTGCTGTGCCGGGTTTCTCGACTTCGCTTGAAACGAACGGGAGGGGGAGTGCCTTTTCCCCGAGTGAATCACGAAAATTGCGTAACGCGGGCAACCGGCTAGAGCGGTTGCGATGCTGACGCGCCTCGTCCTGACGAATTTTCGCAACCACGCCGCGCTGGCGATCGCGCCCGGGCCGGGGTTCGTCGTGCTCACCGGCGAGAATGGCGCGGGCAAGACCAACGTGCTCGAGGCGGTGTCGCTGCTCGCGCCCGGGCGTGGGCTGCGGCGCGCGGGGCTGGGCGAGATGGCGCGGCAGGACGGGCCGGGCGGGTTCGGGATCGCGAGCGACCTCGGCGGGGATGTCGCGCTCGCCACCGGCACGCAGGCGACTGCGCCCGAGCGGCGGATCGTGCGTGTGCAGGGCGCTGCGGTCGCGGCGACGCAACTGGCGGAATGGCTGACCGTGCTGTGGCTGACTCCCGCGATGGACCGTCTGTTCGTCGAGCCGGCGGGGGAGCGGCGGCGGTTCCTCGACCGGCTGACGCTCGCGCTCAGCCCCGGCCATGCGGTCCACGCCAATCGCTATGAGGCGGCGATGCGCGCGCGCAACCGGCTGCTCGGCGAGGAGGGGCGGCCCGACCGCGAGTGGCTGAGCGCGCTCGAGGCGCAGATGGCAGAGCATGGCAGCGCAATCGATGCGGCGCGGTGCGATACGGTCGCAGCCCTTGGCGCGCGGCTGGTCGAGCAGCCCGACGGGCCGTTCGCGCGCGCGGGGCTCGAACTGACCGGGTGGACCGGGGCGGGGGAGACGCTCGCCGCCGATCTCGCGGCAGGCCGCGCGCGCGATGCCGTGGCAGGGCGCGCGCTGGTCGGGCCGCATCGCAGCGATCTCGCGGTGACGCATCTCGGCAAGGCGCAGGCGGCGGCGCTGTGTTCGACCGGCGAGCAGAAGGCGCTGCTGCTCGGGCTGATCCTCGCGCATGCCGATCTCGTCGCCGAGCGGACCGGGATGGCGCCGGTGCTGTTGCTCGACGAAGTGGCGGCACATCTCGATCCGGTCCGGCGCGCGGCGCTGTTCGCGCGGCTCGCGGGAATCGGGCAGGTGTGGATGACCGGGACCGAGGACGCGCTGTTCGCGGACCTCGGGCGCGATGCACTGCGTCTCACGCTGGGGCAGGTCGCCGCCTGAACCCCGGCTGTCGATCAGCCTCACGCGTTGTTAAAGCCTGTAGGTCCAAGGGGTCGGGATCGGGCGGGGGCCCTTGGAGACCAACGATGCGCCTTGACCGAAAATCCTTTGTTTGCGCCGCTGTCGCCGCCGTCGCCATTGCAGGCAGCGCGATGCCCGCTGCCGCGCAGGAGCGGTGGGACTGGGGTGGTGGCCGCCCGGGCGACCGCGACTATCGGCTGACCGGTGCGGGCGTGCCGATCCTGTTCCCCGAACTGCGCGGGACCAACCGCGGGCGTGCCTTCGTGATGCGCAATTTCGACTTCAACCATGACGGTCGCGTCAACCAGCGCGAGGCGGATGCCGCCAACCGTGCCTTCGCGCAGGTCGCCGGCCCGCGTCGCGACCGGTTCGACTGGGCGTCGCGCGACCGTGTCGTCGTGGTCGAGGAACGCCGCGGACCGCCGCGCGGTGGCTGGGACCAGGGCGCGATGCGCGGCTACGGTTTCCGCCAGACGTCGCGCGGCGCGATGATGCGGCTCGACGAGGACGTGCTGTTCGCGACCGACAGCGCGGTGCTGCGCCCGGGCGCGATCGACAAGCTCAAGGGCCTTGCCGACTATCTGCGGTCGGAATCGGGGGTGCGCGTCGCGATCGACGGCTACACCGATTCGCGCGGGACCGATGCGCACAACCAGGCGCTGTCCGAGCGCCGCGCGGATGCGGTGCGGACTGCGTTCGACCAGATGGGCGTGACCCGCGCGCGCTTCTCGGTCGTCGGGCATGGCGAGGCGAGCCCGGTCGCGCCCAACACCACGCCGCAGGGCATGCGCCAGAACCGCCGCGTCGAAGTGACGTTGCTTGGGCAGCGCGCCGATCGGTTCTGAGTGTTGATACCGCCCCGGCAGCGTGCCGGGGCGGACTGGCGCGAAAGTTGTGATACGGTCTCGTTACCTGCTGTTTTCCCGCGAAAGCGGGAATCCAGGGTCAAGCAGAACAACGGCTTACAGCTCTCGCGACTTCTGGACTCCCGCCTTCGCGGGAGAATGGCGATGGTCTCGCAGCGGTCCCGCCTCCCGCCGGGGTCGCTTCCACCATGCATCGCCTGCACGCACGATTGCGTTGCGCGGATTCCGATTGCGATTGTAGCGACTCCGTAACGCGCAGATATTGCCACTCGCACCCCTGACGGGGCGCTGCGGCCCCGGCATCCTTCGGGGGCGTTCGGGGCAAACCATTCATGAAATCGCTGGATTTGTGGCTCGTCGGCTTCGGCTTGCGCTGCGGGGGGCTGCTCGTCTGCGCGCTGGCCTGTTTTGGCTTCGTCATCCCCACGCTGTTCAACCTGCATAACGACCTCGCCAACGTCAGCGCGGCGCTGCTCGCGCTTGTCGCGCTCGTGGCCGGCTTCCTTTCGGTCACCGCGCTGACGCGCGAGTTCACTCTCCTCCTGCTGGACTCGAATAATGACAAGGACAGGGACCATGACTAGACTCGTCCGTTTCGCCCCTTTGCTACTCATCCCGTTGATCGCGATCCTGCCGATGAGTTCGTGCAGCCGCGTCGAGCCGGGGCATGTCGGTATCAAGGTGAGCAATTTCGGCAGCGCGGCGGGGGTGTCCGACCATGCGCTGGGCGTCGGCTGGTATTTCACGCCGGTCGGCACGAATATCTATGAATATCCGATCTATACCTCGACCTATGCGTGGACCAAGTCGAGCACCGAACAGAGCGGCACCGACGAGGAATTTCCCTTCCAGGATCGCAACGGGCTCAATCTGTCGGCGGACGTGTCGGTGGCGTATCGGGTCGATCCGGTGCGGGCACCGATCCTGTTCCAGAAATACCGCATCGACATGGCGGGGATCGTCGCGGGGCCGCTCCGCAACGCCGTGCGCAGCGCGCTGAACGAGGAAGCCGCGCGGCTTGGTGTCGAGGAAATCTACGGCCCGAAGAAAGCGGCGTTGCTGTCGGCGGTGCAGCGCGATGTCGATCGCTATTTCGAACCGGTCGGGCTGCATGTCGAGCAGCTCTATTGGGCGTCGAACATCCGCGTGCCCGATCAGGTGTTGAACCAGATCAACACCAAGATCGCCAACGAGCAGGCGGCACTGGCGGCGCAGGCGAACGTCGCGACGGTCAAGGCCAATGCCGACGCGCGGATTGCCGATGCCGAGGGCAAGGCGAAATCCTCGCAGATCGAGGGGGATGCGCTGCGGGCCAACCCCGCGATCCTGCAGCAACGCGCGATCGAGAAGTGGGACGGCAAGCTGCCGACCTACAGCGCCGGGGGCGGGCAATTGCCCTTCATCGTCGAGAAGTAGCGAATTCCGGCCCGGGTGTGGCGTCCCGGGCCGGGAAACGCCATTTCGCTTCCGTTTCCAGCCCTGAATCCCTATACGCTTGGCATGGCAGAAGACCCCAATACCAACGACTATGGCGCAGACTCGATCAAGGTGCTCAAGGGCCTCGACGCAGTGCGCAAACGCCCCGGCATGTACATCGGCGATACCGACGACGGCTCGGGCCTCCACCACATGGTGTTCGAGGTTTCGGACAATGCGATCGACGAGGCGCTCGCCGGGCATTGCGACCGGATCGACATCACGCTCAACGCCGACGGATCGGTCACGGTCGAGGATAACGGCCGCGGGATTCCGACCGGAATCCACACCGAGGAAGGCGTCAGCGCCGCCGAGGTGATCATGACCCAGCTTCACGCAGGCGGTAAGTTCGAGAACACCTCGAACGACAATGCGTACAAGGTTTCGGGCGGGCTCCACGGCGTCGGCGTCTCGGTCGTCAACGCACTGTCCGAATGGCTCGATCTCACGATCTTCCGCGACGAGCAGGAGCATTACATGCGCTTCGCGTTCGGCGATGCGGTGGCCCCGCTCAAGATCGTCGGCCCCGCGCCGGGCAAGAAGGGGACGCGCGTCACCTTCTTCCCGTCGCCCGCCACGTTCAAAATCACCGAATTCGACTTCGACAAGCTCGAGCATCGCTACCGCGAGCTCGCGTTCCTCAACTCGGGCGTGCGGTTGTTCCTCAACGACGCGCGGCACGCGGACGTGAAGACGGTCGAGCTCTATTACGAGGGCGGGATCGCCGCGTTCGTGAAATATCTAGATCGCAACAAGGCCGCGCTGATGCCCGAGCCGGTCGCGATCAGTGGCACGCGCGACGACGTCACGATCGACGTCGCGCTCGAGTGGAACGACTCTTATTACGAGAACGTCCTCGCCTTCACCAACAACATCCCGCAGCGCGACGGCGGGACGCACATGGCCGCGTTCCGCGCGGCGATGACGCGGACGCTCAACAATTATGCTGAAAAATCCGGCATGTTGAAGAAGGAGAAGGTCAGCCTCACCGGCGACGATATGCGCGAGGGGCTCACCGCGATCGTCTCGGTCAAGCTGCCCGATCCGAAGTTCAGCAGCCAGACCAAGGACAAGCTCGTCTCGTCCGAGGTGCGCCAGCCGCTCGAATCGCTGATGGCGGACAAGCTCGCCGAATGGCTCGAGGAAAACCCCGCGCACGGCAAGGCGATCGTCGCCAAGATCATCGACGCCGCCGCCGCGCGCGAGGCCGCCAAGAAGGCGCGCGAACTGACTCGGCGCAAGGGCGTGATGGATATCGCGTCGCTCCCGGGCAAGCTCGCTGATTGCCAAGAGCGTGATCCCGCCAAGTCCGAGCTGTTCCTGGTCGAGGGCGACTCGGCTGGCGGGTCGGCCAAGCAGGGGCGTGACCGCCACTTCCAGGCGATTCTGCCGCTCCGCGGCAAGATCCTCAACGTCGAGCGCGCGCGGTTCGACCGGATGCTGTCGTCGAAGGAAATCGGGACACTCATTCAGGCGATGGGCACGGGCATCGGACGTGACGACTTCAACGTCGAGAAGCTGCGCTACCACAAGATCGTCATCATGACCGACGCAGACGTCGACGGCGCGCA
>CAZNQA010000085.1:0-6139 GCA_964575105.1 uncultured Stakelama sp.
TGTCGGACGTGCCGAGCAGGTTCTGGATATGATGGCCGAATTCATGCGCGATCACATAATCCTGCGCGAAATCGCCCTTGGCGCCGAAGCGGTTGGCAAGCTCCGCGAAGAAGCTGGTGTCGAGATAGACGCCCTGGTCGCGCGGGCAATAGAATGGCCCCATCGCACTCTGCGCCGCGCCGCAGCCCGAACGACCGTTGCCGCCGTAGAAGACGAGCTTGGGCTGCTGGAACTGCTGGCCGTTGCGCTGGAAGATCGCGGCCCAGGTCTTGTCCGCCGAACTGAACGCGTTGCACGCGGTCCGGCTTTCGGCATTGAGCGTGCAGCTCGACTTCGCGTCGGTCCCGCCGCGCGCGTTGCTGCCCTGCTGGCCGATCTGCTGCGTCGGCGCGCCGACCTGCCCGCCGCCACCGCCAAGCATCCCGAGCCCGCCCCCGAAGAACAGGAGCACCGCAAGCAGCACCGCAACGCCGCCGCACCCGAACCGGCTGAACACCAAAGGCACCAGCCCGAGCAGCAAACCGCCGCCGCCGCCGCCGAAGCCACCGCCGCCGCCCTGCCCGCGCTGGTCCTCGACGTTGATGTTGGGATCGAAATCGTCGAGACGCATGGCAGATATATTCCGGATTCGTTGCCGTTGCGGCATGAATGCGCGGCAGACCCGCTTGTTGCAAGTCGCCACCACGATACGGCGCTTTTGTCGCGCTGACGGTCGCGCTCATCCTACACCGCGATTGATCCCGCACCGCAACACGCGCATGTGCAAGGCATGGCGGTTAATGAGTCGATCAAGCCCAAACGGCGCGCCAAGGCGCTGCCCCTGCCCGATTGTGTCGCGCTGGTCCTGCAAGGCGGCGGCGCGCTCGGCAGTTATCAGGCAGGCGTGATCGAAGGGCTCGCGTCGAGCGGAATCGAGATCGACTGGGTCGCTGGCATTTCGATCGGCGCGATCAACGCCGCGATCTTCGCGGGCAACCCGCCAGAGAACCGAGTCGAGAAACTCGCCGCTTTCTGGGACACAATGACCGGCGCGCTGCCGAGCTTCCCGATCTTCCCCGACGACCGGATTCGCGAATTCCTCCACGAACTCTCCGCCGCGACCGTGTTGACGATGGGGGTCCCCGGTTTCTTCTCGCCGCGCCTCCTTCCTCCGACGATGGCCTTCCCAGGCACCCCCGACGCGCTGAGCTATTATGACAGCACCCCGCTCAAGGCGACGCTCGACGGGCTGATCGACTGGGACCTGCTCAACGACGGCCCGGTCCGGCTGTCGGTCGGCGCGGTCGACGTCGAAAGCGGCAATTTCAGCTATTTCGACACCACCGAAATGCGGATCGACGCGCGGCACATCATGGCCTCGGGGGCGTTGCCGCCGGGCCTGCCCGCGGTCGAGATCGACGGGCGGCTGTGGTGGGACGGCGGACTCGTCTCGAACACCCCGCTCACGCATGTGCTCGAACATCAGCAAGGCGAATTGCTCGCCTTCCAGATCGACCTCTTCCCCGCGGCGACCGAACGCCCGCGCACGATCATGGACGTGATGGCGCGCGAGAAGGAAATCCGCTTCTCGAGCCGCACGCGACAGGTTTCCGACCTGATGATGCGCGACCGCAAGGACCGCGAACTCGCACGCCGCGTGCTGGCGAAGCTCCCGCCGGAAATGCGCGACGACCCCGACGTCGTGGCGCTGGCGGCGCGGACCAACGCCGATCCGGTCAACCTCGTCCACCTCATCCACCGCGCCAACGCGTGGGAGGGCGGCAGCCGCGACTTCGAGTTTTCCGCGCGGACGATGCGCGAGCATTGGAACGCGGGGATGAAGGCAGTCGCCGAAACGATGGCCAATGCCGAACTGATCGCGCAGAACATCGAGACGGGCAAAAGCGCCGCGTTCGACCTGACACAGCACCTCACGCCCCGCCCGATCTGACCCTTCACCGCCGCAACCGGAGATTCCCCATGTTCCTCAAGGGCAAAACCGCGATCATCACCGGGTCGACCTCGGGCATCGGCCTTGCCTACGCGCGGCTGTTCGCCAGCGAGGGAGCGAACGTGATGATCAATGGCTTCGGCGACCCGGCCACGATCGAGACCGAACGCGCCGCGCTGGCAACCGCGAGCGGCGGCGAGGCGCTGTACGATGCCGCCGACATGACCAAACCCGACCAGATCGCGGCAATGGTCCAGCGCTGCCACGATGCGCTCGGCGGGCCCGACATCCTCGTCAACAATGCGGGCATCCAGCATGTCGCGCCGATCGAGGATTTCCCCGCCGACAAGTTCGAGGCGATCATCCAGATCAACCTCAATTCCGCCTGGTACATGATGCAGGCCGCCGTACCGTTCATGAAGCAGGCCGGTTGGGGCCGGATCATCTCGACCGCCTCGGCGCATTCGCTCGTCGCGAGCCCGAACAAATCGGCCTATGTGATGGCCAAGCACGGCCTCGTCGGCCTGTCCAAGACGATCGCGCTCGAAACCGCGACGCACGGGATCACCGTCAACTGCATCTCGCCCGGCTATGTCTGGACCCCGCTGGTCGAGGCGCAGATCCCCGACACGATGAAGGCACGCGGACTGACGCGCGAGCAGGTGATGGACGACGTGCTGCTCGCCGCGCAACCGACCAAGGAGTTCGTCACGGTCGATCAGGTCGCCGCGCTCGCGCTGTTCCTGTGCCGCGACGAGGCCAAGGCGATCACCGGCGCGAACCTCTCGGTCGACGGCGGTTGGACCGCGGCGTGACCCTTGGTTTAGGATTGCGACGGAAGCTCTTGGCATTGCTGGGATAGCGTGGTTGACTGGCAGGCATGTCCGCTGATTGCCAACCCGTCATGACCCGATGGTGCTGAAACCCCCGACCCGCTGTTCCGGCCTGCTGCTCTGCGCCGCCCTGACCGCGTTTGGCGGCAAACCGGTCAAGGCCGTCGTCGCATCCTCGGGGATCGCCCCGTCCGACCGGGACTGGCGGAGAGTCGCCACCCCCGCGGATCGCGCCCGCTTGCGGTCGTGGCGCGGGGCGTGGATCGACGCGCTAGCAAAGGTACGGACGGCCGGTCTTGCCGCGCCGGTCGACGCCGATCCCGCGCTGTTCGATCCCGACCGCGCGCTTCCCGACGCGACCCCGCCCGCCGGCGCCTATCGCTGCCGTGTGATCAAGCTCGGCGCGCACGGCACTGCGATGCGCGACCTGACCAGCTACCCGCCGGTCGATTGCCGGGTCGATAGCGACGGCGGTCAGGTCCGGCTATCCAAGGTCGGCGGCGGGCAACGCCCGGTCGGCGTGCTGTTCGCCGATTCGTCGTCGCGCGCGGTCTTCCTCGGCACGATGCTGTTTGGCGACGAACATCGCCCGCTCGTTTATGGCCGCGACGGAACCCGCGATCTTGCCGGCTATGTCGAGCGGATCGGCGTCGAGCGTTGGCGACTGGTGCTGCCCTCGCCGCGGTTCGAATCTGTCCTCGACGTGGTGGAGATCGTGCCGGCGGCGCGCTGAACGCCGCGTGTCAGGCCTTGCCGGTCTGCGGCAGGTCGGCGGCATTCTCGCGCTTCTCGGGCCGGATGTAGATCGACGACAGCATCGGCTCGGCCAGCTTGAGGTCGGTCTCGATCGTCTCGATCAGCGTTTCCGCCTCGCCCATCGTCAGCGTATCGACGAAGTCCGCGCTGATCGCGACGAAGATGCTCTGCGGCGCGGTGTGGATCGTGCGGACGTGGTTGACGCAGGTGATCTCTGGACGCCCGTCAACGATCGCGCGGACTCGCGCGACGATCGCGGGGTCAGCGCCTTCGCCGATCAGCAACCCCTTCGCCTCGCGCGCGAGCAACGCCGCGACCACGCCGAGGATCACCCCGATCACGATCGACGCGATCCCGTCGATCCGCGGGTCCTGCAGATAATGGCTCAGCCACACGCCTGCCGCGGCGACGATCAGCCCGGCAAGCGCCGCCGAATCCTCGAACAGCACGATGAAGCCCGCCGGATCCTTCGACCGCCGGACCGCCTGCCACCAGCCGCGCCCGCGGTTTTCCGCCGCGAACCCGCGCACCGCGAGCACCCACGAGGTTCCTTCCAGCGCGAAGGCGATCCCGAGCACGATGTAATTGACCAGCGGGTCACGCAGCGGCTCGGGTTCCTCGAGATGGACCCAGCCCTCATAGACCGACACCCCCGCGCCGACCCCGAAGATCAGGATCGCGACGACGAAGCTCCAGAAATACAGCTCGCGACCGTAGCCGAACGGATAGGCGGCATCGGGCTTCCGCTTGCCGCGATGCTGGCCGTACAGCAGCAACACCTGGTTGAAGCTGTCGACGACCGAGTGGAACCCCTCGGTCAGCATCGACGACGATCCGGTAATCGCTGCCGCGACGAACTTCGCCACCGCGATCCCGAGATTGGCGGCAAGCGCGGCGAAGATCACCAGATTGGATTCGCCGTCTTTGGCAGCGGACATGTCGGACTTTCTGTAACGCGCGCGGGTCAGGCGGCGATGGTGGCGCGGGCGCGACCGTAGATGAAATACACCAGCAGGCCGACCCCGTTCCACGCAACGAACGAAAGCTGGGTTACGACCTGCAGGCTTGTGAAAAGATACGCGCAGCCCAGAATCGCGAGCGGCGCGATGATCCACGCAAGCGGCATCCGGAACGGCCGCCGCGCTTCCGGCGCGCGTTTCCGCAGCACCAGCACGCACGCCGCCACCGCGACGAACGCACACAGCGTCCCCGCATTGGCGAGGCTCGCGATCACGTCGATCGGCATAAGCGCTGCGATCACGCTGACGAACAGCGCGGTCATCAGCGTCACCCGCGCCGGCGTCCCACGCGTCGATACGCGTGCGAGCGCGGGCGGCAGGAAACCGTCGCGCGCCATCACCAGGAAGATCCGGCTCTGCCCGTAGAGGAACCCGAGGATCACCGTCGGCAGCGCGATCGCCGCCGCCGCCGCGATGATCGTCGCGATCCCCGGCTGCTGCAGCTGGACGAGGATCAGCGCGAGCGGCTCGGCGCTCTTGCCGAACACGCTGTAATGCACCGCGCCGACCGCGGCGAGTGCGACGACGATATAGATGATCGTGCACACCACCATCGACCCGACGATCCCGATCGCGAGGTCGCGCTCGGGGTTCTTCGTCTCCTCTGCCGCGGTCGAGATCGCGTCGAACCCGTAAAAGGCGAAGAAGATGATCGCGGCTGCGCCCATCATCCCGTATTTCACCCCGTCCGCGCCAGCGACGCTGCCATAGCCGTAAGGCGCGAACGGCGCGAGATTGGCGGTGTCGAAATGCGGCAGCGCGACGATCACGAACAGCGTCAGCGTGACGATCTTGAGGATCACCAGCGCACTGTTGATCCGCGCGCTCTCGCGCGTGCCGAGCGTCAGCAGCCCCGCCACCACCGCGATGATGAACACCGCAGGCAGATTGATCCCGAACGCGCCGGTGGCGCTCGGGCCATGCGTCAGCACATCGGGCAACACGATCCCCACGCCCGCAAGGAACCGAACCGCATAGCTCGACCAGCCGACCGCGACCGCCGAGACGACCAGCGAATATTCGAGGATCAGGCTCCACCCGACCACCCACGCGATGATTTCGCCGAGCACGGCGTAGCTATAGGTATAGGCGCTGCCCGAAGCGGGGATCATCGTCGCCATCTCGGCATAGCACAAGGCCGCGCACGCACAGATCGCGCCCGCCACCGCGAAGCTCAGCAAGACTGCGGGCCCGGCGCGATCCGATGCGACGCCGATCAGCGTCAGGATCCCCGTCCCGACGATCGCCCCGACCCCGAGCGCGATCAGATGCGGCCACGACAAGGTCCGCGCGAGTTGCTGGTCGGCGGGTTGCTCCGCGCCGGTCTTGATGATCTTGCGGCGCAACAGACTGGCCATGCTTCCCCCGGGAGTGTTCTATCGTTGGTGGAGCGCCTTACCGCGGGATCGTCGCAGGAGGAAAGCCCCGCCGATGGGGAGAGCACGATCGCCCTCGCTGCACGCGCACCACCTCCCCTTCTTCCCCGGCCTCCGCCGGTGAAGCGGAAAGAGGTGGCCCCCGAACGCACCTTTCCGCTCCTGCTCAAGCACCATCAACGATAGCCTATCCCGCCCCACCCCTCTAAGCGGACCCGCATGACC